>JBALWO010000101.1:0-5357 GCA_036960775.1 Pseudomonas marincola | reverse complement strand
GTTGTTCGACCATTGACAATCCAGCTTGAGACGGCATCATAGTCGAAACTGAGACAAACAATATGGCGAGTCATAATCCTCTCCTAACCTGGGCACATTCTTTTCTATTTTCGATGCCCCAATAACAAGAACAGGCTACCCTTCATTGGGCAAGGCTGCAATAAGCGTGCATTGCCGAGAAATAACGAAAATTATGGAGTAAAAAATGTCCTTTTCAAAGATAGCTGTTCTGGGCATGGGGAACGTAGGCTCCCTTGCAGCCACTTTATTAAACGAAGCAGGGTTCTCTGTTGTCGGAATTGATAGCCGCAAATTACGGACAAAATTTCCCTTCGAAACCCAGACCCATGATATTGTGGACACTTCTTTGTTAGCGGAAGTTCTCAGGCCTTTTGAGGCGGTCCTATCTTGTTTACCATATTATCTAAATATCGATGTGGCGCGGACAGCCCACGAATTTGGAATTCACTATTTTGACCTGACCGAGGACGTCGCGACAACCCAAGCCGTCCTTGATCTTAGCAAAACGGCAACCGCTGTTATGGCGCCGCAGTGCGGTCTGGCCCCAGGGTTTGTTGGGATTGTCGGCGCGAACCTTGCCGAACAATTTGACACAGTACGAACCATTCGACTGCGTATCGGGGCGCTCCCCCAAAATCCGACCGGGTTGCTCGGTTATGCCTTCAACTGGTCTCCGGAAGGAGTGGTCAATGAGTATCTGAATGACTGTGAAGTCATTGAGGAAGGGCAAAGAAAATGGGTATCCCCCATGGAATGGGTAGAAACCATTCTCATCGACGGCAAAAAGCTTGAAGCATTTACCACCTCCGGCGGACTTGGCACTATGTGTGAAACTTACGACGGCAGAGTGGAAAATCTAGATTATAAAACCATGAGATATCCGGGTCATGTAAAGCTAATGAATTTCTTTTTCCACGAGTTACTCATGCGCGAAAACCGTGAACAAGCAGGTACTATCCTGACACATGCCAAGCCACGAGTAGACGATGACGTTGTCTATGCCCATATATCGGCGGAAGGCGAAATTCAAGGTCGTCTGCAGCGCAAAGAATTCGTCCGCAGTTACTATCCCATAAATATGTCGGGGCAGGATTGGACTGCCATCGCCTGGACAACAGCGGCGTCGGTCTGCGGCGTCATAGAAATGGTTCGTGCGGGTTCGTTACCTGCAAAAGGATTTATCAAACAGGAGAAGATTTCCCTTAACGCCTTTTTAGAAACGGCTACGGGCAGCTTATTTGAAACAGCCGCCAAGGAAAGCCGGCAAATACAGGTCGGGAGTGACCTCCAACCCAAGAAAGTCTAAGAATGAGTTTTACTGGATTAAATGCGCTGACTTTTGGTTCGGCGACCATCGATGTGATCGCGGTCGTCCCAAATGAAGACATCGAACGAGTTACCATGACTAATGCGACGTCCTCCTTCCTTTTACTTGAAGAAGGTCGAAAAATAGACGTTAGTTCAATCAGGTCCTCTGTCGGTGGTGGGGGCACTAACGCAGGTGTGGCTTTGGCACGTCTTGGTTTCTCTACCAGTACATTCGTGCGGACCGGTAAGGATCTCGAAGGCAAGGAAATCGTCGAAAGACTAAGTGCTGAAGGGATTAACACAGACCTCATCATTCAAGATGCCAAAATGCCAACGGGCAAGGCGATCATGGTCACGTCCCATGTTTGCAATCCGACAATCTTCACCAACAGAGGCGCCAATACGACGTTGGTCGAAAGCGAAATAGACCCCGACATTTTTGTTGATCGTCACCTCGTATATATAGCTAGCTTATCTGGTAATTCAGCTGCCTGTCTTACCCATATCGTACAGGCTGCCAAAGAATCCGGTGCTTTCGTCGCCACGAATCCCGGCATTAGACAGCTCACTTATTGGGCAGGCGATATGGTTGAAGCCCTGCCCTATGTGGACCTAATTTCGGTTAATGCTGTGGAAGCAGAACAACTAGCTCTAACCCTCCTTCCCAAAGGCAATCGTGTTCAAAATATCCCGGACAATGTGGAAGGTCCGGTTCTGCTGCATAAAGGACTGGCGGGTCGATCGCTTGAAGTTTTTGTTGCCGAAGTCTGCAAATTGGGACCAAAAATTGTTTTGATTACAAATGGCGCAGAAGGTGCTTATGCCGGGACAAAAGACGGTATTGAATTCTACCCTGCCGGCAAAGCAGAAGTCGGCAACACTGCCGGTGCAGGAGATTCATTTGCGACTACATTTTCCGCTTACGCGTCGGTCGGCTCAGATATTGTCACCTGTCTGAAAGCCGCATCAGCAAATGCACTGTCCGTCATCGCGGCACCGGATACTCACTCCGGGCTGTTAACAGGGAATGACGTAAAAGAAGCCATAAAATAAAAAGTTACACGAAATGCCGTTTAGGCCGTTTATATTGTATAAATTGTTGGACGACTAAAGGAGGATAGTATGGAGTTTGGAGGAATATTTGGGCTGATTGTTCTCGCCCTGGATATCTACGCCATCGTAAAAATATTCCAAAGCAGCGCTTCTACGGGAGCAAAAGTACTTTGGATATTGCTGGTTCTTATTTTACCGGTGCTTGGTCTTGTTATTTGGTTTTTTGCCGGACCAAAGGGCGGCTAGCACATCCCTTACTCTATTCCATAGTCCGTATTGCAGCTATTGGTATTGCTGACTGGACCGCCCTTTGCTATTGCAATAGACTTCTCCTTCGCTTGCAAAAAGGAGAATAATAATGAGCGGACAGCAGTCAGGCCGATATACTTTGATTGGTTCCAACGGCTCCCCTTACTCACTGAAGATGAGAGCGTTGATGCGATATCGACGTCTGCCTTTCGATTGGGTGATACGCAATTCACGCAATCGAGCGGAATTTGACGCGGTCAAACCGGCCCTGGTACCCATTTTAAAACTCCCGGAAGACGGCAGCCTGCATATTGACAGTACACCTCTTGTCTATCGTCTGGAAGACCGTCACCCGGATAACCGGTCCGTTATCCCAGATAACAAAGCACATGCCTTCTTGTCTCATCTGATTGAAGATATGGCGGACGAATGGTGTACAAAAATGATGTTCCATTATCGTTGGGCATATGATGCAGACATTCATTACGCGAGCCACTGGATCGCCGATGATGGCTTTCCGGATGATAAAGGAGAGAAGCGCGAGGAGATGGCAAAGAGCTTTGCCGAACGTCAAATCAGTCGTATGCCCTTAGTTGGCTGCACACCTGAAAATGCTCCCGTTATCGAGACAGGCTATCAACGTATCCTCTCGCTTCTAGAAACCCATGTGGGCCAATATGAATTCTTGTTTGGCACCCGCCCCTCTATTGGTGATTTTGGGCTTTACGGCCAGTTGCGCGTGTTGGCCACAGACCCAACGCCATTATCCATTATCAGGGCCCTCGCCCAGCGGACCGAGAGTTGGCTGCGACAAATGGATGATGCCTCTGGCATTGAAGGCGATTGGGCTGCGACAGACGCTTTGCCCGCCGCCACACAAGGCTTGCTGGATTTTGCAGGATATGTTTATCTTCCTTTTTTGGCAGCAAATGCGCAAGCCATCTCGAAAGGGAAGGATAGTTTTAGCCTGACTTTATTAGACCACCCTTACAGCCAGAGTGCATTCCCTTATCAGGTGAAATGCTTGCAGGATCTTAAAAGACGCTATAATGAATTGACGGACGAGAATAAAATCACAGTCGATCATCATTTAGGCGGAACCGGCGCTCTCGCAATCCTAGCCTCGAATTAAGCCTCTAAAACCAGGAAGTCATTATGTTTCGAAAGATGCTGAAGTTTTTCATCGCAATTATATGCGTTACTTTAGTCGGCCTCGTCATCTTGAGGCTCACGCCTTTATGGGAGAGCATTTTACCGGCCGGTGAAGTTCAAAAAACTGATTTCGCAACACTTACTCCGGCAGATAGTCCCAACTGGTTTTTGGTCTGCCCAACCGATTATTGCCTGAAATCAAAACCCAGCCTAATCGCTCCTGATTTTCCCTTCAGTCCTGAGAATCTACATACGGCCCTTCGAAACTTGATTGATGAACAACCCGACATCAAAATATTGTCGGAATCGAAAACATCATTTGAACTGGTTGTTCGGACAAAATGGATCGCGTGGCCAGACCATGTCTCCATCCAAATTCTACCCGTAAGCGTCAATGGTAGCACTCTCGCCATTTATAGCCGCTCAAATTACGGACGATCGGATTTTGATGTCAATCGTGAACGGATCGAAGGCTGGCTCTTACGTTTAACTGAGATGAATTAATGTTCTACGACTTGAAATATGATATCAATTACCGCTAGCATTTCCCTTGACGACGATGAAATTCAGGAGAGTTTCATTCGCTCTTCCGGACCCGGCGGTCAAAATGTCAACAAAGTAGAGACCGCCGTGCAAATCCGTTTCGATGTACGTCAAAGCCCCAACTTACCGGCCGCGGTCGTCCATCGATTGACGAAGATCGCCGGCCAAAAAATGACTAAGGAGGGTGTCCTAGTTTTGACAGCTAGCGAGCATCGTAGCCAGGATCGCAATCGAAAAGCAGCCGTTGATAGGTTGGCGGAAATGATCCGCGAAGCCTGTATTGTGCCCAAATATCGACGACCAACAAAACCTACTTATTCTTCCAAACTCAAACGCCTTGAGAAAAAGCAACGCCGGGGAAATGTCAAAAAGACCCGGGGTAAAATACAGTTTGACTGATCCTAAGTACCGGATTTTGCCGGCCGTGATCGTCCGTTAGAAGGTCGGCCTTTACGCTGCGACCCACTTCCGGGCTTAGCACTACTGGATTTGGGTTGATTGATACGCCGGTTCGGTTTGTGCTTACCGGAATTCGAACGTCGGTTCCGATTGCCCGGCCGATCAGCAGTACCGCTATCATCTTTTTCCTTTTCAGCCAGCGGCGCCATACCTTCCTGGTGAAAAGGATGGTCTTCCATTAACGGCACCTGCTGCCGGATTGTTTTCTCTATGTCGCGCAAAAAATCTCGCTCATCGTGATCCACGAAAGAAAGAGAAACGCCCGTCGCACCTGCACGTGCCGTTCGACCGATACGATGTACATAGCTTTCAGGCTCATTCGGAATTTCATAATTGATCACGTGACTGACATCATTCACATCGATGCCCCGTGCGGCGACATCGGTAGCGACTAACGCACGGATATCGCCAGCGCGAAATTCATTTAGCGCCTTCTGCCGAGCATTCTGCGACTTGTTTCCGTGGATTGCACCAGAAGAAATGCCTAATTGTTCAAGCTGCTTGGAGACACGATTTGCACCATGTTTAGTTCGCGTAAAAATCAAGACACGTTTCAAGGCTTCATCTTTAAG
>JBALWO010000100.1:0-5579 GCA_036960775.1 Pseudomonas marincola | reverse complement strand
CCAAGATGCCTGATTTGGCCGTACGATGTGTCGCTATCCATTTGTAGGGGTGCGACTTCTTCATCGGAAAGCCCCATTATTGGTTTTAATGCATCAACGCGGCCCTGACGCTGCAGGAACATGGCAGATTGGCAGAGGGAAACTTTCACATGATAACTTCCCCCATCTACGGCACGTTTTGCAAGCGCTAGCATGGTGCCATACGCCCCGAGATAGCCGGTCATATAGTCACAGACAAAAACAGGTAAAAGTTCGGGAGGGTTTCCAGTCTCATGACTAATCCCGGTTACGGATTGTGCCACTTGTTCCCAGCCACCACGATCACTAAAAGGGCCACCTGATCCGTAACAATTGATTGAGGTATAGATCAATCCCGGCCGATGTGCCGCGAGTTCTTCTGGTCCGAACCCACGGGCCTCTAATACACCGGGACGGTATCCTTGAGAGAAAACATCAGCGTCTTTTATCAGCGCTTTCAAGTGGGCCGCTTCCTCCGCGACGTTCATATCCAGATAACAGCTCCGTTTACCGTGGGACAGATCAATCACAAATTTTTTGAGTTGCGGAATTCCTTTGGCCGCGACCATTAATACATCTGCACCATGTTCGGCTAAAGTTCGGGCAGCAACAGGTCCCGCAAGAATACGTGTCAGATCTAGAACTTTAATGCCATTAAGCGCGGGCCCATCTTCTGGAAAAGGTTCAGGATCACTATCTCCAATTTTTTCGATTTCCACCACAGCTTGAGCCGCGAGGGCCTGTCCATGGGGGTGGGCTAACCATTCAGCTTCAGATCGAATGATACCACCGCAGGTATTTGCCTCTGCAATGGCAGTATCCAGCTCTTCCGCATCCCATTTGGCCACGCCAGCGGCAATGCTATCCATGGTCATTTCACAATCCAGAATTCCGAGCACCTTTTCCTTGAGATGCTTCATTCCAAAGTGAGGTAAATACCAATGGCCATCCTTGGTTGGGTATGCTTTTACGGTATCATACGCCATTTGCGCCAAGGGCGAGTCTGGTCTGACTTGGTAACTTCCATCGGGTTCCCGATATTGTAAATAACTATGGCTACTGATCGCCGCGGCCGCATGACGCGTATCTACCGATACATTTTGTCTGCGCCCAGTTTTCATTTCCCATATATCCGAGACGGCAACTCCAGTTGCGGCAAGAACGCCTGCAGCCGTTTCCGCAACTTTGAAATTTGTGGGATAAATTGGATCATTACCAATAACATTAACAGCTCCATCGTCTTTGCGATTTCGGATCTGCAACAACTCATTTAGCGCTGTATTCATTTTTCTGTTCTCCAGATATTTTTATTTTTACATAATATACAGCGCATATTTTCACTGGAAATACAACGTTTCCAAAGTATAAGATGTATAAACCAATCTGTTTTTAACGCTCTCCCGATTGTCGCCTTAATATGAAGCGAGTGTTTCATTCAAAGACCAATAATTAGCTGACAAATGAAATGTGGCCATCGATGCTGAGTTTACGATTTCCAATATTAACAGGACTGATGATAGTTATTTCGGCCTGCACTCCCTATAAATCTGTCGTTTATGATGCCCCGCATTGGTCGGGAATTGTGGTCGACGCCGTAAGTCTAGAACCTATGGAAAATGTTACAATTAGGCACGCGACCTACGTCAACAACACCTACAGTTACTGGCCCAAACCGATGGTCAAAAGTGACCATCGTGGCGCTTTCCATATAGATCCGATTTTTGAAGATCGGTTCAGCATAAGGCTACCAGTAAGCGGAATGTTTTTTGAAGATACAATACTGTCTTTAACGTCAGATAAGTTTGCAGAAACGGTCTTAATCGAGCGTTTTATGCGGCATGCAGAAGATAGCAAAGTCTCCGCTGGTTATGTGGCGCTTGACCCAAATCCAGAAGTGTTCGCACGTCTCCCGTTCTCTGACACAGAGATTGCAGTAAATCTTCAAAATGCCCGAACCCTGTTTAAGGTGTGCGAGACAAATTTCTGGGCCGTGGCCATTGAGAAGACAAACACAGCCCGAAAAGTATTGCAATCAGCCGGATGGCACAAAATTGACAAGGGTGAGTATTTAGATCCGAGAGA
Organism: Pseudomonas marincola; assembly: GCA_036960775.1. GTDB lineage: Bacteria > Pseudomonadota > Alphaproteobacteria > Sneathiellales > Sneathiellaceae > Sneathiella. The sequence goes on along the minus strand of JBALWO010000100.1, from coordinate 3,479 downwards.
AAGAGAAATTATACTTTCGGTATATCAAAAACTTCCGACCTATTGGGAACGGGCGCGGCAAAACTGCCGAGATACATCATATACTCATCAGCGTAAAATTAAGGACGTTGTGAATAAAATTGAGCAAGAGGTGGAATGGATCGTTGAGGCGACCAGTCCCCTAGACGGCAAGCACTAATGGTCTATGTCGCACTCCTTCTTCCCTTATGGGTCGCTGGCGATCTATTCTTTCGTTACCTCACTTTAAATTCATTTGGGTTTCTATTGTGGGATCTTGAACTGGCCATACTCGGTGCTGCAGCTTTACCAGCCTTCCTAATATTCTTAATCTCAAATAAGAAAAAACGACATTAGGCATCCAGAAAAAAATACTGCGAAACTGCTCCATATTTTATGAGTTGGGGCCACCCAATATGTGGTTGCCATAACGATAGATGCGGAGAGGAGTGCAAAAAACACGATATATATGTTTTCATAGGAATTAAATTCTGGCCCGTAACAGCGCCCTGACTGATAATGATCCATTGGACAGATCAATTTTGTAAAAAATACCAGAGAGTATACCCCTGCTAAGAATACAGAAAACCAACTTGTTAAAATAGCGGGACCTAACAAAATCCAGCGCAAGACGTGTTTCTGATTTTGTTTGCTCATATCAATCTCCTCACGCCATGTTTCGTCTAAACCCCAAAACAACATAATTTTACCCAATTGTGTGATTAACAATCAATGTTAGTTCTTGGGTCAAACGCATACGTTAAACAGGAAATGTTATTCAATTATGGCGGTAAAAAAAATAGGTTTAACTTTTGGAGCCTTGTTGTTCATTTTAATGTTCTTGGTCTTTGCGAGCCAAACGTTTATGAGCGGTGATTGCGACTATATCGACGAGACCATAATCTCTCGGATTTCGAAAAACTATAATGGGCTTATTGAAATTGAACAGCCGAGAAGCGAAGCGCTCACTCTTACAACCGCTGAATTTCAATCTCTTTTGGAAAAATCAAAACAGACAGCCTATCCTTTAGATATCCACGTGAATGATTTTTATAAATTTGACATTAGGCGGCATTTTGGCGGCAGTTGCGATCCATTTTCTATCACTGGCTTAACCAAGGCTGAAATTCCAAACGTGATGCTTTATCCGACTGCTTTTCATGCTTATGGCGGATCTTTTGTCCTGGCTGAGGCAAAAGGCTGCTCTCAACAGGATTTTCCAAACTCTTGTGTTAATGATCTTGCATTGGACCCCTCATTCAACAGTGAAGATCTTCGCTACCTTACTTCTATCAAACCCAGAAGCGTTGGTTATTGTTCTGCTAAAACCATGATGTCGATCTGGCCTGATATCGAACCGGCCTTAGATCTCAAACATGTCCTTGCATGTGTCGAAAGTATTCACGGTGAAGAACGGGCGATTGAGTTTTCAGTCCCTGAAACGGGAGAGAGACGTATATTACTTCGAAAGATCTATGCCGAGACTTGGTCCAAATAGAATTCCAAAATAAACATGTGTACCTGTGATTAGATAACTTTGCAGAGCACTTGAATGACCCCAATGGTGTCACTGAACTCATCATTTTTTGGCAAATAGGGCACAGCATTGCTAACGCTAAGGGTCTTCCAAAGTTTTCGTTTTTCTAAATCATCCAGTAGAGAACTAAAGTCCTTTTGCTGCCAGAGATCATCACGTTGCGTAAACACAATATATCCACCGGCGCGAACAATCCGGCACAAATCAACGAATAGACTTGGTGCATCTTCAATGTAGGTCATTACGCCCACGCAGGCTGCGGCTTCAAACGCATTATCGGCTACTGGCAATGGGGAGACTTGTAAGTCATGGCGTTGTAAACGACGATACCAATTCTGTTCCTCTGCTTTTTCCAGAGACGCCGATGAAATATCTATTCCTTCGATCAGGCAATCAAGACGGCCGGATAAAGCCTTGCCAAACATGCCCGTACCGCAACCAACATCTAAAACGCTGTCGCCCGGCTTCAAATACTCACAAAGGGTTTTAGCCACATCTGCTGGGGCCTGATAATCCCAGTTTTTTAGCGTTACATCATATGTCTCTGCCCATTCATCATAATAGGCCGCAATCGCGGTCGAGTTCGTGGAACCGTCTTTCAATGAAGTGAAACCGTTTTCAGTATCTTCTTCCTTGTTCTCATTCAAGGTGTCGTCGCTCGACATAAGTTTACTCCTTCGTTAGAGCCTACTGCGCCGGGTCGTAGCCAGATAAGTGGATTGTCCAAATCCCTAACGCACACAAAAGTACAACAAATACGCCAAAATGTATGCATGACACAGGTCAGTTAATTGGTAGTAGTTCACCAAACTAGTATCATGTATCTTGCAAGATCAATGTTTTAGTCGAAAATATCCATCATCATCTTGCGGCATTTGGAGTTATGATCATGAAACAAATAACCGGAATTAATCATGTGGGAATTAGGGTTCGAAACCTGGAGACTGCAAGAGCATTCTACGAACAACTGGGGTTCGAATTTATCATCGGTCCAATTGGACCTGAACCGGTTGCTGTGATGTTGCATCCATCAGGTATCAACATCAACTTTATCCTGAATGCATCTTCAAATTCCTCTGACAATAATATCCTAATGGACGAGCCCGAAAAACATACAGGGATTACGCATATAGCCCTTGAAATCAATGACATTGAAGCCGTTCAACAGCAGCTGGATGCACTTGGGATAAAAATTACAGAGACCGTAAAATTGCCCGATGGAACATTCTTCTTTTTTGTTCGGGATCCAGACGGCAATGTCATCGAACTTCATAAGCCAGTCAAATGAGAAACCACGTCATATTCGGCGACAGAGGCCCCGCTTGTTCACAACTTTAGGCGGGCATTTCTTCGCCCTGTCTCTCTTTGACAATCCATTCTTCAGCCTCAGCGCGGCACCGACAAACTAAAAAAGGATTAGGAGAATTTGCTTGTAATTCCATCATTCGAGACATGGCGAACTCGATATCAGTGGGGCTAACCAGTGCGATAATTAAATTAGGATTTTGTTCTAAATACGTTGCAGACATCTTCCCAATTGCCACGGTAACTTCGGTTGAGACATCGAAATTAGTGACCTCAGTGCGATCGGATAGCCAAAATTCCAAAGATGAAAAGCGATTATCCGTGAAAATTGCGTGCACAACATCGTATATATCATTACCAGTAACGTTTCCATGGTAGTCCATGTAAACGCCTGTCCCGTCATTCGAATACTTGATTTTTACCGGCATAATTATCCAAGTTCGGTCAATTAAGGGAAACCTTTTCACACAAAATTATAGTGAATTATCGGTTAACACCTTGATCAAAGTCAAGTGCGACAGAAAACGAGGATCAGTTATACTGACTGATATCATTCCAGGACCACATGACTATTAAAGGCGATCAAGAAGAATTGGCTGGCTGCTAGAATTCCATATGTAGTTATAACGTTGCTCGTTCG
>JBALWO010000099.1:4602-5696 GCA_036960775.1 Pseudomonas marincola | reverse complement strand
TTGTACACTGACGATGATCATTTGAGTGTTGAGGGTGCACGCCCTATAGTAGATGTATTGCGGCAGTATTTTTGATAAAGGCAGGCGGTGTGCAGAAAATTATTCTCATGGCGGCACTACTAATGGGGGCGGTACCTGTATTTTCCGCAGCTGAGGAAGTTCAGCTGACGGTTAGCGAGAAGAATTGCGCGCGCATTGAAAAACATATTGCCCGGTCGGATGTCACCTATAAGCCGGGTGTGGATGTGCGCGGTAACAGCGTTGTGCCAGCGGATTTAAATCAAAATCAGATTAAGCTTCCTGAAAATGTTATCATTGATTTATCATTGCCGTTACAAGATCTATTCAGTGCAGCGAACCCACCGAGTGAAAAGCTAAAAAATGCAGAGGTTCAAGTGGGAACACTTGAATATAATCTGGGAAGCGGCAAACTTACCTTTAACGGGCAGGTTCTTGCAGATCCGGCTTTACATGAAATTGCAGTTCAATGCCGCGAAATGTACGGCAATTCAGGTTCTTGACCGCATATGGCGTGTTAAACCTTGCAATCTCACAAAATCCCTATAAAAAATTCTTAAATGCCTTATTCTGGGCTTGAAATAATTTCTAACTATATCTCTTCAAATAACCGAGGTTTTTATGCGTCTTTCCCGTTTCTTTATGCCGACCTTGAAGGAAGATCCCAAGGAAGCTCAAATTGCCTCTCACAGATTGATGTTGCGCGCCGGAATGGTCCAGCAATCATCTGCTGGTATTTATTCATGGTTGCCACTTGGTCACATGGTTTTGAAGAAAATCGAGAATATTGTTCGTGAAGAGCAAAATAAGGCGGGCGCCCTCGAGCTTCTAATGCCAACAATTCAGCCTGCTGATTTGTGGCGCGAGTCTGATCGGTATGACGATTACGGCAAGGAAATGCTGCGGATCGAAGACCGTCATGGCCGGGATATGCTTTATGGCCCAACCAACGAAGAGCAGATTACTGACATTTTCCGCTCCAACGTGAAAAGCTACAAAGATCTTCCGCTTAACCTTTATCATATCCAGTGGAAATTTCGCGATGAAGTGCGCCCTCGTTTCGGGGTGATGCGCGG
>JBALWO010000099.1:0-4502 GCA_036960775.1 Pseudomonas marincola | reverse complement strand
TCTCCTGAAGAGCTGCAAACTCTCGTGGATGAGTGGACGAGTTATTATGCTGCGGCTGATGAAATGCATGTGGCTGAAAAATGCACCGTTGCGGAAGGTGATTTGATTACACGCCGCGGCATCGAAGTTGGGCATATCTTCCATTTTGGTCAAAAATATTCAGATAAAATGGGCGCATCTGTTGCTGGGCCTGACGGTAAAGATGTCAATGTCTCAATGGGCTCTTACGGTATTGGTGTCTCACGCCTGGTTGGCGGGATCATCGAGGCAAGCCACGATGAAAACGGTATTATATGGCCTGAAGAAGTTGCCCCCTTTAAAGTTGGCTTGATCAACCTTAAGTCAGGTGATGATGCTTGTGATGCTGCTTGTGACGAATTCTACGGCAAATTGCAGGCTGCAGGTGTTGAAGTATTATATGACGATACATCAGAGAGAGCTGGCGGCAAGTTTGCCAAAATGGATTTAATCGGTCTGCCATGGCAGGTAACGATCGGTCCACGTGGTTTGAAAACTGGCGTTGTCGAATTTAAAAACCGGGCAAGCGGAGAAAAAGAAGAACTCTCTCCAGAAGCAGCCCTTGAAAAACTGATAGGCTAATCCTGGTGTTTTCCCGATTTGAATGGACGTTGGCGTTTCGCTATCTGCGGGCGCGCAGACAAGAAGGTTTTATCTCTGTTATTGCGTTGTTCTCATTTTTGGGAATAGGGCTTGGGGTTGCCACACTTATCATTGTTATGTCCGTGATGAACGGGTTTCGCGCTGACCTTCTGGACCGTATTCTTGGAATGAACGGTCACTATGAAGTTAAGGCGCCGGACAACGGCCTTTTGGTAGATTATGAGCCAGTTATTAAAAGATTGGCTGCAGTTAAGGACGTTGTTCGTGTCTCGGCGCTCATTGAAGGTCAAGTGATGGCCGCGGCGGGCAAACATGCGAGCGGGGCTTTGGTTCGCGGCATGGCGCCAAAGGATCTCAAAGGGCTTACAGTATTATCGTCAAACATTGTTGAAGGATCCCTTGATGGCTTCGAGGGTGGCAACAGTATTCTTATTGGTTACCGACTTGCGAGCAAACTTGGTGTTCGTGCCGGTGATAAGCTTAAAATTCTGTCGCCAAAGGGAACGTCTACGGCCTTTGGAACTGTTCCGCGTGTAAAGACTTACAAAGTTGGCGGCCTGTTCAATACGAGCATGTATGAATACGACAACGGTTACATCTATATGTCATTGTCGGCGGCGCAGAAATATTTCAGACACGGAAAGGGCATTACCTCTCTTGAGGTTTTTGCAACTGATCCAGATCGCGCATTGGCGATCCGACCTGACGTGATCAATGCTGTTAATATTCGCGCCTATATCTATGACTGGCAGCAGTCAAGGGCCAGCTTTTTCAATGCGTTAGAGGTCGAACGTAATGTTATGTTCTTGATCCTAACTTTGATAATTTTGGTGGCTGCATTCAATATAGTTTCAAGCCTAATCATGCTTGTAAAAGATAAGGGGCGAGATGTTGCCATACTGCGAACTATGGGGGCAACCCGGGGAATGATCATGCGGATCTTCTTTATCGCAGGCGCCAGCGTCGGTGTATTCGGGACTTTGTTTGGCTTTATACTGGGATTAGGGTTTTGCGCTAATATCGATGCCATCAAGAATTTTATTGAAGGTCTTACAGGGTCTGAGCTTTTCTCTGCAGAGATTTACTTCTTGTCGCATCTACCGGCGAAAGTTGATGCCGGAGAGGTCACGGTTGTCGTTTTGATGGCCCTTTTTATCTCATTAGCTGCAACGATTTATCCGTCATGGCGTGCGGCAAGGCTCGATCCAGTGGAGGCGCTTCGTTATGAGTAATTCCATACTGAAACTGGAAAATGTAAGCCGCGTTTTCACACAAGGAAATGAAGATCTTGAGATTTTGTCTCAGGTGAACTTGGATATTCAGGCGGGTGAAGTTGTGGCCTTGCTGGGGCATTCGGGGGCAGGTAAATCAACATTGCTTCAAATCGCTGGATTGCTTGAGCCGCCGACAAGCGGCGAGGTTATCATCAACGGTGTTGATTGCAGTGCTTCTAACGATAAAAAACGAACTGAGATGCGCCGTAATGAAATTGGATTTGTTTATCAATTTCATCATTTGCTTCCAGAGTTTTCGGCTTTGGAAAACGTGATGATGCCAAATCTGATATCGGGTATCTCAAAATCAGCCGCTGAAGAAAATGCGACTGAACTCCTGACGATGATGCAGCTGGAACACAGATTAACTCATCGACCGGCAAAATTATCAGGCGGGGAACAGCAGCGCGTTGCGATTGCTCGGGCGCTAGCCAATAAACCCTCGCTTTTGCTTGCCGATGAGCCAACCGGCAATTTGGACGAACAAACAGCAGAGATGGTTTTTACCAATTTTGTGAATTTGCTGAAAAGTAGAAATGTCGGGGCGCTTGTAGCAACACATAATACGGATTTGGCAGCGCGCATGGATCGCGTCGTAAGGGTTCACGACAGGCAGCTTGTGGACGCTTGACCAATAGAAGAAATATAGTGATTGAATTTAATGGCCTCATACATGTATGAGGCCATTTTTTTGTCCATTTTCGCATAATTTTGAATATTTACGCATTATATTGCATAAAATTGGGGTTTAATCTTTTTATTTTCTCATATAAGCTCTCCTTAACACGCTTTAAAAAACTAAAAATGGTCAAAAAGCGGTAGGGTCTGAGGGAGATTATGGGATGGACGTAAACGGAAACGCGGCGCTGTATTTTGTAGATCGTCATGATCAAGGGAAAACAGCAAAAAAAGTAGCCTTTTGCGAAGGTGTTGAAGGCGGCAGATCGCTAACCTATGGCGACCTTAAGGATCGCTCTTCTCGCATTGGAGATTTGCTGGCAAAAAGCCAGATCCAAAAAGAAGACCGGGTTGCGATGATCACCGTTGATTGCATCGAATTTCCGATCATTTTTTGGGGTGCAATAAAGGCTGGAATTATACCTGTTCCCATTAATACGTTATTATCCACTGATCTATACGGCGCTATCTTAAAAGACTCCCGCGCAAAAGCCGTTTTCATTTCCGAAGAATTATTACCTGTTGTTGAACCTGCCCTTAAAGAGGCTACGGATCTAAACTCTGTTTTTATCATCGGCGATGATGTGGTCGCGCCCTACTCAGATTTTAGGGAGATGCTTGGGGATTGCAAATCGGAAGAAACCGTTCCGGCGTCCGACGATGAATGTGCTTTTTGGCTTTATTCATCGGGATCAACAGGAAAGCCTAAAGGCGTCAGACATGTGCATAGCAGCCTAAAAGCCACTTCGGATACATATGGTGCCAAGGTGCTGGGTATTAAGTCAGGCGATGTTATTTTTTCAGCTGCGAAATTGTTTTTTGCCTACGGTCTTGGCAATGGAATGACTTTCCCCATGGCGGTTGGAGCAACAGCAGTTTTGTACCCAGCACGACCAACACCGGATAGTATTTTAAGTGTTATGAGCCAAAAATCACCGTCAATTTTTTGCGGTGTTCCCACGTTATACGCGGCATTACTGGCCTCAATGACAGATGAAAAACCAGCAGGGTTTGCCAATCTTAGATCTTGTATTTCAGCAGGTGAAGCCCTTCCGGCGGATGTGGGGCGACGTTGGCAAGAGATCACCGGCGTTGATATTCTCGACGGCGTTGGCTCCACTGAAATGCTCCATATATTTTTATCTAACAGCCCGAATGATGTGGTTTACGGCACGTCTGGGACGGCCGTTCCAGGGTATGAGATACGCCTAGTGGATGATCAGGGACAAGAAGTCTCCGCCGGTGAAATCGGTGAACTTTTGGTCAACGGTCCATCAGCCGCTGATGGATATTGGAATCAGAGAGATAAAAGCCGGGCTACCTTTGAAGGATATTGGACGCGAACAGGCGATAAATACGAAAAGCAGGACGATGGTCGGCTTGTTTATTGCGGGCGTACCGATGACATGTTCAAGGTTAGCGGCATTTGGGTGTCGCCCTTTGAAATCGAACAAGCCCTAGTCTCCCATAGCAGTGTGTTGGAGGCTGCTGTCGTTGCAGCGCAAGATGAAAATGGATTGGATAAGCCAAAAGCGTTCGTTGTCTTGAAGTCCGGAGACGCAGTCCAAGGTTTAGAAGAGATCTTAAAAGAGCACGTGAAAACAGCCGTTGGTAAATGGAAATACCCGCGTTGGATTGAGGTGGTTGAAGATTTACCTAAGACCGCTACCGGCAAAGTTCAGCGGTTTAAGCTTCGATAGGTTTTAGTCTATGGAATGGGTGACCAGCAAAACAGTTTCGTTTGATGTCAGCGGTGTGCAGCTTGAAGGAAAATGCATAGGCCCGCCGCCGTCTGAAGCCGATACCATCATATTGTTGCATGAAGGGCTGGGGTCCGTTGAACTGTGGCGTGATTTTCCAGACAAACTAGCGGCGGCTACTGGAAAGGGTGTGTTTATATATTCCCGACAAGGTTACGGGCGGTCGGAT
>JBALWO010000098.1:2914-5899 GCA_036960775.1 Pseudomonas marincola | reverse complement strand
CAATCAGAAGCCTTGATGAGTGGGCGGAGTCAGGAAGAAGCGAAATCTCTCTTGCGCTTAAAGGGAACTCATACAGATTTGGACAGCGCGGCCGCCCATAGAACATTCCCGGGCAATCGCCCTTCCATTACGTTGCTATACAAAAAGCTTACGCCACGTACATTGGGTCAGATCTTAGCTTTATATGAGCACAGGGTTTTCGTTGAAGGCGCCATCTGGGGACTCAACTCCTTTGATCAATGGGGTGTCGAGCTTGGAAAGGAACTTGCCTCCGACCTATTACCGTTAATTAAAACTGGCAAAGGTTCAGAAGAAAAAAGTGGTTCTACTGACGGGCTTCTAAAAGCTATGACGAGATTGCGACAAGGATAAAATTTCTAATCCAGCAAATGACAAGATGCCAGATGACCGTTACCACGATCAATGAGTGGTGGTTCTTCATGATGGCATTTGTCCATTGCAACGGGACATCTTCCCGCAAATCGGCATCCTTTTGGCAGGTTAATGGGGCTTGGTGGATCCCCCATAAGCCGAACGCGTTCTTCGCTACCGTCGCGTGCCCGCGCTTTCGGAACAGCAGAAAGCAAAGCTTTTGTGTAGGGGTGCTGTGGATTTTTAAAGAGGGATATTCGGTCTGCCTGTTCTACAATCTGCCCCAAATACATCACGGCCACATGATCACAAAGATGTTGCACAACACCGAGATCATGGCTGATAAATAGATACGTCAGGCCAAGATCTTCCTGCAGTTTGCGCATCAAATTGAGGATTTGCGCCTGCACAGCAACATCGAGCGCGGACACCGGCTCGTCACAGACAATCAGATCCGGTTTGGTGGACAAAGCTCTGGCCAAACCGACACGCTGTCGTTGGCCGCCTGAAAATTGATGTGGAAAGAGAGTTGTCAGTTCTGGCCGCAAGCCTACTTGAACAAACAAGTCACGGACCATTTGATCCCGCTCAGATTCTTCACCAATATCCATAAGATCAAGCGGCTCACGAACAATTTCGCCAACGCGCTGACGTGGGTCCAATGAAGAATACGGATCCTGAAAGATCATTTGAAAGCGCCGACGGGATATTCTGAGATCATCTTTTTCAAGAGAACTGATTTCCAAATCATCAAGCCGGATATTTCCTGCCGTTATTGGAACCAATCGTAATACTGCGAGCGCCGTCGTCGTTTTACCGGATCCGCTCTCACCAACAATCCCAAGTGTCTTTCCCTTCGGTACCGAAAAGCTGACGCCATCGACCGCATGAACAATCATGCTTTTCTTGAACAGTTTTTTTCCGCCAAAATGAACCTTAAGATCGCGAACTTCGAGAAGGGCTTCTGCGCTCATACCGCCACCACATATTTAACATTATAACAGGCAACTGAGTGTCCCTCAGCAACGGCTTCTATGAGAGGTTGCTGCTCCTCACATTCCGGCGTTTTATAAGCGCATCTGTCTGCAAAGGCGCACCCCTTACCCAAATCAATCAAGGATGGAACGACACCCTTAATCTCGCTTAGATATGGCCGTATTTCACTGGGATCTTCTTCTAGGTGCGGAACGCAAGCAATCAGTCCGCGGGTGTACGGATGCTGCGGGTTGGTCAGAATTTCATTGGTAGGGCCGGATTCGATAATATGTCCAGCATACATAACCGCGACCCGATCCGCCAATTCTGCTATCGCACCCATATCATGGGTAATCATGATAATCGCCGTGCCGGTTTCTTTTTGCAGATCTTTAAGAAGGTCAAATATCTGAGCTTGAACCGTGACGTCCAGTGCGGTCGTCGGCTCATCTGCGATCAAAACCCGTGGATGGCACGATAAGGCCATGGCAATCATCACCCGCTGCCGCATGCCACCCGATAGTTCATGGGGATAAGAACTTGCCCGCATTTCAGGTTCCGGAATGCCAACTTTTGTCAACATCTCGACAGCCCGTTGCCAGGCCTCTGCCTTTGTTACGTCCTCATGGAGGAGAACACATTCCGCAATTTGATCACCGACATTAAATACCGGATTCAAAGATGTCATCGGTTCCTGAAAGATCATAGAAATTATGCCGCCACGGATTTCACGCATCCGTTTATTGGATGCCGTCGTAAGTTCTTCACCTTCCAGGGAGATCGACCCTCCGGTCACGTTACCAGGCGGGCTTGGAACCAACCCCATTACCGAAAGCGCCGTCATACTTTTACCGCAACCAGATTCACCGACGATACCGAGAATTTCGCCATTCAACAATTCAAGCGACACATGGTTAAGAACCCGCGCATTGCCGGCCCGCGTCTTAAAATCCACGACCAGATTTTTAATCGATAACATCGCAGCCATCAGCGTTCCCTCAATTTCGGATTAAAGGCATCATTCAGTCCATCACCAACCAGACTGAAACTGAGAACTGTCAGGAAAATCATAAATCCGGGGAATGTCACGGACCACCAGGCATCCAGAATATACTCACGACCCGCCCCGATCATCAGCCCCCAGCTGAAAACATTCGGATCGCCCAGGCCTAAGAAACTCAACCCGGCCTCAAACAGAATGGCGATACCAATAGTAAGAGTGGCGGATACGATCAGAGGTGCCAAGGCATTGGGCAGAATAACCCGCCACATGATGCGGCTATCTTTCGCACCCACGGATCGGGCAGCATTAACATATTCGAGACTGCGAATACGGAAGAATTCCGCTCGAGTCAAACGAGCCGTTGTTGGCCAGCTGACGATCCCTATGGCGAAGGACACCACGTATATTGTCGGTGAGAATAGAGTAACCAAAACCATGGCGAACAAAAGGGCGGGAAGTACCTGAAAAAATTCTGTGAGGCGCATAAGGGCTTCATCCACGGCACCGCGGTAGAAACCGGCAAAAGCTCCGACCAAAATTCCAATGGTAACTGTTATAAATCCGGCTGCCAGCCCGACAAACAAGGTAGCCGATCCTCCTTGAATAAGGCCTGCCAGCATGTCACGCCCAAGGTA
>JBALWO010000098.1:0-2814 GCA_036960775.1 Pseudomonas marincola | reverse complement strand
AGAATTGAATCAAACGCCAAGGTACCGAGGCCCGGCCAGCTAAACACTGTTTCAACCAGTACGGCGCCGGAAATAATACTTCCAAACTGCAAACCGGCGATAGTGACAACCGGTAAAATAGCGTTGCGAAGCGCGTGATGACCATAAACCTTGGTTTCCGCTACACCTTTTGCCCGAGCTGTCCGGATATAATCGGAGCTCAGAATTTCCAACATACTGGCACGGGTAAGCCGCGCATATTGGGCGAGATAGACAATGCCAAGGGTCAATGCAGGAAGAACCAGATGATGGGCTACATCCAAGATATAGCCAAAAAATCCGGTATCCTTTGTGATATCGAACATATTGGATATGGGGAAAATCGGATACACCCAGGCAAACAGGATGACCAGCATGAGGCCTGTCCAGAAAATCGGCGCGGAATAACCAATCACCGATACCAGTGTGACCAATCCACTAACAATGCCTTTCGGCTTGTGTGATGCCAGAACACCGAGCATGGTGCCAACAAAAATTGCGAAGAGCAGCGCCGTCGTCACCAATAATATGGTGGCGCCGGCTCGTCCCAAAACAAGATCAAGGACAGGAGCATTATAGAAAAACGACTGCCCCAAATCTCCCTGCAAGGCGCGCCCCAGATAGACCCCAAGTTGGACATAAATTGGTTTATCCAAGCCATAGGTCTTACGGATATCCGCCATCATTTCCTCTGTGGCGCCCCCCATTTCACCGGCGATTACGTCAGCGGGATCTCCGGGAGCCGCATGAATCAAAAGGAAATTAAGGACAAGGACTGCAAGGATTAGAAGAAATGCGTGTAATAGCCGGCGAGCAACCATCATGACCATATTCATGATAGAATTACCCGCCGATTATATAAGTGAACTGACGTCATCTTATTTCAAGAAAACTTCATCCATCGGTGCCATGGCGCCCCAAATTGTCATCGGAGGGTTGCCAACTTTTTTGCTGTAGGCTGTGTGATAAGGCAGGACATTGAGGTAAGCGATCGGTGCTTCGTCAACAATAATTTCCTGAGCTTGGTTATACAGCGCAATCCGTTTGGCTTGATCCAACTCGGATCCAGCTTGCAACAGCAGAGCATCGACTTCTTCGTTACAATAACTCTGTGTATTTGACCAGATCACACCTTTTTTGATGTTGTCGCAAAGATAAGTACGGTGAACACCAATAACCGGATCGCCCCAGTTAAAGACAATGTCCATGCTCATATCAAAATCATGACCACTTACCCTTTTCGCCCATGTTGGAAAATCCGGGGATGCCCGCAAATCAACGGCGATACCGGCCTTTTTAAGCTGAGGCTTTAGATATTCCGCCACACCTTTTTGCAATTCCGAACCATTAGGAATGTAATCAACGGTCAGTTTAAAGCGCATGCCATCCGCATCGCGCGGGAAACCAGCTTCATCTAGCAGGGCATTGGCTTTATCCAGATCAAGATCATACTTTTGCGCATTTGCCGCATAAAATGGGCTGCCTGGGACAATTGGTCCAGTAGCCGCTTTTGACTGTCCACCAAGTAACGCATTGACGACAAAGTTACGATCGATTGCATATGCGATCGCCTGACGTACGCGTTTATCTTTCAAATATTCGTTCTTCGTATTAAATTCCAGCCAATTAAGCGGTCCAACAGCTTCGTAGCCTCTATCCGTAACAATCACATTGTCACTTTTCTTCAGCCGCGCGATATCTTTCGATGTCCCGAGGAAAGGATACATGGTCACTTCACCTTTATCGGTGGCGAGCGCCAAACTTGTTGGATCCTTGTAGTTCTTGATAATAATCTTATCGAGATATGGGCGGCCTTCAATAAAGTAATCCGGGTTCTTTTCCAGGATAATATATTCACCAGGCTTGAATTCAGAGAATTTGAAAGGACCGGAACCGACAGGCGCACTATTGGCTGGATGAGTTTTCGCATCCTGACCATCGCCGTAAACATGCTTTGGTATAATCGGTAGTAAGGCACTCGACATTGCTAAGAAAGCTGCCGGATGCGGTTTGTCGAAATTGATCACCGCAGTATTCGCATCAGGTGTATCAACGCCGGTCACAGGCGCGAACATGGATTTAAAGGGATGGTTGTCTTTCACCGTTTGAAGTGAAAAAGCCACATCTTCCGATGTAACGGGTTTTCCATCATGGAATCTGGCATTTTTACGCAAATTCAGAGTGATACTCTTGCCATCATCGGAAATGGACCAACTTTCCGCCAGATACGGTTGCGGTTGCCAGTTTTCGTCAAATCGTAATGGTGTCGCGAAAATTTGCGTTCCCGGAACCGCTGTCGCAATACCGGACTGGACGGCTGGATTAAGATGCCGCGCCTTCTGTGTTGTGCCGATAACGAGTGTTCCGCCACTTTTGCCTTCTTCGGCCTGGGTTAGCGTTGCGCCACCAGCCGTTGCTATCATGGCTACCGCAGCCGCGATAATTCCAAACTTCTTCATCCCTGCCTCCTGTTACATTCTATTTTTTTGTCTTTCATTTTGTAAACTTACGCTAAATCAACGGCTATCATTCGTAAAATATATTTTTACGCTTTTATTAAAACATTTATTAGAGGATTGGTCCGTTTTTACCTTCAGGTAAAGTTGCCATATTGAAGGCTCCGCTTTCGCGAAGCCGGATACAGGTTTCAATGACCACCTGATCCACACTGCTTAAATAGGCATCCGTGCGATGCAGAATGCCGTACTCCACAGCCTGGTACCCTGACGTCATGGGAATACGGACAATATCGCCGACCGTGTATTGCTGTTTTTGCAAGGGTCGCAGATTAAAAAC
>JBALWO010000026.1:26062-53517 GCA_036960775.1 Pseudomonas marincola | reverse complement strand
GGCTACTGGAAAGGGTGTGTTTATATATTCCCGACAAGGTTACGGGCGGTCGGATCCTGTAACCCTTCCGCGGCCACTTGATTATATGAACGTGGAAGCGGAGAGGGTGCTTCCTGCCGTTTTGGCAGCAATCGGTTTTAAGTCAGGTTATATTGCAGGCCATAGTGACGGCGCATCAATAGCAGCCATATATGCGGGTATGGCAACGGATAACCGGTTAAAAGGAATTATACTAATAGCGCCGCATTTCTTTGCAGAGCCCATCAGTGTTACGGCGATTGCCCGTGTGAACGAACAGTATTCACACGAAAATCTTCGCCAGAAATTGTTTAAGTATCATTCTGATGTTGATGGCGCGTTTAAGGGGTGGTGCGAGAGTTGGTTGAACCCTGGGTTTCTGAAGTGGAATATCGAAGACTTCTTATCCAAAATTGATAAGCCCATCCTGGCTATTCAAGGAACGGACGACGAGTACGGCACAATGCGACAGATGGATAGTTTGAAACAGAATGTTGCGGGTTCGTTGCAGATTGAGGTGATCGATAAATGCGGGCATTCCCCGCATATGCAGTTTCCGGAGAGAATAGTGCAGTTGGTTAGCGAATTTACCGATAGAGCATTATAATTCATAAAACATGGACAAAATGAATTATAATTTAAAAATACATAGATTTAATGCATTAAAATGCAGTATGTTAATGTCTGTACCGATAAAGGGAGATAGTTTGTGAGCGAACGCATTGATTTTCAAGTGGATCGGAATTCGTATCGTCATTGGCGCATTGAATATGAAGGGGATATTGCCAACCTTTATATGGATGTAGACGAAAATGGCGGATTATTCGGCGGATATGAATTAAAACTCAATTCATATGATCTTGGCGTGGATATAGAGCTGGCAGATATTGTGCAGCGGATGCGTTTTGAACACCCTGAAGTTAAGGTAGTGGTCATGCGGTCTGGAAAAGAGAAAGTCTTTTGTGCCGGCGCGAACATCAGGATGCTCGGTGGGTCAAGCCACGCCCTGAAAGTCAATTTCTGTAAATTTACAAACGAGACACGGAATACGTTTGAAGCCGCGTCTGAAGATTCTGGGCAGCTTTATATTAGCGCCGTGAAAGGGTCTTGCGCGGGCGGTGGGTATGAACTTGCCCTTGCCACAAACTATATTCTTTTAACCGATGATGGCTCTAGCAGTGTGTCACTTCCCGAAGTTCCGTTGTTGGCGGTTTTACCAGGAACCGGCGGCCTAACCCGCGTGACCGACAAGCGAAAAGTGCGCCGTGATCTGGCTGATGTTTTTTGTACATTGGAAGAAGGTGTGCGCGGGAAAAGGGCCAAAGACTGGGGTTTGGTTGATGAAGTCGTCTCCAACGCAAAGTTTGATCAAGTGGTTGCGGAACGGGCGCGTGAATTTGCAGATGAGAATTCAGCAGAAAAACCGGCGCAGGGAATTGATTTACCGCCGCTACATCGGACCATAGAAGAGAGCGGGAATATCCGTTACAGCACTGTTTCTGTAGATATCGACAGATCCAAAGGGATCGCCCGTATTGATATTGCTGGACCGACGGATAATGCGCCTTCAAGTATGGATCAATTGGTTAGCGAAGGCGCTGAAAATTGGAGCTTGCGGTGTGCCCGTGAGCTCGATGATGCCATATTGAATTTGCGGTTAAACGAACTTGAAGTTGGCGTCGTCGTTTTTGCGACTAACGGCAAGAATGAGGCCGTTGCGGCCCACGAAAATTTCCTGATCGAAAATAAAGATCACTGGTTATCCCGTGAGATCTTGCAGTATTGGAAGCGGGTCCTCAAACGCGTTGATATGACATCACGCTCGTTGGTCGCTCTTGTGGAGCCGGGATCCTGTTTCAGCGGAGTATTGGCAGAACTACTTTTTGCCGTGGACCGCAGTTATATGGCCGAAGGTGAGTTTGAAGACGATGACCGGCCTGTGGCATCAATAGGGCTGACGGACGGTAACTTTGGCCACTATCCGATGTCGAATAATCTAACGCGTCTGCAAACACGGTTTTTGGGAGACCCAGATAAAGTTCTGACGGCTGAAAATCGTAAAGGGAATGCGCTTGAGGCAGAAGAAGTGGAAGAAATGGGACTGGTTACCTTCTGTTTCGACGATATCGATTGGGACGATGAAGTTCGTATTTTCTTTGAAGAACGGGCAAAATTCTCTCCTGACGCCATGACGGGTATGGAGGCCAATTTACGCTTTGCTGGACCCGAAACCATGGAGACACGCATATTTGGAAGGCTTACCGCCTGGCAGAATTGGATTTTCCAGCGACCAAATGCTGTGGGAAGTGACGGTGCATTGCAGCGATATGGAACTGGCATGCGCGGCAAATTTGATATGGGGCGGGTCTAGGACCTAACATAAAACATGAGCGGGGAGACTCGCCGAAACGAATAATAATGAGGAATGCGAAATGACAGATCAAGTGAACGTGAGTTATGACACTCAAATACCCAATAACGTTGGTTTGTCATCAGATAAGCGCGTGCTCAAAGCACTTGAGAAATGGCATCCGGGATATATTAATTGGTGGAAAAGTTTGGGACCGGACGGATTTCATGAAAGTGAAGTTTACCTTCGAACCGCTATCAGTGTTGATCCTAAAGGTTGGGCAAAATTTGATTACGTAAAAATGCCAGACTATCGGTGGGGCATATTGCTCGCCCCGCAGGTTGAAGATCGCCGCATTCCATTTGGAGAACATTTGGGTGAGCCCGTATGGCAGGAAGTTCCGGGAGAATACCGGGCCATGTTGCGCCGGTTGATCGTAATTCAGGGGGACACAGAACCCGCGTCTGTTGAACAGCAACGGTTTTTGGGTGCTACGGCGCCGTCATTGTATGACATGCGGAACTTGTTTCAGGTCAATGTTGAAGAAGGGCGCCACCTTTGGGCAATGGTATATTTGCTTCAGAAATATTTTGGCCGGGACGGACGTGAGGAAGCCAATGAGCTACTTCGCAGGCAGTCGGGATCAGATGAAGCGCCACGGATGCTGGGCGCATTTAACGAAGAAACGCCAGACTGGTTGTCTTTCTTCATGTTTACTTGCTTCACGGATCGCGATGGGAAAATGCAGCTGGAAAGCCTTGCGCAATCAGGTTTTGATCCTCTGTCACGAACGTGCCGCTTTATGCTAACCGAAGAAGCACATCATATGTTCGTTGGGGAGACCGGTGTTGGCCGTGTCATACGCAGGACCTGTGAAGCCATGAATGAGGCCGGCATCACTGATCCTTCCGATATTAATGCGGTTCGGGATTTAGGTGTTATTGATTTGCCGACACTCCAGAAAAAACTCAATTTGCATTACACTTTATCATTGGATTTGTTCGGATCGGAAGTATCGACAAATGCCGCTAACGCTTTTAATGCGGGCATCAAGGGACGGTTCCGCGAAACTAAAATTGATGATGATCATCAGCTTAAAAGTGCAACTTACCCAGTTCTGCGCTTGAAAGATGGTCAGGTGGTTACTGAAGATGTTCCCGCGTTATCTGGCATTAATATGCGTCTTCGCGATGACTATGTTCGGGATGCTGGGGGCGGGGTCAGGCGTTGGAATGCGATTATCGCAAAGCTGGGCATCAATTTTGAGCTTAAAACACCTCACCAAGCCTTCCACCGTCAGATCGGTGAGTTTGCTTCTGTTCAGACGACACCTGATGGGGATATTATTAGTGATGAAGAATGGTCGACCCGTATGCTTGAGTGGTTACCGTCTCAAGACGATGGCACATATATTAAGTCGTTGATGAAGCCGCAGTTGGAGCCTGGAAAATATGCTGGATGGATTGCGCCGCCGCGAATGGGAATTGACAATAAGCCCGGCGACTTTGAGTATGTGCAGATAAAGGATTCGTGATTATTCACCCATGAATTACCTCGATTAGCTAAAATAGCGCCGAGGTATTCGAAGGAAGAGATACGTTGATAGGTTATGAGTGATACAACGAACGAGATAGCCACATTCGAGACAGCTAGATTGCAGTCTTCTGATGCTGTGGATGAAAACACTTCTTTCTTGGAGGCTGTGGGAGAGCGGGTTAGAGCCGCACGAGCACGTAAAAACATTTCTAGGAAGACGCTGTCTGAAATATCAGGTATTTCGCAGCGCTATTTGGCGCAACTGGAGACAGGATCTGGGAATATTTCCATCATCCTTCTTCGGCGGGTAGCTGACGCGCTTGACTATAAGATTGAATGGCTCGTTGGAGACGAAGATCCGTATTCTTCGTCTATCTTGCCGTTAATTGGACTTTACAATCAGGCGACAGCAGATCAGAGACAAAAAGTGTTGAGTATGCTGGAGCAAAATGGCCCTGCGTCAGCGCAGGCTTCACGGATTGCGTTTATTGGCCTTAGAGGTGCAGGTAAGTCAACTATTGGTCAGTTATTTTCGGCCCAAAAGGAAATGCCCTTTCTAGAACTCAATGACACTATCGAAGAAGCAAGCGGGATGCCTGTTGACGAAGTGATGGCGTTATACGGACAAGAGGGATATCGCCGCCTTGAAAAGCAATCGGTGGAACGAATAGCTGCCACAAATGATGCCATCGTTTTGGCCGTGGCGGGCGGCATCGTCTCAGCTCCAGAAACCTTCAATTATTTACTGCGTAACTATCATACGATTTGGCTAAAGGCAGACCCTGAAGACCATATGGGACGGGTAAGAAAGCAGGGGGATGAACGCCCAATGGCCGGTAATCCTGAAGCTATGGCTGAGCTTCGTAATATCCTCCGTGATCGCGAAGCGCTTTATAATAGCGCTGACATCGTGATTAACACCTCGCAGCAATCTGTGAGTGAAGTTGTCGCACAGGTTCTGTCTGCAGTCGATGAGCACCGATTCTTTTCCAACTGATTCTATTTTTCTGATTCTCGATTCTCTATCAAATCTTTAGGTGGCGAATTAAGATATTGAAATAAAACGATAAATAATTTTGTTCCCTTTTTGTTTGACACGAGAACAAAATGAGAACACTCTGTTTGAAAATCAACGGAGGTTCTTATGACTGGTAAAAATGTAATCAAAAACAGTTTCGAATTTGTTGTCTTTGGCGGCGTGCTGGCAACCATGGTTTTCTGGGCAGAAATCGTACATAGCTTTACAGGTTGAGCGGTCAGTTTCCTATAATTCCAGACTGCGACCACACTTATCCACAAGAAATATTCAAGAAGAGGGAAGTCAAGGACTGATCTTTAGATAGGGATGTGAGATAATGGGTCGAATGAAGTCAGAATTAGAGGGAACGACATTGTCTCACGCCGGATTTGTCCATCTTCGGGTCCATAGCGCCTATTCGTTGTCTGAGGGAGCCATACCAGTTAAAAAACTGGCGGACCTTTGCAAAGACAACAATATGCCAGCGGTTGCCATAACCGATACCAATAATATGTTTGGTAGCCTGGAGCAGTCCCTCACGCTTCCTGGAAAAGGCGTTCAACCCATTATCGGGTGTCAGATCGCAGTGACCAACGAGGGCGAGGTCGAACGTCATGGGCGCCGTCCTGAACCTGATCCGGTTGTCTTGTTGGCTCAAAATGAAGAAGGCTATTATAATCTTCTGAAATTGACGTCTTATGCTTTCTTGAAGACAGAAGCTGGTGATACAGCGCAAGTTCCCTTCGACTTTTTTTCTAGCCATGCGGATGGTTTGATTTGCCTGACCGGCGGCGCTGAAGGCCCCATTGGCCGCTTGATAGCGGATGAAAAAGAAGATGAGGCTAGAGAATATCTATCGAGACTGAAAGAGCTTTTTTCAGGCCGATTGTATGTTGAGTTACAGCGCCATGGGTTAGAGCTTGAGGCTCAAACCGAGCCGATGATGCTTGATCTGGCATATGAATTGGATATTCCGCTTGTTGCGACCAATGAATGCTTCTTCCCAAAACGGGATATGTATGATGCCCATGATGCGCTTTTATGTATTGCGGCCGGCAAATATGTCGGTGATCTGGAGCGGAAGCGCCGCACACCAGAACATTACTTTAAATCAGCAGATGAAATGCAGAAGATCTTCAGTGATCTTCCAGAGGCCATCGACAATACATTAGTGATCGCGCAGCGATGTTCTGTGGCATCTCCGGTTCGGGAACCTATTCTGCCTGCCTTTGGTTCAGGTGAGGGGCTTGATGAAGCCGGACAGCTCGAAGCGTTAGCACGAGAAGGGCTTCAGGAACGCCTAGATAATGAAGTCCTTACCGATGATATGGATGAGGCCCAAAAGGCGGCCAAGTCCAAAGAATATTTTGACCGCCTCGATTACGAGACCGGAATTATCAATCAGATGGGGTTTCCGGGGTACTTTCTGATTGTTTGGGACTTTATCCATTGGTCCAAAGAAAATAATATTCCCGTGGGTCCGGGACGTGGTTCGGGTGCGGGCTCAGTGGTTGCCTGGGCGTTGACAATTACTGACCTTGATCCCTTGCGCTTTGGATTGCTGTTCGAGCGGTTCCTAAATCCAGAACGGGTAAGTATGCCCGATTTTGATATCGACTTTTGTCAGGATAAACGCGAGCGCGTTATCCGGTATGTTCAGGACAAATACGGCCACGACCAGGTGGCACAGATTATTACCTTTGGTAAGTTGCAAGCTAAAGCGGCCATTCGTGATGTGGGACGGGTTCTGCAAATGCCTTACGGGCAGGTGGACAGGATTAGTAAAATGATCCCCTCGAACCCGGCCAACCCTATTGGCTTGCAAGAGGCCATTGATACGGAAGTCCCCCTTAGGGAAGCTCGGCGGAACGATCCTGAAGTTGCGCGTCTCATTGAGATTGCGTTGCAGTTAGAAGGTTTGTATCGCCATGCATCGACCCATGCGGCTGGTGTGGTGATCGGTGACCGGGAACTTGATAAGTTAGTGCCGCTTTATCGTGACCCGCGCTCTGATATGCCGGTTACCCAATATTCCATGAAATACGTGGAAACGGCCGGGCTGGTTAAATTCGATTTTCTCGGCCTAAAAACATTGACGGTTTTGGATCGGGCCAAGGACCTTATTGCAAAGCGCGGTATTAAAATAGATTTCGCAGCGATCCCCCTCGATGACAAAGCGAGTTTCGAGCTTCTTGCCCGCGGCGAAACGGTCGGGGTGTTCCAGCTTGAGAGTTCGGGTATGCGCGACATGCTTCGAAAAATGAGACCCGATGCCTTCGAAGACATTATCGCCATCGTGGCCTTGTACCGGCCGGGTCCAATGGAGAACATCCCCACATATATCAGATGTAAGCATGGGGAGGAGGAGCCAAACCTTCTTCATGAAAAACTGAAAGATATTTTGGAGGAAACCTATGGCGTTATCATCTATCAGGAACAAGTGATGGAGATCGCCAAAGTTCTTGCAGGATACAGTCTTGGTGAAGCCGATTTACTTCGGCGGGCCATGGGTAAGAAAATTAAAGCCGAAATGGATCAACAGCGGGATCGGTTCTGCGAAGGTGCCGTTGATCAGGGCGTTGATGCTAAAGATGCCAGTCATATTTTTGACCTTGTGGCGAAATTTGCGAGTTACGGCTTTAATAAATCCCATGCGGCAGCCTATGCGTTAGTCTCCTACCATACGGCCTATTTGAAAGCCAATTTTCCTGTAGAGTTTATGGCAGCATCCATGAGCCTTGATATTAACAACACGGATAAGCTCAATATTTTTAGGCAAGATCTGGAGCTCATGAAAATTCCGTTGCATCCTCCATGCATGAACCGATCCGAAGTTGAGTTCAATGTGGAGTTTGAGGGAGAGAAGGGTGCCGTTCGATATGCTTTAGCAGCTGTTAAAAATGTCGGTAAAGAGGCTATGGCTGGCATTATTCAGGAAAGAACTGAAAACGGTCTATTTAAAGATGTTTTTGATTTCTCTTCCCGTCTTAATCCAAAGCATTTGAATAAACGTCAAGCGGAAAACCTGACAAAAGCGGGAGCGTTTGATGCGCTGCATGTCGATCGGGCGCAAGTGTTTGCATCTCTCGAGAATTTATTGCGGCATGCGCAGCAAATGGCTGATGAGCGGGGATCTGGACAAGTGAACTTGTTTGGCGGTGCAGAAAGTCGCGCCGATGTGGCGCCTGTAATGATCAAAGCAAACCGTTGGACATCAATGGAGGTCCTTAAACAGGAATTTGATGCTGTTGGATTTTACCTGTCGGGCCATCCCCTTGATGCATACGCAAAAACGTTGGATAAAGCAGGCGTTAGAAGCAGTGTTTCCTATTTTGGTGCTTTGAGTGCTGCGGAAAGTGCTGCGAAACTTGCGGGAACCGTAATGGCTAAACGCCAAATCAAGACGAAAAAAGGGAAGGCATTGGCCTTTGTAACTTTGTCTGATGCCTCCGGTGCGTTTGAAGTCACCATGTTTGAAGAAACCCTGATGCAATGTCAGGACATATTGAAAGTCGGTAGTTCGCTTGTGTTAAGCGTCAACGGCCATATTGATATGGAAAATGAGCAGCCCCGCGTTACAGCGCAATCGGCGCAGCGGCTGGAAACAGTCGCGGCCCAAACCGGCGATGGGGTGCGTATTTTTATGGATGACGATAGTCCCCTAAATCAGATCGCAGGCATCTTGGAGAAAACGGGCCCTGGTCGCGGGCGGGTGGCATTTGTTCTTAATTTGAAGGGCGAAGATAAAGAAGTAGAGCTTGATTTGAACTCATCCTACAGTATCTCTCCTGAGGTTCGCCAGGCCCTGAAATATGTCCCTGGAGTGCTTGATGTTCATGATATCTAGTATTTTTCGAATATTTCCGGTTTGAGCGCATTATTACCTTGCATATTGGGCTGTAGAGGCGTAGTTACCGCCTTGTAAATTCGCACGTGGGTTCGGGTGTTGCCGTGTTGGCGCTACCCATCCGGTGTTCAGAATGGTTCTGGACCAAGACCCGCGGAGGCTCAACCGGAGAAGGAGTACAGCAGATGTCACTGCCAACCTTTACTATGCGTCAGCTATTAGAAGCTGGTGTTCATTTTGGCCATCAGGCCCGCCGTTGGAACCCAAAAATGGGTCCATACATTTTCGGCAAACGTAATAATATTCACATTATCGATCTTCAGCAAACTGTTCCGTTGTTGCATCAGGCGCTTAAAACTGTTCGTGACACTGTGTCCGGCGGTGGACGTGTTCTGTTCGTTGGCACAAAACGTCAGGCTTCTGATGTTGTTGCTGATAGCGCAAAACAGTGTGCACAGTTCTATGTGAACCATCGTTGGCTCGGCGGTATGCTGACTAACTGGAAAACAGTTTCTGAATCAATCAAACGTCTCCGTAAAGCAGAAGAAATGCTTTCTGGCGAAGGTCTTGGTTTGACTAAGAAAGAAATCCTTAAACTTACACGCGAACGCGACAAGCTTGAATTGGCGCTTGGCGGTATTAAGGATATGGGTGGTCTTCCAAATGTGATCGTGGTTATCGACACAAACAAAGAAGAACTCGCTGTTAAAGAAGCCAACAAATTGGGTATCCCTGTTGTTGCGATCCTTGATAGTAACTCAGATCCAGACGGAATTGATTTCCCGATCCCAGGTAACGATGATGCGCTTCGCGCAATCAATCTTTATTGCGAACTCTTCAAGCAAGCCGTTCTTGACGGTATCTCTGTTGAAATGGCTGACCAAGGCGAAGACCTCGGCGCGGCTGATGCACCAGTTCTTGAAGAACTTCCAGCAGCAGAAGAAGTCCCTGTTGAAGCACCAGCTGAAAAAGCTGCTGCTACTGAGTAAGGTTATTAGTCACACGCGCTTAATGTGCGTGTGACATCCTTGAAAATTCTAATATTTCTAGACATGAGGATTTGTTATGTCTGCAATTACTGCTTCATTGGTCAAAGAACTCCGTCAAAAGTCCGGCGCGGGCATGATGGATTGTAAAAAGGCCCTAACTGAAACTGCTGGTGATCTTGACGCTGCCATTGATTGGCTCCGGACTAAAGGTCTTGCGACTGCGTCTAAAAAATCTGGCCGTGTTGCGGCTGAAGGTCTTGTAGCGGTTACATCATCTGGCACATCGGGCGCCATTGTTGAGCTTAATGCTGAAACTGACTTTGTTGGTCGTAATGAGGAATTCCAAAAGCTCGTTTCTGACATTGCAACTGTTTCTGCAAATGAAAAAGGTGATTTGGACGCTATTAAAGCGGCGAAATACCCTGGATCAGATGAGACTGTTGAAGAAACATTGACTGCTAAGATCGCGACTATCGGCGAAAACATGAACCTTCGCCGGTCATCAAGCCTGAGCGTTGGTAATGGTGTTGTTTCATCATACATTCATAACTCGGTTGCGCCTGGTCTTGGTAAAATTGGTATTTTGATTGCTCTCGAAAGTGAAGGCGACGCAGCTCGTCTTGACGTTCTTGGAAAACAGGTTGCCATGCATGTTGCCGCGACTAACCCTGAATCAATCAGCGTTGATGATTTGGATCAGTCACTTGTTGAGCGTGAGCGGACTGTTCTTTCAGACCAAGCTCGCGAATCTGGCAAGCCTGAAGAAATCATTGCTAAGATGGTTGAAGGTCGTATCAATAAATACTATCAAGAAGTTGTTCTTCTTAAGCAGACATTCGTTGTTGATGGTGAAAACACTGTCGAAAAAGCAATCGAACTTGTCGCTAAAGAAATCGGAAGCCCTGTAAAACTTACCGGAATGGTTCGCTTTGCAGTGGGTGACGGTATCGAAAAAGAAGAAACTGACTTCGCTGCGGAGGTTGCTGCCGCTGTTAGTGGTTAAGCTTCATTCAGCTTGAAATTAAAAAGGCGGTCTCTTCTGGAGGCCGCCTTTTTTTTGAAGGGTAACGGCATTACTTTTAATATCTGTTCAATTCTGTATGCTGATTACCCGATATTACATATGTAACAAACTTCTATGATCGGGGATACGAATGGCACGTGAGCCAAAATATAAAAGAGTTCTTCTGAAATGCTCCGGTGAAGCCCTTCTTGGCAATCAACAATATGGCATCGACGTTGAGACCGCGACACGCATTGCCAAAGATGTCCGGGTTGCCCACGATATGGGTGTTGAAGTTTGTATCGTCGTTGGCGGCGGAAATATTTTCAGAGGTGTATCTGGCACAGCGCAAGGCATGGATCAGGCGAACGCCGATTATATGGGCATGATGGCAACTGTCATGAACGCCCTGGCCCTGCAGCATGCTATTGAAAAAGAAGACATGGATAGCCGTGTTTTATCGGCAATCCCAATGGCCTCCGTATGTGAGCCTTATATCCGCAGAAGAGCTGAGCGTCACCTTGAACGCGGACGCATCGTGATATTTGCCGCAGGCACGGGTAATCCGTTCTTTACAACAGATACGGCGGCAGCCCTTCGGGCGGCTGAAATGAATTGTGATGCGCTTTTAAAAGGCACAAATGTTGATGGGGTCTACGATAAGGATCCCGCAAAACATGATGATGCTGTTCGGTTCGAAACATTGACACATTTGGATGTTATTTCCAAAGACCTTAAAGTTATGGATGCCGCAGCTATCTCACTTGCACGTGAAAATAATATCCCTATTCTAGTATTTTCTATTCATGAAGACGGAGCCGTTGCCCGTGTGATTGAAAAGAAAGGTCGATTTACTGAAGTAAAATAGCTGAATATTTGTTATACAGCTTAGGAACTTAACGACGCTTGGGCCCATGTGCCCGTTGAAAAGGAAAACAGAATGTCAGCGCCAGAAATGAAAGACCTTGAAAAACGAATGAACGGGGCTCTGGATGCGCTCAAGCATGAATTCGGTGGCCTGCGAACTGGGCGGGCTCATGTAAGCTTGCTCGAGCCGGTGATGGTTGAGTCTTACGGTGCGTCAATGCCACTTACTCAAGTTGCCACTGTAAGTGCGCCTGAACCGCGTATGTTGACAGCAAATGTTTGGGATAAGAGTAATCTTTCTGCAGTTGAAAAAGGCATTCGCAATGCGGGGCTTGGCCTTAATCCGATGGTTGATGGTATGAGTGTTCGTGTTCCTATTCCCGAATTGACGGAAGAGCGACGGACTGACTTGACGAAAGTTGCTAGTGGGTATGCTGAGCAATCAAAAATCGCCATCCGTAATGTTCGCCGCCATGGTAATGATGGCGCGAAAGCTTCGGAAAAAGATGGTGACTTGTCCAAGGACGACGTGAAACGGCTCGAAGGCGAAATCCAGACTTTGACGGATACTTTTGTTAAAAAGATTGACGAGCTTTTGGTCGAAAAACAACAGGAAATCATGCAGGTTTGATACATGGGGATTGTCGATACAAACGATCTGGCATTAAATTCTTTGAAGCATATTGCGATAATCATGGACGGGAATGGCCGGTGGGCCAGTAAACGGTCCATGAGCCGCCTGAAAGGGCATGAACAAGGCGCAAAGGCTGTCAGAGAAGCAATTAAGGGATGCCGTGAACTCGGCATTCCTTTTTTAACGTTGTTTGCTTTTTCCTCTGAAAATTGGAAGCGTCCCGATGAGGAAGTTAATCACCTTATGGGACTATTTAGATATTTCATTAAACGTGAATTGAGTGACCTAAAATCGGCAGGGGTTAAGATTAATTTTATAGGCAATATCAGTATGTTGCCAGACGATGTTCAGGAATTAATTGAAACGGCTAGATTGCAAACAGAAGGTAATACCGACCTTGTACTGACCATTGCTCTCAGTTACGGAGGGCAAGCTGAAATCGTTAATTCTGCGAAGAAACTTGCGGAAATGGTGCTGTCAGGCGAGATGGCCCTCGACGACATTAGCGAGACTAGTCTAGCGGCTGGGTTGGAGACGGATGGTATTCCGGATCCCGATATAGTTTTGCGGACAAGCGGCGAGAAGAGGTTGAGTAATTTTCTGCTGTGGCAAAGTGCTTATTCCGAATTGATTTTTCAGGATGTTCTCTGGCCTGATTTCCGGCGTGAAAACCTAGAGATAGCCATTGAAGAATATTACAGCCGATGTCGGCGCTATGGGGCCGTCAGTGCTTAGTACCAATTTATCATCCCTGCAATTACGCATCTTATCTGCGTTAGTTTTAGCCCCCATAGCTGTTGGCGCGGTCTATTTGGGCGGGCCTTATTTTGCTGTTTTTCTCGCGCTTTCTACAGCTGCTATGAGTTATGAGTGGTGCAGGGCATCATTTGCAAAGAATAAATCGAGCTACATTATATTGGTAACAATTTGGTTATTGTTTTCTCTCTACTTAGGGTTCGAGGGATATATCCAGATTGCGTTTATCACTGTTCTGATTTGTGCAATTGGTGTCATTTCTTTGACTTGGTTTCGCAGGGAAGAACGCGAGTGGAAGGGCGCCTTCCTCGGTCCAATTTACATAGGCGTGCCGGTTCTGTGTCTCATGGCACTGCGAGATGACATCGAAAACGGCTTT
This sequence comes from Pseudomonas marincola, assembly GCA_036960775.1. Taxonomy (GTDB): domain Bacteria; phylum Pseudomonadota; class Alphaproteobacteria; order Sneathiellales; family Sneathiellaceae; genus Sneathiella. Next base: position 40,120 of record JBALWO010000026.1, on the reverse strand, counting down.
AACTTGACTATCTTTTTATTCTTCATCGTTTGGGCAACAGATATTGGTGCTTACTTTGCAGGCAGATCCATTGGCGGCCCAAAAATTGCTCCCTCCGTTAGCCCTAATAAAACATGGGCAGGCTTATTGGGTGGCATGGCGGCATCAGCTGTTGTTGCTGTATTGCTAAATATGTATTTATTACAATTGGAGATCGCACCGGGCGTGCTGGCAGTAATTGGAGCACTTCTCGCCGTTGTTGCGCAAAGTGGCGATTTTGCTGAATCGGGTTGGAAACGGCGTTTCGCGATTAAGGATGCCAGTAACCTCATTCCGGGACACGGTGGTGTTTTAGACAGATTGGATGGTGTGTTATTCGTTGCGCCTGTCCTATATATGATTAAGACCCTGGTGGGATTTTAAGATGAATAAGGTTGCGAAGGCGGCGCCAACTGTACCATTTCCAGTGCAGGCTCCTAAAAAAGTGAGCATCTTGGGCTCGACCGGTTCTGTCGGTTGCAGCACGATACGCCTTATTGAAGAAAAGCCGGAAAACTTTCAAATCGAAATTTTGACGGCCAAGAGAAATATTACGGAACTCGCAGCCCAAGCGAGGCGCTTAAACGCAAGAAAAGCGGTTATTGCTGATGAAAATCTATATGCCGATTTGAAAGCATTGCTATCTGATACCGATGTTGAAGTGGCAGCAGGAGAGGCTGCCTTAATTGATGCGGCGGCGGAACCCGCAGACTGGGTCATGTCGTCTATTGTAGGTGCAGCAGGACTTGCGCCAACTTTGTCAGCCATTCAAACAGGAACCACAATTGCACTCGCAAATAAGGAAGCGCTTGTCTGTGCAGGTGAACTGATGATCAGTAATGTTCAGAAGAGCGGGGCTACTCTCCTTCCAGTCGATAGTGAACATAATGCGATTTTTCAAGTGTTGGATGAAACTCAACTCGATAGCGTCCAGCGATTGATACTGACAGCGTCGGGTGGGCCGTTCTTACAGCATAGCTACGAGGATATGAAGCATGTGACCATCGAGCAGGCTCTAGCCCATCCAAAATGGGATATGGGAGACAAAATCTCAATCGATAGTGCGACGATGATGAACAAAGGGCTTGAATTAATCGAGGCCTATCATTTGTTCCCTGTTGGCAAAGATCAGATTGATATATTGGTTCATCCGCAATCTGTTATTCACAGTATGGTTGAGTATGGTGATGGTTCAGTGCTGGCCCAAATGGGCTCGCCTGACATGCGGACGCCCATTTCTTACGCTTTAGGCTGGCCCAATAGGCATGATTTTGTCGCTGAAAAGCTGAATTTAGCCAAAATTGGGTCTTTGACATTTGAAGACCCTGATTATGTGCGGTTCCCAGCTTTGAGATTGGCGAAAGAGGCTCTCCTTGCTGGTTTGTCTGCGCCGACCATATTAAACGCTGCAAATGAAGTCGCAGTAGCAAGTTTTTTGAACGGTGCTATTGGTTTTCTTGATATTGCGAAAGTTGTGGAAGACGTTATGTTGGCCGCTAATTTTGTAGAAATTACGTGTGTCGAGGACGTTTTTTCTGAAGATCGTAGGGGCAGAGAGAGCGCCTGCCTAATTATTGACAAATTGTGTTAGTTTATAGCACTTCAAAGAACTTATAGAATTACGGGATAGGCATTTAAATGGAGCTGTTGGCTGAAAACTGGATTTACCTCCCTGCGTTTGTGGTGGTTATTACTGTTTTGGTATTCGTGCATGAATACGGACATTATAAAATTGCCCGCCTATGCGGTGTGAAGGTGGACGTATTTTCCATCGGTTTTGGGAAAGAGATCTTCGGCTGGTATGACAAGAACGGTTGCCGCTGGCGCATTAGTGCGGTCCCGTTCGGTGGTTATGTCAAATTTTTTGGTGATGCAGGTGTTGCCAGCAATGCCGATGCCACTCTTGAAGAATTGAGTGAAGAAGACAGAAAAGTCTCCTTCCACCATAAGCCTCTTTGGCAGCGAGCCGCTGTTGTTTTTGCGGGGCCCGCTGCAAATTATATTTTCGCCATTGCCGCTATGACAGCTCTGTTTTTGACTTTAGGGCAGGCGCATACACCTCCTGTTGCAACGGAAGTCGTTGCCGAAAGCGCAGCTGCAGAAGCGGGCATTCTTCCTGGAGACCGGATCATTGCCATTGATGGATCTACAATTGAGAGTTTCGAACAGCTTCGCCAAAAGGTGATTGTCGGTTTGGACGAGCCACTACACCTTGATGTAGAGCGTGTTGGCGGCAATGTGAAAATTGATATCACACCTAAAATCGTTGAATATAAAGACGGTAGTGGGAATGTTCAAAAAATCGGACAGTTGGGCATTCGCTCAACGAAGCGAGAATTTAAAGAACACGGCGTTGGGAGTGCTCTTGTGAGTGCTGTTGATCAAACATGGTTTGTCACGACTGCGACTTTAAAAGGCGCTTGGCAAATGATTACAGGTGCTAGAGACTCTACAGAGCTTAGTGGTCCCTTGGGGATCATCAAAATGTCCGGTGATGCGGCCAAACGGGGCGATGATTTTACTGGTAGCCTGCTCTCCTTATTCAATTTCATGATATTTGTGTCCATTAGTTTGGGGCTAATCAACTTGTTCCCGATCCCTATGCTGGATGGGGGGCACTTGTTGTTTTATTCAATAGAAGCGTTACGGGGGCGACCTCTTGGCGAAAAAACCATGGAATATGGTTTCCGCATTGGACTAACGCTCGTACTGATGCTAATGATATTTGCAACGTGGAATGACTTGAATAAACCATGGGTTAAGGACTTCTTTGTTGGGTTGGTCTCCTAGAGACCGCCTATAATAAGCCTTTTAAAATAAGGTGTTTATTCCTATTGGGGGGATGTAAATTGCGCGTAACGTTATTCGTTTGCTTTTTAGCGATGACGGTTCTGAATATTGGTATTTCAGATCGGGGGCTGGCGTATGCACAGGCTTCAAGAACCATTACTGAAATTCAGGTTGATGGTAACCGGCGTATTGAAGCTGCTACAGTGCAATCGTATTTGCTGTTTTCTGTTGGCTCTCCCTACAATCGATCCCGTATTGATAAATCACTGAAAGCCCTTTTTAATACGGGTTTATTCGCTGATGTTTCTATTCGCCGTGAAGACAGTACCGTCATCGTCACAGTGGTTGAAAACCCCATTATCAATCGCTTGGCGTTTGAGGGAAATCGCCGAATTGAAGATGCCCTTTTGAATGCGGAGGTTCAGCTTCGCCCTCGCGTTGTTTATACCCGTGCTCGGGTTCAAAACGATGTCCAGAGAATTATTACCGTCTATAGACGTAGTGGCCGGTTTGCAGCAGTTGTGGAGCCAAAAGTAATTCAGCTGCCTTCAAATCGCGTGGATTTGGTTTTTGAAATTATTGAAGGCGATGAAACCGGAATTCGTAAAGTCCGTTTTATTGGAAATAAGAAGTTTTCCGATGACCGTTTACTTGGACAAATTTCGACGACTGAAACTCGCTGGTACAATCTGCTATCTGACGGCGATACATACGATCCCGATCGGTTAACCTACGACCGCGAGCTCCTCAGAAAATATTATTTAGGTAAAGGGTACGCGGATTTCAGGGTTGTGTCTGCTGTAGCAGAATTGACGCCAGACCGTGATGGCTTCTTTATCTCTTTCGCTGTGGAAGAGGGCGAACAATATACTTTCGGTGAAATTGGTGTCGAGAGTGAGATCAAGGATTTACAGCCAGATGCTGTTAGAGCGCTATTGACCACTTTTGAAGGCGAGACCTATAACGCCAATGAAATTGAAGACAGTGTTCAAGCGGTTACTTTTGAACTTGGCCGTTTAGGCTATGCTTTTGTCAATGTTCGGCCTCGAGTTAAACGGGATAAAGAAAACAGGTCTATTAGTATAAATTTCCAGATTAAAAAGGGCCCTCGTGTTTACGTCGAACGTATCAATATTACAGGTAATGTTCGAACACTTGATCACGTGATCCGCCGAGAATTCAGGCTGGTTGAAGGTGATGCATTTAATACAGCGCTTCTGCGTCGATCAAACTCAAGAATTCGGGCGATGAATTTTTTCGAGAAGGTGGAGCTTACGCGTGAAGAAGGATCCAGCCCCGACAAGACAATTATTAATGTTGATGTTCAGGAAAAATCGACTGGTGAGTTGAGTGTTGGCGCAGGCTTTTCAACTGCAGATTCCGTATCAGCAGATTTTCAAGTTCGGGAGCGAAACCTACTAGGTAAAGGCCAAGATTTACGCTTTAAAATCTCATTAGGTGCTGATACCCAGCAAATTGACTTGGGGTTCACTGAACCTTACTTTTTGGGCAAAGACCTTCGGGGCGGATTTGATATATTTAGTATATATGACGACCGCCAAGACGAGTCTGGATATAATCTAGAGAAACTTGGATTTAAACTTCGAACCGGTTTTCCCGTGACTGAACATGTAGACGCATCATTAATCTATTCATTGATTAATGAAAATATTAGTGATGTAAGCAGTGGTGCCTCTCAAGTTATTATAGATGCAGAAGGTGAACTGTTAACGTCTGCCTTGGGGTATAAAATTTCTGTTAGTTATCTTGATGACACCCTTATGCCCACGGAGGGCTATAAATATACTTTTGGTCAGAAATATAGCGGTATCGGTGGGGATGTGTATTCACTTTCTTCCAATGCAGATTATGTTCATTTCTTCGCTCTAGTAGACGACGATATCGTCCTAAGTTTGGGAGCTGATGGGGGCTACGTTATTGGCCTCGGTGAAGATGTTGGTGTGTCGCAACGGTTTAATCTCGGTGGTAATAGCTTCCGAGGCTTTGAGAAATCAGGTATTGGGCCGAGGGATTCAGGCTCTGGTGACGCCTTGGGCGGCAACGCCTATATTGTTGGTAAAGCGGAAGTTCGTTTTCCTATGGGGTTCCCGGAAGAATTTGGCTTGCTTGGGCGTACATATATTAATGTGGGAACATTAACCGGTATAGATGACAATGATGCAGATATCGTGGATAGCGCGGCCATACGTGCATCAGCTGGCTTCGGTGTTAATTGGACGTCACCGTTTGGTCCGCTTCAGGTGAATGTATCCTATCCGTTTATCAAAGAAGACTATGATAAAGATGAAGTCTTTCAAATTGAATTTGGGACGCGTTTCTAGATGGTACGAAATTTTTTAAAACGAAATCTGATCTTAGGTTTCTTCTCCACTGTAGCTCCTCTGTTTATATTCGCACCCACAGTGGCTGCCCAGCAGGAACAAACGGTTGCTATTCTTGATTTAGGTAAAGTTCTCGTAAGCTCCCTTGCCATGAAAGACGTTGATCGGCAGTTAAAGGTGTTTGACAAAAAGCTAAAAGATGACGCCAAAGCAAGAGAGGCAAGCTTTCGTAGCGAACAAGACGCTCTTGCTCAGCAACGGGTCATTATTTCGCCAGAACAATATGATGCTAAATCGAAAGCTTTGAGCGCGAAAGGCCGAGAGTATCGCCTCGATTTTCAGACTAAAGTGAAACAATTAGCGCAAAGTCGATCTCTTGCTATTAATAAAATTGAAGCGGCCATGGAGCCCATCGTATCCGCTGTTGCCAAATCAGTTGGTGCTACGATGATTGTTGAAAAAAAGAGAATTCTTTTCGGTGAAAAGAAACTTGAAATTAGCACGCTAGTAACCGACAGGTTAAACGCGAAGCTGAAGAAAATGAAAGTGGTTTTAGTTCCTTTAAAACCAGTAAAATAATGGCTGATCCTCTCTTCTTTGAAAAACATGGTTCTTACTCTCTCGATGAACTTGCAAAATTAGTCGGAGCGGAATTGGTAAATGTACCCAATCCAGAGATCATGGTCTTGGATGTTAGACCCCTAGATACCGCAAACTCCGGCCATATTAGTTTTTTTAGCAATGCCAAGTATCTACAGGAATTTGCCTCATCAAATGCCAGTGCATGCATTATCTCGAAACAGTTTGTTGATATTGCTCCAGATGATATGGCACTGCTCGTCGTGGCCGACCCTTATAAGGCATATGCGCTTATTGCGACCCACTTTTATCCTGGTGAAATATCAAATGGCGTGATCCATCCAACTGCTCTGGTCTCCAAAACAGCAAGGATTGGCGATAACGTCAGCATTGGTGCATACAGCGTTGTTGAAGATGGCGTGCGAATTGGTCGAAATTCTATTGTGGGTAATCACTGTACCATAGCGAAAAATGTACAAATTGGCAGAGGCTGTAAGATCTATTCCCAGGTCTGCATGAAAGCCTGCCATATTGGTGATAATACGACCTTATATTCCGGAGTTCGCATTGGAGAAGACGGATTTGGGTTCGCTCCTGATCCCGCCGGACATATAAAAATACCTCAGCTCGGACGCGTTCTAATAGGGAGCGACGTAGAGATAGGTGCAAACACAACCATTGACCGTGGTTCCGGGCCGGACACTGTTATTGGGGATAATTGTTGGATAGATAACCTTTGTCAAATCGCACATAATGTTCAGATGGGCAGAGGCTGTATACTTGCAGCACAAACAGGCGTTTCAGGAAGTGCAATTCTTGAAGATTACGTTGTGCTTGGCGGCCAAGTCGGGTTGGCAGGCCATATTAAAATTGGAATGGGTACGCAGATTTCAGCGAAATCCGGTGTTATTTCAGATGTACCTGCAGGACAAATCTATGCTGGGTTTCCAGCAAGACCCCGCAGAGAGTTTTTTAGATCTATTGCCACTCTCACTCGATTGGCGAAACAAAAAGGGCAAAACAAATGACCGATACAACAGAAAATACGACCGTTGCTGCGGTTGATATTATCGAAATTCTGGACATGTTGCCCCACAGATACCCACTTTTACTTGTTGATCGGGTCAAAGATATTGTGCTCGACACATCCGCGACTGGTATTAAAAATGTAACTATGAATGAGCCGCAGTTTCAGGGTCATTTTCCCGGCCGCCCTATTATGCCAGGTGTTATGATTGTCGAGGCAATGGCGCAAACCGCTGCTGTGCTAGTGATTAAGACGTTGGATTCAGTCGGAACTCAAAAAAACGTTTTGTTTATGTCCATCGACAACGCACGCTTTCGGCGCCCTGTAACACCGGGTGATGTTATGGAAATTAAGGTCACGAAAAAACAACAACGTGGACCGGTCTGGAAATTCAGCGGTGTTGTTGAAGTCGAAGGCAAGAAAGTCGCAGAAGCAGACTTTGCTGCGATGATTACCGATTAAATTGAAAACCTACCGAAACCTGCTGTAACAATGCTTGATTTGTGTCTGTTGCAGCGACTTGGTAGCACTGTAGAGTAGATTTTTAAATGCTGGGATCAGATGTCTAATATACACAATAGCGCTGTTATTGAAGAAGGGGCGAGTATTCACCCTGACGCCAAAATTGGACCATTTTGCGTTATTGAGAAAAACGTTAAAATAGGTGCGGGCGCTGTACTGAAATCACACGTGGCTATAGCAGGGAAAACGACGATCGGGGAAAACTGTACCGTATTTCCTTTTGCATCAATTGGGCATGCGCCGCAGGATCTAAAATTCCATGGTGAAGACAGTGAAGTCAGAATTGGCGACCGTTGCGTTATTCGGGAACATGTGACTATTAATCCAGGAACTGAGGGCGGAGGATCACTTACCAAAATTGGAAATGATTGCCTAATTATGGTTGCAGCCCATATCGCCCATGATTGTTCCATTGGGAATAATGTGATTTTGGTCAATAACGCCACTTTAGGCGGACATGTTGAGATTGATGATTTTGCAATTATCGGCGGACTGTCTGCTGTTCACCAATTTGTTCGTATCGGTGCACATGCCATGGTTGGCGGAGCGTCTGGCGTTGAAACGGATATTATTCCTTTTGGATCAGCTACTGGAAACAGGGCCGTTCTTGGTGGCTTAAATCTGACGGGTATGAAACGCCGGAATTTTTCGCGAGAAGAAATTCATGCGCTACGGAACGCTTATAAGCGTTTATTCGGAGATGAGGGCACATTTCAAGAAAGAACGGCACTTGTGGCAAAAGAGTTCCCTGACTCTGAAGTTGTAAAATCTGTCCTAGACTTCATTAATGGAGAGACAAAACGTGGTTTCTGTCAGCCACAGTAATTCCCTCACGGAAAAAATCGGTATAATTGCCGGGCGCGGGCAATTGCCCTTGCGTCTGGCAAAAAGCTTAACGGCTCGTGGTATTCCGGTTTTTGTCCTTCTCGTTAAAAACGAAGCTCTTCCCGACGACTACGCACAATTCTCATCCGAAGTTATTCCTATTACAAAAATAGGTAAATTTATAGCTGCGTTGAAACGAGAAGACTGTTTGCGGGTTACGATGGCAGGCCCCATCAATAGGCCAAATTTTAAGAATATATTTCCCGATAAAGAGGGCTTCAAACTTCTCTCAAAAATTGGCGCCTCTTTAAGTAAAGGGGATGATGGCCTTTTACGCGCAATAACCCAGTTCGTTGAAGACAAGGGATTTGAAGTGGTAGGGGCCCATGAACTTGATGAGGGATTCGTTGCAGAAGTCGGAACTTTAGGTGACGTACATCCAACGGCGGAGGAGTTTAAAGATATCGCAAAAGGGGTGGAAGTCGCCCGAACCATTGGTATTTTCGATATTGGACAAGCTCTTGTTATCCGATGTGAATATGTCTTAGGCGTTGAGGCGGCGGAAGGCACAGAACAGCTTATTTCCCGTTGCGCAGCGTTTGCTTGGGAAAATCCTGCCGGTGTACTGGTAAAGTTGCCTAAGCTGGGACAGGATTTACGAACGGACATGCCAACAATCGGCCCGGACACAATTGATCAGATGAAATCAGCTGGACTTAAAGGTGTGACGATTGAAAGTGGCAACACACTCATTCTAGGTCGTGAAGAGGTTATTAAGCGGGCAAATGACGCAAATATCTTTGTCCATGTGATCGAACCATTGAATAATACTAGCGCCAATGACTGATCAAGACCCTCTTAGAGTATTTCTTGTTGTCGGCGAACCCTCAGGGGACGTGTTGGCCGCACGACTGATGGCCGGATTGAAAACGGTGTTCAGTGGGCGGTCTGTTGTTTTTACAGGTGTTGGCGGCCCGTTGATGGCTGCTGAAGGCCTTAAAAGCATTTTCCCTATGGATGAGCTTAGTATCATGGGAATTGCAGAGGTGGTTCCTAAAATCCCAGCTCTTCTTAAACGCATCAATCAGACCGCAGATGCGGCAATAAATGAAAACCCCGACATTTTCATTACTGTAGATGCACCGGATTTTAGTTTTAGAGTTGCCAAAAAATTACAAGATGTCTCATTTTTGAAGATGCATTATGTGGCGCCTTCTGTTTGGGCGTGGCGACCGGGACGTGCAAAGAAAATTGCGGCATTATATGACCACCTTCTCACGCTTCTTCCGTTTGAACCTCCCTATTTTGATGTGGTGGGTCTTCCGGCTACATTTGTCGGTCATTCCATAATCGAAAGCGGCGCCAAAGACGGCAATGCCGCTGCATTCAGGGATAAATTTCAGATTGAAAGCTCTAGCAGAAACTTGATGCTGTTACCTGGTAGCCGCCGGGGAGAAGTGACGCGTCATTTAGATGTCTTTGGACAATCGGTTCAACGGGTGGCTCAAAGGATCGATAATTTATCAGTTGTTATCCCAGTGATTGGTAAGACAAAACCTCTGGTTCAGGACGCGATCCGTCAATGGCCTGCAAAAGTCATTATTGTTGAAGGTGAAATGGATAAATACGATGCCATGGCGGCTTGTGACGTTGCCCTGGCGGCTTCGGGGACAGTTGGATTAGAGCTTGCGCTTTCGCATTTACCGTCCGTGATAGCCTATAGAATGCATCCTATTACAGCGTATTTGGCACGGAAACTGATTAAGCTGAAGTATGCGAACTTGGTAAATATTCTTGAAGATCGCGAAGTTGTTCCTGAACATCTTTTAGAGGATTGTACCGTTGAAAACCTGAGTGCATCCCTCATCAATTTATTTGAAAATGATCAAGCACGAGCGGCGCAAATTTCAGGATATGACCATGCAATGAAGGCCCTAGGTATTGGTGGGGAAGTGCCGGGTATTCGGGCAGCTGAAGTCGTTCGAAAGCTGATTGAGCAGCCTTAAGATTGCCACCAGATAAACGCGAAGAAAACCAGTACGGAAATTGGTGCTAACGTGAACAGCAGTTTTTTTAACTGAAGAAAAAGCGGCGCCCGATTATCGTTCACCGCTTTTAATCTCATTCTCCGGTCACGCCCATTGCCTTTGGTTAATACCAAAGGCGTCACTTTTTTATGAGTGAAACTTGGGCGCATTGTCAAACTTATCGCTTAACGAGCGGAACAAATGGACGTTCCGCGTGGCCAGTGTAAAGCTGGCGAGGACGACCAATTTTTTGTCCTGGATCTTCCATCATTTCATTCCACTGTGCTACCCAGCCAACAGTCCGAGCAACGGCAAACAAAACAGTGAACATGCTTGTTGGGAAGCCGAGAGCTTTCAAGATAATCCCTGAATAGAAGTCAACGTTAGGGAAGAGTTTCTTTTCAACGAAATATGGATCTTCCAATGCAATTTTTTCAAGTTCCATTGCAAGCTTCAACATCGGCTCATCTTTAAGGCCGAGTTCGTCAAGAACTTCATGGCAAGTCTGTTGCATAACAGTTGCACGAGGATCGTAATTTTTATAGACACGGTGACCAAAGCCCATAAGACGGAAAGGATCGCTTTTGTCTTTCGCCTTATCAATGTATTTTTGCACATTTTCAACGCTGCCAATTTCTTCCAGCATTGTAAGGACAGCTTCGTTGGCGCCGCCATGTGCAGGGCCCCATAGACATGCAATGCCAGCGGCAATACATGCAAACGGATTAGCACCGGACGAGCCAGCAAGACGAACCGTAGACGTAGACGCATTTTGTTCATGGTCAGCGTGAAGGATGAAAATACGGTCCATTGCACGGGCAACAGTTGGTGACATTTTGTAGTTTTCAGCCGGAACACTGAATGTCATATGCAGGAAGTTTTCTGCGTAGGACAATTCATTGTTTGGATAGATAAAAGGCTGACCGATTGAGTATTTGTACGCCATTGCCGCAATCGTTGGCATTTTAGCGATCAAACGGTAGCTTGCGATCATCCGTTGGTGTGGATCATTGATGTCTGTGCTGTCATGGTAGAACGCTGAAAGAGCACCAACAACACCAACCATAATAGCCATTGGATGGGCATCCCGGCGGAAACCACGGAACAATTGAGCGAGTTGTTCGTGCAACATGGTGTGATAGGTGATGTCATGGGTGAATTTTGTTTTTTGTTCAGCGTCCGGAAGCTCGCCCTTCAAAAGAAGGAAGCAGACTTCCATGAAGTCACTTTGTGATGCGAGTTCTTCAATTTTGTAACCGCGGTGCATCAGAATGCCTTCGTCGCCATCAATATATGTAATGGCTGAATCGCAAGAGGCTGTTGATGTAAAACCAGGATCATAAGTGAAGTGGCCTGTCTGAGCGTAAAGTTTTCGAATGTCGATTACTTTCGGTCCAATTGATCCTTCCAACATGGGAAGGTCTGTAGATCCTTGACCTTCTTCATTGACTTGAACGGTACCGTTCGCTTTTGAGCCACTCATTCATTTTTTCCTTTATTTTTGCCGTCAGCTCTTATGCCAACTTCAAGTTTGTTGATACCCTTGTAGGGGTTCTACATGCATTTCGTAAATATTTACGAAAGGAGCAACGTAAATTTGCTCGATAATTAAGAATCTATATTTACGTCTCTTATCCGTCCGATAGAGGTCTCTTTTCCAAGGACTTCTAGAACATCAAAAATACCAGGCGAAACAGTTGTACCTGTCAGTGCTGCACGCAAGGGCTGTGCAATTTTGCCCAGTTTCAAATCTTCGGCTTCGGCGCTGACGCGCACGACTTCCTCAATTTGCTCTTTTGTCCACTCGGTTAGAGTGTCGAACCTGTCAGCCAATCTTTGCAAAATTTGTATTGCGTCGGCTGTTAGCAGCTTGCTGGCCTTGTTATCCATGGCCAATGGGCGTTCAGCAATTAAAAATTGCGAACTTTCTGCTAGCGATATTACTGATTTTGCGCGTTCTTTCAACCCGTTCATCGCATTTTTAACCAACAAGTGCTGTTCTGCACTTAACTTATTGCCAACATATTCTTCCAAATACGGGGCGATTACTGTGGTTAAGTACGCGTCATCAGCATTCCTGATATAGGATCCATTTAGGTTTTCTAGCTTGTCAAAATCAAATCGAGAGGCTGATTTACCAATATTTTCCAAATTAAACCATTCAATGGCTTGCTCTGTAGAGATGATTTCGTCATCCCCATGTGACCAACCAAGGCGCAACAAATAATTGCGCATAGCTTCGGGCAAATAACCCATGTCGCGATATGCTTCAACACCAAGTGCGCCGTGTCGTTTCGACAATTTTGCACCATCTGGGCCATGAATGAGTGGGATGTGGGCCATCTTGGGCGCATCCCATCCCAACGCTGCATATAATTGCAATTGGCGTGCTGCGTTCGTTAAATGGTCATCACCACGAATAATGTCCGTAACGCCCATATCGTGATCATCAACAATAACAGACAACATATAAGTTGGCGTACTATCGGCGCGCAATAGAATGAGATCATCCAATTGAGCATTCTGAATAGTAACATCCCCTTGAACGGCATCATTGATTGTGATGCTACCTTCATTAGGGGATTTAAAGCGTATGACAGGATCTACACCTGCGGGGGCTTCTGAGGGATCCCGATCCCGCCAGCGACCATCATAGCCCGGAGCCCGGCCTTCAGCGCGGGCAGTGTCGCGCATTTCGGCGAGCTCCTCTTTTGAGGCGTAACAATAATAGGCTTTGCCGTCGCTTAAGAGCTGATTAGCGACTTCAACATGTCTATCGCGATTTGCAAATTGATAAGTAGGGTCGCCGTCCCAATCAAGGCCCATCCATTTCATGCCAGCCAGAATTGCTGCGATAGCCTCATCGGTTGAGCGTTCCCGGTCGGTGTCTTCAATGCGAAGCAAGAACTTACCGCCCTTGTTCTGAGCATAAAGCCAATTGAAGAGCGCAGTTCTAGCACCCCCAATGTGTAGAAAACCAGTAGGGGACGGGGCAAATCGAGTAACAACAGTCATGGCAATTTACTTTGCTTGTAATTCAATTACAGGTTTAAATTGAAACATATGGACAATATTTGACGCATTTCTACCCTTTGTGGGCCAATTGAGCAAGTCTGCGATGAATATTTGAGAGGTGGGAGTTGAGTGTAACAGTCACAAAAATCACGGAAATGTTGGCAGCTGACCGAAACCGCTGGTTTACTTGGTCGCCTGTTATGCTGGCTTTTGGGATTGGTATTTATTTTGGGCTTCGGTGGCAACCCAGCCTTAACTGGCTTCTTCTCCCCGTGTTTTTAGGCGTTGTGATGGGCGTGGCCCTTAAACTACGACGTTCTGGGATTTTCTACGGAGTTCTTATCCTATTTCTCATAAGCGTTGGGTTCTCCGCGGCTGTCATCCGGCATGAAATGGTGAAAGCCCCTATTTTACAGAAAAAAATAGTAACTGAAGTTACTGGAGTGGTTCTGGAAATGGGGTCTAGTACCAAAAAACAGAGACTGATTCTGGCAGATCTTGACTTTGGTGCTAAAAATGTTCCTTCACTGGACAAAATTCGACTGACAGTCCGAACGGGAACATCTCATGTAAAACCGGGTCAGATTATCACGTTAAAGGCAGTTTTATTACCTCCGCCGCCACCTGCGTATCCTGGTGCTTATGATTTCCAGCGGGATTTATATTTTAAACGCGTTGGAGCCGTTGGATATGCCATTTCAAAACCGCAGGTAATGGGTGAGAAAAACACACTAATGGATGAGTTGAGTTCTCTCATTTCCCGGAACCGTCATCAGGTTAATCAAATTGTCTCTGAAAACGCGCCCAGTGAAACGGCCGGTTTTTCTATTGCGATCATGACCGGAGAGCGGTCGTCGTTGCACAAGAAAGCCGTTACAGATATGCGCCAATCGGGCTTGGCACATTTGCTGGC
>JBALWO010000026.1:0-25962 GCA_036960775.1 Pseudomonas marincola | reverse complement strand
GAAAGTTTACATGGTGCCAGTTTCCAGATGTCCTTTTCAGCGGTTTTTTGTCTGATTGCAGCCTATGAAAGGTTTGGTCTTCGTTTTACGACAGCGGCAAATTCGGGCGGACCCCTAAGACGGTGCATCTACTATATAGGCGGCGTAGGGTTCACATCTATTATCGCCTCGCTGGCAACGGCACCATTTGCTATCTATCATTTTGGAAGTGTCGCGGCCCTTGGGATTATTGCAAATCTGATTGCCGTTCCCGCTATGGGGTTTTGGGTGATGCCATGGACTTTACTGTCTTTAATATCAATGCCTATCGGATTATCTGAGCTCCCATTGCAGATGGCAGGGTACGGAATTTTAGTCATATTGGAGACAGCTGCTTTCGTTGCAAAGTTGCCGTCATCATCCCTGCAAATTGGATCTTATTCAGCGGGCCTTCTCGTCATGATCAGCCTGGCTGTTTTATGGACAGGTATTTGGCGAACTCAATTACGTTGGGGTGCTGTTATCTTCTTGCTGGTGGGTTTGGTGTTTCAGGTATTTAATGAAAAACCCGATATCTTATTCGCAGATTCCGGCAATTTGTTTTTGGCGAAAACTCAAAATGGCCGCTTTAAAGTATCTTCCCTGCGATCTGATCGTTTCGAGAGAAACAGGTGGGAGAGTATGTATGGCATTCAGAAATTTGAAAAAATTGACCAAAAGAAGATTAATGATGCATTCATTAGATGCGACGCACTGGGATGCATCTGGACGCAAAATCAAAATTTGATCACTTATTCTAAGAACTGGATGAGCCAAAAAGACGACTGCCAACGAGCCGATATCATTTTATCGCGGGCACCTGTTGGTCGCGATTGCGGTGCATCTTCAGCCAAACTGATAATCGACAAATTTGATTTGTGGAGAAAAGGAACGCACGCCATTTATTTTAATGAAAATAGTAAATTAAAGGTAGAAAGTGTCAATTCTGTCAGAGGGAAACGCCCTTGGGTTCCTGCCCGATATCATCAATCCACCGATTAACTGCCCATCAATATTTTCGGAATAACCCAACAAGTTTTCCCTGAACCTTCACACGGTCGGGACCGAAAATACGCGTTTCATAATCTGGATTTGCCGCTTCCAAGGCAACAGTATTGCCTTTTCTGCGCATTTTTTTGAGAGTGACTTCCTGATCATCGATCAAAGCCACAACTATGGCCCCGTTTTCGGCGGTTTTACATTCGTTGATGATAACGGTATCTCCATCATGAATGCCTGCATCAATCATAGAGTCGCCTTCAACTTCCAAACAATAATGCTCTCCGCCGCCCAACATAGAAGGGGGGATGTCTATAAAGTTGCTAGGATCTGCAAGAGCTTCAACGCCCATACCGGCAGCGATACGGCCATAGAGCGGGAGATTTATACTGTTTTCTGAGCTTGGTGGTGGTGGGACATGGCCGGTAGTGGCTTTGCCGCCAAATTCACCTTTAACAACGTTAAAATCTGACGCATGTTCAGCCTGTTCAGCTTTTCGGTTACTCATTCCCATAGGAAGAACCGCATCCGG
This sequence comes from Pseudomonas marincola, assembly GCA_036960775.1. Taxonomy (GTDB): domain Bacteria; phylum Pseudomonadota; class Alphaproteobacteria; order Sneathiellales; family Sneathiellaceae; genus Sneathiella. Next base: position 24,413 of record JBALWO010000026.1, on the reverse strand, counting down.
TAGTTTTAACACTTCTAACGCACGAGCCCGGTGGGGGAGGCGGCGAATAAATCCACGTTCTGTAAGTCCCGTAATGAGCCGATGGATCCCAGATTTTGATTTGAGATCAAGCGCTTCCTTCATTTCATCAAAAGAAGGACACACACCTTTTCCCTCAAGATATGTGTGAATATACATCAAAAGTTCGTGTTGTTTTTTCGTCAACATCCGCTCTAGCCCCTTTAGAACAAAACAAAAACATTCCTAATGTTCTACAAAAGTTCTCGTTGCTCGTCAAGGGGGTAAAGTAAGACCGTTGATCTCGCAGAGGCAGTTAGCAGTTGGGATATGCACTTTCGAGCATGATGATCTCCACTGCCGATCCTTTTACAAGTGGATCCGCGAAAGGCTCCCGTTTTAACAGACAGGTAGCTGCAGACAAGGATGAGAGGAGGGAGCTGTCTTGATTGCTAAATAATTTGATTAAGGGCAGCCCATCTTCTTCACCAACAATTAAGGCACGTTGGTAATCTTCACGTTGGTCATTTTTAGAAATGTCGTGGGATAATTTAGCAGGCACATATGATGGCGTTCGAGGCTTGCGGCCCATTAGCACATCAAGGGCAGGGTATAAGAAAATATAACTGCAAATCATGCTCGATACTGGATTTCCAGGCATTCCAAGCATGGGGGTTCCGGCTAAATCACCAAACATCAACGGTTTGCCCGGACGCATGGCAATGCGCCAAAAGTCGATTTCCAGGCCTTCTTTTCCCAGCACAGATTGGACGAGGTCATGATCGCCAACGGATGCGCCGCCAAGTGTCACTAAAAGATCAGCTGATGCCGCACCGCTGGCCATCTGGCGAAGAGATGCCTCGTTATCTTTGGCAATGCCAAGGTCAATAGCTTCAGCTCCTGCCGCTCGGATCATTGCGGCCACAACCAAGCTGTTGGTCGAGATTATCTGGTTTTCGCCCACAGGCTCGCCGGGACGTACCAATTCATCTCCAGTGGATAGTAGCGCAACACGGGGCTTTCGATGGGTTGTTATCCACGGAATATTCATTGCCGCAAGTAGGCCGACATCTCTTGGTGTTATTGTTTTACCGGCACTTAATCCTGCGTCGCCTTCATGAAAATCTATTCCGGCGCATCGGACGTAGCGGCCTGTTTCAACAGCTTCATTAATTGTGACCAAATCACCATCACGAACAGTGTCTTCTTGAATAACAATGGCATCAGTGCCAACCGGCAGAGGCGCGCCTGTAAAAATACGCACCGCAGAGCCAGCTTCTACCGTTGAATTGTAGGAGCCGCCTGCAGCTGACTCCCCAACAACTTGAAGAGTGACGGGAATGTTTTGGACGTCAGATGCTTTTACAGCATATCCATCCATTGCCGATAAGTCCGCAGGGGGCTGTGTGCGCCGTGCGATAACGTCTTCTGCAAGAACACGGCCTGCGGCATCCGCAACAGAAACTGTTTCTGTGGACACGGCCGTTAGGCCATTTAGGATATTGTTTCGGGCCTCAACAACTGAAATCATTTGGCTTTATAAACCCCTGATTTACCGCCACTTTTTTCAAGTAGACGAGTGCCCGTAATTTCCATTCCGCGATCAACCGCCTTGCACATATCATATATGGTGAGGCCAGTAATAGATGCGGCCGTCAAGGCTTCCATTTCAACACCTGTTCGGCCTTTTAGCTTACAGGTTGCAAAGATATCAATGGCATTGGCATCTTCGACAATTTCAAACTCGACTGAGACATTTGTCAGCGCAAGAGGGTGGCACAGGGGGATTAAATCAGGCGTTTTCTTCGCCGCCATAATACCGGCAAGACGGGCAACTCCCAAAACATCTCCCTTTTTGGCTTTACCGTCTTGAATGAGCTTTAAGGTTTCCGGCAACATAACAACTCGGGCGGTCGCGGTTGCGCTTCGCTCAGTTATGTCCTTTTCGCCCACATTGACCATGTGAGCGGCGCCTTTTTCATCAAAATGCGTGAAACCAGCCATATTTTCTATCCTCAAGCTTTTTCTAAAAGCGTCCGAACTGCCCCAGCAACATCATCCTGACGCATGAGGCTTTCGCCCACAAGGAAACAGCTACAACCCGCTTTTTCCATGCGAGACAAATCCGCAGGGGTATAAAGTCCGCTCTCGCTAACAGCCACGCAATCACTTGGCAGCCCTTTCGAGAGGGCTTCGGTGGTTGCGATATTGACCTCAAGGGTTTTCAAATTGCGATTATTGACGCCTATTAGCGGGCTCTTCAAAACGGACGCACGCGCCATCTCTTCGGCGTCATGGACTTCGATTAAAACATCCATACCAAGGTCAAATGCAGCGGCTTCCAATTCCTGGGCTTGCCCATCGGATAGCGCCGCCATAATCAGCAGAATACAATCAGCACCAAGGGCTCTTGCTTCCATAACTTGATAAGGATCCAGCATAAAATCTTTACGAAGAACGGGCAGGGAGACTGCAGCTCTCGCGGCCACCAAATACTCATCAGCCCCTTGGAAGTAGGGAATGTCCGTTAGGACCGACAGACACGTTGCGCCGCCTTCTTCATAGGCTTTGGCAAGCTCCGGCGGGTTGAAGTCCTCGCGGATCAGTCCTTTGGACGGTGATGCTTTTTTCACCTCTGCGATTAAGCCGTAACGGCCATCGGCTCGCGCTTTTCGAAGGGCATTTAGAAACCCGCGTGTCGGAGAAGCCTGTTTTGCTTCAGCTTCCAACGTCGCATAGGATTTATTGGCTTTGCAGGCCTCAATATGAACGCGTTTGTCCGCGCAAATTTTTGCAAGAATACTCATGATTAAGCTACAGTCAGATTAGTAATACGTTTCAGTTCTTTCATGGCATGGAGTGCCTTACCGTTATCGATGGCTTCAGCCGCGAGGGCTATGCCTTCTTTTACGGTGTTGCATTTCCCGCCAACGATCAGCGCAGCCCCAGCGTTCAGCAGTGCTATGTCGCGGTACGCGCTTTTCTCGCCTTCAAGCAAAGCCATAAGTGCTTTGGCATTTTCTGCAGGCGTTCCGCCAGTGATGTCGGCAAGGGTTGCACGGGGTAGTCCCACTTCCTCTGGTGTGATTTCGAACTCGCGGATTTTATCGTCTTTAAGTTCGACAACATAAGAGGGGCCGGTTGTTGTCAATTCATCAAGTCCGTCTGATCCATGCATGATCCACACATGTTCTGAGCCCAATTGTTGCAGTGTTTGCGCCATTGGCAGCATCCATCTTGGATCATAAACACCAGTCAGCTGGCGTTTGACCGCAGCAGGATTAGACATCACGCCCAACAGGTTAAATATGGTGCGAATACCAAGTTCAACGCGCGTTGGTCCCACATGGCGCATGGCGCCATGATGACGATAGGCGACCATAAAACCGATACCGGCCTCATGAACGGCTTTTTCTGTGAGCGAGAGATCACATTCTGTGTTGATCCCAAGTTCAGCTTGTACGTCGGCCGTTCCAGATTTGGAAGAAGCAGCTTTATTGCCGTGTTTGGCAACGGGAACACCGGCGCCGGCCACAACAAAGGCGGCTGCCGTAGATATATTCAACGTTCCATATCCGTCGCCGCCCGTTCCAACCAGATCGATGGCACCTTCTGGAGCTTTAATATATTTTGCCTTTTCCCGAAGAACCGTAACGCCGCCAATCATTTCATCGGCGGTTTCACCGCGAAGATGCAGACCCATTAAAAAGGCCCCCATTTGCGACGGTGTCGCGTCCCCAGAAAGAATTGTGCTAAAGGCGAACTTGGCCTCATCTTGCGTTAAGGTCTTGCCCGCGGCAATTTTTCCGATCAGGCCTTTAAAATCAATTGAAACACTCATTTATGCTACCGCTTTTAGGGGTTCGCCTGTTATTTTCAGGAAATTGTGAAGAAGGGCATGTCCTTCTTCCGAGGCAATGCTTTCTGGATGGAACTGAACACCGTGAAGAGGGAGCTCTTTATGCTGCAACCCCATGATAATACCGTCGGCACTTTCCGCCGTAATATCAAAGCAGTCGGGAAGTGTTTCACGTTCAACGATCAATGAATGATAACGGGTCGCTGTAAACGGATTTGCAAGGCCTTCGAAAACGCCAACGTTTGTATGCGATATTGGTGAGGTTTTGCCATGCATCATTTCTTTTGCACGAATGACATTCCCACCAAAAAATTGACCCAAAGATTGATGGCCAAGACAAACACCGAGCAATGGTAATTTCGTTGCGGCCGCCATTTTCACCATATCAAGGCAGATTCCTGCTTTATCTGGTGTGCAAGGGCCCGGCGACAAAACAACACCTGCGGGTTTTTGCGCAAGAACTTCATCAACAGAAATAACATCGTTGCGATACACTTTTACATCAGCGCCCAATTCTCCCAAGAAATGAACGAGGTTGTAGGTAAAGCTATCGTAATTATCAATAAGTATTATCATATCAACTACTTATGAGGTTTATGGGACAAAATAAGTTTGTCTGGAAACCCCTTTTCTAAATTAAAGGCGGATGGGCTTTAGTCTCAATGCTTTTAGCCCCGCGTCAAGTCTCCTATTTGTATAGTATTGGATTAACCTTTTCCAATAAATTCAGAGATCTCCGCGGTTTTGACACAATTAGTGACTAGGACTTTTCGTACGGGGCTTATGGGACGTCTTCTGAGGAAATTTTAGAAGTAACTTTACCGGCACCCGGCAACTCTGTAAGTAATTGGTACCAATTTATTCAAGAGTAATAATAATTATATGTCGGGCACAAAACAACCGAAACTGCAGAAACCAAAGAAATCAAAACCTGAAAAAGAGACGTCAACTCTTGAGGCTATGATTGAATCTCCGGCTAAACTGGTCACACTTTGTGCTGCAATTTTGTTGTTTAGCTTGATGACAGGCATGTTCCTTGGCGGCATTATCAAAGACGACGGATTAACAGCATCTGTAATGGTATTGCCAACAAAAGAAAATGGGCAAGTACCGACAATAATGGCGGCAAAGCCCGCTGTAGAAACCCTGACGGAAACTTCGGAAAAACAAGAACCGGCGAGTAAGCCAATAGACGCCTTGGAATACGATCCATCAGATTACCGGCAAGCCCCTAAAGGTGAACTCGCGCAGGAACCCGAACTTGATAAAACGCCATTAGAAAAAGACATTGAAGTTGCGACTCTTCCCACTGTTCGGATTGTCCCAAAGGCAGTTTTATCTTCCAAAAAACAAACTTGGAAAAAATTTGCAGCCCAGTCCCCAGTGTTAAGTGGTAAGCCCTTGATCGCGATGGTCATTGATGATGTGGGGCTTAATTCTAAACGGGTTAGCGATCTTATTGCCTTGCCATCCCCACTGACTTTATCATTTTTGCCCTACGCAAAGGGCTTGAATGACTTTGCGGCGAAAACTCGGACACAAGGCCATGAAGTTATGCTTCATATGCCAATGGAGCCCTCTCGTGCATCAGCAGATCCTGGACCGGACGCGTTATTAAAAGCCCTTAGCTTCGATGAAATCCGAGCGCGAACTGTTAAAAATCTAGCGCAATTTTCAGGATATGTAGGGGTGAACAATCATATGGGCAGTAAATTTACCGCCTATGAAGAGGGCATGACGGTTGTCATGGACATTCTTGCCAGTGAAGGGTTGCTATTCCTCGACAGCCGGACAACAGCGAAAAGTAAAGGTTACCGGCTGGCAAAGGCTCGCAATATGCCTGCAGGAAACAGGGACGTTTTTATTGATAATGAAATTAGTCTTTCAGCCATCACCAGTCAATTGGCGGTGGTCGAGCGGTATGCACGGAAAAACGGGATTGTAATTGCCATTGGCCATCCGTATCCGGAAACCATCGAGGCTCTGTCGAAATGGATACCACTTGCCAAAGAAAAAGGGTTCCAGTTTGTCCCTATAACCACTGCGCTTACGCATAAGGTTACTAAGGCAAACTGAAACCCAGTTCATTAAATCTAACGGTTGCCGCTACCTTCAGCGGCAAATCGCACAGCTTCTTGTGTGGCGCGAACAAGAGCTTTGGCTTTATTGACGGTCTCTACATATTCAGACTCTGGATCACTATCGGCAACAATGCCGGCACCGGCCTGAACATAGACCTTATTGTCAGTTAAGACCGCTGTACGAAGTGCAATACAGGTGTCCATTGACCCGTTGGCAGAGAAATAACCCACAGCACCGCCATAGACACCGCGCCGTGATTTCTCCAGCTCATCAATGATTTCCATGGCCCGCACTTTAGGTGCGCCAGACACGGTACCTGCAGGGAAGCCGGCTTTTAAAGCATCAATCGCAGTAAGCCCTTCCTGAATTTTTCCTTCTACGTTAGACACGATATGCATCACGTGAGAATAATTCTCGATGACCATTTTCTCGGTAATATTGATACTGCCAACGCGTGCAACCCGGCCAATGTCATTTCGGCCAAGGTCAAGCAACATTAAATGTTCAGCAAGTTCTTTTGGATCATTAAGCAGGTCATCTGCCAGTGCTTTATCTTCTGCAGGTGTCGCGCCGCGCGGCCGCGTTCCCGCGAGAGGCCGGATGGTGACTTGTTCGTCGCGAAGACGGACCAGTATTTCCGGGCTTGAACCCACAATAGAAAACTCACCGAAATTTAAATAGAACATAAACGGTGAGGGGTTCGTTCTCCGAAGGGCCCGGTAAAAAGACAAAGACGAAAGTTCAAACGGCATTTCAAAACGCTGGCTGGGAACCACCTGAAAAACATCACCGGCGCGAATGTATTCCTTCGCCTTGGCGACCATGCCGAAGAATTCCTCTTTGGTGGTGTTCGAAACAGGTTCCGGCATGTCTGTCGTTGTCATATCCGCAGACACGGTATGCGGCAGGCTTCTAGAGAAATCATTGACCGTATCAGACAAGCGTTCAGCCGCATGATTATAAGCGGTTTGCGCAGAACGACCGTCGCCAACCCAAACCGGCGTTACAATCGTCACGACATCCAAAATGCTATCAAAAATAGCCATGACAGTTGGGCGAATAAACATGCCGTCGGGAAGTCCCAATTCATTGGGGTTGCTGTCGGGAATATCTTCCACAAGACGAACGGTGTCATAGGACATATATCCCACCAAACCCGCAGCCATTGGCGGCAGGTGAGGGGGTAAATCAATATGGCTTTCGTCGATCAGCGCTTGCAAACTATCTAGAACCGGCTTGTCGCATGCAACAAAGGCCTCTGGATCAAATCGCGCAGTCCGATTTATACGTGCTTGCGCGCCATCGCATCGCCAAATGAGATCAGGCTTCATTCCAATTATGGAATAACGGCCGCGTACAGCGCCGCCTTCTACAGATTCAAGAAGGAAGGAATTCGCTTTCCCCTCCGCCAGTTTCATCATTGCAGAAACTGGTGTTTCCAGGTCTGCAACTAGAGTTGTCCAGAGTATCTGAGAGTGACCCTGATCAAAGCCTTCACGAAATTCAGAAAAGGCAGGCTGTATAGACATGGTTTAGAAATATTCCCTGATCAGGCCTTCTTTAACAGAAGATCCAATTTTCTTTTGGAGGTAAGCTTGGTACTGCTGGGTTAAATCGCTTTGGAAACTCGTAGCAAGATCAGTCTTTAACTGGTCTAGAATTTCCTTTTCAGCAACCCGATCCGCAGCAACGACATCCTTCAAGCTGAACAAAACATAACCGTTATTTTGTTCATTATTGCTGAGGGCAAAGCCATTTTTATCAAGCGTAAATAACTCGGTGATAGCAGCGGCAGAAAAACCGACAATTGGACCTATCCGTGTTCCTTGCGCGGAAATTTTCGCGCTAGACCCAAGAGAGGCAAGTGTTGCTCCGCCTTTTAGTTTTTCGAGCAGAGCATCTGCTTTCTTCTTGTTTTCGTCGTGTTGCCAGTTCGCTTGCCATGCTTTCGTTGCTTGATCGCGAACTTTATCGATGCTTTTAAGAGCTGATACTTGTGTATCTGTCAGCTCAATGGCGAAATAATTACCATTGGTTGCTTCCACAAGGTCAACGTCATCGCCTGTGTTCGCTGCAAAAAGCTGCGTCACGATTTCCGGCTGCAGGGGAAGTTTAGCAGCTGGTTTGCCATCTTCACCGCGACCTGTTGCATCTGTCCAATCCAAAAGTTCCGCTGTTTTACCAACGGCTGCCGCGGCTTCTTCAACAGTTGCCCCGCCGGCGAATTCGTCCTGCAGTTTGGTCGCTGTCTTATAAAGAATGTCAGTGGCACCGCGAAGGGCAATTGCTTTTGACAGCATGTCCTTCACTTCATCCAATTTTTTCGTGCGAGCTTCATCAATTTTGACAACTTTAACTAAATGCCAGCCGAGAATTGTTTTCACAGGTGCTGTAATTCCGCCCTCAGGTGAGGAGAAGACAGGTTCTTGTAAAGCATCTAGCAAATCGGAGCGGGAAACTTGTCCCAGATCAATATCGGCTTGTGTCAGCTGAAGCATGTCACTTGCAATGGCTGTGAAGTCAGCGCCACCAACGAGTTTGGCTGCAGCATCTTGCGCTTTTTTCTCGTCTTCAAAGATCATTTGATGAATGGCACGTTTTTCAGCGATATTAAATTCGCTTGAGCGGCCATCATATTCCTGTTGAAGTTCATCGGCAGTGACAGTCACATCGCTTGTGAAGCTGTCAGGCGTCAGGAATAGGAATTTGGCTTTCCGGTATTCAGGTGCCGTGTAACGCGCTTTATTCTCGTCAATAAATTTTGTTAATTGATCATCAGTCGGCGTCGGCGCTGTGCCTGCATCTGTATCTAGAATTTCGATGTAGTTTGCACTGCGTTTTTCCAAATGATGGTTAAACAAAGTATCAACCAAAATTGATGGCGCTGTCGAAACTGGAATGCGTAAGCTTTCAGTCAACTGACGGCGGATGATTTCGCCGCGAAGAACTTCAATATATTCACTTTCAGAATATCCGTTCTGGCGAAGGGCTTGTTCAAACCGAAAGCGGTCAAATTGTCCGATTTCATTTTTAAAAGCCGGGCCATTGCGGATTTCATCCAGAACAGCAGCATCATCAACACTGAGTGCGAGATCAATTGTTCGTTGATCTTCTAGCAGCCGGTTACGAATGCCCATAACAGTTGATTGGGCAATACCGAATTGTTTCGCCTGGTCAGCGGTAAGTTGGCGCCCTGTATATTGGGAAACCTGATTGAGACGGTTTCTGTATTCCCGCTGGAATTCACCCAGTGAGATTTTTTGGCTACCTGCTTCAATAACGTCACTCCCAACGGAGCTACCCAGCATGTCACCGCCAATTCCCCAAACGGCGAACGAACCGACGAGTAGTATCAACATTCCTTTGGCGAGCCATCCACTGGCTCCTTTCCGCATAGAGTGAAGCATGATTTCCCAACACTTGTTTCTTAAGTTTAAACCTTACATACAGTAGAGATTACCTACTGGAGCGCGACATGATAGGAGCTAAATAGGACCCGCTGCAATACGGAATTTCGTAAAGCGGTATCTTTCTCCGTAAATAAATGGCATATGGGCAGGAATTGTTCCAAAACAACATGTAATCGCTAAATCGACAGGGGATGAAGACCATGAGTGTACGCCCATTAATCGCTGGAAACTGGAAAATGAACGGCCTGGCGAGTGAATCAGCCCGCGAGCTGACAGACCTTGTTAACCGGGCCGCAGAATTTAAATCCTCAGGTTGCGACATTCTTATATGCCCACCAGCACTTTTGGTTCGCGAGATGGCAGCCCTTGTCAAAGATACTCACGTTCAGATCGGCGGACAAGACTGCCACATGAATGTTTCGGGCGCACATACAGGTGATATCAGTGCTGAGATGTTGAAAGATGCTGGCGCGACTTATTGTATTGTTGGACATTCCGAACGCCGGACTGATCACCTTGAAACCAATGCAACGGTAAAAGCAAAGGCAGAAGCTGCCATTGCAGCAGGCTTGGTGGCTATAGTTTGTGTCGGCGAGACTTTGGATGAGCGTGAAAGCGGTAAGACGTTGGCGGTTATTTCAGATCAGGTGAAAAATTCATTGCCTGACGGGGCTACTGATCAGAATACTGTCGTTGCCTATGAGCCCGTTTGGGCCATTGGAACTGGCAAAACACCAACAGCCACCGATGTGGCTGACGTCCATGCACATATCCGGTCGGACCTTCAGTCTTTGATGGAAAGAGCGGACGGTGTTCGTCTACTTTACGGTGGATCTGTAAAGGGAAGCAATGCTGCAGAACTTATGGCATTGGACCATGTAAACGGTGGCTTAGTCGGTGGGGCAAGTTTGAAGGCTACTGATTTCTGGCCAATCGTTGAAACAAGCATTTAAAGACACATATATGTCTGGTAATTCATCCAGCTTTGGTGTAGAAGCCGAGCAATTGTGCTTAAAACCTGAAGCGGTATTACCGCTCATTGTCCGGGAAAACTAGGATCATGGAAACAGTTCTGTTGGTGGTTCACGTTATGATCGCCGTATTTTTGATTGGCGTCGTTTTATTGCAGCGGTCTGAAGGTGGCGCGCTTGGTATTGGCGGCGGCGGTGGTGGCGGTCAAGGTGGTCTAATGACCAGTCGGGGCGCGGCAAACTTGCTGACTAGAACAACAGCTGTTTTGGCAGCTGCCTTTTTTGGAACAAGCATTGTCTTGGCGATTTTGAGTGGCTCTCATAACGCGCCGACATCTATTTTGGATCAGTCCTCTACATCAGCTCCGGCAGCGCAGGAAACACCTGCAGTGCCGACTGAGCCAGCGGCACCATTGTCTACGCAGTAAAGAATTTCATCGGGGAGGTGAATTTTTTCACCTCTTTTACTTCACTAACCCAAAAAATTCAAATATAGTGTAATCCCATGGCTCGGTTTATATTCGTTACCGGTGGTGTGGTGTCCTCTCTTGGCAAAGGTCTTGCCGGGGCATCTGTTGCTGCCTTGTTGCAAGCTCGTGGCTATAAAGTCAGGATGCGCAAGCTGGACCCCTACATCAATGTTGATCCAGGAACAATGAACCCCTACGAGCACGGGGAATGTTATGTCACCGATGATGGGGCAGAAACAGACCTCGATCTTGGTCATTATGAACGCTTCACTGGTGTCGCCTCTAAACAGACAGACAACGTCACCACGGGCCGAATTTACCAGACGGTTATTCGCAAAGAGCGTCGCGGTGATTATTTGGGCGGTACAGTTCAGGTTATTCCGCATATTACCAATGCCATCAAAGATTTCGCCACAGCGAATATTGACGATGAAGATTTCGTCCTTGTGGAAATTGGCGGAACAGTTGGCGATATTGAAAGCCTCCCTTTCCTAGAAGCCATTCGGCAATTGGGTAACGAGCTAGGTCAGGATGCCATCTTTATGCATCTGACACTTGTTCCCTATATTGCGGCGGCTGGTGAGTTGAAAACGAAACCAACGCAGCATTCTGTAAAAGAATTACAATCAATTGGTATTCAGCCAAACATTCTCCTCTGCCGGAGTGAGCATCCTATTCCTGCAGGGCAATTGCAGAAAATTGGCCAGTTCTGTAATGTTCCTGAAAAAGCAGTTATTCAAGGACTTGATGTTCGCACAATCTACGAAGTGCCTCTCAGTTATCACGCTGAAGGCCTTGATACGGCTGTATTAGAAGCATTTGGCCTTAATGGTGCACCGCAGCCGGATCTTAGCAAGTGGGAAGATATCGTTGACCGGGTTCTTAACCCCGAAGGTCAGGTGAATATTGCCGTTGTTGGAAAATACATCAAACTTCAGGATGCCTATAAGTCATTAACTGAATCCCTTGCTCATGGTGGCATTGCCAACAGAGTGAAAGTGAATATTGACTGGGTTGAATCTGAACTGTTTGAAAAAGATGAAAGCCAATTAACCGAGCGGTTTAAGAATACGCACGCAATTTTGGTTCCGGGTGGTTTTGGCGAACGTGGCGCAGAAGGCAAAATCAAAGCTGCCCGCTATGCCCGTGAAAACAATATCCCATATTTCGGAATTTGTTATGGCATGCAAATGGCTGTTATCGAAGGCTGCCGTAATTTGGCTGGCCTTGAGAATGCAGGGACATCTGAATTTGGAAATTCCGATCCCAACGTTGTTGGCTTGATGACGGAATGGGCCCGAGGAAATTCAAAAGAAACCAGATCTGAAGATGGTGATATGGGCGGTACCATGCGTGTAGGTGCTTATCCTTGCACATTGCTCGAAGGTACAAAAGCCCGTGAGATATACGGGGAAGAGTTGGTTCACGAACGTCACCGTCACCGCTATGAAGTCAACATCGCCTATAAAGATGCCTTAGAGAAGGTTGGATACAAATTCTCAGGTCTCTCTCCAGATGGAGGTTTACCTGAAATTGTAGAAATTCCAGACCATCCTTGGTTCATTGGCGTTCAATTCCACCCTGAATTAAAATCGAAACCGTTCGATCCGCATCCTCTTTTTGAAAGCTTTGTAAAAGCTGCATTGGATCAATCGCGACTGGTATAATTACGACCCGCATATTGGAAATAAAATGACCGCACATGTTCATGTCAAAATCGGCGACTTTGAAGTCGGTAATGATCTTCCTTTGGCACTTATCGCTGGCCCTTGTCAGATGGAAAGTGAAGATCATGCCATGGATATAGCGGGGAAGCTGGTTGAAATTACGACCCGGCTTGGCATGGGGCTTGTCTATAAAACCTCTTTCGATAAAGCCAATCGGACGTCAATTCATACAAAGCGCGGTATGGGTATGGATGCGGCGCTCCCTGTGTTTGAAAAAATAAAATCTGAATTTGGTATTGCAGTTCTAACGGATGTGCATGAAGCGGAACAATGTGCTGAAGCTGCCGCGGTGGTTGATGTTCTTCAAATTCCAGCTTATTTATGCCGCCAAACGAACTTGCTAGTAGCTGCCGCAAAAACCGGTAAGGTCGTGAATGTCAAAAAAGGGCAATTCTTAGCACCTTGGGACATGAAAAATGTCGCGAATAAATTGTCTGAAAGTGGCAACGAGAACATCCTTCTAACAGATCGCGGAACCAGTTTCGGATATAACACTCTTGTCAGTGATATGCGGGGGCTGCCGACAATGGCAGAAACAGGGTATCCTGTTGTGTTTGATGCGACCCATTCGGTGCAGCAACCGGGCGGCCAAGGCGCCACATCTGGCGGACAACGGGAGTTTGTCCCTGTTCTGGCACGAGCTGCGGTAGCCGTAGGTGTTGCAATGGTCTTTATGGAAACACATGAAGATCCAGATAATGCACCGTCTGATGGACCAAACATGGTTCCCATCGATCAGATGGAAGCTCTTCTTTCTAATCTACAAGCGTTTGATAAAATTGCTAAATCCCTCTAAATTTCACTGAATCTCTGTGACCTAATTCCAAAATTCTGACGACAGGAACTTTTACTATGAGTGCAATTCTTGACATTATTGGCCGGGAAATTCTGGATAGCCGTGGAAACCCAACTGTTGAAGTTGACGTGGTTTTGGAGACTGGCGCGTTTGGTCGCGCGGCTGTTCCCTCTGGCGCTTCAACAGGTGCTCATGAAGCAGTAGAACTGCGCGATGGCGGGGATCGTTATAAAGGTAAAGGCGTTCTCAAAGCTGTTGAGGCTGTAAACGGTGAAATTTTTGATACCATCTCTGGAATGGAAGCTGAAAATCAGATCGCCATTGACCGGATAATGATGAAGCTGGATGGCACCGAAAACAAAAGCCGCCTGGGCGCTAACGCAATTTTGGGCGTTAGTTTGGCGATCGCAAAAGCATCGGCCATTGATGCGAACCTTCCCCTGTATCGTTATGTTGGTGGCTCGTCAGCACGCATCTTGCCTGTTCCGATGATGAATATCATCAACGGCGGTGAGCATGCTGATAATCCAATTGATATTCAAGAGTTCATGATTATGCCCGTCTCTGCCGGTAGTATTCGGGAAGCGGTGCAAATGGGCGCGGAAGTATTCCACACACTGAAAAAGAAACTCAGTGATGCAGGCCATAACACAAATGTCGGTGATGAAGGGGGATTTGCTCCCAATATCGGCGGCACCCGTGATGCGCTCGATTTTATTATGGAATCTATTAAGGCTGCGGGATTTAAACCGGGTGAAGATATTTATCTAGCACTGGATTCAGCTTCAACTGAATTCTACTCTGACGGGAAATATCATCTTAAAGGTGAGGGCAAAGAATTATCGTCAGAGCAAATGGTTGAATATTACGCAAAACTTGTTGATGATTATCCAATCATCTCTATCGAAGATGGTATGTCCGAAGATGACTGGGCAGGTTGGAAACTTCTAACAGATAAGCTTGGAGATAAGATCCAACTCGTCGGTGACGATTTGTTCGTTACAAACCCTGCGCGTCTTGCGGATGGCATCAGCCAAGGTGTTGCAAACTCGATCCTCGTAAAAGTGAACCAAATTGGAACATTGACGGAGACCATGCAAGCCGTTGAAATGGCGCATAAAGCTGGTTACACCGCGGTCATGTCTCATCGTTCTGGTGAAACAGAAGATGCAACCATTGCTGATCTGGCCGTTGCTACTAATTGCGGGCAAATTAAAACAGGAAGCTTGGCCCGTTCTGACAGGCTCGCAAAATATAACCAACTCATCCGCATTGAGGAAGAGTTAGGCGACGCAGCAGAATATGCTGGACGATCAATTTTGAAGTAAGATCTCTTCGATTAATAAGTCATATTAAGGGCGGATTTATATCCGTCCTTTTTTTATGTCTAGATCATCAATAATTCCATCGGGAGGGTTGTTTTAATGATTTAGTAATTCCTAATCTATAGGTTATGGTAGATAAATATGGTATGAAAAAATACTGAAAAGAAGGAAGGCGCGATAATGGCTTCGCCAATAGCTTCTCAGAAGTTCCGTAGGGTTCTCCCCGTATTAACATTCGTAATTGGGTGTTTCATCGCGTGGTTCACATGGGAAGTTCTATCTGAAAGCCGCGAAAAAGAACTGCGCGCGACGCTCCAATATGAAAGCGGCGTCCTTACAACAATTATCCAAAACGACATAAATAAACGGGTTTCTGATATTCAGAGGATCGTCTCTAGGTGGAAAATTACGGGCGGCACCCCTCAAAGAGAATTTGAAGCTGATGTTTCAAATTATTTGAATGACCGACCAGGTTTCCAAGCTATTGAGTGGGTAAATGGGGATTTTATCGTTCGCTGGGTGGTCCCACTTGTTGGAAATGAAAAGGCTGTAAATTTAGACCTTGGGTTTGAAGAACGGCGCCGTAAATCCTTAAACGATGCAAAAGATCTCAAAACCGTTTCAGTCACCAAGCCCATTAATTTGGTCCAAGGCGGAAAAGGAATTTTAATCTATTTTCCTATTTATACAGGTGGTGAATTCGACGGTTTCATTCTGGCGGTTTTTAAAACTCAAGAATGGTTAGCGTCGTTAGTGGATAGTAGCTTCAATGCAAGTGATTTTGATATTTCCGTTCTGATGTCAGGAGACACCATTTACCAATCGGATAATTATGTTGGAGATGCGGCTGGGGAATGGGTTGGGAATTCAGCCATCGACGTTTCTGGAAATGAATTAGTTGTTTCACTGCGACCAAAGGCACATTTTTTTATCCATGATGGACCCTACATCAATCCGTCTATCGTTGGCATTATCATTACATTCTCGCTGATACTTTCCTTGTTGCTGTTCTATCTGTTGAAGGCATCTTTAGTGAGTAGGGAAGTCCAGCATGCCAATATAGTTTTAGAACAGGAAAGTCGGAATAGGAAGAAGGCGGAAGAGCTTGCCAATGACGCAAATGAAGCTAAGTCTAAATTTTTAGCTGCAATGTCTCATGAAATTCGGACACCGCTAAATGCTGTTTTGGGCGTTTTACAGCTTATCGATAAGCCGGAACTTCCTGAGGACGTACGGTCTAAATTGAAAATAGCGAAACAATCCGGCTTTTTCTTAATGACGTTGGTCAATCAGGTGCTGGATTTTGCTCGAATTGAGTCCGGCGCTGCCGAAAAACATGATGAAGAATTTGTTATTTCGAACCTGATTGATGAACTGTACGAAATGTTTTTGCCGCAAGCAGACAAAAAAGGCCTAAATTTTGACTATAAGATAATCGGAGACGGTGATCAGACCGCACTTGGGGATTACAGTCATATTCGGCAAATTCTGTTTAATCTTATTGGAAACGCCATAAAGTTTACAGAAGACGGTTCGCTAAAAGTTCTCGTGAGCATACAAGAGCAAAGTAATGACATACTTGAATTGATTTTCGAGGTTAGTGATACCGGCTATGGGATTTCTGAAAAAGAACAGTTGGAGATTTTTGATGAATTTAATCAGTCTGAAGCTGGGCGAAAATCAGGCTTGGGGACCGGTTTAGGACTTAGTATTTCAAAACAACTGGCTGATTTAATGGGCGGAAAGCTAACTGTTGAAAGTGCAATTGGTCGTGGAACAACTTTTGCTTTGAATGTGGATGTTCAAAAAATAACGAAACCAGAGATAACAGACACGCAATCCACTGAAGATGTTGAGATTTTACCCATGAAAATTCTCATTGCAGAGGACAACAGTGTCAATCAAATGATAATTTGTGAAATGCTGGAGCAAGATGGACATACAGTTGTTGTTGCCAGTCACGGGCTGGAGGCTGTCGATGCGATAAGAAATGCGGGGCCGGTTATGTTTGACTTGGTGTTGATGGATATTCAAATGCCTGTCATGGACGGTATGGACGCCACCAAAGCTATTCGAGGTGTCTACCCTGATCCGCATGTCCTTCCCATCGTTGCCTTGACTGCAAACGCCTTTAAATCACAGGTGGAGCAATATTTGTCAGTTGGTATGCAAGATACATTGACCAAACCGGTTATCAGGGCTGATTTGAGAGAAATGATCTTGAGAATTCAGAAAATGAATAAAAAAGACCCGTTTTTAGATAAATATTCCATATCCGATCAAGAACTAGATGAGGAATATCTTGATATTGTGACGTTGGCACCACTTACAGAGCTACTGCCACGAGAACAATTTAATTTGTTGGTGGATTCAGTTATGCTCACGTTGTCTCGGGCTTTACCTGAGATCATGAGGCCTGACGTCTCAGACGAAAGAATTATGTCAATTGCTCATGAAATAAAGGGAATGGCAGCTAATGTTGGGTTATCGAAGCTTTCTATGCTTGCCAGCAAAATAGAAAGATTGGCAATTGATGGAGAAGATAGCCTTTCTGCTCGCATGCAGATTGGAAAAGTCTCCGATGAAAGCTTGAATCAGCTGGAATCGTTCCTTGAAAAAAGAAAAATCAAAAATATGGAGTGATATGTGAAATAACATATTGACCCGGCGAGTCGAATTTGATTCACTCCCCTTATGAATCTCAGTTACGAAATACGCAAAAGAATTAGAACAAGTGCTGGGCCAACCTTTGGCCTGCTGGCAATTTGTTATTTTAGCTATCACTTGATTGAAGGTGATCGCGGTCTTTTCGCCTATTTGAAATTGCAGCAAGATATGCAGGTGCAAAATGCTGAGCTTCAACTGACGGCACTCGAAAAGAATAAGCTAGAAAAAAGGGTTCAGTTGATGAATCCTGAGAATCTAGATCTCGATATGTTAGAGGAAAGAGCCCGGAACGTGCTTGGCCTAGCTCACCCGGATGAAGTGGTCATATACACCAAATAATCGGTTTCATGAGTACCTTTAGACATATTGTTTCTGTATGGCTGGTCAATTCGTTGTAGAAATTTCCAAAATTCATTTATTTTAATCCTTTAATTACGCCTATGTAATTGTAACTGAAATACAGTGATTTTTTGTCGCAATGCAGCAATATTAACTTACTTAACTGTAATTTGATTAACTTAATACAATTTCTTGTTTATTAACGAATTTGGCGTCACATTCACTCCAACGTTAATCACAACTGTCGGTCACCACTGACCACGCACAGTATTGTTGTACAAGGGAGAGATCATGGCGCGAAAAGCTTCTACTACTCGCCGTAAGACCACCAAGGTCGATAAAGACCAGATCAAGAAATATTATCGAGACATGCTGCTAATCCGCCGTTTTGAGGAAAAAGCCGGTCAGATATACGGCATGGGACTTATCGGTGGTTTTTGCCATTTATATATTGGTCAGGAAGCCGTCGTTGTTGGTATGCAATCTACCATTTCTGCGACCGACGCCGTTATAACATCCTATCGTGATCACGGACATATGCTTGCATGTGGTATGGAAGCCAAAGGTGTGATGGCGGAATTAACTGGCCGTGAGGGTGGCTATTCTAAGGGCAAGGGCGGCTCCATGCACATGTTCTCCAAGGAAAAGAATTTCTATGGCGGGCACGGAATTGTCGGCGCCTGTGTTCCTTTGGGGACAGGATTGGCATTTAGTCAAAAATACAAAAATACCGGCGATGTGACCCTTTGTTATATGGGTGATGGTACGGTTAATCAGGGCCAAGTCTACGAAAGCTTCAATATGGCAGAACTCTGGAGCCTTCCAGTTGTCTATGTCATTGAAAATAATGAATACGCCATGGGAACTTCTGTTAAGCGGGCGTCTGCTCAAACAGAACTGTATCGCCGCGGCGAGAGTTTCAATGTACCTGGCGAGCAAGTGGATGGCATGGATGTTTTTGCTGTTGCTGAAGCTGGCCGCAAAGCCGTTGAATGGGCCAAAAGTGGAAAAGGCCCCTATATTCTGGAAATGAAAACATACCGTTATCGTGGTCATTCCATGTCAGATCCGGCTAAATACCGATCCAAGGAAGAAGTGAACAAGAAACGCGCTGAAAGTGATCCGATCGAGCGTGTTCGCGAAAAACTTCTGAACGAAAAAGTATATACCGAAGACGAGCTGAAAGAGATCGATCGCGATGTAAAAGCGATTGTTGCCGAAGCCGTCCAGTTTGCGCAGGACAGTCCCGAGCCGCATCCTGACGAGCTATATACAGACATCGTTATTTAACCCACAGAGCAAGACAAGAGATAAAGGAAATTCTGATGCCTACAGAGATTCTCATGCCGGCTCTGTCGCCGACAATGACCGAAGGAAAACTAGCCCGCTGGATGGTTAGTGAAGGGGATACAGTCGCCTCTGGTGACGTCCTCGCCGAAATCGAAACAGATAAAGCCACCATGGAAGTTGAAGCCGTGGATGAGGGAACTATTGGTAGGATCCTCATTGACGGTGATACCGACAATGTTGCTGTGAATACGCCCATCGCACTTCTTCTTGAGGAAGGCGAAGCTGCATCAGCCTTAGACGGTTACAGTGCCAGCGCGAGTGTATCTACACCAACAGTCGACGCTCCTGCGGAAGTGATGACCACAAGCCGGGTTGTCATTGAAAGCACAGGGGACGCTTATGATGCCAGCGGAGAAATCCCAGCGGGCACAGAAATGGTGAAAACCAGTGTTCGGGAAGCCTTGCGCGATGCCATGGCCGAAGAAATGCGCAGTGACGATCGTGTCTTTGTCATGGGTGAAGAAGTTGCCGAATATCAAGGTGCCTATAAGGTAACACAAGGCCTGCTGGATGAGTTTGGAAACCGCCGGGTTATTGATACACCAATTACAGAGCATGGCTTTGCCGGTATCGGTGTGGGCGCAGCCTTCCACGGTCTTCGCCCCATTGTCGAGTTCATGACATTTAACTTTGCCATGCAGGCCATCGACCAAATCGTCAATTCTGCTGCGAAAACCCGGTATATGTCGGGTGGTCAAATGGAAAGCCCGATTGTTTTCCGGGGACCTAATGGTGCGGCATCTCGTGTGGGCGCACAACATTCGCAATGTTATGCGTCTTGGTATGCACATGTACCGGGGCTTATTGTTGTGGCGCCTCATACAGCTGCAGATGCAAAAGGTTTGTTGAAATCGGCCATTCGCAATCCAAATCCAGTTGTGTTCCTCGAAAATGAAATGCTCTACGGGCAGACATTTGACGTGCCGGTGATGGATGACTTTACGGTCCCACTTGGTAAAGCGAAAGTCGCACGCAAGGGTGATGATGTTACAATCGTCTCGTTTGGCATGGGCATGCGGTATTCACTGGAAGCTGCTGAGAAGCTCGCGGAAGAGGGCATCAATGCCGAAGTAATTGATCTTCGCACAATCCGCCCACTTGATATGGATACGGTTTTGGCGTCGGTCAGAAAAACCAACCGCTGCGTCACCGTAGAAGAAGGTTGGCCGCAACATGGTATCGGTGCGGAACTTGGCACGCAAATCATGGAAAAGGCGTTTGATTATCTCGACGCACCTGTAACCCGGGTTACCGGTAAAGATGTTCCAATGCCATATGCCGCTAATTTGGAAAAACTTGCGCTTCCGAATGTGCAAGACGTCATTGATGCGGTTAAATCCGTAACCTACAGATCATAAGGGGGAGATTGGGATGCCAATTACGATAACGATGCCAGCCTTGTCACCCACCATGACGGAAGGCAAACTTGCCAACTGGCAAGTCAAAGAAGGAGATGCCGTCTCGTCAGGTGATGTTCTCGCCGAAATTGAAACAGATAAGGCGACCATGGAAGTTGAAGCCGTGGACGAGGGGATAATCGCAAAAATCCTCATTGCAGGCGATACGGACAACGTCGCGGTCAATACACCGATTGCGATCTTGCTTGAAGACGGCGAAGACGCGAGCGCCCTTGAGGGCTACTCTGTTGGCGGCGCAGCACCTGCTGCGGCACCAGCAGCTGCAAGCACTCCCGCATCAACGCCTGCGCCCGCAGCGGCACCAACTGCATCAACGCCTGCGCCAAGTGCAGCACCAGCAACAGGCCGTGTGTTTGCAAGTCCACTTGCACGGCGTGTCGCATCAAACTCAAATATTGATATTGCAAACGTCGTTGGCACTGGCCCGCGTGGCCGTATTGTGAAAGCTGATGTCGAAGGTTTTATTGCTTCTGGTGGCGCAGCAGCGGCACCAGTAACGGCGGCACCGACGGCGACAGCTCCTGCAGCTGCTTTGCCTGTTGGGTCAACACCTCCGCATGCAGGAGAGCATACGGAAATTCCGCTCAACGGAATGCGCAAAACAATTGCGAAACGTTTGACGGAATCTAAAACGACAATTCCGCATTTCTATCTCACCGTTGAGTGTGAGCTGGATAATCTTCTGGATATGCGTAAAAAGCTCAATTCGAAATCAGACGAGTATAAAATCTCCGTCAATGATTTCATCATCCGGGCAAGCGCCTTGGCACTCAAAAAATTACCAGCGGCAAATGCCATTTGGGGCGGCGATAAGATCCTTCAATATAAAGATATTGATATTTCGGTTGCTGTTGCCATCGATGGTGGCTTGATTACGCCTGTAGTGAAAGCGGCTGATCAAAAAGGCCTCGCTAGTATTTCAGGTGAAATGAAAGAGCTGGCAGGGAAAGCGCGGGAAGGCAAATTGATGCCTGAAGAATATCAAGGCGGGTGTTTCTCTATCTCGAACCTTGGAATGTTCGGTATCAAAGAATTCTCTGCGGTTATTAATCCGCCGCAATCTGCAATCTTGGCAGTTGGCGCTGGGGCTGAACGGCCTGTGGTCAGAGACGGCGCACTTGCCATCGCAACGGTTATGAGCGTGACATTGTCGTGTGATCACCGGGTTATTGATGGATCTGTTGGTGCAGAATTGTTGCAATATTTCAAAGGCTATATTGAAGAACCTTTGACCATGATGCTGTAAGGGGCGGGATATGAGCGATACAAATTTTGATCTTGTTGTTATCGGATCTGGCCCCGGTGGTTATGTGGCTGCAATCAGAGCTTCTCAGCTTGGCCTTAAATCTGCTGTGATTGAACGCGAACATATCGGTGGTATTTGCCTCAACTGGGGCTGTATTCCAACGAAAGCGCTTCTGCGTACGGCTGATATCTACCGCAACATTCAACATGCAGCTGGCTTTGGCATTAAGGTTGATGGTGCGTCAGTTGATTTGGAGGCTACGGTTAAGCGCTCTCGCCAAGTGGCGGCCCAGTTATCGGGCGGTGTCTCCGGGCTTTTGAAGAAAAACAAAGTCACCGTTATCAATGGTCACGGTAAACTTGCTGGAGCGGGCAAAGTTGAAGTGGATGATGACGGCAAAAAGTCGATCGTCTCTGCAAAGCATATTATCTTGGCAACGGGCGCGCGCGCGCGGAATTTGCCGGGCATGGAACCTGATGGAAAATTCATCTGGTCTTACCGGGAAGCCCTTGTGCCAGATACAATGCCCAAGCGTCTTCTTGTTGTAGGGTCTGGTGCTATTGGTATTGAATTTGCCAGTTTCTTCAATGCCTTGGGCAGTGAAGTTACAGTGGTTGAAGTCATGGATCGGGTGCTGCCTGTTGAAGATGCTGATATTTCTGCTATGGCTGAAAAGTCCTTTAAAAAGCAGGGCATGAAAATCATGAAAGGCACCACAGTGACCGAGCTGAAAAAATCAGCGAACGACGTCACTGCGACTTTCAAAGATAAGAAAGACAAAACCAGCACGGGAACGTTTGATCGGGTGATCATGGCTGTTGGTATTGTTGGCAACGTTGAAAATATCGGCCTTGAGGGCACAAAAATCAAAGTTGATCGCACTCATATTGAGGTGGATGATTTCTCGCAGACAGCTGAACCCGGCGTCTATGCCATTGGTGACTTAACAGGTCCGCCGTGGCTCGCGCATAAAGCCTCTCACGAGGGAGTTATCTGTGTCGAGAAACTTGCCGGCCAGAAAGACGTTCATCCGTTGGTCGTCCAGAATATTCCGGGCTGTACTTATTGCCATCCGCAAGTGGCCTCTGTTGGTCTTACGGAAGCGGCGGCAAAAACAGCCGGAAGAGATATTAAAGTTGGTAAGTTCCCGTTCATCGGAAATGGTAAGGCCATCGCACTTGGCGAGACTGAGGGCATGATCAAAACCATATTTGATGCAAAAACCGGTGAACTAATCGGCGCACATATGATAGGAGCAGAGGTAACAGAGTTGATTCAAGGGTATGGCATTGCTAAAACCCTTGAAACGACAGAGCTGGAACTCATGCATTCTGTGTTCCCGCATCCGACATTATCTGAAATGATGCACGAGTCTGTTCTTGATGCTTATGGACGTGTTCTCCATATGTAAGGGTAGGCTCTAGTAGATTGGTACCACATGACTGATACAGCAGAAAAACCAGTACGCGTTCGCCACCCAGAAAAGGCAAAACGCCCCGATAATCCGATCCAGCGAAAACCATCATGGATCCGGGTGAAAGCCCCTGTCTCAAAAACATATAATGAGACGCGGGAATTGATGCGGGGATTGAACCTCACCACTGTGTGCGAGGAAGCGTCTTGTCCGAATATCGGCGAATGCTGGTCCAAGAAACATGCGACCATGATGATCATGGGCGAGATTTGTACCCGCGCGTGTACATTCTGTAATGTCTCCACGGGCAAGCCGGGCGCATTAGATCCGTTTGAGCCCTTTAACGTGGCGACAGCCGTGAAAACCATGGGCTTAAAGCATGTGGTCATCACATCGGTTGACCGGGATGATTTGGATGATGGCGGCGCGCAGCATTTTGCTGATGTTATTAAGGCCGTGCGCGAGGCTAATCCAGACACAACAATTGAAATCCTAACCCCTGACTTCTTAAAGAAAGAAGGCGCGCTGGAAATCGTTGTAGCCGCAAAACCAGATGTGTATAACCACAACATGGAAACGGTGCCAAAACTGTACCCAACGGTGAAGCTCGGTGCGCGGTATTTCTATTCCATGCGATTGCTGCAACGGGTGAAAGAACTTGATCCCACAATGTTCACCAAATCCGGCCTTATGGTTGGCCTTGGGGAGAGCGATGAAGAAGTGACGCAAGTCATGGATGATATGCGCATTGCCGGTGTTGATTTCCTAACCGTTGGCCAATATTTACAGCCAACAGTGAAGCATCACGCCATCGATCGTTTCGTAACACCGGATCAGTTTAACGTGTTTGAACGTCAAGCGTATGCCAAGGGTTTCTTGATGGTATCTTCATCACCCCTCACAAGATCAAGCCACCATGCGGGTGAAGATTTTGCCAAATTAAAAGCGGCTCGTGATAAGCAACTTGCCAAGTAACCGACGTCGATTAAAAGTAAGAGTATCCAATGCCCACACATGCTGAACAAAGGGTCCTGCCATACACACCAGAACAATTATACGTTCTGGTTGCTGGCGTTGAGAACTACCCTGAATTTTTACCGTGGTGTGTGGGTGCCCGCATTAAGGAGCGGACGGATACTCTCATTTTGGCTGACCTTGTCATTGGCTTCAAAATGTTCCGGGAACGGTTTACATCCCGCGTGACACTGGACCCTGCCACGCCGCGCGTTGACGTGGAATATATGGATGGCCCGTTTAAATATCTGAACAATCACTGGATTTTTAACCCCCATCCAGACGGCTGCGAAATAGATTTCTTCGTCGATTTCGAATTTAAATCCAT
>JBALWO010000025.1:23159-53552 GCA_036960775.1 Pseudomonas marincola | reverse complement strand
TAAAAGACATAAGTGAGTTGGTGTCTCTTAAGCTTGAAAAAGAACTGTCGGATGAGAGATTTCAAATCTTGTTTGAGCAGAGCCAATCCTATCTCTATATCATCGACGCCCAAGAATTGACGTATTACGATTTAAATCCGCAGTTCCTTGAGTATCGAAATAGCAGCAAGAAAAATCTGGCCGGGCACGGGACGATCATGGATGATGATCCAAGCATGGCCAACCGATTGCGCGCAACCGTAGACGATTTACACAATGATATTGTCGTTAAAGACATGAAGGTTGTCATTGTTAAGAATGATGGCGCCGTTCAAATGATGAAATCAACGGCGGTATTACTTCCCTACAGCGACGCCGAGCGGGTGTTGGTTATCTCAACTGATATTACGCCTGAATTGGGTCTAAAAGCTAAAAATAAAACCTTGAATGCGATCCTTGGATCCCTCCTGCAAGGGATCAGTATTGTTGATCATAATCTTGAATTGATTTTTTGTAATTCACGCTGCTTGGAAATGCTAGATTTGCCGGAAAGCATTGCGTACCCGGGCAGCAATTTTAGAGACATTATGCGGTTCAACGCGGAACGCGGAGAATACGGACCTGGTAATGTGGACGATCTGGTCGAAGAGCGCGTAAAATTGGCCAAACAGTTCGTGGACCATAAGTTCGATCGCGAGCGAAGCGATGGCACAATGTTAGAAGTCGAAGGCCATTATATTCAGGATGTGGGTTTTATATCCACATACACGGATGTAACTGAACGAGTGCAAGCAGAAAAAGACATCAGAGAAAGCGAAAAACTCCTCCGCGAGATCGTGGACAGTTTTCCGTTTGCCTTCAGCTTATGGTCTCCTGATGGAGAACGCCTCCTTGGAAATAAAAACTGGCAAACTTGGTTTCCGGAATTCGTGGAGGTTGAAAATGAGGGCTTGAGTTTAAAAGAAACCATCTTAAAAGGGATCGAATTTGGCTTTGTCAATACAGGGCTAGAAGATGCGGAAAGTTATGCTGCAAAACGAACGGAACTCAATTTAAACCCACCAGACAATATGCTCGATATCCAAAAATATGGAGACCGCTGGCTTCAGGTTATGAATAAGAAGTTCCCCTCTGGTGCAGTTGCCTCCATTCGAATAGACATCACAGAGCAATACAAACGAGACGACCAATTAAGACAAGCGCAAAAAATGGAGGCCGTGGGGCAACTGACCGGTGGCATTGCCCATGATTTTAATAATCTTTTGGCGGTTGTTATGGGAAATGTTGAACTTCTGGCTGAACGAATTGATGACTTAACGGACCCAATGGCGGGACACGTCAATGCCATAATCCGCTCAGCTAACCGAGGGGCAGAGCTTACCCAGCAATTGCTCTCATTCTCCAGAAAAATTGATCTCCGCCCAGAAGTGATTAATTTAAATCGGAACATTGAAGAAATGCAGGTCTTGCTGAAAAGCACCATCGGCGAGAGTGTTTCTTTGAAAATCCAAAAACAAAAAGGGCTTTGGTCTTGCCATGTGGATCCGGGGCAAGTGGAAAATAGCTTGCTGAATTTATGCCTTAATTCACGGGATGCTGTTGGCGGAGACGGGGAAATCGTTATCAGTACAGAAAATATTGTGCTTCATAAGGGGCAGTTTGATTATATCGAAGAGGCTGTGTCTGGAGAGTTCGTTAAGTTTTCAGTTTCTGACAACGGGGCTGGAATTGCGCAAAGCGATATGGAACAGATTTTTGAGCCCTTCTTTACAACGAAAGAAGTGGGTAAGGGCAGTGGGCTTGGACTAAGCATGGTGTTTGGATTTGTGCGCCAGTCAAATGGCTATGTTTATGTGCACAGCGATCTGGGCGTAGGCACGAAATTCGATATCTATCTGCCGCGATACAGTTTTTGAATTGCTTGAATGTTGAATAAGAGGGCGGCGGGGGCTTGAAAATGCGACACATCTTTTTTCTATTTTATTTGCTGATGGTTTTCCATGTAACCTCTACGCAGGCGGCAAGCTCTGATGTTGCTCCCGTGGAAATATTACTATCGCCAATTCCGCCTTTAGTGATGGGAAAGGATGAACCGCAACGCGGTTTTTTGTGGGATGTGGCCGGCACTATTGTTGAGCGCCTTTCCAAGAATTCAGATGGCGACCTTCTAGCCAAACGTACACTGTATCCCTGGAAACGCGCGTTTAATTTATTGAGCAACACGCCAAATAAAATCATGTTGCAAATGGCGCGAACACCAAAGCGCGAAAATATGTTTCACTGGATTTCTCCAACAACTCAAATGTCTTTTGCGTTCATAAAATTGAAACAGCCCGTCATCAATACTATTGACGAGGCCTTGAAAAGCACGTCAGTGGCTGTTTATCGCGCCAGTCACCTCGAAAATTTTTTAAGACAAAAAGGGTTCGATAGTAATCTTGAATTGACTAATGACAGTGTAGCTGGTGCCCGCTTGCTAAATGCCGGTCGTGTGCAAGCCTGGTACGCGTCAGTCCAAGAAGCGAAGTGGCTTCTCCACAAAGGTGTCGTTAAAAAACACGTCGTTATCGGTAAGGAAATTCTGAAGTTTGATATTTGGGCAGTTGCGTCCAAAGGCACCTCAAAATCCGCGCTTGAATCTATCCAAACCATCATCACTAACATGAAGGCCGACGGAACTATTGACCAACTTAAATCTCGTTATGGGATCTAATCGGTCTTGATCTAGGCGTCAGGAAAGGGCCTCTGCCTTCAGTCGGATTTTGTCCATTAACGTGGTTAGCGTTTCTTTTTCGCGGTCGGTCAGTCCATCGAGTAAATTTGCTTCCAGATCTTTCACCAAAGGGACCAAAATAGAATAAGCTTCCCGGCCTTCTTTGGTGAGACGCAAAACCG
Source organism: Pseudomonas marincola (assembly GCA_036960775.1). Taxonomy (GTDB): domain Bacteria; phylum Pseudomonadota; class Alphaproteobacteria; order Sneathiellales; family Sneathiellaceae; genus Sneathiella. Next base: position 50,678 of record JBALWO010000025.1, on the reverse strand, counting down.
CCCGCCTTTTATCTTCCCCGTCAATATCACGTTTTAGGAAGTTGGCTTTTTGCAGCCCTTTTATGGCGCGGCTGACATTAACCTTGTCCATGCTGGAGCGTTGAACAATTTCACTGGCAGATAACGTGCCGTAAGGTCCAAGGACCGCCATTGCCCGCCATTCGGGGACGGTTAGCCCATACCGCGAGGTATAGATATTGGAAACAGACTGGCTAACGGCTCGATAAAATACCCTGACTTGGTAGGGGAAAAACGAATGTAGATCAAAACCTTCTTGGATTTCGTCATCGTCATTTTTAGGGGGCGTGGTGTTTGGGTTTTGGTCTGTCATTTTTCTACATTAATTGCATTTGATACTATTATCAAGCTTTGTAAGTGATGCTGGAAATTTTTCCAACAGGCTCATGGAACCTCGCAACTAAATTCAGTTTGGCTGCCCCTTGTGGCTCCGAGTTAGAAGTTTTTCTTGACTTAGTTTCAGTTGTAACTAATTATTCGTATTGGATGAAGACCAGATGTAAATGGGGGAACCCGATCTGGAATTAGTGGGATTATTTCAAAACTAATAAAGACGAGGCAAGCGCGTCATGAAGAAGATATTCGAAGTGCCCATGTATCCCTATGTGCGCTCAAACGATCAGGATGCTACGGAGGCTGTTCGTAAGCCCGTAGTTATTATTGGAGCTGGCCCCATTGGCCTTGGTGCTGCCATCGATTTGGCGCAGCAAGATATTCCTGTTGTTATTGTGGATGACAACGACAAAGTCAGTTGGGGATCGCGGGCCATATGTTTTGCAAAACGCCCGCTAGAGATATTAGACCGGCTGGGATGTGGAAACGCATTCGTTGATAAGGGCGTGACTTGGGACACAGGAAAAGTCTTCTTTGATGAACGGGAAGTTTATCAATTTAACTTACTTCCGGAGAGCAATCACAAACGCCCGGCTTTCATTAATCTGCAGCAATATTATTTCGAAGCATATCTTGTCGATCGGGTAAACGAGCTCGCGGCAGAGGGCAAGCCCATAGAGCTTAGGGGCAATAATAAAGTTCTATCTTTAAAGGACACCGATGATGGGGTGCATCTGCTAATAGACACGCCCGATGGCCCTTACAAGTTAGTTGCTGATTGGGTGATTGCCTGCGACGGCGCGACGTCTCCCACCAGATCCATGATGGAACTTGATTTCGTCGGACGGGTATTCGAAGACAACTTCCTTATTGCTGATGTTGTCATGGATGCGGAATTTCCAACGGAGCGGTGGTTCTGGTTTGATCCCCCGTTTAACAGAGGGCAATCGGCGCTTCTGCATAAGCAACCCGACAATGTTTGGCGGATTGATTTGCAACTGGGTTGGGATATCGACCGGGAAAAAGAGATGGAGCCCGAACGGGTCAAAGCTCGGCTTAGAAAAATGCTGGGCGATGATGTGACGTTCGAACTGGAATGGGTTTCAATCTACACTTTCCAGTGCCGTAGAATGGAAAAATTCCGGCACGGGCACGTGCTTTTTGCCGGAGATTCTGCTCATCAAGTGTCCCCTTTTGGCGCGCGCGGTGCCAATAGCGGCCTCGCTGATACAGATAATCTTTGTTGGAAATTGAAGTTGGTGATGGACGGTAAAGCGCCGGACAGCTTGCTTGATACATATGATGACGAGCGTGTTTATGGCGCAGAGGAAAATATTCTAAATTCCTCTCGTTCGACAGATTTTATTACCCCAAAGTCAGACACAAGTCGCCTCTTCCGAAATGCGGTTCTTGATTTATCTGAGAAGGTTGAGTTCGCCAGACCTCTCGTAAACTCAGGGCGTTTGTCTGTGCCCTGTACCTACGATGGTTCACCCCTAAACGGACCTGATTGTAACAAGATGCCCATGCGAACACGGCCAGGATCACCGGCGCTTGACGCGCCCGTCGACGGTGGCTGGTTAATGGACGCCCTTGGCAATAAGTTTCAGCTTTTGGCAATCAATGCTGAAGTGCCTAGTCATATGACTGTCGGTGATATTGAAATTGAAATGCTAGAGCTGGAAGGCAGCGCGGATCTTGCTGACCGGTATCTTAGGGACGCATCATCTGCGGTCTACTTGATGCGACCAGATCAGCATGTTGCTGCCAGGTGGGAGCAATTTGATGAAACGGCTGTTATCGCAGCTCTGAATACCGCCGTTGGGCGCTAAGGATAGAGGATACCAGATGAGTGATTTAGTAACGTCACCAAACTTAAATGATCCGGATGGATTTTACGCGGAACTCCTCGCCTTGCACGATGGCCGGTCGGAGGAGCAAAGTAACGCCATAAACGCGAAGCTAATCTTAATTTTAGCCAATCATACAGGTGACCGGGATGTGTTGACGCAAGCGTTTGCGCTCGCGGTTAAGGATTAAACAAAACAGGGAGGATATTTTGACTATGAATTTATTATCAAAAATTACGTTTTCGAGTATGTGTGTCGCAACTGCATTAACAGCATTCTCGCAACCAGTTTTAGCGAGCACTGAGTTGGTGTTGTCTTCATGGTTACCATCACGGCATCCGATTGTGGTCAATGCTGTTAAGCCTTGGGCCAAGCAAATCGAGCAAGTCACCGAAGGCCGCGTTAAAGTTCGCGTTTTGGCAAAAGCGCTGGGCTCACCGCCAGCTCATTACGACATGACCGTTGATGGCGTGGCAGACATTACGTATGGCCTGCATTCCTTCACAAAAGATGATCGTTTTTTGCGCTCTCGAATTGGTCAATTTTCCTTTATCGGGAATAATGCGACGGACGCCTCGAAAGCATACTGGAATGTGTATTCAGGTAAACTTGACGCCCAAAAAGAACATGCTGGCGTGAAACTGTTGAGCTTGTTTGTTCACGGTCCTGGAATGTTCCACAATAACAAACGTAAAATTGAAAGTGCTGCCGATTTTAAAGGCCTAAAAGTTCGGACGCCGGGTGGCTACATTGCTGGCTTGGCTCAAGATCTTGGTATCACGACCCAGTTTATGGGCCCAGGTCAAGTGTTCGAGAAACTCTCTCGCGGCGTTATCGATGGGGTTACTTTCCCAATGGAAGCACCGAAAGCTTTTAAACTGACCAAGCATTTGAAATATACAATGAAAGTCCCAGGAGGCATCTATAACACGTCGTGGTTCCTCGTGATGAATGAAGGCAAGTGGAAAACGATTTCTGCTGCCGATCAAACAGCCATCATGTCCATATCAGGGGAAGCTTTCGCAGCCTTTGCTGGCGGCGTTTGGGATGCTGCCGATAAAGTGGGCGCTGAGTATGTCTCAAAAGCCGGCATCGAAATTTATGATGCGCCTGCAGGTGTGCTGAATGCCATTAAGGGTTTTGCTGTTAAGCGTGAAACCAATTGGGCAACATCCGTTAAGGCGACTGGCTATGACGGCGCAGCAGCTCTTGTGGAGCTTCGTAAAATCAGCGGCGTTTCTAAGTAAAAGTATATCTTATGAGTGAACAAGATGTAACTCAATCTGGCCAGCTTTTCAAAGGCTGGCCAGCACTTGAAAAAATTCTGGGCGTGTTGTCGATCATACTCCTGATTGGCTTAACGGCTTTGACCTGTGTTGACATCGTTGCGCGCTGGTTCGACGCACCAATTAGTGGCGCGTTTGAGCTAACACAGATGATGTTAGCGGGACTAATTTATGCCGCCCTTCCGCTGACAACGGCTGCACGGGAACATGTTGAAGTGGAGCTTTTATCAGTTGCGCTGGGTAAAGTTACGGACAGTTTCTTCCACATAATTGGGCATGTCATTTCAATCGCGGTTTTGTCAGTTTTGGGATGGCGATTATGGCTTCATGCCGACAGGCTTGCCCATGATGGCGCTGTCACGGACTCACTTGCCCTCCCGTTTGCTCCCATCGGGTATTTTGCTAGCATATCCTGTACTTTGAGTGCCATTGTTGTATTGGTCGCTCTATTTGTAAAACGACCAAAGGAATAAGGGCGTGATTGAATCGTTAATTGGTTTTGGTGTCGTCCTGTTTTTGATCTTTGCAAGGGTACCCATCGCATTTGCTATGGCCCTTGTTGGCGCCGTTGGGTTCGCCCTAATGCGCGACTGGAATGCCGCATGGTCTATGGTTGGAACCATTGGTTTTGATAAAGGTCTTTCCTACACTCTATCTGTTATTCCGTTGTTTATTCTTATGGGCAACTTGTTGACGATCTCTGGTGTCAGTCACGCCTTGTATGCCGCAGCAAACCATATGCTTGGCCGATACCGCGGTGGTCTTGCTATGGCATCCATCGTTGCCTGCGGCGGGTTTAGTGCTGTGTGCGGATCATCCCTTGCAACTGCGGCAACAATGTCAAAGGTGGCGATGCCATCTATGCGAAAATTCGGTTATGCCGATAGCCTTGCCACAGGGTCTATCGCGGCTGGTGGAACGCTTGGTATTTTGATCCCGCCTAGTGTGATTATGATTGTATATGGGCTACTTACTGAGTCAGATATTGGCCTGTTATTTATAGCAGGGATCATTCCAGGCATCCTCGGTATTATTCTGTACATCGCAGCGATCCGCATCGTCACTCGTATTAACCCAAGCCTTGCCCCGCAAGCCGACAACAAAGAGCCCTTTAGCCAAAAAGAGCGCGTGGGTGTGACGGCTGTTATTGGTTTGTTTGTGATTATCATGGCCGGAATTTATGGAGGCTTCTTTACACCAACAGAAGCTGCTGCCGTAGGGGCCGCCACCGCGTTCATTATTGCGCTGTTTATGGGCGATGCGAAGAAAGAGCAGTTTTATAAAGCTGGTCTTGAGAGCGCCCGAACGACCGCAATGATTTTTGCCATTATTATTGGCGCAGAAATATTCTCAAATTTCATAAATTATGCGGGTTTACCTGCGGCCTTAGCGGATATGGTTTTTGATCTGGAGCTAAATGCATTTGTAGTTATTTTTGGAATTGTCCTGATCTATATTGTTCTAGGGTGTGTTCTTGAAAGCCTATCAATGATCTTGCTGACAGTTCCCGTTTTCTATCCGTTGGTCATGGAGCTGGACTTCGGTATCGAGGCTCTTGCGAACCCTGAGGCCATACTCATCTGGTTTGCTGTCATTGTTGTGGTGGTAACTGAAATCAGTCTTATATCACCGCCTGTGGGACTTAATGTGTTCGTTCTTCGGAGCGTCTTACCCGACGTTCCGCTTAAAACAATTTTCCGTGGCGTAATCCCTTTCTGGATTGCTGATATTGTCCGCCTTATATTACTGATAGCCTTACCGGCGTTATCATTGATTTTAACGGGCGTAATGTAATGTCAGACAACACCTGTCAGCCACTCGTTGTTGGAGCAATTTTGGGAAAAACCGTTCGCGGTATTTCCGGTGCTCCTCCGATGTCACTTGACTGCTAATACGCGAATTGCATTCAAAAAACACGGAGAGAATTATGACTGATTTATTTGAAAACCCTATGGGACTTGATGGCTTTGAATTCGTCGAGTGGGCATCCCCAACACCTGGATTTTTGGAGCCCTTATTTGAAAAAATGGGCTTTACGAAAGTTGCTGTCCATCGATCAAAAGACGTTGTGCTTTATCGGCAGGGTGAGATTAATTTCATTATTAATAATGAAAAAAATAGCCATGCAGCTTATTTTGCTGATGAACATGGTCCCTCGGCCTGCGGTATGGCGTTTCGGGTTAAAGATGCACAAAAGGCCTATACACGGGCGCTGGAAAAAGGGGCGCAGCCTGTTGATATTCCCACTGGGCCGATGGAGCTACGGCTGCCCGCCATTAAAGGCATCGGCGGCGCTCCCTTATATCTGATCGACCGGTACGGTGAAGATAAATCGATCTACGACATTGATTTTAAGTTTATTGAGGGCGTTGACCGGAATCCTGTGGGCTGTGGCTTCAAGTATATCGACCATCTGACGCACAACGTTTACCGGGGCCGGATGGCACATTGGGCTGAATTTTACGAGCGCATATTTGGGTTTAGAGAGATCCGGTTTTTCGACATTAAAGGCGAGTATACGGGGCTGACATCCAAGGCAATGACATCACCAGACGGCAAAATTAGAATTCCTCTAAATGAAGAAGCATCACAGGGTATCGGCCAAATTGAAGAATTCCTGATGGCGTATAACGGCGAAGGAATTCAGCATGTTGCACTTGCTTGTGACGATTTAATCGAAGGCTGGGATTTGCTGAAATCAAAAGGCGTCCCCTTTATGACAGCACCACCAGAAACCTATTACGAAATGCTGGAGGAGCGGTTGCCAAATCACGGTGAAAATATCGAGGCGTTACAATCACGCGGTATTTTACTTGATGGATCGACAACAGAAGGTGATCACCGATTATTGTTGCAGATTTTCTCCGAGACGCAAGTTGGTCCGGTTTTCTTTGAATTTATTCAACGGAAGAAAGAAGAAGGCTTTGGCGAAGGAAACTTCAAGGCCTTGTTTGAATCCATGGAACGAGATCAAATGCGCCGCGGTATCGTGAAAGCTAACCCGTAAACACTCAGTAGGTAGACGATTTTGAACGGTCCGGAAAATAATTCCGGACCGTTTTTTTTATTTATAAATCAGCCGTGGCGTTATCCAAATGAACGGGGCCACCTGAAAGTGCCCACAATTTCTGCGGGCCCATTAAGTCCCGGTGATGGGCCGCGTTCCAATCGGTGAGGGGACGTTCAGCAATAATTTTAAAAGAATTATGATCGCCATCATTGGAATAGTATCCGTCTAAAATCGCCGTAAAATCAACCGTTTGTGCGATGTTTTTCCACTGGAAAATATCACGTGCGTATGCCCATAAAGCGTCATACTCCACCAATTTATGACGTGTGCATCGAAAGTGGGTGTTATAGACCGCGTCAAAGCGTGCAAGGGTTGCAAATAGATGAAGGTCGCTCTCGCTTAAAAAGTCACCCATGAGATATCGCTGTGTTGTTAAGCGGTGTTCTAGGACGTCTAATGTTTCGAAGACTGACGTGACGGCCTCATCATAGGCGCGTTGCCTTTGGGCTAATCCTGCGCGATAAACTGCGTTTGACAGGTTTTTAAATATTAACTGGTTTAAATTGCTTATCTGGATTTCATGGAGTTTTGGTAATAACGTAACTCCTATTTTGTCCTCAATGCTGTCAATTGCCCGCATTATGTTGGCAGAGCTATTGCTGATAATTTTCTGTGTTTTTTGGTCCCAAAGTATGGGGATCGTTGACCGGCCTGTATATGATTTGTCGGTAAGTGAGTAGAGTTTGTGCACATGCCGGAGAGGTATGTCTCGCGCTTCATTTAACGGACCGTCAGTATGAAGGCCATATCCTTGAATACGTGGTCCCCCTGCAATATGAACGGGAAGAAGCTGCTCCACGTTTTTGACAGCCCGCGCAAGCAGGGTTCTGTGAGACCAGGGGCAACTCATTGACGCGATAAGTATGTATCGCTTTGTTCCGGCAGATATAGTCTCAATGACAGATTTTGGGATTGGTTTATCATAGCAACTGGTATTTCTAATGAACTCACCATTTTGAATAGCGGTGTCAATTTCGTGTCGCCATTTTCCGTTTACGATCATGCCCATAATAATTAACTCCTTGTTTGAAGCCAGAACGTACCAAATAAAATTCAAACTTAATGGTTCAAAAATTTATATTTTTGGTCTAATCTGGTGACCATGAAGAAACTTCCCCTAAATATGCTCCGTGCATTCGCCGCCGTTTATGAAACTGGTGGCATACGTCCTGCTGCTCGTTTGCTTGGTGTTGCCCATTCCTCTGTTAGTCGCTTTGTTGGTGAACTTGAAAGCTGGAGCCAGGTCCAACTTATTGAGAAGCGAGAAGGAGGGCGGCTAATTCAGTTTACACCGGAAGGTGAAACTCTCGGACGTGCGGTCTTGAAATCAATGAGCGAATTGGAACAAATTCTTAATAAGGTTCAGGAAACTCATAACGCCAATTCAGTGACGGTAGAGACAACCCCCTCATTTGCATCAAGGTGGTTGTTACCGCGCCTGCATAGATTTGAAGAAGAGAACCCAAATATTGAGTTATCCATTGTTGTGGAGCAAAGGCTGAGTGACTTGAGCTTCGAGAGAAGTGATATCGCCATTCGCATGGGCAAGGGGCCTTGGCCTGATCTTCGGTGCACGCCGTTAATGGATGACGTGTTATTTCCGGTGATGAGCACGTCTTATTGGCAAAAAATGGGTGAGCCGGTGAATGTCGCAGACCTTGCAAACATAAGGCTTCTACATGACCGAGATCCAAACGGGTCTTGGTCTCTTTGGAAAGATGCGTATGGTCCCGAGACTCTAGATATGAGCGTGGGGCCACGCTATACTTCATCGGACCTTGTTTTGCGGTCAGCGGAGCAGGGGTTGGGGGCTGCTTTGGCGCGCGGCGTCCTCGCCAAAGATGCTCTTGATAACGGGCTGTTGATCCGGCCCGTGGCGGATTTGGAAATTTCCCTGACAAACTCCATATGGGTTGTTCAAGAAAAAGGAGTGCCTGATCGGTGGGCAACCGAGAAGGTTATTAAATGGCTCAAACGGGAGAGCGCGTAGGATGCGCGCAAATTTGATGGAGAGAGGCCTTCTACAGGCCTCTCAGCCTATTCAGCGGGTTCTTTTGCAACAATCGAAGGGGCTGCTGCTGACATTCGTGCCATTTTACGGGCTTTGCGGAAGGGAACCAATTGCTTGGTATCTTCATCCCACAAAGACATATTCAGCGTGGTGAACATATCTTTGAAGCCAAGCTTTTTGGGATTGCATAGGCTCGGATTTTCTTCGTAGCACGGCCGTAGCTGATAATTTGGAATTGCCGGTAATAAGTGATGAATATGGTGAATTCCGATATCTGCTGAAATCCATCTCAAAACGGGTGGCATATCAATGAGGGAACTGCCCTCAACGGCTGACTTTCTATAATCCCAATCTTCATCACGGCTCCAATAGGTGTCGTGGAAGGAATGTTGAACATAAAATAGCCAAAACCCCATAGCGGCGGCGAACCAAGCCACCGGTATGTAAATGATCAGAAAGTCTACAATGCCGTAAGTGAAGTAGATCGGGATCGCCACGAGCACTAAAGCGAGATTTGTTTTGTGGACGCTGCGAAGATATTTTTTGTTCATACGTTTTAGGAGGACTGGTAAGCGCTGTTTAATCGCGAAATGTAAAATACTGCCCAAACCAAACAAAAAGAAGGGATTACGTATTAAACGGTAGCCAATTTTCGATTTAAGAGACAATGCCGCATATTCACGGATTGTCAGGGTTTCAATGTCGCCAGTACCGCGTTTGTCCAAATTACCAGTTGTTGTGTGGTGAATGGCATGTGCCGCCCGCCAATACTGGTAAGGGGTCAATGTTACGAAGGCCAGAATGCTGCCGATAAAATTATTCGCAACACGAGAGCCAAATAAACTGCCATGGCCGCAATCGTGCTGAAGTGTGAAAATTCGGAGTAACACCAAACCAGCTGGGATCGCGAGTAAAAGCGTCGCCCATAAATGTTCAACGCCAATATATAGCATCACACCGATGAGTGCGGCGAACAAAAGGGATGTGGAAATAACTTGGAAGCTTGCAATCGCTGCATTGGCTTTTGCATATGGGCGAACTATTTTAAGAGCGCCTTTAAGGGTCTGCGGTGCCAACGGCAAATCAACGGCATTGCTACAAACGTCTAACTTTTCGTCCTGCTCAATCGGTCGGGCGGAGACTTCAGACATATTTCCTCGCGTAAATAATACTTATTATGCCAAATGTTGACTTAGAATTATCGCTGGATATTAGCGGTAATCCAGATGAAAGCAACGACTTTAGTACGCGTCTTAACGTCGCAGCTAATTATTAAGGAACTAACAAAATCACATTTATTTTTTTGAGATATCAAATAACCTGTTTTTATTCACAAACTTAGGGCCGGAAATCGATCTATAGTTGCTTAACGAAATAGACGTATATTTGCCGTTGATAAAACTGAGTTCCGAACAAACTCCCACTGATTTTTGATATATAATTGTTGAAAGTGTTGTCTTTAAGGCGGGGGATCATATCCAATCTGAAACAATCCTATTTCAAGCCCATGCAATTGGCATAATAGGTAGTCGTTGCGGGCCAGTCAGAAAAGATACCTGAAATCCCTACATCTTTTGCCAAAACGTGTAGGAGCTCATACATAGCCCCATCTGTTTTGACGGCGCCTTTTATAGACTTGTAATACCATCCACCGCCTTTTTGCAGTGGCCCACTTCGCTCAAGCGTCCAAGTAATGAGCTTCAGTCCCGCTTTTTTTGCCTCGATAGCGTATGCGGACGGGACGATTTTATCATCCTTCAACGTAACCAGCATCCATAGCGGCGGAGCAATGTAATTAAGGCCTAAGCTTTTTAACTCTGCCATAGACGGTGAAAAGCTGCTGGGGTTCGATGGGTTGATACCGTCTCTATATCGGCCATCTAGATACACGGCCTGTTTTGCAAATTCAGGCTCGGCTTTAAGCCAGTATTGGATATCGCGCAGATCAAATGACTGCGCCCATACATCTTTGGGAGACACGCCCGCAGCCTTATATTCATCCAGCATCTTTTGGGCATAGTTTTCTTGGCTAAATCCCTCATAAGGCATAGAGACCTTCGGTGATTTTAGCTCCGGCGTAAATTTAACACCCAGTGATTTAAACAGTTCTATTGATTCCGCATGGCTGAGGAGCTCAGCTCCTTGTTCAGTCGCAAGGTTTGTGCGCCACTTGGGCATACCGTTTAGATAATCTGCAGGTGTCGTTGCATCCTTATTTGCGCCGTCCATTTTACCGCGCAGGGATTTGAACTCCTCGAATGTCAGATCACTTGTTCGACACTCTGCGGATGCTTTTGAAGTTCCATCAGCAGGAGAAAATGGGGTTGTACATTTCGCACCCAATTTTGTGGTGACAATGTTGGTTGTTGCATGCAGGTCATTTTGTGAATGCCGGCAAACCAGTTGTTTGTCTTTTGTAAATGTCACGTCACATTCGACAATGCCTGCGCCCATCTTAGCTGCGGCCTCATAGGATGCTCTCGTATGTTCAGGGTATCCCAGAGATGCACCGCGATGACCAATTGAAAAAAGGCTGCGGGTGATTGGTTGTTTCGCGCAGGAGCGCAATTTTTGTTTAAGAGCACTGTCTTGCATCTGATCGATGATCTGCAATGGACGATTATCCATTGATGCATCGCTAGATGCAAACGCAGAGCCTCCTCCCAAAAATAGAACCGAAGATGCGATCAAAAATTTTATTGTTTTTTTCATTAGCAAGGTGATCCTATTGTGAAGAAGAATACACAGACTAGAAGTAACTTATCATCTAATCAAGATAGAGCTGTATTCTTCTTCAAATTCACCTAATAGGATCTTGGAAGCCCCATTACTTTCTCGCCAATGAAACTCAAGCATAGTTCCCGGTTTACAGGAGCTGTTCGGAGAAGGCGCATCAGAGGATAAAGCTCGTAAATGCCAGTGTCTTCCGTAAAGCCCGCGCCGCCATGGGCTTGTAAGGCTGCGTCGACGGCTTCAATGCCAGCTTCAGCCGCGGCGTATTTCGCCATATTCGCCGATGCGCCAGCTGCCATGCCATTATCAAACTCCCAAGCCGCCCTGCGCCCCATAAGGCTCGCCATTTCAATATTGGCTTTTGCTTTGGCAAGAGGATGCTGGACCCCTTGATGTGATCCGATGGGAACCCCAAATACGTTGCGCTCAGATGCATAATCAACGGCTTTGTTGAGGGCAAAACGGCCAACACCAGAACAGAGTGCGGCAAGGATGATACGTTCCGGATTTAACATGTCGAATAGAATAGAAAATCCGGCATCGACTTCACCAATGACGTTCTCAGGGCCCAGATCAACATCGTCAAAAAACAATGTGAATTGTTCTTCCGGCAAAGGGATCGCAATATTCACGCGCTGCATTTCAACGCCTTTGGCTTTCAGGTCGACCACAAACAAAGTAAATCCATCTGTTTTCTTGGCAACATCGCCGTGGGCCTTAGTCCTTGCGACAACAATGCAATAGTCAGAAACATCTGCGCCGGTGATAAATGTCTTTTCACCAGATAATGAGAAGCGTTTCCCCTTTGGCTTGGCAATCGTAGTGATCTTCATGGAGTTGGATCCAGCCCCCGGTTCCGTAATGGCGAAACAAAATTGGATGTCGCCCTTAACCGCGGCTGGTAGCAGCTCTTTCTTATGGAAATCATTGCCGTGGCTTGAAAGATGAGACAGTGACATGCAGGGCCCCACGACCATCATTAAAAGCGGAATGCCGTGGTTCGCTGTGCCTTCCATAAACAGCGACATCTCTGTCATGCCGAGGCCTGCGCCGCCGTATTCTTCCGGCACCATCAAGCCCAAAAAGCCATCATCTGCGATCTGCTTAAACATATCCTTTGGAAATGTATGTGATCTCGCATGTTCCAGCCAATAACGATTGTCGTAGGTTTGGGCTAGATTTTCGCCATATGCATAGATTTGGCGTTGTTCTTCGTTCAGATTGAAATCCATTTGATCCCCCCAGATAGTTATTTTGTTTTTTCTTATTTAGGTATTCTTTAAACAAAACTTCAAAATTAATCTAACATACGTTAGACAAGTGGCAATCGTATTTTTCGGGAACTTTATGGTAGGCAATTTGATTGTTTGGTACCATAATGCCCCACCAAAATTCTCTATAATAAGAAAACTCCCAATAAGAGGATAATAAGAATGAATGATAATACTGCTTTAGAAGGTCTCATTGTCGCTGATTTCAGCCAAGGGGTTGCCGGTCCATATTCTGCGATGCTGCTAGGTCAAGCTGGCGCGTCGGTTACAAAAGTCGAACCTCATACAGGTGACTGGGGCCGGACGCTTGGCACTGCTTATGATGATTACTGCGCTCATGCGATCGTTGTAAATTTGGGCAAGAAATCTATTGCGCTGGATCTTAAAACCGAAGATGGACTGAAAATTGCGCGAGATATCGCAAGCAAAGCCGACATTATTACAGAATCCTTCCGTCCCGGCGTCATGGCAAAGTTTGGCCTTGATTATGAGACCGTCCGTAAAACCAATGACGATGTGATTTACCTGTCCGTTTCTGGATTTGGCCAAGAAGGGCCGTATAACAACCGTCCCGTAACCGATAGCGCCATTCAAGGATTTTCTGGCTGGATGTCCATTACCCGCGACGAAAACGGTATGCCAATGAAAAGCGGCATGGTTTTAATTGATTTTCTGACGGGTATGTTTGCCTACCAGAGTATCCTTAAAGCAATCATTTCACGGGGTATCAAGGGCAAGGGAACTTATATCGATTGTAACTTGATGCAAGCCGCTGCTGCATTCCAGAGTGCCAAAATACTTGAGCATCATTTGGAAGATGGCAAACCGACAGTTCTTTATGTTCCCGCAGGCACAATGAAAACCGCTGATGGGTATGTTGGTATCGCTGTGATGCGTGAGCATCATTATTCATCACTTTGCGAAGTTGTTGGCCGAGAAGATCTCATTAGTCATGACGATTATAATAGCCGTGAAAAACGCATCGTTAATGAAAAACCACTTATGGCTGAACTTCGCAGCGAATTCTTAAAACAGTCAACTGCTGACTGGACCGGAAAATTAAGTGCTGCTGGCGTTATTCATAGTCCCGTTCACGATTACGGTGACTACTTGAATAACGAACAATCAAAAGCGGTTGAGAGTTATAACTGGGTTGAACACGATGGCCTTGGACGTATTCCTTTACCTAGAATTCCAGGTTTTGATGGTTTTGTCAGTGGTGACAAAATGGCCCATTGTCCGCATATCGGTGAGCATTCCAAAGAGATTTTAAGCGGTCTTGGTGCGTCAGATAAAGACATTGATGCGCTTATTGCTAGTGGTGCGGTTGCCGTCAAATAATAAAAACGCGGGGAGGCGTCGTCTTTCTCCTCCCTGTATTTTTAGCTGGCTGAGCCGAACTCGCCACAGTATTGCGTGGTGTTTCGGGCCTTTATGACCAAGCGGCAAGAGCTGCAGCATCTATATAGTTGAAAAATGGGTTTTCCCTTACCACGTGATCCGCTAGGCTCCATACTTGGGAGATAGCGGATTGAGTTTCACAAAAAGCCTTTTAAAAGTTCTACTGCCGACGATAGTCTTGGCAGGCGGCGTTATTATCGCTGCTTGGGCTTTTCGTGTGCCCATTGTCCAAAGCTTTGCCGAAACGTCCCTCCACAGCCGTGGGTTTGCTGACGCCAAGTTGAACATCTCACTTATTTCATTAACTGAAGTAATTATTGACGATCTGAGCCTTGCTGATGCGGTGAAAGCCAAGCAAGTATTGGTCCGATTTAGCGCGCAGGGATTGTTGAACGGCATAATTGAAGAGGTTAGAGTACAAGAAGCGTATGTGGATGCATCGGACCCAGACGCTGATGTATTTGACGCGGCCCGTAACCTTCTCGAAGGCGATGGAAGTAACACCTCTGCTCCACTGAAAATTCTAAAAATATCATTTAGTGACGGAGTTCTGACGAAGGCAAATAAAGACCAATCCCTTGAAGTCATTTTAAACGGTGAAATGGATGAAGATCTGCAAGCAAAAGGATCTGCGTTCGTAAAAGGTCAAATCAATACCCCATCGGGTGTCATTCATTTGGGCAGAACTGAACTGACAATCGTTGCCGATGTTAAGGCGGAGACAGTCAGTGTCGCCGTAACGGAAGCCCGCCTCAGTCAAGAAGGGGAAAAGACGGCTTTCACGCCAATGATTATTAGTATGAACGCTCATCTCATAAATGGCGTTCTTGATTTTAAGGTGAATGTAAAAGGCGACAACGGGATCGCGCTCACTGATATAGATGGTCAATACGAAACGTCGACGAAAATGGGTCTTGCCACAGTTAAAATCAACGACCTAGAATTTCGCCGTGATGCGTTGCAACCAGATCATCTGATTCCCCTAATAGGTGACTTGCCATTAATGGATGTTCTGCTTAGCGGCGATGCGGATATTCGCTGGAATACCGAAGCAGTAAGTGCTGTTGGCAATTTTGGGCTCAACGGCTTGAACGTCCAGATAGACGCTGTGGAAGTTAAGTCACAGGCTATGGATATCAGTTTCAATGCAAGTTTGGATGCAAACGGCAATCTTTTAACTCATGACAGCAGAATAAGCGCAGCCGAGATGAATATTTCCTCCGCGGGTAACAACTATACAGCGGAAAGTTTGGAAATATTAGGTAGTGGGCAGGGGGATACCCCCCAGAGTGTCACCGTCAGTGGCAATGTTGGAAAATCCGAATTATTTCCGGCCATCAAACTTCAAAGCCAGATAGAAATCTCCCCCGACGAGTTGAAATTTAAAGTTCAAATCGACGGAGCCAAAATTCCATTGAAAGTAGAAGGACATGGGAGCCACTCATTAGTGGGCAATGGTGGCACCGCGCGTGTTGTTTTATCGCCTGTTCATTTTCAAAGTAAAAAAACGCAACCGAAACACTATTCGGCGCTGATGCCCGATTTAGGTGGTGAAGTCACCGGTGAATTTTCAGGGGTTGCAGACCTCAATTGGAGTGGAGATTTAATACCTACAGCTTCAATCGAAGTTCGCATGCAAGATGCTGGATTCATAAGCCCGGATATTAGCGTTTCTGGGTTAAATTTAAGCGCGAAGACAACGAAAATTTCTCAAGCCACTGCATTTTCTGCGTTGGTGACGCAATTGGACGGAGCCGCGCGTGTTGGCGATCGGAATTTTTCTCTTAAAAAGGGAACGATCAAAGTCGAAATAGAGAAAGACTGGAAAAACGCCACATTTTCCTATGAAGATCTGACTATACGTCCAAGCGCAGGAATGCAGTTCAAACCAGATGTAGCTGTCACTGGAACAGGAACGTTAAAAGAGGGACAGGTTCAAACGATTGGGATTTTAAAAACCGACTTGTTAGGGAAATTTGCCGAATTTATGGGGCGTTATCAGTCAAAGGAAAATTCCGGTAGTGCCACATTTGACCTATTGGATATTCCATTTGAAGAGGATGGCGTGACACCGACTGATCTTATTCGGAATTTTCCAGAAGACATTATCTTGAACGGTGAAATTGGGGCTAACGTCACTGTCACTTTTGCAAAAGGCCAAACCCAAAGTAGTGGCTCCGTTCGGCTTAACGATATCTCGATGACACAAGACGGTATGAAGGTTTCCGGATTAAACGGGGCTATAGAATTCGATAATCTGGATCCGATCACCATACAAAAGCCGCAGGAACTTAACGCATCAGAAATTTTTACAGGCATTAGTATTAAACAACCTAAAATCAAGTTTAGGTTGAATATGACAAACGGGAATCCTATATTTTATATCGATGACCTCCGGTTTGGAGCCTTTGGTGGGGCAGCCCTTGTATCTAATGCGATACTTGATACGGGCGCACCCTCAAATACAATCGAGTTGCAGTTATCCAGTCTCGCCCTCAATGAGTTATTAGCGCTGAGTGAGCTCGAAGGGATTAGTGCAACAGGTCAGGTGAGAGGGAAAATCCCCCTTACCTTCGACGGAGATAAACTGACAGTGAAGCTGGGACGACTTGAAAACGTTGGCCCTGGTAGTCTTAAAGTGAAATCAGAAGAGGCAAGACAAGCCTTGGCGGCAGGAGGAGGTCAGACCAAACTTCTGTTCGATGTGCTGGAGAATTTTAACTATTCGAAGTTGTCTTTGAAAATTGATAAGCCTGCCTCTGGAGAGGATTTGGTGACGTTACATACGGAAGGTGCTAACCCGGATGTTGAAAATAATCGGACCGTAATTTTGAATGTCAATCTTTCGACAAATTTGGATCGTATATTCAATGCACTCCTAGAGGGCTATCGCTTGTCGGAAAAAGCACTGCGTGCTACCGTGAGGAGTAGGAAGAAATGAGCAAGGAAAAAATTGTGACAGGATCTAATCTTCTTTTGACACCCTGCGCTGTGATTGGCGCACTGGTATTGCTGCAAGGCTGTTCGCCAACTGTTAAGTTGGAAGCGCCAGCAGAACCCATCACCATTAATTTGAATATCAAACTGGACGCGGAAGTTCGACTTAAGATCGAAGAAAATGCAAAAGATGATATCAATGACAATCCGGAGATTTTCTAACATGTGGACCGCAAACCGACACACAAATCTCAAACGCAGGTCTTTTCTTGGTGTATCTGCGGCAGCGCTCGTATCGTTAGCTGTTCTTGTTGCAACGCCTGCCTATGCAGATCAGCTTGATGACTTACGGGCATCAGGAGCACTTGGTGAAGCCTTCGATGGTTTCACACGGGCCCGAGACGCATCTGCAAAAGATTTTTCATCCGCCATTAACGGCAAGCGACGGAAGATCTATATCAAACGCGCCAAATCTCAGGGTATTAGCGTTGATCAGGTCGGAAGCGTTTATTCGGCTCAGATTGCGAAAAAAGCCCCCGATGGCACATGGATGCTGTCTGCAAGTGGTGAGTGGTCGCAGAAATAAGAGGAATTCAGACATGGCAAATCTGCAACCCGCACCAGGCTTTGTAAAACATCCAGATCATAAGATGGATATTACACCTGCTGGTAAAGGATATGAAGTTAGCTATCAGGGAAAGCTCATCGCGCGTTCTAGTTCTGCGATGCTTCTGGAGGAGGGGAATTACCAAGGCCGTTTGTATTTTCCAAGATTAGATGTTTCCGAAGAATATTTGACCGCAAATTCACTGTCAACATACTGCCCGTTTAAGGGCGATGCGCGTTACTGGAATGTGAAAGCCGGCACTGAAAGTGTGGAAAATGGGGCGTGGGCATATGACACGCCATTCGATGAAAGTCGTGCCATAGAAGCACATGTTTGCTTCTACACTGAAAAGGATGGTTTTAGCGTCACCGAGTTTGTAGACGTGGCGTGAAAATCACGTTTGCATAACGGCGACGCGTAAATACCTGTTTCTATAAAGCGGCTGAGAAGGCCGATAATTTTTGAACTAATATATTAAGATCAGATTTTAACTTGTTGTAATTAGATGATTTTTCGAAAGTTTTTTCATCCATATACAAATCACGACGAATTTCCACTTGAAGGCTGTGTCGTCCATCAGATGGGTCGCTATAGGCCCGAACAAGTTCAACGCCCGCGTAGGGCTCGTTCACCGAAACAGCATAACCCAGCTCTTCCAGTGTTGATTTTGTCAGAGCAACTAAAGCGGGATCACAGGTTGTGCCATGGCGATCGCCAAGGCAAAATTCTGGGCGAATAACACCCGGTCCTTCTTTCGAGCTTTCGTTGCTAACCTTGGGCATTGAATGGCAATTTATATGTACGACTTTGCCGTGGCTTTGTCGGACATCATTTATCAGCCCCTTCAAGCGATCGTGGTAGGGTTGCCAATAGCTGTTAATCCGGTGTTTGACTTCTTCCACAGAAAGCTTTCGATTGTAGATATCGACGTTTTCTTGATTAATCCGCCAAATGAGCCCAATGCCCGCTGCCGCCTTTTCACTATCGCTCACTTCTCCGGCCCAATCGCCCTCAATAAGCGAGGTGTCAATTTCATTTAAGCCACGGTTGACATCAATATAGCTGCGCGGAAAGTTGGCCGCCATAAGGGTTGCGCCATGATCTGGGGCGCTTGCATATAGTTCATGAATATAAGTGTCTTCTCCGCGGCGAAGAACCTGGTGATCACAGGCATAACCAAAATCGTCAGGGTAATCGGTCCCGCTGTGGGGGCTATCCAGAACAAGGGGAACTGGGTTGCTTGTTGGCACAGCTAGAAATACGGCGCCGTCTTGGGCTTTATTAGTCATTTAATTGCTTTCGTTCAGGTGGCACGCAGAGTGGTGACCCGGGGAGATTTCTTTCAAGGTGGGGATTTCAGCGCGGCAGCGATCTGTCGCGAACGGACACCGTGGGTGGAAATGGCACCCGTTGGGTGGATCAAGCGGGGAAGGGATCTCTCCTTCGATAGGCGTAAAATCAGAATGGCGGGTCTCTAGCCGTGGGATTTCACGAAGGAGTGCTTGGGTATATGGATGGTTCGCGCGGGCAAATAACTCGTCTGTTTCCGCGGTCTCAACTACACGGCCTAAATACATGATGACAATGCGATCTGATATATGTTCGACAACGCCTAAATCATGAGAGATGAAGAGATACGTGAGATCTAAATCAGCCCGGAGCTGCATAAACAAGTTCAGCACTTGAGCTTGAATTGATACATCAAGGGCGGCGACCGCTTCATCACAGACAATGAAATCAGGCTGTACCGCTAACGCACGGGCAATGCCGATCCGTTGACGTTGACCGCCAGAGAACTGATGGGGGTAACGTTGCTTGAAGTCAGGATCCAATCCGCAGCGCAACATGACGTCATCGATATAGGCATCTAAGCCAGATGAAGAGACCAGTTTGTGATATTGCGGGGCCTCTCCCAATATATCCTTCACCCGCAGGCGTGGGTTGAGGGAGGCAAAGGGGTCTTGGAAAATCATCTGAATTTTAAGAGCCGTTCTTCGGGCATCTTCAGATGACTGGCTGGCAACATTCTGCCCCTCATAGAATATATCACCCGATGTCTGCGGTAGTATGCCGGCCACCATCCGACCAAGTGTTGATTTTCCGCACCCTGACTCGCCCACAAGACTGACAACTTCGCCTTTATTGACAGTGAGGGAGACATTATCGACGGCATGAACAACTTCATCACGCAGATTAGAGCCGAGTTTTTGGGCAATTTTTCCAGCAAAATCGAGAGGTTTTACAAATTTTTTAGTTAGGTTTTGAAGCTGCAAAACCGGCTTTAATTCATTCTGTTCAGGCATGAGCCATTGCCTCCTCTACACGGTGGCAACGGACAAGTCGGCCATCTTCACATTTGGTTATTTTTGGAGAAACCTCACATTGAGGTGCTGCATATTGGCAGCGTTTTTGAAACGGGCAACCCTTTGGCAAGTTAAGTAAAGAAGGTGTCATGCCCGGTATCTGCATCAAGGGTTGACCGCGCTTGTTGCGGCTGGGAACAGAGCCGATAAGTCCTTCAGTATAGGGATGTTTGGGATCATCGAGAACGTCATCTATTTTGCCGGTTTCCACCACTTTTCCGGCGTACATTACGCAGATATTATCGGCAAGCCCGGCAACAACCGTTAAATCATGAGTGATCCAAACCAGTGATGTTCCTGTTTCCCTGCAGAGCTTTTGTGTTTCAAACAGAATTTGCGCCTGAATAGTAACATCCAGCGCTGTTGTGGGCTCATCCGCTATGATTAAGTCAGGCTTGTTGAGAAGCGCAATGGCGAAGGCAACTCGTTGCCGCATACCGCCGGAGAATTGATGCGGATAAGATTTAAGCCGCTCGTCAGGGGAGGGAATGCCCACTTGTCCCAATGCGTCACGTGCACGGACAAGGGCGTCTGTCTTACTAATTTTCTCGTGTGCCCGAATGGCTTCAACCATTTGAGTATCAACACGCAGCACCGGGTTTAGGGTCATCATGGGGTCTTGAAACACCATTGAAATGCGGGAGCCTCGAATGGCGCGATACTGGTCTTCTGAATAGGTTGTGAGATCCTCTCCTTTAAACAGGATTTTACCGCCGGTAACTTTGCCGGGATGATCCACAAGCCCTAGAATTGAGAAGCCTGTTACCGTTTTACCTGATCCAGACTCGCCCACGAGACCTAGAATTTCTCCGCGATTGACGGTGAAACTCACGTCATTAACAGCAGTGACGACACCTGCTTTTGTAAAAAACTGCGTTTGCAGGTTTTCCACTTGAAGGGTTGGGGAAGAGTTACTCATTTTTGTAACCTCGGGTTCAGGACATCACGTAGCTGGTCGCCCACTAGATTAATGCTAACAATAGTAATTAGCAGGGCAAGGCCGGGATAAAAGCTGACCCAGTAATCGCCGCTCAACATGTAATCAAAACCGTTTTTAATCAAAAGACCAAGGGAAGGCTCGGTAATGGGGACGCCAATGCCCAGAAATGACAAGGTGGCTTCCAAAGAGATAGCATGAGCCACCTGAACAGTTCCCACCACAATCAATGGCGGCGTACAGTTTGGCATTAGATGTTTGAAAACAATCCGGCGATGGCTGATGGCAAGGCAGGTCGCCGCTTCGATGTATTCTTTTCGGCGCTCAACCAAGGCTGTACTTCTAATCGTTCGGGCATAATAGGCCCATTGGACAGCGACCAGAGCAATGATGATTTTATCAATCCCTTGCCCAAGAGCAGAGACAAGGATGAGAGCGATCAGGATTGCAGGGAAGCTCAGCTGTAAATCAGCAATACGCATAATGATCGTGTCAACTTTACCGCCGAAATAGGCTCCGATCAACCCAAGGGATCCACCGATCCCAAGGGCAATAACGGTGGAAATTGCGCCAACAGAAAGGCTTGTTCTAAGTCCATAAAAGATACCCGATAACAAATCGCGGCCTTGATCATCGGTGCCCAGCCAAAAAGTCATGGTCGCACCAGAACTACCAGGGGCTAGTCTGCCGTCCATAAAATCGATTTGGGTCAAATCATAAGGATTTTGCGGGGTGATCCACGGCGCAAATATGGCGGCTAGAACCAGGGCGACAAATACAAATAGTCCGGCAACAGCCAATCTTTTTTCCGCAAAATCTTCAACAAAACGGCGAAAAGGGGTAATGGCCTTAGGAGGTGTCGTGGTTACAGTCATTATTTCGACCCTTCTAGGCGGACACGTGGATCAAGTATGGAATAGAGAATATCCACAACGAAATTTATGAGAATAAACATGGTCACCGTCATTAACAGATAGGCTACTACAACAGGCCGATCCAAATTTGAAATACTATCAATCAGCAGCTTGCCAATTCCCGGCCACGCAAAAACGGTTTCTGTAACAACGGCGAACGCAATCACGTTGCCAAGTTCCAAGCCCAAAACGGTAATCACGGGAATAAGGATGTTTTTAAGCACGTGCACACCCACTATCCGGGTGTTGGAAAGGCCTTTGGCGCGGGCAAATTTAATATAATCTTGAAGAAGGACTTCTTTGGTCCCTGATCTTGCTAGCCTGATAACCAGCGAAATTTTAAACAGCGCTAGATTAAGTGCGGGCAAGAAAAGATGGGACAACCCATCCCAGGTGAGGAAACTCACGGGGACGCCGAAGATATCGACGGTCTCCCCCCTCCCCGAGGCGGGAAGCCATCCAAGAGATACGGAAAATAACATAATAAATATAAGTCCGACCCAAAAGGTCGGAAGACTAAAGCCCAGAATAGAGCCCGTCATAATAGCCTTGCCAATAAAGGTGTCATCCTTTAGGCCCGCATACATGCCAAGCGGGACTCCCAGTATGATCGCAAAACCAACAGCAAGGAAAGCCAGCTCTAGCGTTGCAGGCAAGCGTGTTGCAATTATTTCAAGCGCCGGAATGTTATGAACAAATGAATTGCCAAGATCACCTTGCAAGGCATTTGACATAAAGACCCCATATTGTGCCCACATAGGTTTGTCTAAACCTAGTCTGCGAATGGTCTCTTCCTGCTCTGCAATATCAGCTTCTGGATTGATTAAAATATCAACCGGATTACCGATGGCAAAGACGCCCGCAAAAACAATTACAGACATAACAAAAAGCACTATGACGCTCTGCGATAGGCGCCGAATAGTAAAGGCAAGCACTGTACTCTCCTGTGAAAAAATAACCGGGCTACATAATAGTAGCCCGGTTATCTACAGCTTATTTACTTGAGGAAATGCCTGTGGCGACAGTGTATTGGTCGGCACGTGCTTTGTAGCTTAGGCCCTTACGGTGAGCCCAGCTTGTGACTTCGTAGTGAAGTGGCAAGATTGAATAATCTTCCATCGCCATTTTACTAGCTGCCTTCAAGATCAATTCCCGTTTGGCATCATCGACAGTAGATAATGCAGACAGAATTTTCTTATCTAGTTCAGCATTGCTATAGCGACCACGGTTTGTACCGCCAAGACCAGTCTCCTTGCTTCGAGTACCAACAAGTGCGCGAAGTGGGTTTGACATTTCGCCAGTACCTGCGCCCCAACCGGCAAGATAGATCGAAAACTCATATTTGTTACGAGTTTTGAAGAAAACGCTCTTCGTCATAGCATTGACAGTTGTTTTGACGCCAATGCGTGTGAACATTTGCGCAATAACTTGGGCAACCTTCGCGTCGTTGATATACCGATCATTTGGTGTACCAAGAACAAGTTCAAAACCATTTGGATATCCAGCTTCAGCAAGAAGTTTCTTAGCGCCTTCTGGATCATATGCTTCTGGTGCAGCGCCTGGATTGGTGCCGAAGAAACCTTGCGGTAACAATTCACCAGCAGCTACAGCAACGCCGCCCATGATTTTAGAGACAATCGCTTCGCGGTTGATGGCTTTTGAGAGTGCCTGACGGACACGAACATCAAGGAATGGGTTCTTTTCACATTCCTTCGATGCACAAGGGCCTTCGCCTTCGTATTTACCAGTAGGAGAGCCTGTACCTTTAACGCCGTTTGACGATGGGCCAAACTGATCCATATGCAGATAAATCACACGATTTGACAGGCCTTGGGCAACGTCAAATTTTGGATTAGTTTGAAGTTTTGCAAGATCCTGTGTTGGAGGCGCTGCAATAAAGTCTACATCACCTGCAAGTAAGGCTGCCATACGAGCCGCTGCGTTGGTAATCGGTTTCATAACAACGGAAGTCCACTCAGGTTTCGTTCCCCAGTAACCGGCGTTTTGTTCAAGAACAAGACGATCGCCTTTTACAAATTCTTTCAATTTGAAAGGACCTGTGCCGATCGCAGATTTTCCACTGTTGAAATCAACAGTATTTGGGAAATTCGAGATACCGCAATTTTCTTTGTCATATTTGATGTCGCCTTTGACACCATTTGCTGTGGCGGAGATAACACCCCAGTTTGAGAAGTATGTGGGCAACAGAGGCGTTGCAACAGATGTATGAACAATCAAAGTGTGATCGTTAGGGGCTTCAAAACCAGATATGGCTTTCGTGAAGCTTGTAAAATTTGATGGGCTGTTTGGAACGTTTGGAATCCGGCATGCAGAATAAATAACATCACGCGCCGTAAAAGCTGACCCATCTTGGAACTTAACACCTTCGCGAAGTTTAAATTCCCAAGTTGTCTCGCCAGTTGGTTTCCATGACGTGGCGAGTAGCGGGCCAAGGTTTTGTTTTTCATCTTGATCAACAAGCGATTCAAACATATGGCGGCGCAGCGCATTATTTGGGCCAAGGTTATGGTAATGAGGATCAATGGCGCTTGGCTCAGAGGCCATTCCCATTGTGAGTTTCGAGGCTTGTGCTGCAACGGGCAACGCAAGCGCTACAGCCAAGGCAGAAGCTGCCAGGCCGAGTTTCTGTAGTGTCATTTTAGGCTCCCTGTTAGAGATATCTCTCCCTCCACGCACATGGAGGTAGTGTAGCTCGTATTTTTTTGGTCATCTTTGATTAAATGACTTAAAGCAAATCTAGACACGTTATGCGTATAAGTATAGTATTTTTTTATATGTATTCGCTGGGCGCATAAAGATTACCTGTAAGGATTGAGTAAAATATGTCGACGTTCGCTTCTGGTTTGAATTTTCGCCAGTTAGAAATTTTTAATGCCGTGGTGGAAGAAGGCTCGACAACACGTTCGGCGATGCGTCTTGGGTTATCGCAACCGGCGGTCAGTCGAAATGTAGCCCAGTTAGAAAAAGATCTAGAATTTGCCTTATTTAACCGGGAGGGCGGACGCCTAATCCCAACCGAAGCGGCCTTGCGGCTTCATGCTGCAACAAAAAAAGCGTTTGATGGTCTTGAAGATGTTGTCTCCTCTGCGCGAAATAAAGAAAGCATCACGCGAGGGCAAATCCATATCGCCGCGGTTCCGAGTTTGAGTATGAGTTTATTACCGCTCGCCCTTGTTGCATTTTTAAAAGACTACCCCGAAGTCACAGTTTCAATTGAGACACGAACAAGTCGAAGCTCCATGGAAATGGTTGCCGACAGACGTGTCGATGCAGCGCTCGTATCCATGCCCATTGAGCATCCAGGACTTAGGACGGAACTTGTCGGAAGGCCGGCTGCGGTGTGTGTTATGCCGGAAGGGCATCGGCTTGCAGAAAAAGACATCATCGATGTCGCTGATTTAAAAGGCGAAAACCTGATCCCCTTGTCCCGAAGTCATAATTCACGCCACAGAATTGAAGAATTATTTGCAGCGGAGGGAATACTTCTGGATGTGAAAATTGAGACATCCACAATTGAGATGGCTTGTGTGCTTGTGGAAGAAGGGCTGGGAATTACAATTGTAAACGAAATAACGGCAGAACGGCACAGAAAGCTGGGACTTGCGATCAGACCGTTTCGCCATTCCATGAATTATGCCTACGCGTTCGCATTCCCGATAAACCAGCCGCCTTCAGAAATCACCCGGATCTTTGTTACTCATCTTAAAAAATATGTTGCCGAGAATTTCGGATCAACAGAGACCTTATAACACTCTCAAATGGAAAATAAAAATGACAGAAGAAACAACTCCAGTATTTGATATTGAAATTCAAGCGCCAGATATATCGCCCTACAAACAAGGGAACACGGGGGTGGATTATATTTCAACATTTGATTCCGGTGTTGAGGGGCCGCATATTATGATTAGCGCTGTTGTTCATGGGAACGAGCTTTGCGGCGCAATTGCCGTTGATCATTTGTTCAAGCAAAACGTCAGACCACTTAAAGGTAAATTGACGTTGGCTTTCATGAATATTGCCGCGTTTGAGAGTTTTAATCCAAGCGATCCAACCAAATCTCGATTTGTTGACGAAGATTTTAACAGGGTATGGACAGCCGAAACGCTGGATGGTCCGCGAGACAGTGTTGAACTTCGCCGGGCACGCGCGGTACGTCCGATTGTGGAACAAGTGGATTATTTGTTCGATATCCATTCCATGCTTATCTCGCCAGACCCGCTGATGATGGCTGGGCCTTTGGCAAAAGGCAGGGACTACGCTCGCAAGATTGCTATTCCTAAATATGTGATTTCAGATGCAGGACATAACAACGGAACGCGCATGAGGGATTATGGTGATTTCATTAACCCAGAGAGTTCAAAGAACGCGCTTTTAATTGAATGTGGTACACACTGGGAACAGAAGGCTGCCGACCTAGCGATTAAATCGGTCTACCAGTTGCTGGGTGAATTTGGAATGATTTCTGACGATCTTGCCAACCGCTTTGGGCCAACTACTGCTGACAAGGAAGACCAGGTATTTGTTGAAGTGAGCGGTCCTTACACTGTGCAGACGGATGATTTCAAATATGCGGCCCCGTATTTTGGAATGGAAGTGGTTGAAAAGGCGGGAACAGTTTATGGCCATGACGGGGAGACACCGGTCGCAACGCCCTATGATAACTGTGTGATGGTTATGCCGTCTCTTGATATCAAAAAAGGCCAAAGCTCTGTTCGTTACGGACGGATTATCACCTGATTTAGATTGCGTTCCTTTAAACAGAAGGGGTAGGTATATTGCTTACCCCTTTTTTGGTGAGCAGGGAGGCGATTGTGTCTGATACCGATCTAATGCTGAAATCTATTCCTCGGGCAATTAACTGGAAAAATGGCGAGCTTTACCTTCTCGACCAAACGCAATTACCGCTTGATGTTGTCATGGAAAAACAAGAAACAGCAGAGCAAGTATGGGCATCTATTCACGCCTTAAAAGTTCGCGGTGCCCCGGCAATCGGTATTGCTGCAGCCTACGGATTATGTGTTGCGGTCAGAGACAGCCTGAATAAACCTATTGATGAGTTCCGAAGTCACCTTGAAGACCGCGCCGCGTATCTTGATAGCTCAAGACCGACGGCAGTGAATTTGGGATGGGCAATGCGCCGTATGTTGGCTGTTTCAGCTCAGGCACCAGCTAAAAATTCGTCTGCTCTTTATGCCCGGTTGGTAGAAGAAGCTGTCCAAATTCATGAAGAAGATAAAGCCCTTTGCCGCGGTATGGGCCAAAATGGCTTGCCCTTGATAAAGCCGGGAATGGGGATCTTAACTCATTGCAACGCGGGATCTTTGGCAACGTCTGAACTTGGAACGGCTACTGCACCCATGTATATGGCCCACAACGCCGGTGTGCAATTTCGGGTATATGCTGACGAGACCCGGCCATTGTTACAAGGCGCGCGGCTAACGGCTTGGGAGTTACAGCATGCGGGCATTGATGTTACGCTTATTACCGATAATATGGCGGCTCATTTGATGTCTCAGGGGCTAATTGATTTAGTCATTACAGGCACTGACCGGGTTGCTGCAAACGGGGACGTTGCCAACAAAATTGGGACATTAGGCGTTGCCATCCTTGCCCGCTATTACGGTATACCTTTTTACGTGGCATGCCCCTCATCTACCATCGATATGAATTCTGCAACGGGCCAAGATATCCCTATAGAAGAACGTGATCCGTCTGAAGTCACTGAATTTGGATCCAGAAGAACAGCCCCATTGGGTGTGAAAGTTCG
>JBALWO010000025.1:0-23059 GCA_036960775.1 Pseudomonas marincola | reverse complement strand
TGCACGCCGTATTATACTTTTGGCACACAAGAGCTTAGCAATGCGGTTGTTGATGCCATGGTTGATCGCAAGGCCTGCCTGATGGGTAATCACGGTATGCTGGCCATGGGCCCAGATTTAAAGCAAGCGTTGGCGATGGCGGTAGAGGTTGAAAAACTCTGCGAGATTTATTGGCGTGTTTTGCAAGTCGGCGGTGGTAAATTGATCGGTGATAAAGAAATGGATCATATCCTCAACAAATTTGAAACATATGGTCAGTTTGATAAATAGGTGAGCCGTATTTCATTGGCTTAGAGTGCTGGCGATGGCTGTGATTTAAAAATGATACAATGGATACATTCTCCCGCTGATAACACAGTTGCACATGTGGTTGACCGCTATTGGTTTCTGTTAAAGGAACACGACAGCGATAAGGGTGTTGCATACCCTGAATTATTTCCTGACACAGCCGCGCATCTCATTATTGCACCGAAGAAACAAGACTATGAGTACGCTTGTGAGGCGATCACCGCGAAAGGGACCGGCAGCCATTGGTTATTTCCGCACCATCACACATATCAGATGGATCATTCGAAACCCCTTGTGATCGTTGGTGTTAAATTCAAAGTAGGGGCTTTGTATTCGTTAAACCTTCCCATAAAACAAACGGTTGTCGATCAGGTTTGCGCTGTGAATTTACAAGAATTACTGAATAACGTAGCCGTTGATGAAACAGAGATACTGGAAAAGGCAAAAGACGCATCTGAAGCTTGTTGCGCGGCTCTTGATAAGATGCTCTTACCCTGGATTAGGCAGGGAGACGAAGACAAACACGCAAAACTTACCCGGCGCGCTCTGGCTTTGTTCAATGACGAACCCATTTCAAATTTGGGTGAGGCGTTAAACTGCTCTCAACGAACTCTTGAGAGAAGTTTTAACCGCGTAACTGGTCTGACATTAAAGCAATGCAAATCAATAAACCGGCTTGAGGTCATGCTTGAGCATCTCTATCAAAAAAATGCCAAAGAGATAGACTGGGCAGATGTTGCATATGAATTTGGGTTTAGCGATCAACCTCATTTAATTCGCTACCTCAAAAGCAGTATAGGGGTAACACCTGGGGAATATGCAAAACAGCGCAATCTGACAATCGATATATACGGCGGTGTGGGGATGTCCTGATACTGTCGCTTTTGTTCAATCTTTACGTACCAGTGACAGGCAATTTCATCAGCAGATTCAAAGGCGATATTTTTCGCACACAAGTATATCGATGGATGAAAAACAGTGAACATTGAAATAAGACACTACAAAGACGCCGACTTAGAGGACTTACTTGTTGCTTGGGAAAAAGCGTCTAGAGTTGCCCACTCTTTTATGGATGATGCGTTCTTTGATCAAGAACGCCAGAATATTCCTAATCTCTATCTTCCAAATGCGGATACTTGGGTTGTCTGTGCAAACCATAAGGTCATCGGTTTCATTGCGCTTATTGGATCCGAGGTTGGTGGCTTTTTCGTAGACCCTGACCATCACGGCAAAGGGGCTGGAAAAATGCTCATGGATAAAGCGCAACATCTTCATGGGGATTTGGTTCTCGATGTCTTTAAGGAAAATGCTTTAGGGCGGCGGTTTTATGATCGGTATGGATTTGAATTCCAAGAAGAAAAAGTTTGGGAACCTACAGGTAATCTACTTTTGAGATTGGCGTTTTCCCCTGCGCAAAAAAAAGCTGAGATAAATTAATGGGGAGGAAAGCATCCAAGCAGTCCTCCCCATTATGTTTAACGATTTAGCTCTTAAGCTATTAGCGTGTTTGCAAAGTCGTGATTTACATCCCGGTGACCAGCTTCATCTTCACGGACAACCAAAATAACATCCCGAAGGGTTGCTGTTTCTGGTAATTGCCAATAATCGATAGCGATTTTTGGTGCAGGAAGATTTTCGTGTCGGCCTTCATCAATTTCGGCGAGGTAGTTTGTGTAACTTATGACCGCTTCCTCTTCGAAATACCCAACAACTCTGTGCGCTGTTTTTGGGGCCAGCAAATACAAAAAGAAAAAGCAGTTATAGAAGATAATTTGCACGGACATTATCAAAAATCGCTCAAAAGTTGATGGTTTGGCAATTTCAACAAACGTCATTAAATGCATGCGTTCGTTTTCTGCCTCATCAAGCAGGATCTTTATCCATCCTTGATCGTCTCGTATATGGCGGAGGGATTTCAGATGTTGAAGGAGGCCGCCGACCATGCCGGGGACTGCCGCAACAGTTTCAAGGACAACAGCTCGATGCCCATATTGTTTTCGAAATACTAAATCAGCAAAGAGGCGGAGCATTTTGACAAAAGCATAAGCAAACCTGTCACTAAAGTCTTTTGGCTCATAATGCAGGTCTAAATTTACGTCAGTGGTTGCACCCATCACAGGATCCTTTCACACATGTTAAATCTATAATCCATACATAGCATGAAGGGAGTATTAAACACTGTGGCATGACGCCGCATTGGTCGTAAAGGCCTGCCGGTATCTCTTTATTCAGATGTTTTATCGGTATGAGGGTATAACCTTTCTGGTGGTTTACCCAAATCCTCTATAGAGTTTTCCAATGCGAAAAATAATAACAACGCGGTAGGAGCAATAGCATGGGAAAAGAGTTCGAAGGGAAAGTCGTCCTGATTACAGGCGGCGCATCCGGAATTGGTAAAGAGACGGCACGACACTTTCTTATAGAAGGGGCCAAAGTTCTCATTACAGATTTGAACTCTGAAGGGGGAGAGGCTTTTTGCCGCGATGCCCCTTATTCTGAAAATGCGGCCTTCTTTAAACATGATGTCGCCACGGAAGAGGGATGGCAAGATGCCATGTCCTTCGTTCGGGAAAAGTTTGGTAAACTTGATATTCTGGTAAATAGCGCTGGAATAGCGATATCAACACCGCTTGAAGACATGACACTTAAAGAGTGGCAGTTTCAAAATTCAGTGAATTTGGACGGCACTTTTTTAGGCGTTAAATACGCGATTAAGGAGATGAAGGGTAGGGGCGGTGCCATCGTCAATATTGCATCGATCGCGGCGGACGTGGGTATATTTGCAGCGCCTGCATATTGTGCGAGCAAAGCAGGCGTCAAAAATTTTACTAAAGCAGCAGCGCTTTACTGCGCTCATTATAAATATAACATTCGCGTCAATGCGATCATGCCCGGCTATATTGAAACTCCAATGGTAGAAGGCGTTCTAAAACAACAGGGAACTCCGGGATCATTTGGCGAAAAATTACGGGAACTTCATCCGTTGGGGCATTTCGGTCAACCAGAAGATATTGCAGCGGGCATATTGTTTGCAGCTTCCGATAAAGCCAAATTTATGACCGGAAGTGCCATCCCTATCGATGGTGGATATCTGGCTCAATAACATCTAAATGGGACAGTGTTTTAAAATTGTGCTTGGAGCGCAGGTATGAGTGATCGGCAGGCCGTCTGGTGTTTGGCTTTTGGCCAGACCTTTGTCTGGGCAGGGGTCTTCTATATATTTCCAGCTCTCATTATTTGGTGGGAGGCTGATTTCGGCTGGTCTCGATCAGAGATTACAGCGGCTCTTACTTTTGCAGTATTTGCGTCTGCAATTTTCTCTCCGATCTCTGGTGCCTTGATAGATCGCGGGCTTGGATCATATACACTACCCATCGGTACCTTTATTGGCGGATTACTAGTTGCCTCCCTATTCTTTGTGAACTCGTTGGTGCTGTTCTATTTGATATGGACGGGCCTTGGTATCTGTATGGCTTTCTCGTTGTATGAGCCTTGTTTTTCCTTTGTCATTAGAACAAAGGGTTTGCAGGCGAAAAAGTATATTACACACATCACACTCGTCGCTGGGCTTGCCGGAACAATCGCATTTCCCGTTGTGCATTTTGTATCTGAATTGGCGGGTTGGCGAGCTGTGACACTTGTTTTCGTGATGTTAGTAAGCTGTGTTGCCGCGCCGTTGATGTGGGTTGGGACGAGATATCTGTCTCAAGATCCAAGTGCAATACAGGGCGCAAGCGAAGCTCATGCAAAATTGAAAGCCACCCGATATTCATTTCTCAAGTGGCCGAAATTTTGGCTGGTAGCCGCAGCTTTTGCTTTTCTCATTTTTTCTCATACTGCCATAATAAATCATCTGCTTTTGATTTTGAAAGATCGGCAGTTTGATCCGGGAACAGCTGTTTTGGCAATAAGCTTCATTGGCCCGATGCAGGTTGTCGGCCGATTATTAATCATGGTCGGCGGAAAATACATATCGGATGTGGTTGCGGTTTTCCTTTGTTTTGCATTTGCCTTTGCCGCTGTTATTTGTTTGATGCTCTCTGCATATGTCCCCGCTTTCCTGATTTTATTTATCATCCTGCACGGCAGTGGAAACGGTGTTGTGAGTATACTAAAGCCTATAATTAGCCGAGAAATTCTCGGAGGAGATAATTTTGGCCTTAAATCCGGCATACAAGCGGTCCCTTATCTTATTGGCTCTGCCTTCGCGGCGTTAATTGGCTCTTTGCTTTGGAACTTTGGGGGCTATGATCTGGTTCTCAATGTGCTGCTTGTCGTTCTCTTTAGCGGCGCTTTATCCCTAACATTGGCAGTTCGCCTGAACCGACAAACCGTGAAAGTTGATTGCTGAAAATGTAATCACGCTCACTTGTTTTGATAGTTCAAGTGGCTTAAAAATATATTCCAACCATTCGTTCCAAAAAGAATTTTCTAATGACACGTACACAATCGTCACTTTTCAGCCCTGTTCTCGTTGCAGGCTGTCTGATCCTCATGATCGGCTTTTCTATTCGAGCTAGTTTTGGCATCTTTCAAATTCCTATTGCTGCTGAGTTCGGCTGGCTCCGGTCTGAATTTTCGCTGGCTATAGCAATCCAGAATTTAGCTTGGGGAGTGGGGCAGCCAATATTTGGCGCGTTCGCTGAAAAGTTCGGAGAACGCAAAGCGATTATCTTAGGCGCATTGACCTATGCGGTTGGTCTGATTTTAAGCAGTTATGCTGTGACACCCATTGAACATCAATTTCTTGAAATTCTTGTGGGCTTCGGTGTTGCCGGAACCGGATTTGGTGTGATTTTAGCCGTAGTTGGCCGCGCCGCATCTGATGAAAATCGGTCCATGGCGCTGGGCATTGCAACCGCTGCAGGATCTGCGGGTCAAATTGTAGGCCCACCATTTGCAAGTTATTTGTTGCAGACAATGAATTGGTCTTCGGTATTCTTGATTTTTGCGGGGATCATTTTAACGGTCCTTTTGATCCTTCCTTTCATGAAGAGTAGTGTCCCGGCCGAGTCAAAAGATGTGGTCGAAGAAAGCATGGGGCAGGTCTTGCTTAAAGCTTTCTATGATCCATCCTTTATTATGATTTTTGTTGGGTTTTTCTCCTGCGGATTCCAGTTGGGTTTCTTCACCGCCCATTTCCCCGCGTATATCGCAGAAGCATGTGCCGCCATTCCTGTTGACAGCATCATGAGGAGTATCGGGGTTAGTTCGACGTCGTCATTAGGTGCGTTTGCCTTCGCTCTTATTGGTGCTGCTAATATCTTCGGGACCATCGCCGCAGGTGCTCTTGGTAAGCATTATTCCAAGAAATATTTGCTAACCTATATTTATGTAGGAAGAACGGTTGCATCGGCGCTGTTCATCTTGTCTCCCATGACACCAACCACCGTCATTCTGTTTTCTGTCGTTATGGGAACATTGTGGCTTGCAACAGTACCCATTACTTCTGGCCT
This sequence comes from Pseudomonas marincola, assembly GCA_036960775.1. GTDB lineage: Bacteria > Pseudomonadota > Alphaproteobacteria > Sneathiellales > Sneathiellaceae > Sneathiella. Next base: position 17,315 of record JBALWO010000025.1, on the reverse strand, counting down.
AGTAGCTCAAATCTATGGCGTGAAATATATGGGAACCTTGTACGGCATCGTGTTCTTTTCTCACCAGTTGGGATCATTCCTAGGCGTTTGGTTGGGCGGAACTTTGTATGACCAATACGGAACTTACGATCTTGTTTGGTGGGTTGGTATCGGCGTCGGCGCCTTTTCCGCGATTATTCATTTACCCGTAAAAGAACAGCCAATCGAAGAACGACAATCTGCCTGATCATAGCTCTTCAAGTTGGATAGAGAATTAAGGCCACGATAATCGTGGCCTTTTTTTGTACCTATATGGATCTGAGTAATGCTAGTCTGATCCTCAAAAGAAGAGAATATCGGGGGGTATATGATTTCTTTTAAATTAATAGGTTTAAGAGCCTTGAACGGTCGTAATCTCTTCTCGCAAAAATCCGGTTTATTATGCCATGTTGTCGTTGATGCGGGGAACGAGACAGAAATGAGCAATCTGCAAAAAAGCATGCAAGATTGTTTTGATTTGCTTAACGATGAAATTTATCCAGAAGAGAACCGGGTTAGCCGAAATTTTAGAAAGAGCTCTACCGAGAATATTATCTATTTTTATTGTGCCTTTATTATGCAACTTCAAAAGACCGTTGGATGCCCAGTATCAGTATTTAAATACAAGCCAATAGACGGCCAATATTGGGAGATATTCCTCGAATTTGAATTTGAACCTTCAGGCCGGTTTGCTGTCGGTCTGGCAAATAAACTATTGGGACTGCTTACGGGCAAACCAAATAATGAAGATGTTCAAAAGGAGCTACCAAAAATAATAGGAGAAATTATATCTGAATTTAGGAAACAGTACCATAATTCGGCGCCATGTATGGAAGTTCGGTCCATCCTATTGGCTGCGGAAAAAAGAGAAATCCCTTGGCGGAAAATGCCGGGTTCTTGGCAGTATTTTCAATTTGGATTTGGGAAATTTCAAAAGGTGCTTACTGAATCTCTTTTGGATGTTGAAAGTCATATTAGCGTCAAGATAACTAATGATAAAGCATATACATCGACTTTACTGGCAGAAGTCGGATTGCCCGTCGCTCGTTTCCTCAAAGTAACCTCCTTCGAGAAAGCGGCCTTTTTTGCCAAAAAAATTGGATACCCTGTTGTCGTAAAACCACTACAAGGTACACAAGGTTATGGCGTTACTCCAAACGTTCAGAATGAAGACGAGCTTCGGAGCGCTTATAAGATTGCTAGTGAAATTTTCCCGAGGGCCCTTGTCGAAAAACACATTAATGGAGATGATTTTCGCCTTCTCGTTTTGGGGGGGAAATATGTTGGGGCAATCCGTCGTGGCGTGACAGTAATTGAAGGTGATGGAACGCGCAGTATTGATGAAATTGTCGCGGAAGTGAATTTACAGCCGTGGCGAAACCGATTCCATGGAAATACTAAATATCATGTTCGAAAAATCCCAGAAGTAAAAGATTGTCTAAAAAAACAAGGATATGGGTGGAACAGTATTCCAGAGCGAGGCGCTGAAATCTCTCTCAATAATGTTCCGAATATCAGTCAGGGTGGAACCTTTGAGACCGTATGGGATGATGGCATTCACCCTGAAAACATAAAAATGGCGGAACGTGCCGCCAAAACGGTTGGGGTGAAACTTGCGGGTGTTGACTATTTAACCGAAGACATCACCAAACCATTTTGGGAAACCGGCGGCACAATTTGTGAGGTGAACGCTAATCCAGCATTTGACTTAATGTTCGACGGATTGCTTGAATATCGAAACGAACTAGGGCGGAAAGCCTTTGAGCTATCATATCCTAAAGAAGTGGATGTGATCTTGCCTGTTATTTGCATAATCTCAGATAATGAAAATATTGCACAGTATATTTGCCGTCAAATTGAACCTGTTGGTTTTGTCGTCGGATATTTTTCTGAAAACTCTGTAACTGTTGATGGCGCACCAATATTACAGCAAGGTGACGCAGCTATTTCGGTTAATTCAGTTCTCTGGAATTCAGCTGCAGATGTTGTTGTTATTAATGAAACCGGAGACAGAATTCAGCGGAGGGGCTTGGAATATACAACCTGTACCCATCTACTCGTGGAACATATGCCCGAAGTAGGTGGCAAAGTGAACGTTCACGTGCTGGATATGATACTAGCGACGGTCTCACATAATGTTCTTATTAACAGGGATAACCCTGAGTTATTGTCATGGGCAAAAACAGTAGATCACAATAAAATACAACTAGTGGCCAGAGCTGAGTTGGCGGAGCTTTTAGTAAAAGAATTGCATTCAAATTTTACAAAATCAGGAACAGTAAATTGATAAATATTATTGGGGTCAGTTCTCTAGGTAACTTAAACCTTGTTGCACCGAAGCCGGGTCTGGTTTGTCGGGTGGGGTTAGATACAGATAACGCCGATAATTTTCTGGAGGCTCAGCAAAAACTCGAATGGATTATACGATCTATGGGGGAGAAATTTGATGTCTCCATAGAAAAAATCGTGTCGGACTGCCCTGCGGATACAGAAGATGCGATCGTCTACCTATTTTGCGCTTTATCAATTTTGATGCAAAACGCTGTCAAAACGCCTGTCTCAACAATTCAGTTAAGTGCAAAAAAATCTAACGGCTACTGGGATCTGTTCGTGGAACACGAAGTTAACTTTGTTGGACGGTTCTCGTTGCGATTTGCGGTTAAGTTGGTTCGTATGATTATGTCTGATGCGGGTTCGATCGATGCTTACGTCACAGACCAATTTATGACGCTGGAAAAACTTTGTACCGATACAAAATTAAAGCACGAAGCACGTGTGATTTTGAAAGCCGCTGAAGATCGCAAAATCCCGTGGAGAAGAATCCCGGGGCCAATGTCTTTCTTCCAATATGGTTATGGGTTTCACCAACAAACCTATTCGGGAACGATTTTAGGTCTTGAACGACACAGTCCAGTGAAGCTCGCGGATAATAAAGCGACAGCGTCTAGCTTGTTGGGTGAAGCAGGGCTCCCCGTTGCATATTCAGCAGGCATAGCCTCAGATGTCGAGGGGCATGAGTTCGCTCTAAAGATTGGTTTCCCAGTAGTTGTAAAACCTTTGTCTGGGATGAGAGGCGGCGGGGTTACCCCTAATATTCAAAGCCAGGATCAATTGACAAAGGCCTATAAAAACGCTTTAAAATATCACCCAAAAATACGCATCGAGAAGCACATTGAAGGAGAAGACCATCGGCTAACTGTTTTTAACGGAAAATTCGTCGGCGTTTTTAGGCGCCGCAATACTATTATGGTAGGCGATGGAAAGCGTACAATGGGTGATTTGATCGCAAAAGAGAACCAAAAGCCATGGCGGAATTGGTTTGGAGGAGGTCCTCGATTTCAATTGCACAAGGTCCCTGCGGTAACTGAATTTTTGAAAGAACAAGGTTACGATTGGGACGACGTGGTGCCCGCGGGTAAAAAGATATTCTTGAATATTGTTAGTCAGGGTTCTGATTATCAATCCGTTTCAATGGACGAAATTCACCCAGAGAATGTAAAACTCGCAGAAAGAGCCGCAAAAACGCTCGGGCTTCGTATTGCTGGTGTTGATTTTTTAACGACAGACATTAGTAAACCTTACTGGGAAACCGGAGCAGTAATCTGCGAAGTTAATGCCAATCCCACGTTCGCCGCGTTGTCTGACGGTAGTGTCGATCGACTAGAGGAAATCGGACGACTGGCCTTTGAGACATCATGTCCGGCAGATCAAAATTTTTCCCTACCGTTTATTGTGGTTTTGTCGGGAGATAATGTCAGAGCTGAGAAATTGGCTGAGGAGCTTTCAGCAGCAGATTTACTGGTTGGTCATTACTCAAAGGATAAAACAGTTATTGATGGGACTGTTGTTCCCGTATCCAATCATATCAAACCGAGCATTAGCAGTGTCATATGGAATGGATCTGTGGAAGCTGCCATTGTTCAGGAAAATCCCATATCCATAATGCAACATGGTTTGGAATACGATATTTGTTCTCATTTATTGCTGGAAGATATGCCACAAATTAATGGCCGGCCATCTCCTAATGTTTTAGATCTCATCTTAAAAACAGTGACGCATGGTGTCATTGTAAACCGTGATAATTCCGAGTTGATGGCTTGGGCTGAAAACCAAAATCAAAATAAGATACGCTTTGCAGCCAAAGGTGACTTGCAAAGTCAGATGATGACCGAACTTCGCAGCGCTTTTTCAGATGTTATTCATTCTTAAATTTAGCGAAATGAATTTAGGGCTGCACATATTTGAAATTTGACTATGATGCAGTGCAACATAGTCAAATGCAGGGAATTAAAATAATGAGCGTAGATCTAAAAGGTAAAGTAGCCGTAGTAACAGGCTCAACCAGCGGCATCGGACTTGCGATGGCCGAGAATTTTGCGGCCCTTGGCGCACAAGTCATCATTAACGGCTTGGGGGATAACGACAGTATCAATTCTGCAAAACGGGCAGTAAGTGACGCTGGTAACACCCAAGCTCATTATAATAACGCCGATATGCGGGATGCGGACGCGATCGCTGCGATGATCAGTGAAACAGAAACCCTGTTCGGCTCTGTTGATATTTTGGTGAATAATGCTGGTATTCAACATACTGCCCGTATCGAGGATTTCCCCAAAGACCGTTGGGCGGATATAATCTCAATCAATTTATCGAGTGCGTTTCATTCAATTTCTGCAGCTTTGCCCGGTATGCAAAAACGGAACTATGGCAGAATAATTAATGTGGCGTCTGTTCATGGATTAGTCGCTTCAGTTGAAAAATCAGCTTATGTTGCCGCAAAACACGGGATCATTGGGCTCAGCAAGGTAACGGCGCTTGAAAATGCCACGCAGGAAATCACCTGTAATGCCATATGCCCTGGCTGGGTTCGTACGCCACTTGTTGAAACTCAGATTAAGGCCCGAGCCGAAAAAGATGGTATTGAAATTGAGGAGGCTGCGAAGCGATTATTGGCGTCGAAAGAGCCGTCATTGCGTTTTACAACACCGCAACAATTGGCCGATGCCGCGGCATTTTTGTGTAGCGATGCCGCATCCAATATGACAGGTACTACAGTGACCTTGGATGGTGGCTGGTCCGCTCAATAATTTCACCTTTCTGTCACGCTCTTTGTGTACCTGAATGTTGACAGCTCGCCTTCCCTTTGAAAAGGTGAGTGTCGAAACATCATTGCCCGTTCGAAGCACGTTTATATAAAAGCAATACAAACCTAAACAGCCGAAAGTTTTTCAAATGATTACTATCCATCATCTAAACGACTCGCGTTCACAACGTATTCTTTGGTTACTTGAGGAACTGGGACAAGAGTATAATGTGATCCGTTACGAGCGTGATGCGGAAACAAGGTTGGCGCCGCCAGCGTTGCTTGAAGTTCATCCCCTTGGGAAATCACCTGTGCTTGAAGAAGAAGGACTGAAAGTCCATGAAACAGGCGCTATCGTTGAATACTTGATCGATAAATATGATGATGGAACTCTGGCGCCAGAACGGGGCACGACACTTGGCATTCGCTATAGCGAATGGATGCATTATGCAGAAGGCTCTGCCATGCTGCCATTGCTGCTGCGTTTATATACGGGACGCCTTGGAGATGCCGCCGCGCCATTAATGCCTCGTATCGATGGTGAGACAATCAATCACTTTTCGTATTTGAGCAAATCACTCGGCGATAATGCATTTTTCTTAGGCGATGAGTTAAGCGCCGCAGATATTATGCTGTCCTTCCCCATTGAAGCTGCAAATATGCGCGGCGGACTAACGCAGCTTCCGAACCTTGCTGAATTTGTAAAAAGGATACAGGCACGACCAGCTTATAAAAAAGCGTTGGAACGAGGCGGAGATTACTCCTTCTTCGTAAAGTAAGCTAAATCATAATAAGAAACGGAAAACCGCCATGTTAGACGTCACTGGCTTGCCCTCTTCAGATGTGCCCGAAAGTTGGACAGGATCAACGCAATATATTGATTATGAAAATCAAAATATTGCGAGTTTTGTCTCCAATGCCCTTACCGGGAGGGAGGGAGCATCAAGCATCGAAAAAGCCATTCGGCTTTTTGATGCTGTAAGAGATGACATTCGCTACGATCCTTATCAACTGGATTTTGTTGCGGATAACTATCAAGCCAGTCACGTCGCAGCATTGGATGCAGCCTATTGCGTCCCGAAAGCGATTTTGCTGACGGCGTGCCTTAGAAGCGTTGGCATACCTGCTGGCGTTGGTTTTGCGGATGTTAAAAATCACCTGAACTCCCCAAAACTGGCCGACCTTATGGAAACAGATATGTTCTGCTACCACGGTTATGTGGCGATGAAGGTTGGCGGCCAAACTTTCAAAGTGACACCAACTTTCAACAAAGAACTCTGCGATCGTTTTGGCGTTCGGGCTATTGAGTTTGACGGAACTGCCGACGCCCTCTTCCATGAATATGACGCGGATAAGCGCAAGCATATGGAATATGTCAAAGACCGCGGCATATTTGAAAACCCGCCGATGCTTGATATCTTGGCCGACATGGCAGAAGTCTACCCAAAAATGAAATCAATTTGCGATGCGGAGCTTCAGCTAGAAGAAGATCCTGATTTTGCTGCTTGAATAATCTTTTTTGCTTTAGGGCGGGCAATCTTCATGAAGTAGTGAATGCCCAGCCCGGCAAGCAATCCCCAAAATGGCGCGCCGATTGTGAGAAGAGTTACACCTGACGCTGTGATGGCAAAGGTGATAAACGCGGCCTCTCTTTCTTCTTCAACATCCAATGCTGCCGCGAGACTGTTTGAAATCGTACTGACGAGAGCGAGGCCCGCAATGGCCATGATGAGCTCACTTGGAAACAACGTGAAGAGCGCGGTTACTGTGGCGCCAAATAAACCCATCAAAGTGACAAATATTCCAGCCCAAACGGATGCATAATACCGTTTTGATGGGTCTGGATCTACGACCTCACCCATGCAGATAGCTGCAGTTATTGCACCAAGATTAAAGGCGAAACCACCGAATGGCGCAAATAACAGCCCAGTGAAACCACTCCAACTAATAAGCGGAGAGGAGGGAGTATTGTAGCCATGTGCTCGCAATACCGCGATACCCGGAATGTTCTGGGAGGCCATTGTGACCAAGAATAATGGGATCCCAACACCCAGCATTACGGATAATGAAAATGTCGGTGTGGTCCAAACTGGGATGGTTAGCGCTAGAGATATATTTTCTGATGCAAGTTCACCATTAAACGCGGCGATGGCAACACCTACAGCAAAAGTAACAGGGATAACGTAGCGCGGTAAAAACCGTTTTCCGGCGATATAGGTAACAAACATTGCCGACACCATGACAAACGATGATTGCAGGGCTGTGAATGCATTTAAACTAAAGCTCAAAAGCACACCCGCAAGCATGGCCGAGGCGATGGAGCGCGGAACAAATTCCATGATTTTTTCAAACCAACGAGTCACACCGCACAAAGTCAGTAGAAAGGAGCAAAAAAGAAATGCACCAACGGCGTCACCCATTGGGACGCCGGGTAGGCTAGTGACCAACAGTGCGGCGCCCGGTGTTGACCATGCGATAATTATGGGGGCTTTGTAGCGAAGAGACATTGCGATACCGCACAAACCCATTCCCACACCCACGGACCACATCCAAGAGCTGACCTTGTCAGGACTTGCGCCACTTGCTGTTGCCGCCTGAAAGACGATCGCAGCGGCACTTGTGTACCCCACAAGCATGGCAACGAAGCCGGAGGTGATATAGGGGAGCGCAAAAAATCGGAACATGGCGCAGCTTTCTTAACAGAGAAGTGGGGTTTATCTAGCGAGCGTTATAACGTACGATGAGGTGACGATAGCGAATGTGCGTTATAACGTCCAGTGTAAAAAGAGACAAATTTGACAAATCCGACAGACTATTTGCCTCAAAATCTGAAATGCCTGCGCGAACAACAGGGTTGGAGTTTAAGCAAAACCGCCCTCGAAACTGGCGTGAGCAAAGCCATGCTGGGTCAGATAGAGCGGGGAGAATCCAGCCCTACCATTGCCACACTCTGGAAAATCGCCACCGGTTTCAATACGTCTCTTTCGTATTTAGTTGAACGCAAAGCAACAGAAGAAGAGCGCAAATCGACCCTTCTCACCGATGCTAACAAGTTGCGGAAGCAAATCGCAGAAGACGGCATGTTGGTTGCGACCTTGCAGCCGTATGATCCGGCACTTGGTTTCGACTTATTGGAAATTACATTTCCTGATGGGTATGAGAGATATTCTGAACCTCACAAAAGCGGGGTGACTGAGTTTACAGTTGTTATCGACGGCGAAATGGAAATCGAGACGGAGGGGAAATGGTTCACTCTCAAAAAAGGGCAAACTCTCCGGTTCCATGGTGACAAGGGGCATAGTTACCGTAATTTGTCCGGGGCCCCTGCCACAGTACATTGCATTATTCATTACCCAGAAGGATAAGTTAGGTCTTCATCCGCTCATATGACGGCGTTTCCGGGTCTAGGCGGTGAAAGGGTTGTATGTCGATCGTGAAGATCGCCATATCTGGTTTATCAAAGATGGCTGGATTATCTAACGTTCCAACTTTTATAATCACGGCGCCAGGACGAAGGTCGGATTTCGTTAAGATGTGAGTTCCGCAATTCCCGCAAAATTCTCGAGTTCGAGGTTGTTCAAGATCTGCCCGCTTAAATGATTTTGGTGACCCTTCTGTGTATTTAAACTCGCCGTCTGGCATGACGATAAACGCATTTGGGTGACCACCCGAAATATACTGACATTCCCGGCAATGACAGTTGCCTTTGGTGATGGGTGCACCTTCCACTTCATATTTTAACTGCCCACAGTAACAATGGCCTTTTAACGTCATTTTTCATCTCCTCATTGTTTTGAAAAACGTATCACTTTTTTCTGATGAGGGGCTATATTTCTTTTCTGTAGTCATTGAGTTAAAGTCTCTAATTCTGAACGCCTATAGAAAGATCATTTTGCCTGACCATTTGAAAAATTTACTTGCCGAAATTAGAGCCTGCAAAATTTGCGAACCACATCTTGTGGATGGATGCCGACCTGTTTTACAAGTCTCCAGTGCCGCCCGTATTATGGTTGTCGGTCAAGCGCCGGGACGGCGGGTTCATGAAAGCGGCATTCCCTTCGACGATCCAAGCGGAGAGAGACTTCGGGATTGGATGGGGATCGATAGAAATATTTTTTACGACGAAAAACAAATTAACATCATTCCCATGGGCTTTTGTTTTCCAGGAACCGGGAAATCTGGAGACTTGCCACCACGAAAAGAGTGCGCAGTTGCCTGGCGAAACCGACTTTTGGAAAACCTTGCTGAGGTCGATTTTACGATTGTTATTGGGAAATATGCCATGGATTGGCATTTGGCAGGCAAAGGCAAAAAAACACTGACAGACACGGTGAAATCTTGGCAGGAGTATTGGCCCAAAATTGCGGTGTTACCGCATCCGTCACCGCGCAATAATATCTGGCTTAAAAGAAACCCTTGGTTTGAAGGCGAGTTGTTGCCACCCTTAAAAGCGCGAATTAAAGCCTTGTTATAGAAAAGTTGAAATTTGGTTGACTTAGGAAGGTTATATTATAACATAACAAAAAATTTCTTATGATGAGTCTGATGAAAAAATTTACCCTAACAGTTTCTATTTTGACCCTTTTCTTGCTACCCGCTATCGCGGTGGCAGAGAAAAAGGTATTTGTATCAATCGCACCGATCCATTCGTTGGTTCAATCCGTTCTTGGAAAATCAGGGACTGCCACCTTAATTATTAAGGCAACGGCAAGCCCTCATGGGTACCAGCTGAAGCCGTCTCAAATGATAGGTCTGCAATCAGCCCATATCATTTTTACCATAAGTCCTGATTTCGAAACAACGGTCTCAAAGGCTGTTCGCGCCTTGAAATTGGAAGAACGGACACTTTCTTTGATCGGAGCAAAAGGGATTGAGTTACTTGCCAACCGTAAAGGCGGGGCATGGGAAAACGATCACCACCATGCGCATGAAGCTGATGAAGCTGACGAGCCTGCTGTTGTTGTCCCTGATAATACAGATCCACATATTTGGCTGGATCCCCATAACGCTATCGCGATGGTCCGGGAAATCGCGGCAAGACTTAGTCTTATCTATCCGGACGAGAAATCTATTTTTGAGGGAAATTCTGAGCTACTGATTAGGGATGTGGAAAGTCTCAACGCGGATGTTGCGCAAGTTCTCACGAAAGCATCGGAGAAACCATACATCGTTTTTCATGATGCTTTTCAGTATTTTGAAGCGCACTACGGCTTGAACGTCGTTGGTGGCATTGCCATCGATCCCAACAAAAAACCATCCATAAGCCGGATGAATTCGATCCGGGAGCAAATACAAAAGACAGGTGCTGTATGTGCGTTTCGGGAACCGCAATTTTCTGGAAAACTAGTGGAGGTCGCCTTAAGAGGGAGTTCAGCAAGGCAGGGAACTCTTGATCCAATTGGGCAAGATATCCCACTTGGTCCTAAACATTACCGACTTTTGTTGACACAAATGGCGACACAAATAAACTCATGCCTAATTAATGATAAAAAATCTTAAACGGGTGAGAAAAATGACAAACGGCAATCCAAAAGTTCTGGTTGAAACGCATGCAGACGTTACAACGGTTACTATAAACCGTCCTGAATGCAGAAATGCGGTTGATTACGAGACCGGTGAGCTGTTAAGCGTTGCCTTTGACGCGTTCGATAAAGACGATAGTCAATCAGTTGCAATTTTAAGATCGACGGGCCCTGTTTTTTGTGCCGGCTTTGATCTGAAATCGCTATCGGGAACAGAGTTGAATTATGACCCCGCGGCTGAAGGTTTAATGGGTCCAACACGGCGCTTGCTAAGTAAGCCTGTCATTGCAGCGGTAGAAGGATATGCGGTTGCTGGTGGGTTAGAGCTCGCGTTGTGGTGTGACATGCGTGTGGCATCTGCGTCAGCAAGTTTCGGTGTGTTTTGCAGGCGTTGGGGGGTGCCGCTTATTGATGGTGGAACCATCAGACTGCCGCGGCTAATTGGTCAAAGCCGGGCCCTTGATATGATCCTAACTGGCCGGGAGGTCAGCGCAGAGGAGGCGTTGAACTTCGGACTGGCAAATCGTTTGGTCGAAGAGGGAACGGCGTATGACGAGGCGGTTACGCTTGCAAAAATGATTGCCCAATTTCCTCAAATTTGTATGCGAACTGATCGCATGACTGCTCATAGGCAATGGGATATGGATTTACCATCAGCCCTTCGATTAGAGGCGGAGGACGGCGCGGCGCCATTGCTTGCAGAAGCACAGAACGGGGCTGCGCGTTTTTCCTCAGGCCTTGGCAGAAGTGGTGATTTTAGTAAAATATAAAACCAATATCGGGGAAGAATAAATATTCGGCCCCGATATAATATCTTACGTCAGTTTTTGAAGAACTTCTCGCATTGCCGCTGGAATAGCTGTGGGTTTGTTACTTTCGCGCTCTACGTAGACGTGAATGAAATACCCTTCTGCTGCCGCAATCTCGTCATCCTCGCGGAACAGACCAAGTTGATAACGAACTGAACTATTTCCCATGTGTGCCACGCGAATGCCGGCATAGACGGTCTCCGGAAACACAATGCTTTTTGCATATCGGCATTGCGTTTCGACAACCAAACCAATAATTGGGCTTTTTTGAATATCGAGGACGCCTTCGCGGACCAGAAATTGGTTCACAGCTGTATCGAAGTAACTGTAATATTGAACATTATTGACATGACCATAGGCGTCATTGTCCATCCAGCGTGTAGGTATTTCCTGAAATTGACGATACTCGTTCCGCAGGCTCATTGCTTTATTTGCCATGATGTTAGAGTACCTTTTTATAGATTAAATAGGCGTCTTGTTCAGTAACTTCGCGAGGGTTATTGACCAAAAGCCGTGTTTGTTCCATCGCAGCGGATGCCAGTTTTTCAAGGTCATTTTCCGTAACACCAACCTCCCGCAATGTGGTTTCAAGTCCAAGATCCGAATTTAACTCGGCCAGTTTATCAATGAAAATCTGACAGGTTTTTTGCGAGCCACCGGTTGTATCAATATCTGGGAAAACCAAGGGCGCTAATTCTGCGTATTGGGCCGAACATTCGGGTGCATTGAAACGCATTACCTCAGGTAACACCAAAGCATTAGAAAGTCCGTGAGGCACATGGAATATTCCGCCAATGGGATAGGCAAGTGCGTGTACTGCAGCTACAGGTGAATTTGCAAATGCTTGCCCGGCTAGGCAAGATCCCAAAAGCATATTGGATCGGGCTTCGGTATTTTTACCGTCTTTGACCGCTGTTCGAATGTTTGCACCCAACAATCGCAGCGCCTCTTTTCCAAGTGTTGCTGATAGTGGGTTATTGTTAGCACCTTTAGATGTGAATGCCTCAATCGCATGAACCATGGCATCTACACCGGTTGCTGCGGTAACGTGCGGCGGTAGTCCGAGCGTTAGGTTTGCGTCTAGAATTGCAACATCTGGAAGTAACTTAGATGAGACAACACCTTTTTTGGTTTCTGCCCCGACGGTGATGATGGAAATGGGAGTGACTTCTGATCCAGTGCCCGCAGTTGTGGGGACTTGAACCAAAGGAAGTCTCGATCCTTTGATCATTTCAATGCCGTAGATGTCTTCGAGTTGCTCATCTCCTTTGGACAGGAGCGCTACTAGCTTTGCCACATCCATTGACGATCCACCGCCAAAGCCGATGACGCCAGTTGTTTTATGGCCCATGGCAATTTCAGTTGCTTGCTTAACAATAGCTTCTCTGGGATCGGCTTCTACTTGGTCAAACACGAGGACTTCAATGTCAGCATTTCGAAGATTTTCAAGCGCTTCTATGTGAAGCCCGAGTTTGACAATTCCGGGGTCCGTGACGAGAAATACGCGATCACCCAGAAGTGATTTAAGCTCTCCGATTTCAGTCATCGCACCAGGTTTGCAAATCAGGGTGGGGGTCGTTTTGAATGTGAAATGGGTCATGGTTCTCTTTATTTTTGATTTTTATCTGAATATGAAAACTACCTTTTCTTGATCAAACAGGAAACCAAATTTCTCAAAATATTGGAAGTAGTTATATCTGGTCAGCTTTGATTTGATTGTTAAGAGGTATTTAGGATCAATACTTGGATGTTCTAAAGTAGTAACTAAATAATAAATGCCAAATGGGATATACTTAAAGTAATAAGTTTTTAAAGTTTATGATAATTTTGTTTATATATAGAAATTTTATTTGTATTTTTCTAATAAAAAAGAAATATTTATTACAATAATATATTTTGTTCTCAGTATTAGTAACTAATCAATAGTAAGAGAGTGATTTAGTGTTTTGCAGAAAGCCTAAGTAAAACTCTCATAAATAAAGGATGGCCTAGCGCATGGAGTTTCTCGGAAATGAAGTTTATTTTGATCCTCAGGATTTGATCGTAAGTAAAACCAATTTAAAAGGTCTAATTACCTACGCAAATCATACTTTTTTAAAAATTGCAGATTACACCGAAGCAGAAGTTATTGGTCGGCCGCATAATCTCATTCGGCACCCAAATATGCCACGGGGTATTTTCGAATTGTTGTGGAACAAGCTTCAAAAAGGGCGAGAGATCTTCGCATATGTTGTGAATACAACAAAAAGCGGTGATCACTATTGGGTCCTTGCCCATGTTACTCCCAGTTTCGATGGCAATGAAGTCGTCGGGTTTCATTCCACAAGGCGCATTCCAGATCAATCTATAATTAAGAATGTCATTGAACCACTTTATGACAACCTCAATACGATTGAGGGGAAGCATCAGAATAAGAGGGAGAGCATTCAGGCTTCAAGCAAATATTTAGAGGATCTACTCGCATCAAAAGGGGTGTCATACGACGAATTTGTTTGCAACCTGGTTCGGGGAAATTGATATGACGCAAATCTTAAATGCCGCCAGCAGTTCAATTGTAGACGAAAGTCGTTTGGTGGAAATCGTGACTGTTGTAGAGCAAATATGTCTTGGGAATTTTGAGGCTCGGATCAAAAACCTACCAGAGCTGAGTGGTTTAGAGCGGAAATTGTGTTTGAGAATAAATGAAATGATAGACCGTTCAGACGCCTATATTCGAGAAACTAGTGCATGCTTGAGCTATATGGCTGATAACCAATATTTTAGGAGAATTGCGCCAGAAGGCCTACCCGGATCATTTGAAGTGGCTACGCAAAATATAAATGTTGCGGCAGATGGTATTGAAGCAAAAATCAACAAATTTAGTGCTGCTGTTGACGCTATCTCAACCGCGGCAGTTCAACTGAATTCAAATGCTCAAGTCATGGGAGACACGGTTAAACTGGCAACGGAAAAGACACAAACAGTGGCTGTTGCAGCAGAAGAGACCGGGGCTAATACGCAAACCGTCGCATCAGCAGCCGAGGAGCTTAATGCTTCTATTCAAGAGATAAACCGGCAAGTGTCGACTTCTGCAAATATGTCTAGTGGGGCGGTAGAACAATCACGTGAAATCAATAAACTCGTTGCAGGGTTGTCTGATGCTTCGGTCAAAATCGGAGACGTAGTCAGTTTAATTAATAACATCGCAGGTCAAACCAAATTACTCGCGCTGAATGCAACCATAGAAGCGGCCCGTGCAGGTGAGGCCGGCCGAGGGTTTACTGTTGTTGCAAGTGAAGTGAAAAACCTTTCATCTCAAACCGAGAAAGCCACAAATGAAATTCAATCTCATGTAAATGAGATTCAATCGGCAGCCAGTAATACAGCCAAATCAATTAGCGATATTAGCGTCTTTATTGATCAAATTAACGAGGTTTCTTCGGCTATCGCGTCAGCAGTAGAAGAGCAAGGGGCGGCGACCCAAGAAATATCGAGAAATGTTCAAGAAGCCGCGACAGGTGTGGATGATGTCACTGTAAATATCTCTGCTGTAAATGAGACTGTGTCAAAAGTTAATGAACAATCATTAGAGGTGATGGCCATAGCAAACGAGTTGGAAAATCAGGCGGAATTGTTAGCATCTGCACTAAATTCAAAATAATTATATTCGCCAATAGATGGTGTCTATGATTTGAGTCAATGAACCCTCTTTGGGCATTTGGTAAAGTTGAATTTACAATTTCATTTGCTCGGGAGGCCGCAATGCATAAATCTATCAAACATCTTTTGGAGGCGCATACAAAGATGTTCGCAGTATTGGCCGAGTTTAAGCACCAGTTTAGAGAATTCCGATTAGGGAAAGACCTTGATTATGCTCTGATTGAGTCAATTCTTGATTATCTTAATCGTAGTGCGCAATTGAATCACCATCAAGCCGAAGATGAAATGCACCAATTGTTGAATTCACGATATCCGGTGGCAATTTCAAAGCTTTCTGATATTCCCTTAGAACACGAGAGATTATTCTTCCTTTGTGATGCCTTGAAAGAGGCTTTAAGCGATGTGGCACGTGATGCTGAGTTACCACGTATGTGGTTGGTCTCAGTTGCTCAAGAATATGAAAATGCTCAGTTGCGGCATATGCATATGGAGGAAGACGTTTTGTTTCCACTGGCAGAACAATATTTCACTAAAGAAGACTGGAATGAGGTCCGTACGCGAGTTTCACTCGGAAAAAATAAAGAGTTTGCCAGCACAGAAGCCGCAGATATCGAAGATCTGCAGCAAGATATTGCCACTTGGAGTGATGACAAAATTCATTCTTAGTTTGGTGTTCTATTAGCGAGCCGGTTGCCTCAAGCGTTGCTGCTCTTGCCAATTCTCATCAATCCAATAGGGCGCTTGGTTGGCTTTTAGGGGAGCCACGCCCTTTATTTGATCAGCGGCTTTTTCTGCAGCCATAATTGTTGGCGCATTTAGATTGCCGTTTGTGATGGTTGGGAAAATTGACGAGTCGACCACCCGTAAGCCTTCCACACCGCGAACCCGGCATTCATTGTCCAGTACCGCCATCTTGTCTGTATCCGCACCCATTTTGCAGGTGCAAGAGGGATGGTAGGCACTTTCAACGTTTTCGCGGACCCATGCATCAATTTCTTCGTCGGTTTGAACGGTCTGCCCCGGCTGGATTTCTTCTCCCCGGAAAGTATCCAAAGATGGCTGATTGATGATCTCGCGGCTTAACCGTACCACTTGTCGCCAATCTTGAATGTCATCTTGACTAGTAAGGTAATTGAATTGGATTTCGGGTTTATCCATCGCATTGGACGAGGCAATCATGACATTTCCCCGGCTTGTCGGTTTGTTAGGTCCAACATGAACTTGAAATCCGTGCCCATCAAAGGCCGTTCGGCCATCATAGCGCATGGCGGCGGGTAGAAAATGATATTGGATGTTTGGCCACTTTAAACCGGCTCGTGACCGGATAAAAGCGCAAGATTCAAAATGGTTGGTAGCGCCTAAGCCGTCTTTAAACAGGATCCAACGGGCACCAATCATGCCTTTGCTAATTAGACCAAGTTTACTGTTCAGTGAAATATTTTGTGTACAACGGAACTGAAAATACACTTCCAAATGATCTTGTAAGTTGGCGCCGACTCCTGGAAGGTCGACAATTGGGTCTATCCCTTTTTCTTGGAGCTTTTCAGCAGGTCCTATACCAGAGCGTTGAAGGAGAGTAGGGGAGCCAATGGAGCCTGCCGACAAGATGACTTCCTTCGAGGTTTCAAGTGTTTCCTTTACGCCATTTCTTGAAATTTCAACAGACACGGCACGCTTATCTATGAAGTTTACTTTTTCAGCAAGGCAACGGGTCAGTACCGTTAGATTTTTACGGTTCTTAATGGGCTTTAAATACGCATGTGCGGTGGATGCGCGGCGGCCTTTATCGACCGTCATGTGCATGGGGCCGAAACCCTCTTGTTGAAAGCCGTTATAGTCGTCGGTAGTGGGATAGCCTGCGTCTTTCCCTGCATCAATAAACGCCTGATACAACGGATTGAGAGCCATATTATTTCCGTTGTTTACAGAAAGTGGGCCGTCACCGCCTCGATATTCATCTTCCCCTTTGATCCAGGTTTCTGCTTTTTTGAAATAAGGGAGGACGTCATCATAGCCCCATTCAGTAGCGCCTTCAGCTTTCCACTCTTCAAAATCACAAGCATGGCCACGAACATATACCATGCCGTTGATGGATGAGGACCCACCTAGCACCTTTCCGCGAGGGCAATCTAACTTTCGGTCGTTAAGACCCGGTTCCGGTAAACTATCAAAACCCCAATTGTATTGATCCATATTCATTGGGATTGAGAGGGCGGTCGGCATGGCGATAAAGACACTGTTATC
>JBALWO010000097.1:0-6068 GCA_036960775.1 Pseudomonas marincola | reverse complement strand
ATCTGCCCATTGCTGAAATATCCGTCAATTTATTTTTGATATTGGGTATGGGTGGGGCAGTCGGATTGCTATCTGGAATGTTTGGTGTTGGCGGCGGTTTTCTTATGACACCGCTGCTGATTTTCATCGGTATCCCGCCCGCCGTCGCTGTCGCAACCGAAGCAAATCAAATTACAGCAGCCAGCGTTTCTGGCGTTCTTGCCCATTGGCGACGCGGCAACGTTGATTTCAAGATGGGTGGCGTGCTGTTGGTCGGCGGCATCTTTGGATCCGGCCTTGGTACATGGATATTTACCGTCCTCAAGAATATGGGTCAGGTCGATCTTTTGATCTCACTTTCCTACGTCATTTTTCTAGGCGTAATTGGCAGCTTAATGTTTGTCGAAAGTATAAACGCGTTAATAAAAAGCAAAAAGGGAACGACACGCCGAAAGAAATTGCATCAACATTATTGGATTCACGGCTTGCCCTTCAAGATGCGATTTCGTAAATCAAAACTATACATTAGCGCACTCATGCCTTTGGGCATCGGCACGCTCGTCGGCATTTTATCGGCGATAATGGGGGTTGGTGGCGGCTTTGTCATGGTTCCCGCCATGATTTATCTACTAGGAATGCCCACGACCGTTGTTATTGGCACTTCTCTCTTTCAGATCATTTTCGTCACAGCTAACGTGACATTGTTACATTCAATTAATACTCAAACCGTCGACGTCATGTTGGCGATGTTGCTGATGAGCAGCGCAGTTATTGGCGCCCAAATTGGCACACGGGTTGGAACGAAGATGAAAGGAGAGCAACTCCGTAGCCTCCTTGCCCTTATGGTTCTAATTGTTTGTGCGAAACTGGCATTTGACTTAATCGTGACGCCCGATGATCTCTATTCTCTAGGCATAGCGGGGGGGCATTGAGATATATGAAAAATTTCTTTTTGTTCCTGATAGTAGTTGCCGCATCCAGCATGACGACCTCGCAAAAGGCGCCCGCCAGCACTCCTTTAGTAACAGATATTTCATCGCATTTGATTTCCGTTACATCAGATTTCACTGGAACCGAGTTGCTGTTGTTCGGCGCAACGGAAACAGGCGCTGATCTTAACTATGCAGAACATGGCGACGTCATCATTGTCGTGCGAGGGCCGGAAGAAAAAGTAGTGGTCCGCCGGAAAGACAGGGTTGCCGGTATCTGGGTAAATACGGAATCAATTGAATTCACTAGGGTTCCCAGCTTTTACGCAATGGTAAGCACGAAGCCGGTTGCAGATATTACTTCTGCGAATGTATTAAACCGGTTGAAAATCGGCCCGACCCGGCTAAGCTTTCAATCTTCGGAGAATGCCGAAGAGAGCCAGCCATTTCAGGAAGCCATAGTTCGCAAGAAAACAGAAGAAAATCTTTATTCCGACCAGGAAACGGATATTCATTTTCTTGGAAACACTCTGTTTAGAACAAATATCGAATTCCCTGCAAATGTACCGGTTGGCAATTATGTCGCAGAATTTTACCTGTTTCGCGGCGGTGATTTGATCAGTGCTCAAACGTCACCCTTGTTCATAAAAAAATCCGGCGTTGGCCGCACAATTTTTGATTTTGCTCAAGATTACCCAGCTTTGTACGGCATTGCGGCAATTTTAGTTGCACTATTCGCTGGCTGGTTAGCCTCAGCAGTCTTCCGCAAGGATTAAAGCAATGAATATTTCAATCTTGAAAAATATCTGCTAGTTTTAGAAAAACTCTCTTGTCGAGTTTACGATTTCAGTATTTCGCGACTACGACCTCATCTGCTCAAACAAAAAGAATAAAATTGGAGCGAGGCTCTTGAAAACTACGAAACCGTCAGAATTTACGGCGATTGCGATTGGCATTCTAGCCGTTTGTTTTCTGATTGGCATGATCGGCCGTTTTTCCTATGAAAATTTTCCGAATCTAGTCTCCCCATTGGGTGTTGAGTTCGGTTGGTCTCGCGGAACCATTGCTTCGATATACTCTCTTGGCGCACTCTTTACGGGTCTGACGGGGCCGATCGCCGGTATTTTATTTGATCGTCTGGGCCCGCGGAATGTCTACAGTATCGGTATCCTGTCTGGTGGCGCTGGCCTCATGCTAGCGGCAATGGCGGACAATATCTGGTTCTTTTATCTGAGTATAAGCATCCTTGTCGGATTCTCAGCTGCTTGTTGTGGCAACGTCACCAATTCAGCCCTTGCCAGTCGGTGGTTTCGCGAAAAATTGCCTTTGGCGTTAGCCATAATCTATTCTGCTCTCGGTGCGGGCACCCTTCTTGGTCTTAGCTTATCTCAGATTTTTATTTCGAACTTCGGCTGGAGACAGGCCGAATTTTTACTTGGCATATGTGTGTTAGTTGCGCTTCCGGTAATCTTGTTTTTACCTTGGCGAAAACTTGCAGCCGGGCGGAAAAGCGCTGCAACGGCGTCTCCCAAAGCAGATGCAGTGTTGCCGGTCATTTGGACCATGTCAAAAGCGGTTAGAACAATACCATTTTGGGGCCTCTCCGCTGTTTTTTGCTTCACCGGCAGTGCTATGTTTTCCGTCATAATTCAGGCCGTCACTTACTTGATTGAAGTTGGATTGCCGCCAATTGAGGCATCCGTTAGTTTTGGTATAACTGGATTATTTATCCCGGTTGGGATGATTGGGTCGGGGTACCTTATTCGCCGTATCGGCCTCCTCACAACGGCGATGGGAAGCTATATCGTAACCCTTGCTGCCATTCTATTTCTATGGTCCTTTGAAACACCTGATCAAGTTTGGGCGCTATACGGTTTTATACTCTGCTTTGGCCTCTCAATGGGATCCCGCGGGCCCATGATAGGAACCATCGCTTCCCACCTTTACAGGGGGAAGAACTTTGGTACGATTTATGGTAGCATTTCAGTGGGCAGTGGCATCGGTATGGCCAGCGGATCGTATTTTTCCGGCCTTTTGTATGATCTGACTGGAACCTACGATGCGGTTTTCCTATATTCCGGTATATCCCTACTGATCGGCGCCGCGCCATTTATCCTTGTCAGAGAGATGAGAAAGCAACCATAATAGAAACGGGCAAATTGACAGGAAATAAGAAGCATATGTCCTTATCAGATACGATAGTGGCGATTGACGAACTGGTTATCGCCATTAAAGATGGCGCAAAAATGGCGATACCCGCTGATTACGCTGGAGTTTCCATGGCGGCGACGCGGGCCCTAATTCGCAAGGGTGTCAAGGATTTACATATTGTCGGGGCACCGACGACGGGGTTACAGGCTGAATTATTGATTGGCGCGGGCTGTGTCAGAACGCTTGAAAGCTCTGCGCTTACTTTGGGTGAATATGGCCCTGCGCCACGCTTTACCAAATCTGTCCGGGAAGGCGAATTAATACTTGTCGATGCAACGTGCCCAGCCATTCATGCCGGGTTGCAAGCATCACAAAAAGGAATCCCTTTTATGCCGTTACGCGGCATCATCGGAAGCCACATTCTCGATCACCACCCGGATTGGATAACACTACAAAACCCTTTCAATGAATCAGAAGATCCAATAGTGGCGATTCCGGCAATTAATCCGGACTTTGCCCTGTTTCATGCGCCTTATGCCGACAAAGAAGGAAATGTTTGGGTAGGTCGCAAACGCGAACTTATCAATATGTCACATGCCTCCAAATCAACATTGGTAACCGTCGATGAAGTCATCGATGGAAGCTTGTTTGATGACGAGAAGATGGCTGCAGGTGTCCTGCCCGCTCTTTATGTTGATAAAATTTCTGAAGCCGTCGGAGGGAGCTGGCCGCTACCCTTTTGGTTTACCGGTGGCGGGGATGATGAACACTTAAAGACATATATGCAAATGGCAGGGTCTGATGAAGGCTTTGCAGAATACCTTCAACGTTATGTTTATAATGAAAGCATCCCGGCATGAGCTTGAGTGATGAAAAAAAAGCCTTGATTTGCTTGATTGCAGGCCTGTTGCGTAACTGCAATCATGTGGCCGTTGGTGCAGCTTCACCGATACCGGGTGCCGGCGCACTGCTGGCAAAAGCCGCGTGGGGAAGCCCGCGACATGTAAATATTTTGGGATCTGTTTCCAACAACTTCTTCACAGGCGGTGGCGGTGAGTTATTCGATTGTGCTGCGCAAGGCCGTATTGATGCGTTTTTCCTGGGCGGTGGGCAAATCGATGGACAAGCAAATATAAACTTAATGGGACGGGGTGACTATCCGCTTTCACAACCAAGATGGCCCGGCACTTTTGGGTCCGCTTACCTTTATTTTCTAGTACCGAAGGTTATCTTGTTTCGCGAAGAGCACTCACGTCGAACGCTAGTCAAAAATGTCGATTTTGTCAGCGCACCCGGAACTTCGGAAGATCATGTTTATAGAAAAGGTGGCCCTTTCGGTTTATTGACGAGCAAGGGTTTTTTCCATTTCAGTAGAGACAAAAAACGCTTTTCCCTTGTTTCTGTTCACCCAAGTAGTTCCCTGGAAGATATTCTTGATAATACTGGCTTCGATTTTGATTATTCCGTCGATGTTCCGGCTACAGACCCGCCAGATCCCGCTCTTCTCCATATCTTAGATCATAAGGTACGAAGCAAGATTGCGGAGGTTTATCCGAATTTCACAGAGACCATATTTGCAAAAACTGGCTGAAACGCATAAGTAGATATGGACTTCACCAATATACCATCGAATAAAAGAAAAAAGGATTGTCATGTCAAGTAAAGGTGCCCTAACCGGATTGAAAGTGGTCGACCTCTCCCGCGTGTTGGGCGGCCCCTTCTGTACGCAAATTCTTGGCGATCATGGTGCAGAAGTCATAAAAATTGAACCTCCGCAAGGCGACGAAACCCGCGGATGGGGTCCTCCCTTCGACAAAAATGGGCTTTCTGCTTACTTCTCCGGAACCAATCGCAATAAGCGGTCGATATCTCTGGATATTAGGCAAGATAAGGGCAAAGAAATACTACTTAAACTCCTATCCGAAGCTGATGTTATGCTCGAGAATTTCAAAACAGGCAGCCTCGAAAAATGGGGATTGGGATACGAAGACTTTTTATCCAAGGAATTTCCACGCCTCATTCATTGTCGCGTAACTGGGTTTGGCGCCGATGGGCCTTTTGGCGGATTTCCAGGATATGATGCCGTTATCCAAGCCTGGGCTGGTCTTATCAGCATCAACGGCTCTCCCGAATCTGGACAAGTTCGGCTCGGCATTCCATTAGTTGATCTAGGTACGGGGATGAACGCCGTAATCGGTATCTTGATGGCCGTCAACGAACGACATACCTCAGGTAAGGGTCAATCTGTTGAAGCGTCCCTTTATGATACAGGCATTCAACTTCAACATCCTCATGCGCCTAATTATTTAATGTCCGATAACCCCCCAAAACTTACCGGGAACTCTCATCCTAATATTGCACCTTATGATTTGTATGAAACGAGCACAGTTCCCGTATTTTTAGGCGTCGGCAACCATGGACAATTCATTAAATTATGCACCTCACTGGGCACACCGGAATTGGCAAATGACCCACGGTTTGCGGATAACGTTCTTCGAGTTAAAAACCGCGCTGAACTAAACGATGCGCTCAATCAAATGTTCAAAGACAAAGACGGTGTCGCCGTCGCAACACAATTACTTGCTGCCGGGGTTCCCGCGGGCGCTGCGATGACCGTCCCGGAAGCCTTAAACCATCCTCATACTCGGCACCGAAATATGGTTGTTGAAAAAGACGGTTATTCTGGCACAGGTGTTGCGGTGAAGATGAGCAGAACTCCTGGATCCGTCAAATCTGTTCCGCCCGGTTTCGGCGCGCATGGGCGAGATATTTTGAAAGAGCTCGGCTTTGCAGAAACCGAAATAGAAGATTTAATCGATACTGGAATCGTCTGGGAACACCCAAAATAGCGCGAACAGAAAATCAGCTCTTGTAGTTATCAATGTCTCGCCTAATAGTATTATAAACAACATGTGGTCAACGAGATCATCAAGCATAAAAGTGGATCAAAAGAATGGTGAAATTCGGTGTAAATCAGTCTGTCGCGCGAGTAGAAGATATCCGTCTTGT
>JBALWO010000024.1:52921-57285 GCA_036960775.1 Pseudomonas marincola | reverse complement strand
AGATGTATGGCGGAAATGGCCGTGATCTGATCAAAGGCGATGCTGGCGATGATCGTCTCTATGGCGGTGAAGGAAACGACACTGTTTGGGGCGGCAGCAACAACAACCAAAACGATGGACCGGGTTCCAGCGGCAATGATTATGCGCGACTGGGCGGTGGCCATGACAGTTTCGACGATAATTTCCTAAACAGTGGATCTGACACCGTTTACGGCGGATCTGGTAACGATAAAATCTGGACAGGCGACGAAGCTGATACACTCTTCGGTGAAAGCGGACATGATAGTCTGTCTGGCGAAGACGGCGACGATTACATGGACGGCGGATCTGGCAACGACACTATGAAGGGCGGCAACGGTAACGACCTCATGTATGGCCGCGGCGACAACGACACTATGCAAGGCAATGCCGGCTTGGATCTCATGTATGGCGGAAATGGCCGTGACACCATGGACGGCGGCGCAGATGCCGATGTCATGTATGGCGACAATGGTGTTGATACTGGGTCTACCAGTAACGCCTATAACGATGTTATGTACGGCGGTTCTGGCGACGATGCCATGTACGGTGAACAGGGCAACGACAGAATGTACGGCGGAACAGGCAATGACGACATGTCAGGCGGTTCTGGTAATGATCTGATGTATGGCGGCACAGGTAGTGTTGACACTATGTCTGGTGGATCTGGCGATGATGTGATGTATGGCGACAGCGGCCAAGGTGGTATCGTTGGCGACAACGACATCATGTACGGCAACGGCGGCAACGACATCATGCTTGGCGAAGGCGGTGCAGATCTTATGTATGGCGGCTCTGGCAACGACGAAATGTCCGGTGGCCATGGTGCAGATGTGATGTATGGCGGCTCTGGCAACGACGAAATGAATGGCAACGAAGATGGTGACGTCATGTATGGCGGCTCTGGCTACGATGACATGTACGGCGACAGCGGCATGGATATCATGTATGGCGGCAGCCAAAGCGACGACATGTACGGCGGTACAGAAGCTGATCTGATGTATGGCGGAACTGGCTACGACGACATGTACGGCGAAGCTGGTGAAGACACCATGTTTGGTGGAAGCGACCATGATGACATGTACGGCGGAGGCGGTGCAGATATCATGTATGGTGGAAGCGGCCGTGATGACATGTATGGCGGTACAGAAGCCGACTTAATGTATGGTGAAACTGGTAACGATGACATGTACGGCGGAGGCGGTGCAGATGTCATGTATGGCGGAAACGACCATGATGACATGTACGGTGGTACAGAAGGCGACGTGATGTATGGCGGTACTGGTATTGACGAACTATACGGCGAAGCTGGCGCGGACCTCATGTATGGCGGAGCCGACGGAGACGACGTAATAGGCGGAACCGAGTCCGATACTATGTATGGCGGAGGCGGTGCTGACTTAATGTATGGCGACGATATTGCTGACGGCTCACTTGGTAACCCTGCTGTGGGTGGTAACGACATCATGTATGGCGGCGTCGAAGGTGATGAAATGTTCGGCCAAGGCGGCGATGACCACATGTACGGCGGAACGGGCGAAGACGAAATGTCCGGCGGTTATGGCGCTGACGAGATGTATGGCGGCGATAATGACGACACAATGCGCGGTAATGACGGTGCCGACACTATGTATGGCGGCGAAGGCAACGACGACATGGACGGCGGGGCTGGCATTGACCTCATGTATGGCGGTTCTGGTAGTTCAGACACCATGCACGGTGGCACTGATGGCGACCTTATGTACGGTGATGATGGCCTGAATGCCGTTGATGATGATAATGATCACATGTACGGCGACGGCGGTAATGACACCATGTTTGGTGACGGCGGAGCTGACCATATGTCTGGTGGATCCGGTGATGACCTAGCCTACGGCGGTAAAGGTAATGACGTCTACGATGACGACGCAGCTGGCAACGGTAAAGACACTGTCTACGGCGGAGAAGGTAACGACTCTGTTTGGGCTGGTGACGATGACGATTTGATCCACGGCGATGGTGGTAATGACCGTCTCTATGGTGAAGCTGGCAATGACACGATTGACGGCGGAGACAATGACGACTTTATGTCTGGTGGTTCCGGCGATGATGAAGCCCATGGCGGCGAAGGTAACGATACCTACGACGACGACGCCAACGATAACGGCAAAGATACTGTTCACGGCGGTGGCGGAAACGACAAAGTCTGGACTGGTGACGATGACGATTTGATCTACGGCGACTCCGGCGCAGACTCATTGTACGGCGAGGATGGTGCTGACGTTATGTACGGCGGCGCTGGCAACGACGTTATGGACGGTGGTAATCAAGGCGATGTTATGTTCGGTGATGACGGATTAGGCGGCGATCTTGGCGGAAACGACGAGATGTCTGGCGGATCCGGCAACGACGAAATGCACGGTGAAGGCGGCAATGACATCATGGGTGGCCAGTCTGGCAGCGATGTTATGGACGGTGGCTCCGGCGACGACTTCATGATCGGTGACAACTTTGGTGACGGTCCTGTTGGTCTTCCGTTTGACGGTGGCAACGACACCATGGACGGCGGTATTGGTCACGATGATATGTTCGGCCAAGGCGGCAATGACATCATGAGTGGCGGAACGGGTGAAGACGAAATGTCCGGCGGTCATGGCAATGATGAAATCTTCGGTGGTACCGATGGCGATAGAATCTACGGTAATGACGGCAATGACACTCTGTACGGTAACGATGGTGCCAATGCCATACTTGGTTCTGGTGATGTGATCGACGGCGGTGCCGATGATGATCTGATCTACGGTGAAGGTGGAAATGATACTGTTGACGGCGGATCCGGAAGCGATGTCGTAAACGGCGGCTCTGGAGATGATGTTCTACAGTGGACATTTAATGACGGATCTGCGGATACGGACTTCTATAACGGCGGCGACGATGTTGACTGTTTGGAACTCAATTTCGCAGACATGGCCGAATTCCTAGCTTATGAGACAGAAATTGCGGCATTTGCAAATTCTGTTGAGGCAACAAACGGCGGCACTCTGAATATCGGTGGGCATTCCTTGAATGCGCAACAGATTGAGTATGTGAAAGTCTTTGTGGCAGGTAACGAAATTCCGATCTTGCTTGATGATACTTTGGGAACAGATGAAGATACGGATCTGGCTGCCATTAGTGTAACCATCACGTCAGACTCAGACTTCATTCCGAACTCTGCAACGACAACTTACAACACTCCAGGCGATGTCACATTGACAATGCCAGGTGGTGCGGTTGGTCCTCTATCTGGTTGGATTGTAACAGGCCCAAGTGTGTGGAGCCTAACGATCCCCGGTTATGGTGACGTGACGTTCAATGCATTTGATGTTGAAGATGTTAAGGTTTCTCTCGACATTAATCCGGTTGATGATGCGACAGATGGTGACTCAAGCTTCGATCCACTAGCAGTTGGTGAACAAGCGACTGTTATCTTTGATTACAGTGCCTCAGTAAATGGCTCTCCAACTTCTGAAACAGGTCAAGTCACAATCGAAATTGACGGTGTAAATGATGCGCCAGTGATGATCGATGGTGAAGGTGATGCGGTTGAAGATGGTGAACCAATTGTAGTTGATCTGTCAGTTCTCGGTGATGACATCGATAACGACGACGATGGAACAACACTCACCTACTCTATTGTTTCTGGTCCAGGTGTTGATGCAGGATCGGCTTTGATTGTCGGTACTACTCTACAGTTCGATCCAGAAGGAGACTTCCAAGGTTTGGCTGAAGGTGAAGAGACTACGGTTACGGTTACAGTTAAAGCAACTGACAGCCATGCCGCAGACTCAAACACTGTAGATGTTGTCATAACGGTAACAGGAACGAACGATGCACCAACAATGTCAGCTTCAGTGGCCGCGGTTCTTGAAGATGCGGATAATGCTGTAATCGTTGATCTAACCCTACTTGGTGATGATATCGATAGTGATGACGATGGTGACAGCCTGATCTATACAGTCGTAGGTGCTCCTTCTGAAGGATCAGCTTCGATTTCAGGTGGCAATCTATCGTTTGATCCGGGCACTGACTTCCAGATCCTAAATGACGGGGAAACTCGTGATGTAACGATCACTGTTCAGGCAGAAGACGCCCACGGTGCGGTGACAACAGCAGATATCGTGGTTACGGTAACTGGTGTGAACGATGGCCCAACAGCGAACTACGACTACGTCTTCACGAATGTGATCACTCAAAACCTTCATATTCCGGATGAGGTTCTTCTTGCCAATGATACGGACATTGAAAACGATGTTTTGAGCATTAGTAGCGTAGATGCTCCAGATCATCATGATACCGCGGGTCCTTATACCGATCATGTTGGGGTG
>JBALWO010000024.1:47917-52821 GCA_036960775.1 Pseudomonas marincola | reverse complement strand
GACGATACTCTCATCGGCGGCGGCGGTGAAAACAGACTGTATGGCGATGGTGGTAATGATACGGCCTACTATGGTGATCAGGATGATGCTGTTTATGTGGATCTTGATGAGGGAACTCATGGCCATGCTTATATGGATGGTGACGATGATCATCTCTACTCAATCGAGAATATAGTCGGCTCTGATCACAACGATACGATTACGGGTGATAGCGGTGCTAACGTCCTTGATGGTAATGATGGTCACGATACGATCGACGGTGAAGGTGGCAATGACACCCTAATCGGCGGTAACGGCGATGACGAGCTTACGGGTGGTTCTGGTGCAGATACGTTTAAATACGAAAACATATCTGACGACGATGATCTCATCACAGACTTTGATGTTGCTGAAGGCGACACCATTGATCTTGATGGATTGTTCGACGCCCTCGGAATTGCAACAGCCGATCGTGCAGATGCAGTCACACTGACTGATGGTGCTGGTGAAACTGTTCTAACGGTTGACAATGCACCTGGCTTCACTATCACGCTTGATCTGATAGATGTTAGCGATCCACTTGATGAGGCCGCTGTTATGGCTCAAATCAATGTTGGTGACGAAAGCTAGGATCTAAACCTACTCAATAAAAACGGCCCAGATTAACGTCTGGGCCGTTTTTTTATGTCTTGTTCAAATGCTGAACACATTGACAATATTCTGGGGACTTGTTACTAGATCCAGCCTAGGCTGCAATGCCGCACAAATATCCTACTGGGGAATCGTCTAATGGTAGGACAACGGACTCTGACTCCGTCAATCGTGGTTCGAGTCCACGTTCCCCAGCCAACCTATCTAAGCAATTGAAACTAAACTCGTAAATCACAGTTCGCCGGATAGGTTGATATGTATCATCCAGCGTTCATTCTGTTTTTATCAATTTTCTATCTCAGACGATTTGCCCACATAACATTCAGGAAAAACCTACAATCCCAGAGGATGCCTGGCGTAGAAGGAAGCATTTAAGAGGCTTATTCCCAAAACGAGGAGTAACCCTCCCCCTGCCAGGATCGCGCCATTGGCTGCTATCCACCAAAGCGGGCTTCTGCTATCGATCAATGATACAGCTTTATTCCGGAATTTTACGGCAAGAAAAGCCAATACGGCAACGGCGATACTGGTTCCAGCAGACATGGCAAGAACGGCGCAGACGCCAGAGTAAGGTATGCCGATGGCTTTGGCGAAGACCAGTACCAGAACGGCACCGGTGCAAGGTCGCAACCCAATAGCGAGGACAACCCCAAATGATGAGAAGAACCCAATGGCCCGATCCAATTGCTTTTCATTCGGTACGTGAGTGTGGCCGCAGTCACCGCAAGCATCGTCATTGTGATTGTGGGAAGCAGGCCCTAGCCCTTTAGAGAAAAACTGCCTGATGGCTTTTCGCAGTATTCGCAAAATCAAAATTACGCCAATCGCAGCCACAAGAATATAACTGAGCCGCTCGCTCCAGCTGATCGCCGCGCTTGTTTCTCGCGGGAGCCAACCCGCCAAGTAGATCAACCCGTACACCAGAATGACCGCGACAATCCCCTGACATAATGCTCCCATAGCAGCAATACCAACACCCCGGCCAACTCTATGCGGGTGCGTCAACAGGTAGGTCGCTAAAACCGCTTTGCCATGCCCTGGCCCTGCGGCATGGAATAGCCCGTAAAGAAAACTCCCTACAATCAAGCTTCCAGCTGCAGCCATGCTGCCTTCGTTTTTCACCATTTTGAGGGCGGCGACCAGTTCCTGATGAAGAGATCGTTGTTGGATAGCAATCCAGTGTATAAGTTCCGTCCACAAGGTGGGTTCAGTGATCGCAGGTGCGGCGGCTGCATCTGATACCAACAGGCCTATCAATGCAGTGCAGCAGGCCATAGAAAACAACACTAGTTGGCGGGACATGTCAGACTTACCCGTTCTGCAAAAAAGAGACCAAGACCAGTTTCTCCGCGCTCCGATGCGCCCAGCATCGCGGCCTGCGCAACGGCATTCGGATCCGGATTGGGCTGCAAAAGCGCATAGTCACACCCTTCAGGCGCGCCCACCAACCGAACAGGCTTTTCTGTTTCGGAATGCAGCATTTCAATGTAGAAAGTTGGGTCAAATATGGAGTAGGAGAATTGATCCCCAGGCTGAGATACCGGTTTGCTAAACGTCGTGACAAAAGTCATTTCCAACCTGCCTTCCGCCATACGGGTCGACATTTCGATTACCGGCTGCAGCTTTAGGATTTTTTCCCCCTGCCAAGCCCGCATGAAATAATCAGATTCCTTGAGGTTTTCCATATTCACACGCAAAATTCCATCCAGTTTTTCTTGATCAGGCTTTCCATCCCCATTCCCATCCATCCCCTCTACCGCGTAGGCAGAATAGAAATCATCAAACAACCATGTCTGGCGCAGGCCCGTCACACGACCTGCACCATCAAACAAAATCTCAATGACGACATCCGCCCAGGCATGGGGATGCGCGTAGGCCCACTTGAAAGGAGTCATGACCATTAGAAAACAGGCAATAAGGAACCAACGCATAAGCAATCCTTGAGTTTATCAACCGGGCAGTAATACCCAGCCCTCTAAGCTTCCATTAACAGGAACCCACATTAAAAAGAATGAGAGTAACCCACAAGCATTCCAACCCGTTTATTCTCCTCACCCTCCTCGTCTTGATACCGGTAGCCTGCGCCCACATAAAAACCAACATCAAAGTGATAGCTTAAGGATACTTGGAACAATTCTCCATCCAGTGCTTCATCAGCTTCTTCTGGGTTGTCATTATAAATATGAGTATAAGTTGAACCCAGTTCCCAGTTTTTATAATTCAGCTCCGCCCCGGCGGTGGAATAGGTCCGGTCGTGGGGTCCCTCCCCACCTAGATGATCGATATGGACAATTTCCCCGACAACCCGACCTTTCAGTGCAGATGTGAAAATATGTTCATACTGGCCTGATAGGGAATACCGCGTCTCATCTTCTTCATCACCTTCTCCCGCAGCCTGATAGGCAAAGCCGATGCGATAGGAAAGCCCTTCAGGAATATCACTGGCCAAGGAATAAAAATCTGATCCCGCAAGAGAAATGGCAACGGATGAAAAATCTTCTGTATTGGAAACACCACCATCTTCCTTGTCCGTGTCCCCACGTTCATAAAGAATGGAGTTACTGAGTACTGTTGTATCTGCAAAGAAAGTACTGACATCAAGTTGATGGGTGCCCAAATCTCCTGCTTTCAACTTGCCGTAGCCCCCAAGGCCAATTTTCTCACGCACCGTATATTCATCAATGACCTGATAGCCATAAATTCCAGGTAGAACATGTTCGTCAAAACTGATCACAGGATCAAATTTTCCGGCATATACACCAAAATTGTCCCCGTCATAATTGACGGTCAATGTTCGCGCCAGAAGTGGCTCATCTTTGAAATAGCGGTTACTACCATCGAGCACAGCCCCGCCGCCGCCGTGATCATGACCAGCAGGCTCTCCTTCAAGCTGAAGATTTGTATTTATAGAAATACCGTTGCCAAACCCGTACCCCAGTTCCAGATGTGAGTGCGAATAAGCCTCATCAATTTCCTCATCAGTCTCTCCCGCATTGTAGACATGGTCATACTGAATTTTAAGATCCAGATGTCCATAAAAACCAGCTTCGCTTTGACCATGATTATGGTCGTGATCATCGGCTGCAAACACAAGAGAAGGAATCACAAAAAGGGACAAAGACGGTATCAAAGCTTTTAGTTTCATTAGACGTTGCTTTCATTTTAAGTAATGTTATAACATAACAATAGTAAAATTTGAAAACTGTCAAGAGGAACTCGCAGATGAAAAATCAAATCAAGAAAATCGTCATTTCATTTGGTTTAATAATAGGGTTAGCATCACAAACACATTCCGTTCTGGCTTCAGAAGTAATCGTGACCATTCCCCCCCTGCATTCTTTGGTACAAGGCGTCATGGGAAACACGGGGAAAGCAATACTGCTTATTCAAAACGATACTTCTCCCCATGATTATCAATTGAAACCGTCAGTCATATCTCTGTTACACAAGGCAAAAATTGTCTTCTATATTTCCGATAGTCTAGAGATCAGTGTGGTCAGGGCACTGGATGTTTTACCTCAGAAAGTACGGAAAGTCCCCATGATCGACCGGCAAGGCGTAACGACATTCAAGCTCCGCGCAGACGAGGATTGGGAAAAACACGATCACGCCACCCATTCCGAAAATGACGGAACTGTAAACCGTCACCAGGGCCACGAAGAACATCATGATGTGGAAGGTACAGGCGACCCTCACATCTGGCTTGATCCAAATAATGCAATTGTCATGATAAAGGCCATTACACGAGAACTATCCATTATTCACCCTGAGAACAGATCCTTCTACAAGGTAAATGCGCTGTCTCTAATTTCAAATATCGAAGCAATTGAAAAAGAGATTGAAACCCTACTTGTTCCGATCAAGGGTATTCCGTTTATCGTCTTTCATGATGCCTATCAATATTTTGAAAAACATTACAACCTAACAGCTGTGGGGTCGATTGTTCTGAACCCAAGTCACCCAACTTCTGTAAAAAGGATCAAGGGTTTGCGCCGGAAAGTTAAAAAAAGCGGTGCCGTCTGCATTTTCAGAGAACCACAATTCTCAAACAAATTGTCTATTTTGATCGCGGACGAGACAAATGCGAAATTGGCCACGATCGACCCTATTGGTGCAGACCTGAAACCCGGCGCCGATTTGTATCCGTCAATGCTAATGGGAATAGCACGCAGCTTGCGCTCTTGCCTGCTAACTTAGGTACTCTTAGGTCGCGCAAGATAATTTGCAGGGAACAAATGACCGTTTGACTGGGGAACAATCTCTTTTGTAAAACT
>JBALWO010000024.1:0-47817 GCA_036960775.1 Pseudomonas marincola | reverse complement strand
ACTACCGATCACTTTCGAATTCAAATTTGCCGCCATGCAATTTGACCAAGCATGGTGGCAAGCATTTCTGGACGACAACCTCGCCCCCGTATAAGGTCACTCCACACACTCGAAGACCTTACACACCTGCTTACGTTCGTGTTTATTTTCAACAGCTTAAAGATACGTGCTTAGGGTCCACGCCCCTCAGCCAATTACCCTAACTAATTAAAAATAAACATATATTTACCCGTGCCAGATTCTGATCGTGTAGGATGACCTTACACGCATGGTAGATCATATGAACACGCGATATTTAACGCCTCCAGTATAGCTGTTTGAACATCCATCAATTATTCATTAGTGAAAAATAGTTTTTTTATGCTGCTCAATAGCAATTATGTCGCGTAGGTTAGACAAATGCCCCGCCCTGCGGGCTAACAGAGCTTGGTTTTAGGCGTGAGTTTGTAGATTACTCTCCTGTAAGGCGGTTTTCCGGACTTGGGAATTCCACATGAACGGCAAGACCGCCAAGGGAAGACATTGAAAGCTGTATGGTACCGCCATACAAATCGAGAATATCACTGACAATTGAAAGACCAAACCCCGTTCCGGGCGGTGCTTCGTCAAGCCGTTGCCCCCATTTAAGGGCTGTCTCCATTTGTTCCGGTGCAATTCCGGGTCCGTCATCGTCAACATCAATAATGAGATTCTGATGTACAACTTTAGCCGAAATAACAATCTCGCTGTCCGCATATTTATGAGCGTTGGAGACAAGATTGCTGATTGCCGCTTCTAGATCATGTTGGGGGATAACAAAGTTTAACCCCTCCTCCACCTCACAATTGATGGTCAATGGTGTTCGTCTGTACAAAATTGAAAAACCATCTGCTGTATCTTTCAAGGATGCAGATACATCCGTTTTCTTTCGCGTCTCCCCTTCAGGGCCAATGGCCCGCGCCAGACTTGCATAACGGTCCACAAGGCCACTCATGCGGGCGATCTGACGATTAAACAAATCAATATCGATGTCGGTTTTCAGTCCATTTTTTAAAATCGCAAGGGGATGATTAATATCATGCGTGATTTTGCTAACGTATTTTCGGGTTCTGGCGATCAACTTTTGATTATGCCTGAGAAGATCATTCATCAGATTTACAACAGACTGAATTTCCGTTGGAAACTGGCCTTCGATCCCTTCTGTATCCCCTTTTTCATAAAGACCCAGCGCATATTTTATGCCAACCAGCTGCCTTTGGACAAGAACAATAATAAGGGCCAACAGAGCCAGAATAACCACAGACATAATGATGACGCCCATTAGCGAGAGATCACCGAGACGGTCTTTGTGATCCTGAACATAGGCATTGTAGCGGGTCTCGCTTAGTCCAACTAAATAGTGAACTTTACGGGTGTCCCCCGCGGCTCCAGGTGCTGGCTCTTCAATAATGCGTTCCGCAACCCGCATAACACCAAGCGGCGTGGTATGAGTGCTCAGGTCAAAATCTGTCGTAGCGCGAGAGATTGACGCTGGAATAGTCGCATCTGTGAGCACCAACAATTCCGACTGACGGACTTTCTTGCCATCGACGGTGATTTGCCAAACCCACTCAATATCTGGCCCACCAAGACCTGAGCTGGATATGACAAGATCTGTCTTCTCATTTCCGTTGGGCGTATTTGCTTTCTCGCTTGCCCAATACCCCCGTAGCTGCCCCGCAAACTCCAGCAGCCTTGTATCCACGACTTCGTTTGAAATTCGACTTACAGATGTGGAAAACAGAAAAAAGAACAGGGGGATGCTGACAGCAAAGACAAACACCGCCAATAGGATTAATCGACCAATAAGAGAGGCGCGCCAAAAACTCAGCATTAACTCTCCTGATCTATGGGCGGGCTGACGAGACGGTATCCAAACCCAAACACAGTTTCAATCCATCTTTTGCCAAGTTTCGTTCGAAGCCGACTAATGAAAACAGGAACTTCATTTGCTGTTTTGATGGAGTCTCCCTCGAAATTATGACGAACGAGTTCTTCCGCACTCACTGGGCGTTCTTGATGAACCATCAGATAGTGCAAGATACGATATTCCGTCGGCGTTATTTTTACCGGCACACCGTCATTGGATACTTTAAGCGAATGTGTATCAATACGAAGGCTTCCCAATTCCAAAACTGATCGAGACGTATTGGGGCCATTGGAATTGACCACCCCTTGAAGCCAGCTTAGCAATAATTCCAGATCGACCGGTTTCGTCAAATAGTTAGTAGCTCCTGCACGCACGCCTTCTTTCATATCGGCAACTTCTTTGCGCGATCCAGTTAGAATAATGACGGGCATGGTTTTACCTTTTTCGCGCCATCTGCGCAAAACTGAAAATCCATCCATGGTCGGTAGTCCGGGATCTAGAATGACAGCGTCATAGTCGTTGTCCAATCCCATCTCATATCCCTCTTCGCCATCATGAAAGACATCAACGGCGAAATGCTCATCTTGCAATACTGTTTGCATTTGAGCCGCTAGATCTTCGTCATCTTCTAGAATGAGCACGCGCATAAAGAAATCCTATTTGTTTCTTTTCTTTCGATTTTTCTTGTTCTTGGTCTTTGAAGATTTTTCCCGGTTACGTTCTGAATCTCCGATGACCCCTCCCGTTTTCGAACTTATGAAAACCACAATAACCGTATCGTCCTGCCGAAGTATACGAACTTCATAGACATAGTCTTTACCACTTTTTCTTAAGTGAGTTCCGAGAATTCTGCCTTCATACCGGGGATTGTTCTTAAGGCGTGACAAGGCGTCCGAAAGATCTGCCGAATTTGATTTTTGAGTTCGTGCAACGGTAATGTTCGGGGAAACAACAATCCCGAACGCTAACCAGCAGAGCAGAAATAGGCGCATAAATTTTTTCATATCTGGTGAGTTTAGACTATTGCGGAAAAAATAAAATAGAACACGTGTGTTAGGAGATATTCATGCAGATTAATATTTCCTAACAAGCCCGGCATACTATCGAAATCCAGTTCCTCCTAATGTCAATTTCAGTAACAAACGCTGTCTTGGTCTTGCAGGAGGAAAAAATGAAAAATCTATTTAACACCAGTGTTCGAGTAATCGTATCCGCATCTATTCTGAGTTCGGCACTTCTATCCGTTTCAGCAACAACTGCTTATGCCGACAAACGTCACTGGGCCAAATCTCACGGACAAAAAGTCATCCGTGTAAAAGAAGTTGAACGGATTATCTATTATAAGGTTTCCAAGCCAAAACACCGCAAATCCTATAAGAAGCATAGAAAAAATGTGACGTATGTTCGTTATATTGAGCGTCCTGAGCGTCGCTCTCGCCAGCGGGTTCAATATCAAGTGCCGCGCTACCAACCAACATCCAACACACCGTCCATCTCTTTCGACAAAGTATTCGGTGGTCGCATCATCGGGGCTCTTCTTGGCGGCGCTGCTGGGACGCAATTTGGCAAAGGCAACGGCCGCACAGTCGCCATTATCGGCGGAGCGATTGTTGGTGCTGTTATTGGCGGTGAAGTTGGCAGGTCCATGCAGACCTCTGATCAGAACCAAGCAACACAAGTCCTTGAAAATGTACCAACGGGCCAAACTGTAACTTGGCACAATCCAGATACTGGCCGTGATTTCGAGATGACGCCCACTAAGACCTATAAAACATCTTCCAACCTTCCTTGCCGCGAATATTCAACGTGGGTCTTTGTGGATGGGTTTGAAGAAGAGGTTACGGGCCGCGCCTGCCGGACATCCGATGGTCGCTGGAAAATGTTGAGCTAGAACCGACAGTTTGTAACGGGAAAATCCAATGACTATTTTCATGAATTTTAAATACCAAATCAGAGTTGTCACGCTGTTGTCAGTCGTATTCGCTGTATCAATCGTGGGAGCTCCGGTTTGGGGACAGGAAATGGATCCTAAGCAATTTCGTGAAATCGCGGCAGAACTCGTCCAAGGCCTAAACGATACTCAACTTGGACGCATTTCTTCTTCGGCGGGCTATAACGCACCCAAAGTGGCTCTTCGGTCATTGACCAATAACAAGCAGCTGTCAAAGCATGAGGCGGAGTTAATTAACAGCCATCTCATGGCCAATTTACAACGGCTCGGCGGTCAGGGTTTTCACTTTGTAAACCGTTCAAACATCAAAACTCTTGTGGATGAACGTGATCGATATGGCGCCACAGCAAGTAAAGCAGATGCGCTTAACATCCTGCTTGAAAATAGCCTGGCAGATATATTGATCATTGGACAGGTGAGTAAAAACGAAGGCCGCATATCACTTTCCTATCAGGCTGTTGCCAGCCATTCAGGTCAGGTTCTGGTAAGTACGGTTCCAAGGGTTCTTGTTCATCTAAACGGCGAAAATGCGATTCAAGTTACTGATCATAATTCTAGTATTCCGAAAACGCCGCCGGCCGGGTCATCTGGCTATAAAGCAACGATTGAACAAGCGGAAATTAGGCTTTTCGAGCTTGGGTACGAACCCGGTATAGCAGATGGATATCTTACCAATGAAACCCGATCTGCACTGCGCAACTATCAATCGGATTCTGCTTTGCGGGTAAATGGGCGGCTAACCAGACAGACATTCAACAACATGTTTCTTGATACACGACTGACAGACTGAGGAGATTTCTGATGCAAAGTTCAACGCCTGAAAGTGCAATGACTGAAGTCGCTCTTGCTTTGGCAATGGGATTCTTCAGTCTGATGATCCTAACCTTGATCTCCATGGGAGTGGAAACAGGAAATGCTGATCCAGCTCGGATAAAATCTGCGCAAGCGCTTGATATTTTGGCCAATAAAACAGCCAAAGGCTCTGCTGCAATCCAACCCGGCTCGCAAGATATCATTCTAATTTTTGATGGTAAGTCATATCGCAACGCTGATTTGAGCATTGTCTCGCCCTCAGAAGTAACCCAAGAGGCGAATGAGAATGGGAGCCGTGTAATTTTGGCGGTAGACCCATCCCTACCTTTTGAGTTGGCATTAGCTGCACGCGAAAAACTGCCTGTCGCAAACCTTGTGGTCTCCCCATTTTCAGAAGAATGGCGGAACCGTTTACTAAAACTAGATGGGAGCGCAAACCAATGAAAACCCCACACGTCTCAATCAAACTGACAGGACCAATTTTAATCTTTCTGGGACTGATCGTGGCACTAACCGGATGTTCAACGACGACTTCAGCCGGAAAAACAGATCGGTCTCATATCCAACGGCTTGTTGCGAGAGAGGCGGTTAATCTTGGAATACCTGTTCCCCTCGCCCTCGCTGTTGCCCACGCAGAAAGCAATTTTAATCCGCAGGCCTTAAGTCATAAAGGCGCGCGTGGTGTCATGCAAATTATGCCCGCTACGGCACGCGGTGAATATGGAATTGAAAAAGATATGCTTTGGAATCCTCGGGTAAACATCCGGATTGGCTTGCATTTCCTTGGGAGATTGATCGACAGATATAAAGGTCGAACCGACCTCGCTTTGTCCTATTACAACGGGGGATCCCGTGTCGGTACGCTTCCAAGTGCCCGAGTGATCCCGGCAACCCGGAAATACGTGAAACGGGTTCAGCGTCTACGACGCAAGTACAGCCGGACAATTCACACCCTTAATCTCGCGACCTCGAAAGGAGACTCTTATGTCCTATAAACTCAAAATTAATCGTATTTTACCCAAAGCCGGGGTTGCATCACTTACGCTGCTCTTAGGGGCTTGCCAGCTCACAACCACGCCAGATCCCACAGCCGGATTGGAATTCAGAGCCGAACGCTATGCACAGTATGAACGCAAGCAGGCGTTCGAGAGTTGCCGCAATGAAACCCTGCAGCGAGATGAAGAAGCGCGAAGAAAAGGGTCGGCCGGTGCATATTTGACCAGTGCACGTGTTGCTGACAAATGCGTCTCTGAACTTGGCGCAGGATCCGATGTGGTGCCACGAGGCGAACAAATGCGCATCAGCGCTCTTGCCGTTGTCAACTATTTCAAAGGAGGAGATATGGAGCAGGCGCGTCGGAGTTTCGAAGCGTTCAAAAGCAAATATCCTCAACATGATCTTTATTTCGCCGATGGATCCTCCTTCGTTGCATCCTCCGAAGTTATTCTTGGCCGCTCTGAAGATTGGACATTCGGCACTTTCGCCGCATTGAACGTCAACGATGATTTGAAGCGT
This sequence comes from Pseudomonas marincola, assembly GCA_036960775.1. GTDB lineage: Bacteria > Pseudomonadota > Alphaproteobacteria > Sneathiellales > Sneathiellaceae > Sneathiella. Next base: position 41,650 of record JBALWO010000024.1, on the reverse strand, counting down.
GAAATCCGCCGCATGCATCACTGGAAGAACAAGTGATCGAGGTCGTTCCTGTAAGGAGATTAATTATGAAACTGAAATCAAATTTGCCTCTCCGTCATCTGGTATTGAGTTTGCCTGTCGCCGGAATTCTCATCAGTAGCAGTATAATATCCTCTGCTATCGCTGCGGATACTAGCTGGGCTCCGACGGCAAGCGAACGCCTGATCAAGCTCCCCGGAAACCACTTGGAAAAAGCGGTTGAAAGCGACTTTCGAAAATCAGAGCTGGCGGCAGCCCTGATCGAGACGGAAGATAGTGCAAAGTTAAAGCAGGCAACCTTAGGTGATCTGCAAGGAGCCATTGAGCGGGCTGACGGAGAGACCCGCTATGAATTGCAACATCAATTTCTTCTTGAGAAAAAATCCTACGTGACAATGCTGAAAGAAAATCAGGACTTACGGCAGAAAAGGGCTCGCATAAAACTTCGCTTATATGAGCGCCTTTTAGGCAAACTAAACCGAAAAAAACAAGGGAATACTGCGGGACAAAAGCAACTTGTAAGCCTGCAACAAACTGCCAGAGCGCGCATGAAATCAAGCCTGTCGAAGGTTGATATGAAACTCATGCAGTCTGTGGCAATGTCAGAAAGCCGATATAGCCGCGAATATGCCCGCAATATATCCGCTCTTGAAAATTTGGTTGCCGCTGTTAATGCACACCCGGCTAATCAAGCACCCGAGTTGAACGGTGTTCCGCTCAGCCAAGAAGATTATCTGCGGCAATTGATCTCGCAAAACGAGGCCGAAGTGGCGCTGGTTAATCAAGAGCGAGCCATTGTCTCTAACATGGCCAAACTTATTTCACTCGATGCGCTCGCCCTATCTGAGGAAACCTTATTTGCCTCAGAAGATCTTGGCCGCGCGCCTGAGGAAGAACGCCAGAAATACGCAATTGATTTCTTCATCAACTAATATGCACGGAGAATAGACATGAAAAATATAGTTTTTACAGGCGTAACTCTCGCCATTATCACCTCCGGTTTAAGCTTAGCTCACGCAGGTTCGCTTGAAAATTTAGAAAGAGAACGCGCCATTTTAGTTCAAACAATGCTTTCCGGTGATGTGGGAGTGCAAGAACGTGAAACTAAACTAGAGACCAGCGGCGTTCGACTTGTTGATCTGGAAAGAATGGTTTTACGCGACAAAAGTTTAAGCGGAAAAAATACATCAATGGTGCAGGCTGCTTTTCAAAATTATGACCTGACTTTTTTGGTTCATGCTTCTGTTGAAAAAAGCCGGTCTGTTACAGATCATTGGCTGCAAAGTGTGGGACTATCAACCCAAACGTTAGTCAATGCCCGTATGGGGCGGCGTTAAAATGGACGGGTTTATAAAAAACACTCGCCATTTGGCGCAGGCTGCCAGTTATTTTCTTGGATTTGTAACCATTGGCGCGGCTGTCTCTGTTCTGGTGTTTTCCAAAGATCCCCTTGATCTTGCCAATTGGGCACTGAACGTGCTCGGGCTGACTTTTGTCTCTTTGCTTGCGGCTTTGGTTTTTCTCTCGGTTTTCAGTTTAATCCGCCTTCGAAAAGCGGAAGAACACCATAGACAATACTGGCTAGAAGTGGGGATACAAGCAGCGAACGGTGTTACAACGCTCGCCCTAACATTTACATTGCTCGGTATAAGCCTTGGTATTGGCAGTCTTGCTGGACAAGAACTCACGCCCGAAACCGTGCAGGCGGTCATTCGGGAAGTTACTGCAAATTTCAGTCTCGCCTTTATGACAACTGTTATCGGGTTGCCAGTCTCAGCTTTCTTACGATCTGTCTTAATTATTTCTGGAGCGGAGCAAAAATCAGTAACACCGGTGTCCTCCCCCTCATTCAAGAAGGAAAATGGTTATGAAATTTTTGATGTTTAATTTGGTCGTTGGTGCAGCTCTCATTTTTTTGTTTACCAGCGACAAAACTGAATACCAGGCTGCGGCTAATGATGCCCACGAAACGGTTCAGGCGCTTAAGGGCGGCGCACAAAATGTTGTTGCCCAAATCCAACCCACAGCAAAACCACAGGTGCTACCGTCTCAACATGCAGTCTCAACATCTTCGGGAGATGAAATCTCCGTTGCCTACGCACCTGCAGATGAAGCACCTGATGACCTAACTCGGTTAGCAGATGTCCTGGAAGATGTGACGCCTTCCAGAACAGAAAATGTTGCTAATTTGGATCGAGCTGAATTCACACCGGATGTCGCCAAGCGCCGCGAACAGATACTGGCGCCAGATAACAGTGAAAATGCTACCCCCAAATTCACCATTGAGACCCGAAAAAATAGGCAAGAAGAACTCCAATCTTTGTCTGAAGAAATGGAACTATTTTCAGTTGAGGTCTCAGTGCAATGAAAGCACATATGGGAAGAACCCGAACCGAAAAAGCGTCAATATTTCTGACTGTTGGTATCGGTGTGGTCATAATACTCATGGCTCTTCCCATTTTTGAAAAAACTCCCGTCAAAGCGGCACAAGTTCTTACTGAAGCCCTACCTGAGTTTCCGCAAAATTTGAAACTGGTGGCGACAGTAGTCCTTCCCCCGCCCCCGCCAATGCCATTGCCGACCCTAAAGCCAACACCAGTTCCACCACCCATCACGCCGAAACTAAGAAGGCCATCAAAACCAGCTCCACCAAAAATTACGGCTCCGGTCAAAACCATCTCTGCGATGAAGGCGCCAGCCCAAATCCCTAAAACAGTGACGTCGCCAACAAAGGAGCCACCCCCGGAAACTTCCAAACCGGATAAGGCGTCCGTGAAAATTGAAACAATAAAAGAGGATGCCGTGAGCGAAGGGCGTGTCCTTTTAAAACTGTTGGAGACGGGGAAAGGGCCTGACGTAGAAATCGCTTGGCCTGCGCGTTCAGATCAACGGCAAAAACTGTTTAATGCCTTTCAAACATGCTTAGGAACTCAAACCGGTTTAATGATGAGTTCCGGATCAATTTATGTTGCCGGTGGGGATCGCCGTCAGCCCATGGTGATCAATCGCGACAGAACCAGCCTGTTCTTAAGACAGAGTGCAGGCGTTCTTCCAACCGACGAGGCGCGGCAACATACCGCCATCCGAAGTTATCATGGGATTAAAGGCGGCGCACCAGTTCGCGTGTTTCAGCGTGTTATAGATGCAGCCTTGCTTGGTGGTTTGTTTCGTCTCGTTTCAGCTGATGTTACAGATAACATTCGAGTGAGAGGTCAGTACGGCTTAAAGGCCGGCGCCATCACTATAGAGAATATCTCTGTAAACGGTGCCAAACGATCTGGACATGTGGAAATTAGGACCAGCCTTTTAGGCATTTGCCGCTGAGGTAATGTGCCGTCAAATGCCCGTATCTCGTCTAAGCCATTCAGGCAAGCTTGGCCTTAGCTTTTCCCTTGAGGTACTGCGAGATGAGGGTCGGGAGCATGAGAATCGCGCCCGCTGCCATGGTCAAAAGCCCCGGCGCGATGAAGAGTAGCGATACCAGAGCAACCCAGATCCGTTCGTACTTACTGAGCGGTGTGAGGAAATAGCCGGAGAAAGAAACACCCAAAAGCCCTATACCTGCCATGGCACCGGCAAGTGTGATTGCAAATGCTGACCACGTGAACCCATCGGTTACAAGAAGAAGAGCCGGTGAATACACGAATACAAACGGAACCAACGCTTTTGCAATACCAAGCCGGAAAGCCGTATTTCCAGTTTTAAACGGGTTGGATCCGGCAATTCCAGCAGCCGCATATGCTGCAAGCGCCACCGGCGGCGTAATATCTGCCAGCACCCCATAATAAAAGACGAAGAAATGAGCCACCAACGGCTCCACACCCAATTGCGCAAGTGCAGGTCCCGCAACCGCCACCAGAATAATGTAGGTGGCAGTCGTTGGAATGCCTGCACCCATCATGATGCAGGCGATGGCAACAAGGACGAGAGAGAAGAACAACGCCCACTGCGGCACTTCAAAAAAGTTAAACGGCCAAGTGTTTCCAAATACGGCGCCAATATCTGTGGCGGTTTGTACGACGACATAACCCAAACGGAAGCCAACTCCGGTAAGCGTGACAACGCCAACAATGATCCCAACACAGGCGGCCGCGGCCCCAACAGCGATGGTGTTTTTAGCACCAGAGTCTAGAGCGCCCCACAAGTCTCGAAGTGTCAGTCGGTTTGTCGGATTGAGAACCCCCACTACCACACAGGCAATTATGCCATAAACGGCAGCGAAATCTGGAGTACGCCCGGTCAAAATGAAACTCACCAAAACGATCAACGGAATGATAGCCATCCAGTGTTGTTTCAGAACGAGAACTGCATCTGGGAGTTCAGCAGCGGTAAGCCCACGAAGACCCAGTTTCTTGGCTTCAAGATGCACCATAATGAAAATGCCAAAATAATGAAGAAGGGCTGGGAACAATGCAGCAGCAAGAACATCCCGAAGCGGTATTTCAAGGTATTCCACCATGATAAAGGCGGCGGCCCCCATGACCGGCGGTGTTATTTGACCGCCCGTTGACGCAGTTGCCTCCACCGCCCCTGCAAAATGAGGAGGATAGCCAATTTTCTTCATGGCCGGAATGGTCAATGCGCCCGTTGTTACTGTGTTTGCAATTGAAGATCCTGAAATGCTACCCATGAAAGCAGAGGCGCAAATGGCGACCTTTGCAGGTCCGCCTGTGTATCGCCCAGCGATGACCATGGCCAGATCAATGAATAATTGGCCTAGGCCAATCCGTGTTGCCAGAACACCGAACAGAATGAATAAGAATACATATTGGGCCATAACGCCGATAGCAACGCCATAAATGCCCTGATTAGTTAAGTAGATGTGATTAATCAGCCCAAGCCAGCTGGTCCCGCCGTGTTTGAGTGCACCGGGAGCAAGGGGGCCGAACAAGGCAAACAGAATAAAGATGATGGCAATAATCGGAAGTGTCGGTCCAACTGATCTGCGCGCTGCTTCAAGGGTGAGCAGCAGAAGAATTGATCCCATAAAGACGTCAAATTGGGACGGATTACCGACCCGTTCTGCAACCACTTCAGGTGGGAGAAGAGGCAAGTATAATGAGGCTGCAACGGCGAGAAGCCCAAGGGCCGCATCCAGAATATTAATGCCGCCAATGCGATACCATACAGGTTCAGCAAGACGGGTGTCTTTAGATCGTAGAAAAGAAAATAGGAAAAAAACCAAACCCAGTACAAATGCCAAATGGATGCCACGGTGAAGTAATTCCCGTATCAGCCCAAAGCCGGAGGCGTAGAAATGATAAACCGACATAGCAACAAGGAACGCAGAGATAACAAACGCAAGTTTCGGTCCGGAAGTTCGAAACGCTGTTTCAGGATCAAATTTTCGTTCGATCTCACTCAGCTCTTCTGCTGTTGGTTGATCTGCACTCATGGTTTTTCCTGACTTCAAATGACACTGCGACGCCAAACATAAAAAAAGCCCTGAGTGCTAGGCACTCAGGGCTGCAACGAAGGTCAATTACTTGATAAGACCCATTTCCTTATAGAATTTCTTTGCACCGGCGTGCAAAGGAACGCCAACACCCGCAAGTGCTGTCTCTGTCGTAATTGTCTTGCCTTTGGCATGACCCACATCAAGAAGCTTGCGAGACTCTTTGTTCCACAATGCTTTGGTGATGTTGTAAATAAGTTCATCATCCTGCTTGGCACTTGTGTACCACTGTGCACCAACGGCAACAGTATTGGTTTCGCCGACACCTTGGTAAGTTCCTGCTGGAATTTTACTTTGTGAGAAGAAACCATATTTGCTGGCAAGGGCAGCTGCACCGGCACCGGCGATTGGAACCAACTTAATATCAGCGGCTGATGCAAGTTCAACAAGTGAGCCTGTTGGATAACCTGCCACAACGAAGAAAGCATCGATTTTGCCATTCCGAAGGGCTTCGGACGCAGCACCACCTTTAAGCGCTTCAGCTGTAACATCAGCAGTCGTCAGGTTGTTTGCTTCAAGGATAAGTTTGGCATCCACATAGGTGCCTGAGCCCGGCTCATCAAGAGAGACGCGTTTGCCTTTCAGATCCGCAACAGAATTAATACCGCCGTCTTTTAAAGCAACAAGATGAATGTGTTCTTCAAACAAGGCTGCGATTGTGCGCAGGTCTTTGGCAGGTTTCTTGCCTTCCATAGTACCTGTGCCTGTATAGGCCCAGTAAGCAACATCTGATTGTGCAAAACCAGAATTACGTAAACCGGAAATAATGGCATTCACATTATCAACTGATCCGCGTGAAGAAACCGCAGATGCAATCAAACCATCCACACCACAGCTTCCGCCTTTACCGCATTCACGTGATCCCGGTGGCTTGGAAATCGCGTTCGCAATAACACCGCCAACTGGGTAATAAGTATAGGCAGTTCCGCCAGTACCAATAGTGAAGAATTTAAGATCTTGCGCGGATGCGGCTAGTGTAATACTGCCGGAAAGCGCAACTGCTAGCGCTGCAATTTTTGCAGTCTTTACTAGTAATTTCATGTATTTAACTCCCTTGATGTTCTTCAGATATGTGCCCGTCGTTATAGTTTCACATAGACGTATGGCACCGTTTGCTCCTGCAAGCAGGGCAACCACAAACACTTAATCACTTCAGAAATTGCGATGGTTAAGACAAGTAGATCGACAAATTTCATCGCAAATACAAAATACATAAAATGTTTGCGAACAAACGTTCTCTATCTTTTTAACGGTTTTGGAAGAGAATGTCTTATATTTTTTCGATTTCAATAAATTCACACCCGTTTCGAAAGTAAACTGAATGCAATTACCGATTAATAGTGGTGTGATATTAGCAACCCCTGAATTTTAACTAGAAACCTACCGGCTCAACTAATATTAGTCTTCCATTGTATCGAACATTTAACATCTACTTTACTAAGGTGTGAAAAGTGACTATCTATGCAACCTACATATCCGTTGTAAATGGTTGAGGCAAAACATGGTTGTTGAAAATCGCGTATTAGAATTTTCGCTCAATGAATTAAAAAAAGCTCTTGAGGTATTTCAAGAAGAGAAGCTCAATATATACCCCGCCGGTAAAATAATAAACATCGCGCTTCATGAAAACCCCAGTATAACAGCAAAAATACTCGTTATTTCTAAGGCAGATGGCACAGAAACTGAAACAGTGATTGACTCCAATACTCTTGCGGCTCTCATCCTTTATTTCTGCCATCACATTAAAATCCCCATCCCCCGGTCTTCAAAAAAGGAACTTGGAAAAATTGGCGACGGAATTTCGCTCAGCATCACAATGGGAAACAACTAATATCCTCAACTGAAGCCATATATGATGGTTAGGGTGAATGAACTTTGGATAAACTTAGAAACCGAAAAATAAAATATTAACATTCTTAATGTTAGGCTGGCTCTACCTACCTTTTGTATAAAAGTGACCAGTAGGAGAGTATTTCATATGTCGGTTAAGCCCAATTTGAGCAAACTTGCATTGCTGACAACCTTTTCGATATTATCGTATCTGTCATTTCCCGAATGGGCGATAGCAAAAGACTGTCGAACTCCTGTTATTTCAGGCCCGCCGGCATGGCCTCCCCTGGTAATCCCTGACGGTGATACCGGGAACCGGTTCGGTCTCGCAGTAGATACTAATCGCGAAGTTCTTAAGGAAATTGGCGCAACAGCGCGCCTGGACCCATCGAAACCTTGGAACAGGGTTTTACGGGATCTGGAGACCGGCGAAATTGATATGATCTTTGCTCTTCTTGACAGTGAAGAGCGTCGGAAAAAATTCACCTACACCGACGTTTGGGCTCACGATACTTATGGCGTTGTTACTCTAAAAGGTAAAGAACTCAGCTATTCGACCATAGAAGATTTGAAACACTTAAAAGGTGCCTACTACGCCTATTTGAAAATCCCCCCGCCGCTCAACAAACTTCTTGAGAATACTACTGATTTTCAGAGTATAAACAATGTTGCCTCTCTCTATAAAATTCTTCATCAAGGGCGTGTAGATTACTTGATTGTATCTGTCGCCGCTTTTTTCTGGTTTACCCCAGAAGAATATAAAAAAACCGATTTTAAGGTCGTTGAAAATTCCGTCATAAAACTACCTGTTTATATGGCAATATCTAAGCAATCGCCCTGTGTAAAATATGTGGAAGAGATCAACGCCGCACTTCATAAAAAACGAGATAGTATTAAAAAATCTCTATCGCCGAGTAATTAATCTGTCGCAACGATTTAGGATAAATGTGCTGTAAACTGTATTGCCTGCATTTTGGCCCTACATTCCCCTTCGCCGAACTGCTCTTGGATGTCTTTCTCGAGGGCCTCAATGGCGGTTTCAAAATTAGGTTTCTCGCGCGTCATTATTTCATTTGCCAGTGGGCCTCCTGCGACAAACCCAAGAACAATATGGCGCGCTGTTTCCAGAACCTTTATATCGTTTTTGACATCAAGTAATTCTGCAAGTTTAACGGCGTAATCTGCAAATATGAGAGGCACAAAATAACGCTCGTAATTTTCTGGAATGGATCCACTAAATAGATGCTGCTTATGGGTCTTGCTCTCCCCCAATTTTTTGAAGAGCACACAACGTACTTTAGAAAAACGTAAGTAAACAGACATATTTACCGTGTTAATTTTCCTGTCAGTCAAACTTGAGAAATCTAGTGACTTCCCTCACGTAAGTTTCGACATCACCACTAATTTCCAATCGATTATCCACAATTAACGACGCCAGGCCATGAACTGTAGACCATGCCGAAAAAGTGGCAAAGGGTTGCGGGGTAATTTTTTGAATAGCTCTCTCCAAGCAGGAGAATGCTGCGGTCGCCTCGGTCTCGTAATTTTCACTCTTCGGAAAATCAGATATTGCATCGCTAAACATCAACCTGAAAACAGCTCGATTATCCAGAGCAAATTGGACGTAAATGACACCAAGTTTGTCGAGCGTTTCTCGGTGATCATCGCTTCCGGCACATTCGTTTAGTTGTGTTTCAAGCAATACTTTCAATGCCGTAAAGCCACTTGCTGCAACTTCAACCAATAACGAGCTTTTATCTTTAAAATGTGCATAAGGCGCCGCTTGGCTCACGCCTATTTCTCGAGCGACCCCCCGTAACGACAGCTTATCCAATCCCTCTTTCTCAATTAATTTCCAGGCAGCCTGAAGCAATGCATTTCGGAGATCACCGTGATGATAGGTTTGTTTTTGATTTGTCATCCCCATTCACTACCTCACCTTCTTAACAATGTTAAGTTCTATTTGCAATCTTAACAGTGTAAAGTTATAGTTTTTAAATATACATAATTTTCTGCTTTTGAGGAGATGCTAATGCTGCAATCAAAAAATATAAATACGGAAATGGATTGGCGTTCAATTTTGGGGCACACCTTAGAAGAAGAATATAATTATGCTCCCGTAATCGAAGGGAAAGTCCCTGAAAATCTGAAAGGAACGCTCTATCGGAATGGACCGGGACGATTTGATCGCGGAGGCCGACGAAAGGAACACCTCCTTGACGGCGATGGCATGATCCAGGCGTTTCAACTTTTGGATGGAACGGCTCACTATAAAAATAAATTTGTCCGCACCGAAAAATATCTAGAAGAAGAAAAGGCAGGCAAGCTGTTACATGAGACTTGGAGTACGAGAGCCCCTGGAGGATTTCTCGCAAATCTGGGACTTCCGCGCATAAAGTGTCAAGCTGGTGTCACAACAGTGTACCGGAATGACAAACTGTATGCCTTTGATGAGGTCTCCAATCCCTATATTCTCGACGGTGAAGATCTATCCACCGTAGGATCTGAACCGGTTGGCACAATTGATATCAGAAACTACAAAGCCCATACAAAAATAAATGCAAAAACCGGTGATTGGATTTTGTTTGGAACCGAATTTGGGAAAGTGATGAAAGCCCAGTTTGTGATCCAGAGTAAAGACGGAACCATCAAATCTGAATTCTCCTTCGATTTGCCACGCCCATCTTACATGCATGATTTCTTTGAAACCGAAAATTATGTCATCCTAAACCTTCAACCTTGCGGCCTTAATCTTGGATCGACCCTCCTCGGCTTAACGAGCTTTATCAGCTCTTTGAACTGGAAACCTGAAAAGGGTAATCTATTGGTCGCCATGCATAAATCAGGCACAGAAAAACCAATTATCATGGAGGCCCCTACCGCGTGGATGTGGCACAGCTATAACGCCTACGAAGTTGGGAATACAATTATCGCCGATTTCATTGGGTTTGAAAAACCTGATCATTTCCTAGGAGAAGATGCAGCATTTAAAACCATCATGCACGGGTCTATGGGTGTTGCAGATTCCAAAGGGACGAGCCGGCGTTATGAAATTGATCTTACAGCAAAGAAAGTCACAGAAAGCACAATTGCCACAAATGCAGTTGAATTTCCAGCAATTAACATGTCAAAAAGCGGTCAACGCCACCAATATGGATACACTTCAATGGGTATTGAAAACAATATTTTCCATTCAGCCATAGCACGCGTTGATTTAGATAATGGACAAGTTTCACATTTTGATTTTGGAGATACTTTTCATGTTGGGGAGCCAATATTTGCACCTGATCCCACGCAAAGTAATGACGAAAGTAAAGGTTGGCTGCTAACTCTCGGGCTTAACGGGGAAACAGGTAGAAGCTTTTTGTCTATTCTGGATGCGGCCTCTATTGAAGGCGGGCCAGTTGCCACACTCCATCTGGAGCATCATAGCCCATTAAGCTTTCATGGGTTTTGGCGGGCTGGATAAGGTGGTTAGGAACTTTTGCCTAAATTTCCGACGACGCCGGTAATGTCACCAAGCTCCTTGGATAGCATTCCAATACTTCTAGCTTTAGTCTGCCATGTATCTGAATTTTTTTCAGAGACCGTTTCTGCAAGCATATCAAGGGCCGCCAAATTAGCCATATTTGCGCGGTCCGCCACGGTTTTCCGGCTTATCTTCGGTGATTTAGAGCAGTCCGTTTTCAAATCACTAACAAGCGAATGAAGTTCAGCCTGATGCATTGTATTTTCCCTCAAAATATTTCCCCATGGATACCGTATAGATATCCAATGAAAAAACTACGCTGATTCCCTAAAGAATTCCTTAATAGGTAATTTTCGTTAAATTTTAAAAAAATGATTTTGCAAACAGCTTCTTAACTATTTTCGGTGAAAGTTCCTGATGTTTTAATCATCGAACGAATTTTTACGTTTGATTTATCAGGGTTTTGGGGGAACAAATGACACAGCTATCAGACAACAGACGGGAACATAAGCGGATCCTTGTCTCTAGTTCCACATTAGTAAAAAGTGGTGACACAGAATTTTCCGGCCGCATTCTCAACATCTCTGCTGGTGGAGCCGGAATTAGTATGGATGTTCAACTCATGGACAACACACATATTACAGTCAACATCGAAAATGTTGGTATGATTCCAGCGAAAGTTGTTCGGAATATGAAAGATGGTGTTGGCGTAAAATTTGAAATCTCACAAGAAAAAGAAAAACGGTTCATCGAACAAATAACTGAGATTATTGAACTCAAACGGCATGAAGAAACCGAAAAAACAGCCTAACAGGCAATAAATTTCGCCCGTGACACTCTTGATAAGTCTGGCTCTGCTGATGGCAAATCCAGACTTTTACTTTGGGTATTTCTCATTAAGAGTAGTTAGGGGTGGCCCAGCTAAACAGTTATCCGCCTTGGCGTCCGGCATACAAAATTTGTCGGGCATCTTTATGGAATTCTTCTGCCAGAAGCATTTCAGCGCGTAACTCCGCTAGTGTTTTTTCTGTATCGTCAGATGAAAGTCCGTCTTCACCTTCGAATGCAGAAAGTTGTTTCACACCTGATTTTGCAGCGAGCGCCAGTCCTTTTTTAAGGTAAGCGTCTTTTCGATTGTCGATCCAATGCAACAAAGCGTCCACTTGCTCTTGGCTAATTTCCATTCCAATACCCTATTTTTCTCATCAAAATACTATTTCTTTTATATGATCTTGCTCGCACCGAAACAAACTATTAACTTTGCTTCGTTATTACAGAATTATAGTAAAATTTTACAGGCGTTAGAAAAACAATGATAATGCAGCACCTAACAGGTCACTCAAAGGTTTCCGAATGACATCGCTTACGCCTCAAGAAATCGTCACCATGTTGGATCAGCATAAAAAATGGCTGCGCAACCCAAAAGAAGGTAAGCAGGCCGTCTTTAAGCAGATGGACCTTTCTGGTGCCAATTTTGAAGGCGCTAAACTGCAAAAATCAGTATTTTCCGGCTGTAAACTGTCCCGCGCGATTTTACGGGGAACAAATTTTATCTCCGCAGATTTGTTTGCTGTCGACCTTACAAAAGCCGATTTAACCAACGCCCTTCTTATTCGAGCCGATTTACGCGGCGCAGAATTGAGAGGTGCTAAACTAAACGGTGCCAATCTACAAGAAGCTGACTTTCGCGGCGGATCCATGATTCTAGCTGGCGGCAAAACCGTTACATTTGGCTCATCCAACCTATCCGATTCTGATATGGAAGATGTTATTGCTGAAAAAGCAAATTTAACGGGAGCCAATCTCTCCGGCGCACAGCTCGCCAATGCCAACCTAGCCTACTCTCAATTAAGCGGTGCCGACTTATCTGGCTCGCAAATGGAGAACGCGTCTTTGCTGGGTGCAAACATGGAGAATTGTAATCTTGAAAATTCAAACCTCAGCGGAGCCGATCTATCGGATTCAAATCTCTCCGGCGCCAATATAGATGGATGCGAGTTAAACAATGTTAACCTGCGCGGCGCGAACATCGAAGGCTTGGAACTTGATGATCAACCAATCGCCGTTAAAACAGGCCAAGAGTTGCCTGCATCAACGCCGATTTCCCCCAATCTCCAGGCCATTTTGGAGAGACATTTCAAATGGGTAGCATCTAACGGGAGTACGGGAGAGCGCGCCGATTTACACGACATGGACCTCTCCAATATGGATTTAAGTGAGTGTGCCCTCAGCGGTGCCAACATGCGTGGGTCGAACCTAACCAATACAAACCTAAAAGGCTCGCAGATGGTTATGACAGACATGTCTCACTGCAAATTGATCAAAGTGAATATGTCAAACACCGTTATGGAAGGCATTAATCTAACCCGTGCAAACCTGTCTGAAGCCAATTTAACAGGGGCAATGATTACAGCCGTTGACCTTAAGGGGCCAAAGGGCGAAGCAATGGGTAAAAAATGGCCCGCAAACCTTGCTGCAGCTAATTTTAAGGGAGCCGTTCTCAAGAACGCCGACCTGACAGAGGCAAACTTAATAGACGCGAATTTTATCGGCGCTGATTTGACCGGTGTCATAATGAAGAATGCTATTATTGAAGATACAAAATTTGATCCTCAATAAACGGCACTAGGAGATTCTGATTTAATAAATCTTTGTCTCTACTTCACCGAGGTTATGCACGTATATGTGAATAAAATATCCCGCCATAGGATTACGATCTAGATATTCCTTCAAATAGTCCCTGCAGGCAACGCTAGCATCACGGATAAAATACTGCCACAAGGGCTCCATGGGTGCCGTCTTCGTCTCATGATGCGGTATACTAACGGATCCCGCCCACTCCACATCGAAGCCTGCGAGATAGTTTTCTGCATAATGGCAAAAAACAGAAGCTTCATCTATCTTTACACCGGACTTGTTTTCAAAACACAATCGTAAATCCATGAAAGTCACTCCCTTCAAAGTAGATTCAATATTCACATATCACTATCTATATAACGCGGTAAGTATAATTGAACATCCGTTCCTTTTCCAACAACACTATCAATCCAAACGCCGCCGCCTGATTTCTTCACAAAACCATAAACCATACTGAGCCCCAGTCCGGTTCCTTTTCCCACTTCCTTGGTACTAAAGAATGGCTCAAATACCTTTTTAAGTGTTTCAGGATACATGCCACACCCCGTATCCCGCATACTCAAAACCACATAACTTCCTTTAGAAATATCACGTTTAAAATCGTTCTGTTCAAAATATACGTTTTTCATAGTGACATATAATGTTCCAGATTTATTCATTGCGTCTCGAGCATTTATTGCCAAATTCAGGATCGCATTTATCAATTGATCTTCATCAACTTGGCATTGCCAGAGATCATCGACACTGTCGATTTTAATCTCAACTGCCGACCCCACACTGCTTTCAAGCATGTCTTTAATCTTCTTAACTTCCACACCTAACCCTAAAGCCACGGGAAGTAGTGGTTGTTTTCGGGAGAACATCAAAAGTTGATTGGTAATGTTTGCGCCGCGGTTCGCAGCGTGAATAATATTATCCGCTTTTTCAACAAGAGCAGCAGCAGGTGCCCCTTCCTCTACCATTTCTCTTAGGAATTCAGTATTTCCAAGGATAATCGCCAACAAATTATTGAAGTCGTGGGCGATGCCACCAGTTAAATGCCCAACAACTTCCATTTTTTGTGATTGATGAAGCTGTTCCTCCAATATTTTACTTTCCGTAACATCACGGCCAACACCTCTATATCCAGCGAACGTGTCGTTTCGGCAAAAATAGGGTTTGCCGGAAACCTCCCATTTCCGCATTTGACCATCACTTCGGACGAAGGAATAACTAAAGTCCTTAAAGGGTTTTCTCTGATTCAAGTCATTGAGGTGATTTTCCCAGCTTTCTTTATCCTCATCACACGTTACCAACTCTGATCTCTGCCCCCCCAACATCTCCTCTCGCTTCATTCCTGCATTCTCGCAAGCCGCTTCAGAAACGTATGAAAACCTCAGTTCTGAATCCATTTCCCAGTACCAATCAGATGCGGCGTCTGCAAAGCCTTTGAATCTTTCTTCGCTAAGTTTCAAAGCATCCGATGCGGTCACTTCGTCACTTACATCTTGTTGAACCGCTATAAAATTAGAAATTGTGCCATCTTGCGAGGTTACTGGGGATATTGTTTCCCGACACCAAAACAAGTCTCCGTTTTTACGTCTATTACGAAGAGTACCTTCCCAACTCTTGCCTTGTTTAATTGTTGACCAGAAATTGCCGTAGAATGACTCACTTTTTTGACCGGAGTTCAATATTCGAGGAGTCTTCCCCATACTTTCGGCTGAACTAAAACCTGTAATTTTCGTAAAACCGGGATTTATATAGGTAATAATTCCGTCTTTATCAGTAATAAGAACGCCAATTGGCATATTCTCGATCGCTTGCATCAAGGTTTTAAGCAAAGGGCGATGAGCAACGTCCGTTGCTCTGGCATCCTCTAGACGACCAACACCCCTATATCCTGCAAAACATCCCGTGCTGTCGGATAAAGGGTTTGCAGACAGATAAAATTGGACGTCTACGCCATGGTCGTCGGTGAAGCAGAACTCAACGTCATGAAAAGGCTCTCTATCAGAGATCAAACCTTTTATTTTTTTTAATGAAACATCATTTTTCAAACCCTGAGACGAAGAGAGCTCGTCCAAAATAATTTCAATATTTTGCCCAAGAAGAAATTCTGGTCCGTGTCCTGCTCGTTTCTCAAACCGCCCATTTGAGAACTTAAAATTCCCATCAGTATCGATCTGCCATATCCATTCGGGCAGAAGGTCGTCAAAATCTGATAGTTTGGGTTCATTACCACCAACTTCAGTGTTTCCCAGAACCCTTTGAATATATTTATTAAGTGCTTTCACAGCGGCCCCTCAATGGTCCCTCTTCGATGGTTTTGGGTGAGGCTCAAGATCCACTCACACCAATCAGTCAAATAAGAATAACAAGTCGGAGGTATTTTTTGAAGGGAATTCAATTATAAATTAGTAATTTCAATTACTTAATAGGGCATATGGCTAGGTTTACGTCGCTGAATTTTGCCTTATGGGTAGGGGGCATAACCTAATCATCATATTAACATGACAGGCATTTCACATTACAGGGCGCATAAATGAGCGCTCATAGCTATAAATGCATTTTGTAGTCTCTGCATACTCGAACGCATTCTGACACGCCTCGTCGTCCACGCTCTTCAATCTATACTGCTCGTATTCTGCGAGACTTGCGAAACTGAACAATGCATAGGCAATATTGCTCGCGCCTTCATGGGGAAGAAAATATCCGTGGTGTGTTCCGCCAAACTTTTCGACAAGGGGCATCCACATTTTTCCGTATTCTTCAAACTCTGCGATTTTGGAAGGATCAATCACGTATTTCAAATAACAGGTAATCATTTCATTTCCATTTTGCTCAAATGTTAGTTCACAAAACATATGCCAAAGGTTGGCTAGAAAGTCAAAATTGATCGTTTGAATTTTTTGGAGAAATTCTCTTTTAAAATCCGAAATTCGGATTTCTGTATCAGAGAAATACAGAAGAGCGAGATGGCATCCCCTAGGAGAATTGAACTCCTGTTTCCAGAATGAAAATCTGGCGTCCTAACCACTAGACGAAGGGGACACACTGTGTCGCTGGAGGCAGGATTTAAAGGTGTTCGGCCCACTTAGCAAGTAAAAAGTTCGTTCTTTTTAATTTTTTTTTTGCAGAGCCCGCAAAGATCGCAGTTTCCCTTTCTTATCAGTTTATTCTGAAGGCATCCTCAATCAGGATTTGGGCGGAGCTTTGGCCTCTCCAGTTATTCTTTCTGAGGTGTCCTGCGATATGAAATGTGCCGCCTTGGTGTGAAATTAGACTATCACCAAGTGGTGTTTCCAAACTTTTGAAACAAATACCAGTTAATCGCCCCTGGTTTCCTGCTCCGGTCAAGATAACCCGAACGTGATTTTCCCCAACAATCGATGCTTTTACAATTCTCGCATTGTTGATGACAAAGCGTGGCTCAGGATTACCTGCACCGTAAGGACCGGCCATATCCAGTTGTTCGATAAGTTCCACCGTTGCACCGGCAACACCCAGTGCCCCATCAAAGCCAAGACTGGCTGTTCGAGTGGCTTCCTTCACATCACTTTTCAGGCGGTCATTCAAAAATTCAGTGAATTCAGCCAATTTGCTTTTGTCGATGGTCAAACCTGCTGCCATGGCATGTCCGCCGCCAGCTATAATCAATTCTTTGTGCCGCGCGGCTCCGATGGCTGCACCAAGGTTTACGCCCGTCACAGAACGCCCAGAACCCTTCCCCTGCTCTCCGTCTAGGCCAACGACTACGGCAGGGCGCTGATAGGTCTCCTTAAGGCGGCTAGCAACGATACCAATCACTCCGGGATGCCATCCCTCACCGGCGACAACAAGCACTGCGGGGTCGCCCTTGCAAACTCTTTCAGCTTGCACCATCGCCTCTTCGGTAACTTGCGCTTCAATCTCTTTGCGTTCGTGATTATTTTCATCCAGAAAGCGGGCAAGTTCGCCGCATTCTTCAGGGTTATTGCTCGATAATAGCCGGGCACCATACTCAGGTTTTCCAACTCGGCCGCCTGCATTTACGCGCGGACCAAGAACATACCCTAGATGATATGTCCCCGGCGCTTCATCCAGTCCCGATACATCGCCAAGGGCCACAAGGCCGGGGTTTCGGCGCTGCGCCATGACTTTCAACCCTTGTGCCACAAATGCGCGGTTTAATCCCTTCAGCGGGACCACATCGCAAACGGTGCCAAGCGCAACAAGATCCAGCAGTTGCATCAAATTGGGCGGAGTGTTGTCGCCGTACCATTTATTAGCGCGCAACAATCTATTGATCGCCACCAGCAGAATAAAACTAACGCCAACCGCCGCCAGATATTCATATTCCTGACTTTCGTCGTGGCGTTTGGGATTAATGACCGCGACAGCCTCTGGCAGGCGCGTTTCAGCTTGATGGTGATCGACAACAATAACATCAAGGCCAATGGATTTAGCGTGGGATAAAACGTCGAACGAGACAATCCCGCAATCCACTGTGATGACAAGATCCATTCCCTGCTGCTTTAAATGCTCAAACGCAGGCGAATTCGGGCCATAACCTTCTTTTAGTCTGTCGGGAATATAAATGAGAAGCGGTATGCCGATTAAATCAAAAAACCGCTTAAGCAGTCCTGATGATGTGGCTCCGTCTACGTCATAATCACCAAAAACTGCGATTTTTTCGTTATTATTGATGGCGGAGACAATTCGTTCTGCTCCTTTATCCATATCTTTGAATGAAGATGGATCAGGCAGAAGATCACGCATTGTCGGTTGCAGATAACGTTCAGCTTCTTCAGCAGGAACATCTCGTCCCGCGAGAACACGTCCAACAATTTCAGGGATACCCAGACGCTGAGCCAGCGTCAGGCTCAAGCGATCATCAGTAGACCGCAAGCGCCATTTTTTACTTTTGAGTGAGCTTTCAACACCCAAAAATGCCGGTTGATCGAGCTCACTCATTGTATTTTCCTTCTTGCTTACGCGCGGTGATTACCCCGAACGTAGCGAACAGTTCCCGTACGAGAGCGCATGACGATTGTCTCTGTGTGCACGCGATCACCAACTTGGCGAACACCTTTCAACATCGACCCGTCTGTCACGCCAGAAGCTGCAAAAATCACACTACCAGCGGCCAATTCTTCCAAATTGTAAATCTGGTTGAAGTCTTTAACGCCCCACTTAATGCCGCGCGCTTTTTCATCGTCATTACGGAAGACCAAACGGCCCTGCATTTGACCACCAATACAGCGAAGGGCAGAGGCTGCCAGGACACCTTCAGGTGCGCCGCCAGTTCCCACATACATGTCGATGCCACTATCTGGATTGGCTGTCGCCATAACGCCAGCAACATCACCGTCAGAAATCAATGTGATCCGTGCGCCGGTTTCGCGAATAGAGGCGATGATGTCAGCATGACGTGGGCGATCAAGAACACAGGCCATTGTCTGACTAACAGGAACGCCTTTTGCATCAGCAATGGCGCGCATATTATCGCCAGCAGATTTGTTAATATCAATGACACCTTCAGGGTATCCACCGCCAACAGCGATTTTTTCCATGTAAGTGTCAGGCGCATGAAGGAAATTGCCAGATTCTGCAAATGCAATAACCGCAAGTGCGTTTGGACCGCCTTTAGCCGTCAGCGTTGTGCCTTCAAGGGGGTCCAGCGCGATATCAATTTTAGGACCTTTGCCGGTACCGACTTTTTCGCCGATATACAACATTGGCGCTTCATCACGCTCGCCTTCGCCGATAACGATTGTGCCATCGATATCAAGCTCATTAAGGGCCGTCCGCATAGCATCAACAGCGGCTTGGTCTGCGGCTTTTTCATCGCCAAGACCGACCAGATTACAGGCTGCAAGTGCGGCGGCTTCCGTCACACGAACAATTTCAAGAGTTAGTTTTCTATCAAGTTTAGAAATTTCAGACATTTTATTTCATCCAAAAAATGAGGCCAAGTATCCACTTGGACCTCATGTTATCAAAGTTTAGCTATTCGGATCATACGTGGTTTAGACTGGCTATGATCAAATTTTTCGATTTTCGATAGCGCTCTTAAAAGCGCATCTTCTTTAACTTCGTGGGTTGTCAGAACAACGGACACTTCTTCTTCCGGTGCCCGCCCATGCTGTAACAAGCTTTCAATTGATATCTCTTCATCTCGGAAGGTGGCAGAGATATCAGCAATAACCCCCGGTAAATCCAATACGGTCAAGCGAACATAATAGCAGCCCACATGACTTTCCACAGGTGATGTGGGAAGCGCTTTCAGGCGACCGACCGGAATACCAAATGTCGGTGTGATGCGACCAGCAGCAATATCAATAATGTCAGCGACGACGGCAGATGCCGTTGGTCCCTCACCCGCTCCGCGACCTTCATATACTGTACTGTCAACAAAGTCACCTTCTGCAACAACTGCGTTGAAGACACCAGATACATTGGCGATTGCAGTGTCTTGACGGACCATACAAGGATGAACACGCTGTTCAATGCTGCCATCGTTTCTTCTGGCAACACCCAACAAGCGGATGCGGTATCCAAATTCTTTAGCAAATGCGATATCCAGCGCGGAAACTTCGCGAATGCCTTCGATGTAAACGCTGTCAAAATCAACCGGTGTGCCGAACGCAAGACTGGCTAGAATTGCAAGCTTATGGGCTGCATCAACACCATCGACATCAAAACTTGGATCGGCTTCTGCATATCCAAGTGCTTGTGCATCGCTTAGGATTTTGTCAAAATCGCCGCCAGTTTCTTCCATCTCAGTGAGGATATAGTTACAGGTTCCGTTTAGGATCCCGTAGACCCGGCTAATGGCGTTTCCGCTCAAGCCCTCACGCATCGCCTTAACGATGGGGATGCCGCCTGCAACAGCCGCTTCATAATTGAGGGGAGCGTTATTTTCTTCAGCTAATGTGGCAAGCTCTGTCCCGTGAACAGCGACCAACGCTTTATTTGCCGTGACCACAGGCTTTCCAGCCTTAAGAGCGGCAATACAAAGATCTTTTGCAACGCCTTCACTTCCGCCAATAAGTTCAAGGATCATATCTACATTTGGATCACTGACCATATCAACAGCGTTGGTATACCATGTCATGCCGTCAAGAGACACGCCCCGGTCTTTCGTTTGATCCCGGCCAGATACTGCGACAACTTCCAATGTTTGACCGCATCTGTCTTTTAACAACTGACCATGGCTTTGCAGGATCTTTATAACCCCAACACCAACAGTACCAATTCCTGCGACACCAATTTTCATATCATATACCACTATTTTTTTCGTGATAGGCAGCCAGATGCATATCAGATTCTGACAAAAATTTCTTTATATTTCTGATGGCCTGGCGAATACGCTGTTCATTTTCAACCATGGCAATACGGACGAACTTATCGCCATGTTCACCAAACCCAAGGCCCGGCGCAACAGCAACTTGTGCTTCTTGCAACAACAACTTCGAAAACTCAAGACTTCCAAGCGCAGTGAACGGCTCTGGAATTGGTGCCCATGCAAACATTGTTGCCTCGGGCAAAGGAATTTCCCAACCAGCAGCGGCTAACCCGCTAATCATAACATCTCGGCGCGCTTTATACAGATCACGGGCCTCTTGCACGCAATCTTGAGGGCCATTAAGGGCCGCCGTAGCTGCAACTTGAATTGGCGTAAATGCGCCGTAATCCAAATATGATTTAATTCGCGTTAGAGCACCGATGAGTTCTTTATTGCCTGTCGCAAATCCCATACGCCAGCCCGGCATTGAATAGGTTTTGGACAAAGACGTAAATTCAACAGCAATATCCTTAGCGCCTTCAACTTGTAAAATTGAAGGCGGTTTCTCATCGCCAAAATAGATTTCTGCGTATGCCAAATCAGACAAGATATACATCTCGTGCTTCTTAGCGTAGGCAACAACCCGGCGGTAAAATTCCAAATCAACAGTCATAGCAGTTGGGTTTGATGGAAAATTCAAAATCAAGCAAACCGGCGTCGGGAAGCAATGCTGCATTCCGCGCTCCAGCGCCTCAAAGAAATCTATATGAGGGCCAACTTCAAAATGCCTGACGACAGCGCCGGCAATGATAAAGCCGTATGGGTGGATTGGGTAACTTGGGTTCGGAGACAAAATCACATCGCCCGGCGTTGTGATTGCCATGGCAAGGTTAGCTAGTCCCTCTTTCGATCCAAGGGTTGCAATTGTTTCTGTATCAGGATCAATTTCAACACCAAAGCGGCGCTTGTAATATGCAGCGTTGGCTTTTCGCAGTCCCGAAATACCACGGCTTGTGGAATAACGGTGGGTTCTGCCGTCTTGAACAGTTTCAATAAGCTTATCGACAATATGCTGGGGCGTTGGTGTGTCGGGATTACCCATACCAAGGTCAATGATATCTTCTCCGGCCGCTCGCGCAGCTGCTTTCATACGATTGACTTCTTCAAAAACATATGGGGGCAGTCGCTTGATGCGATGAAAATCGGAGTTCATTGGCCTTTTCTCTATATCAAAAGCTGTGCAGGTACAAACGCGTCAAAATCTCGTCCAGAAATTTTGAGCGCGCTGTGATTTAAGCAGTGTTTATACGAAGTTGGATTAATTTACGAGGAAGATTTCCGTGCGACGATTTTTTGCTTCGTCACTTGGCATAGCTTCACGGGTAATCGGTGTGCTGTCACTCAATGATTCAACAATGATTTTATTTGGCGTCACGCCAAGTCTGATCAACCTGTTGACAACAATCCCTGACCGTTCTTGTGACATACGTAAATTCACAATTTTATGACGGTCCACGGGTAATTGCCGCGTCCGGCTTGACGCATGACCCACAACTTTAATTGTTGCGCCCGTTTGCTGCGAGGTTTGTGCTATTTGTCTCAACTTCGACAAATCAGCCGCACCAAGGAACGAAGATCCTGTCTCAAAATAAATGACTGCAGCAGGCTTACCCATAGAGGAAAAACCCGTTGGCCGTAATCCCGTGGCAGCGCCGTAGCCAAGAGCCACAGGTGAATTATATGTATCCCGCACGACTTGCGGTACAGCTACTGCTGTTGCACCAAGTGGCTGCACAGCAAATGACTGAAATTGCATGTTTGCTGGAAGCGTACTCGTTGTTGCAGCTGACGCGGCAAGTTGCTTTTGATAAACATCGCTTACGCCAGCGCCACTAATAACAACGGTTGAGCCTCCCGGAACTTGACGAGCATAGGCTTGCTGCGGCGTTGTAATTGGAGCCGCGTTTGGCATGAGCTTCAAGCCACCAGGCGTTTGCGCCGTTGTCGGAAATTGACTTGCAGTGGCCACAGGTTGTGTTAGTTGGGCACTTGAAACAGGCTGGCTCGGAGATGGTGTGACATCCGGGCCTGTAGCTGCCTGAACAACTGGCGCTTGCGGCACTGGCATTGTCTGTGGAGTTGTCGCCGCACGAAGATTATCATCGGTGTATTGAGCGTTCTGACGATCAGCCTTCAAACCATCTTGTATGGTCGATGCTTCTTCGATTGAAACCGTTTGACCGGCAACATCTGGAACTTCACCTAATTTTGGATATTCACCATTAGCGGCAACTGTTTCGACAGGCTGTGCAGCTTCTTCGTCGTCGAACCAGTTCACTGGGTTGACCCAGTCTGGTGTGGAACAGCCCGTGATTGCCAAAAGGGCTGCGCCCATCACTAATTTGGATGCGCCTTTTTTCAAGTCGTTTGATCCGAAGAATGTGGAATATTTCATAGTCACCATCGTTGTCGCCCGTGCCTGCATTAATTCGCGGGTTCTTTGCTTAATCGGTTAAAAACCACCGTTCTG
This sequence comes from Pseudomonas marincola, assembly GCA_036960775.1. Taxonomy (GTDB): domain Bacteria; phylum Pseudomonadota; class Alphaproteobacteria; order Sneathiellales; family Sneathiellaceae; genus Sneathiella. The sequence continues at coordinate 18,462 of JBALWO010000024.1, read as the reverse complement.
CATCCCCACCTGAACTATTTCTCATTAACTTAAAGCATATAGGCAACAATTCCGCAATATTTTCAACGAATATGTCAGAAATTACAGTCAAAAATCTTTTTTATTGGTCTAATGAATGCTTCTGGTAAGGTGTTATTATCAAGGTTCAAACAGCAATTGACCAATGAGGGCGTAAATGTCTGATAAACAAGATGGCGGAATTAACGGAATCCTTCCCGAGGGTTCACAAGAATTTGCAGATAACATGGCAAAAATTTCCATGAAAAGCATGGACTTGGTGAACGAATTCTATTCTGCACAAAGCACCTCAAAAAATCCCGATCTCGACCCTTTGAATATCGGCAGCGCGTTTCTAGACCTCACAAATAAAATGATGGCTGAACCGGAAAAACTCGTCAATGCTCAAGCCGCTCTTTGGCAGGGCTACATGAACATCTGGCAAAATATGGCTGCCGGCGGCGTCAACGGTCAGGAAACCAAGCCAGGCCTCACGTCTGGAAAAGGGGATAAGCGCTTCAGGTCGGATGAGTGGAGCAAAAATCAGATTTTTGATTACATCAAACAATCCTACCTGCTCACCTCTAAAAGTATAAATGATTTGGTGAGTGAAGTGGACGGGCTTGATGATGTTTCTCGGAAGAAAGTTGACTTCTATACCAAGCAATTTACCGATGCCTTGTCCCCCAGCAACTTCTTTTGGACAAACCCGGATGTGTTAAAGCATACGCTGGAGACAAAAGGCGAAAATCTGGTAACCGGCCTTGAACATCTGCTCGAAGACCTTAAAAATGGTAAAGGCCAATTAAGTCCTCGCATGGTTCCTGATGGTGTTTTCGAAGTTGGAAGAAATGTTGCAGTCACTCCTGGAAAAGTCGTTTTCCAGAACGAATTGATGCAACTTATCCAATACACACCAACAACCGAAAAAGTATATAAGAAGCCGCTGCTCATTACCCCCCCCTGGATCAATAAATTCTACATATTGGACCTAAAGAAAGAAAACTCATTCATTAGCTGGTGCGTTGAGCAAGGCTATACAGTTTTCATTATTTCCTGGATTAACCCAGATGAGCGTCACATTGAGAAAACGTTCGAGAGCTATATGTCTGAAGGTATTTTGGCAGCACTTGACGCAATAGAACAAACCCTTGGCGAAAAAGAAGTGACCGCTATTGGTTACTGCATTGGCGGCACGTTAATGTCTGCCACGCTATCCTATCTAGCCTCCATTGGTGAAAAACGGATTACGGCCTGTACTTTCTTTGCCACGCAGACAGACTTTGAAGACGCTGGCGATCTCTTACTGTTCACTGATGAAGAACAAGTGCAGATGATCGAGAGCAAGATGGAAACCGCCGGATTTCTTGAAGGGCGCAATATGGCGACAACCTTCAACATGCTTCGCTCTAGTGATTTGATTTGGTCATTTGTCATCAATAACTATTTGATGGGAAAAGATCCTTTCCCGTTTGATTTACTTTTCTGGAATTGCGATACGACCAATATGCCACCGAAGATGCACAGTTTTTATCTTCGCAATATGTATCAGAAAAATCTGCTTCAAAAACCGGGCGGGTTGACTTTGGGCGGACAACCAATTGACCTCTCCAAAGTAACCATTCCGATATTTGTACAGGCGAGTAAAGAAGACCATATAGCGCCATACGCGTCAGTCTTTAAAGCAACGAAACTCATGAGCGGTCCTGCCGAATTTATGTTGGCAGGCTCAGGTCATATTGCAGGTGTTATCAACCATCCGGATGCCAATAAATATCAGCATTGGGTCAATTCATCGAAAAAAGATTATGCCACTGCGGATGACTGGCTGGGTGACGCAAAAGAACAACCCGGCTCATGGTGGCCGCACTGGAACAAATGGCTATCTAAAAAATCAGGCCCAAAAGTGGCTGCAAGAAACCCGGCCAAAGGAAAATTAAAACCAATTGAAGATGCGCCGGGCTCTTATGTGAAAGTTGTGGCTAAAGCTGGAAAGTCCAGCTAAGGCTCTAGTTGTCTTCGGCTAAATAGGCTTGTGCGAGTTCAGCATAATGCTTTGCACCATTATTCAGATTTTTCTGCTCGTCTTCACTTAACTTTCGAAGACATTTAGCGGGAGATCCACCCCATAGCTCGCCTGCGGGAACGCGTTTGTTTGGTGTGACGAGCGCGCCAGCCGCAACCATTGCGCCGCCCTCAACAACAACGCCATCAAGAACTGTTGCGCCCATTCCAACGAAACTACGATCTTCCAACGTGCATCCGTGGATCATACAGTTATGACCTACAAGAACATCATCCCCAATAGTCGTTGAGTGGGTTCCGCCGGATACGTGAATAACAGTACCGTCTTGAATATTGGTTCCGTTGCCAATTCGAATGGAATGGACGTCACCGCGAACAACGCAGTTAAACCAAATACTCGATCCCGCACCAATGACAACATCACCGATGACATAGGCAGATGGCGCAATAAACACGTCATCGGCAAGATCAGGGGTAACCCCTTTAAAAGACATTATATTTTTAGTCATGAGTTACCCTTTTATTCTTTATTTTATGGGAAAAGCGCGACCTGCTCCAATCCAAGAGTTTCATCAAACCCGAACATCAAATTCATGTTCTGCACGGCCTGACCACTTGAACCTTTAACAAGATTATCAATTGCTGCAATGACAGTTGCCCGTCCGGGAATTCTGTCTTCGAAGACATTTAGAACGCAATTATTCGATCCACGCACCATCTGGGTTTGCGGCATATCATCTTCTTTAAGCAACCGAACAAATGGCTCATTTTGGAAAGTCTTTGCAAATTCAGCCCGAAGATCAGCAACAGTTTTACCGGCTGCCAAACGCACGTGGCACGTGACCAACTCTCCCCGGCTCATAGGTACGAGATGAGGGACAAAGTTCACCCGGACATCCGCATCTGATAGGCCGGCAGACAAAGCAACTTCTTGCTCAATCTCTGGCGCATGCCGATGTTTTGCCACACTGTAAGGGCTTAAACCCTCACCGGCCTCGCTGAATAACGTATTTTGTTTTAATCCACGCCCAGCGCCCGTCAAACCAGATTTGGCATCAATCACCAAGTCTTGTGGATCAACAAGCCCTGCAGACACTAACGGCAACAGTGCAATAAGTGTTGCTGTTGGATAACAGCCGGGACACGCCACAAGACGCGCCTCTTTGACTGCTTCCCGGTTAAATTCTGTAAGGCCGTATACCGCGTCCGCTTGTAGCGTCATCGCCATATGTGTATGCCCATACCATTCAGCATATGTGTCTGCGTTCCGTAGCCGGAAATCGGCAGACAGATCGATAACTTTTACCGTCTCTGGCAATGTTGCGATAATTTCCTGCGTTGTCCCGTGCGGAAGGCCGCAAAAAACAACATCTACAGAATTCCAATCAGCGTCTTTTACGGAAATCATATCTGGAAGACCATAACCACCTAAATGCGGATAAACCTCTTCAACAGATAGGCCTGCTTTTCGGTCGGCAGTGAGCAGCGTTAGTTCCACATTAGGATGCCGCAGCAAAAGCCGCATGGCTTCGGCCCCGGTGTACCCGCTTGCACCAAGAATACCGGCTTTAATTTTTTGTGTTGAATTGCTCATATCTTTAACTGCTTTTTGTCTAAAAGCAGTCCTCTCAAAAATCTATTTTGTTAGATAAGATTTGTGTTCGCCGTTTAAAACCTTGTCGGCAAACCAAATCAAAACATTTAAGTCGAAAACTTCAGCAGTCTCTTCGTCCATTCGGAGTCGGCCGCGTTTCAATCCAGACAGAATTTCTTTTTGAGCTTTTCGCAAAAGCGCAGTTCGAACAGAATTTTTCACATCAAGCTGATCATTTATTTCAGCCAGCAGCTCTTCTTCCGTTAAGCTGTGGGTATAGTTTTTGATAACGACATGGAAAGCACCCTCAGCATTCAATTGAATGCCCAGTGCATCAGCCGTTAATCCGTCCACATCCTTGATTGGATAATCCATTGTTCTTGTTCCGCGTATTTCCTAGTGTTTAGGGAGACGTTTCATACACCAAATTATGAAACAGGCAAAGCCTTCTCGTAATAATACTCTGTCGTTTCACTGATATCTTCCAGTTCCCGTGTCACGACTTTCCCCGTAAACCCTCTTTTTTCATACAAAAGATGAGCTTCGTGAAACCGTGTGTCCGTCCAGAGTTTGATTTTGTCTATTTTTAGGCCAGCAGCTGCATCATCCACCAGTTCACAAAGACGCGTCGCCAACCCTTGCCTGCGGATATCCCCATCCACATACAAGTGCTTCAATTCAAATTTGCCCTCTTCGTAGCTATATCCAATAGAGCCGACTATTTTTCCGTCCAGTTCAGCAACCCAAAATTCGCCGCCCTTACTTGCAAAAAAAGTTGAAATGTAACGCATTTGCGGCTCTTCATTTTCAACATCCAGAATGCAACCCTCATATCCCTCATAACATTTGGAAACAAGGTTAATAAGGCCGTCGGCATCGCTATCACTAGCGGCTCTGTATATAATTTTCATGGAGTAGTACTCATAGATACAATAAAACAACGCCGCAGACTAAACCTGTGTCGAAAATCCAGCAATCCAAAAATTGATTTTAAGCCGATACAAATTTCTGCAAATACTGTTGCCGAAGGTCCCGGTACCATGGCTTCGTAGATGGCCAAGACCATAGGCGATCGATGGCATCATCTGGATAGGCGGAATTAAAGGCCTTTTTGTTTTCGTTTGTCAGATGATTAACTGCGCCAGATACGGCTGAATTATATCCGGTTTCATTGGCAAGCAATGCCCCATTTTCGGGTTGTGCTGCAAATTTTATAAATTCATAAATCGCATCAATATTTTTGGCACCTGTGGGAATAGACAAACCGTCTAACCAGGCGAATGCGCCTTCTCGTGGGGCGAGATACCGGACCGGCCGCCCTTGCTTAAATAGAGCTTGCGAGGGGTTTTCCCAAACCTGTCCTAAAACAATGCCGCCGCGCATAAAACCATCTGATTGATCTTCAGCGGTATTCCAATATTTTTTAATCCAAGGCTTATGTGTTGCTGCAAATTTTAAAATCTTATCCCAAATCAGCCGCATTTTGTCTTCGTCGGTGTATCCTTCAATGAACGGAGGAATTTCACCAACGCCTTCAAGAAAACGGCCGATCCCCGCCATCATGGTATGCGGCCGGACCATAATCTTCCCTCTCATCTCGGGGCGCCAAAGATCACCAAAAGACAGCTTCCCATAGATTGCACTATATTTATCGACCCGATAGCCCAGCGCCTCTGATCCCCAGAGAAAAGGGACATGGCGCATTTCACCGTCCCACGAAAAACTTTCTGAAATACGCAGCATGGAGGGTAAAATTGCGGAACTATCAATACGACTTTGATCAAAGGCCCCGAGTAATCCGGAATCTTGCCAATGGCCACCTTGATCAATGGAGGGGCTAACAAGGTCATAACCACCGTCACTGACCAATTTTAATTTCTTCAACTGTTCGTCGTTGGATCCCACAACAGTCTGTTTGATTGTGATCCCTGTTTCAGAATTAAACTTTTCGGCGAAAGACATGGGCAGATACCCTGACCATGTGAGCAAATTCAAATTACCAGAAGAAGAGAACGCTTCATCAGCGATCCACGGTCCCAAAGCTGCAGCCGTCCCAAGAGCTGTGGCCCCTTTTAAAAAGCTGCGCCTTGAATTCAATTGTCCTTCTGATTTTATTTTTGATGTCCTCGTCTTCATTTTCTCGATCCACCGATTACTAAAACTTGTTGGGGTCAGCACTAACACAAAAAGGGTTAATAATTTCTGGAAGTTCGCGTCCGGTTGAAGAAGGCGTTCTTAAAAAGTGGCTTGTCGGGTTATTCTGGAATAGGGTCCGTTACGGCCAAAATTGATTAGAGGTTTTTTTTAATGTTTCCTGACGCATCCACTATTGTTTTATTCATGACATCCGCCTTTATGCTCACCATCGCTCCGGGCCCGGATATCATTTATGTGGCCATGCGCGGATTGGCTCAAGGATGGAAGGCAGGCCTTGTTGCGGCCCTCGGTCTGATCACAGGAATTTTTGTGCATATCTTCTTGGCGGCAATTGGGTTGTCAGCAGTGCTTGCAAGCTCCCCGCTTCTTTTTGCAATGGTTAAATATGCAGGTGCTGCGTATCTTTTGTATATTGGGTGGCAAATTTTCAACGCACCCCCTGTTAACGTCGGGCAAGATAATGTTAAACCACCGCTGGGCCAGATCTTCCGTCAAACAATCCTTATGAATATTCTAAATCCAAAGGTAGCCCTGTTCTTCTTAGCCTTTCTGCCGCAGTTTGTTGACACGAGCAGCGAGTTTGTCACTGAACAGTTCATCATTTTTGGATTTTTATTCCAATTCACAGCGTTAATGATCATGGGTTCCGTCGGATTGTTTTCGGGGGCTATCACAGCCCGACTTGGCAGCGGAGGCGGCCAAAGTCTATGGCTTACAAAAGTTGCCGGATCAGCCGTTATCTCGCTTGGCGCTTTTATTCCAATCAGAGATATCTGGGAACAAATGACACAAAATTGAAATCTTACCTAGTTGATGGAAAGCACCATGACAGAAATTGATATTGAGAGCTGGAAGCGCCGGGAAACCTATAATTTGTTTCGTAGCGCAGGAAATCCACATTTCAGCATCACCGCGGATATCGATGTAACTGAACTATTGGAAACCGGAAAAGCGACGGGCATTCCACTGTTCAATTTCACTCTCTATGCCATCATGTGCGCGGTTAATTCAATCCCGGAGTTTCGAACGCGTTTCACCGATGACTGCGTATTTGAACTTCCCGTCACTAACCCATCTTTTACCGTTCCCATAGCCGATGACGGATTTGCATTTTGCGAATTAGAATTTCATGACGACTGGCAAACTTTTAATGCTAGATGCATAACTGCGGTTGAGAGGGCGAAGTTACAGGAACAACTGACTGAAACTGCGGATACAAACATCTGGACGTATCTAACATGCGCGCCATGGGTCCATTTTACTGGCCTAACCCACGCGACATCTGGTCCCGATGATTGTATTCCACGAATTGCTTGGGGGAAATATACCAAGCGTGGAAACAATTGGTATATGCCTCTCAATGTGCAGGCTCATCATGCATTGCTGGATGGATTTCATGCCGGAAAATTATTCACGGAAACAGAACGGATACTATCGGTAATCCCGACACAAACAGCTGTGTAGGCTTTCGATCCTAATCTAGGGATATAAAACACTGTCCTCTAGATACGATTTTCATAACTTTATCTTTTCTAGGTTCCCTCACCGTATGCCGCTCATCAATTTTTGAGAAGAAAATGAGACGATTAGCGTCTCCCGATTCATCGAGCCCCGGAAACCCAACAGAAACCCCTGTAACTTCAAAATCGTTTTCAGTAAAACACGATATTTTGCTATATAAACCACATGGTAAATTCAATGCAGTTTTGAAGCTCTCTCGCGCTATTTCTCGGGATTCTTCTTCCAACAGATCCAGGAAATTTCGATCCGTAAAATCCCAACCGAATTGTTCCGCCAACCCTGTTCCCAACAACCGGCACAGTATTGCACCATCTAATTTCAGTTCGTAGATGGTAATTCCCGGTAACAGATGACGTACTTTAGACGGATCAAATGCAGATTGGTAAGGTATCTCCCCTTTTCGCCATAGACTGTGCCAATAAAAAGCAAATTCCTCGATGTGCTCATCGTTCCAATCAACATCATCAAACGCAATTAATCCCATTCATCCACCGTGAGAGCTAAAAGTGAGCATCCAAAAGAAATATTATTAAATAGGAATATACATTTTATAGACTAATATCTACTGATTATTGATCCATGACCCCGCAATATTGCACCAAATATTGAGGCACCTATCCCTCTGTTCAATTTTTGGGCAATTAAAGAAATGATGCCATTTCAGTAATATCCTTTTTGACTTGGGATTTCTTCGGAATTACAGCCCCGTCTGCGGATCGCCCAACAACCAAGATCAAAAATGCTTTCTCGTTACTCGGACGCTCACAAACCTCGTTCAAAAATTTCATGGGATTAGGGGTATGAGTAAGTGTTGCTAGTCCCGCATCATGAAGCGCGTTTATCAAAAAGCCCGTCGCAATTCCTGTAGACTCGTTGACATAATAATTTTTGAAAGTTTTCCCGTCCTCTAACACACCATACCGTTCAGCGAAGATCACAATAAGATAAGGCGCTGTTTCCAAAAAAGGCTTCTCGGTATCTGTTCCAAGGGGTGCAAGCGCCTCAAGCCATTCTTCGGCAGCACGTCCGCCGTAGAAGGCTTTCTCTTCTTCTTCCGCCGCTTCGCGGATTTTAGTTTTAATTTGCGGATTACTGACAACGCAAAAATGCCATGGTTGGTGATTTGCGCCGCTTGGGGCTGTGCCTGCAGCCTTTATACAATTTTCGATCACTTCACTGGGGATCGGCGTATCCGCGAACTCGCGGGTGGAATGGCGTTTTTTAATAGAGGCAGCAAAGGCTGCACTCCGCTCTATCATTTCTGCGTCAGAATAATCTTGCCGATCGGGAAATGGAATAGGATCATATTTTTCGCCCGGCGTAAAAACTTTACTCATATCAGATGGTCCCTTGCATCAAACGTGTCGCACTTAATTCAGTTGGGTTTCCAGGTCTCAAAAAACAGCTCACTTCTCGTCTGGAGCCCTCAATGGAATAGACAGTAAAACACCGAATTCTTTTGCAAAATTAGCACTGACCCGCGCATGAACCGCCCCTTGTTTATCATAGAACCTAGCTTTGCTTTCCAAGGGCATAATCGCTTCGTGCCATACCCCAGCATCAATACAAATGCCAAAACTGCCATCACAATAGAAAGCCACCCAATCTTCAGGTTTCATGTCATCACCCGCTTTTGCAAGCGCGGCAACGAACGGCTTGTTATCCAATGGATAAAATAGCTGCCCACCATCTGGATGATGATTTGCATGCCACATAATCAATTTTGATCGATCAGGAGTTGGGTTGTCCACACGCGCATTTTCAGGATTTGTACTCCAACCGAGCGTATATTTGTCTTTAACAGCAAGGTTCTCACCGTAAAAGAAATCACCTTCCCACCAGAATTCAAAAGTGCCGTCCACATGACCGCCTTCATCACCAGTTCCCGCATCAACAGTCCGCCATCCGGTATGGGGCCACTGAGTGATGGGAACCGGATGATTTTTATAATCTGTCACTAAAGTACCGTAGTCTGCAAAACTCTCTGCGGTCGCTGTCACAAGAGGGATTTCGAAATGCGGCATTCCGGCTGGCACATCAGGATTCATATAATCAAACCGTTGGCTGTTCGTATTTTTCATTTTTCCCTCAATTTTATAACTTTTTTTCGTATTTTTATTTAATCGAAAGCCATAAACTTTCACTTCGAAAATAAAAGTAGCCATAATTGTATGTGTAATTAGTGACAGTTATGCGTCAACAAAATCGACCAAAAACTGCGCATTCCATCAAGTATCATCCTCTATTTTTACACTGATTTTTGCAAGCTCAGTAATATGAGCATTGAAATTCTTGAAACAATATTGCATCGGCAACTTGATTTTAATTTCATATGCATTGATTTGACGCCAACCCACAATTAAAAAATGTTTCCTACTACAAAAAGTGGTGCTAACGTTTCATTCAGTAATTCGAAACTGTCTTTTTGTTAGAGACTGTAAAAACAGCGTAACAAACAGACGACTACTATTAAGTGTGTATTTGTTTTAACTGGGAGCCTCAAATGACAGAAACAACACAAAATACCACGGCACTAAACCGCCGTGCGATGCTTAAAGGTGCGACTGCAGTAGGTGCATTTGCCCTTGCAGGACCTGCTTATATCAAAAATGCGATGTCTTCTTCAGGAGAAATCAATATTTTGATGTGGTCTGACTACCTACCAAAACCTTTCATCGCTGATTTCGAAAAAGAAACAGGGATCAAGATCAACTACACAGGTATTGGATCAAACGAAGAAATCATCAACAAGATGAAAGCCAACAAAGGCGAAGGCTTCGACATCGTTTCACCAACCAACAACCAAGGTTTGGAATGGGGTCCACTTGAACTTCTACAACCTTTCGACCTGAAACGTGTCGGCATCGACAAAGTTAATCCTGCTATGTCTTCAATTGGCGAGAAAGACTGGAACTTTGACGGCAAAGGTTCTCATTGGCTCCCACATATTTGGGGTACTGAGGGAATTGCTTGGCGGACAGACAAATGGGCACCAGCTGGCGACGCGCCAAGTTATGGTGACGTTTGGGATGAAGCCAATGCTGGTAAAACAATGGGCCGCCCACATTCAATGATGTTGGGTGCTGGTTTATACATGGAGAGCATTGGTGAACTTGCACCAGGTTCAATGTGGAAAGCCTACGAGTCAGAAGCAACTATGCGTCCGATTTGGGAAGCAGTAACGGCGTGGTGTATCGCCCGTAAGAAGAACTTGAAACTTCTTTGGAATGACGCTGACTCACAGAAAAATGGCCTGCTTAATGAAGGCGTTATTGTTGGCCAAACATGGGATGGCCCGCCAATGGCACTTAAATCTGCTGGCGAGCCGATCATGTATCAGGCACCAAAAGAAGGCTCCATGGCTTGGGTTGATGGTATGGCAATGCCGACTGGCGCTAAAAACATCGATCAAATCTATGAGTTCATCAAATTCTCATATGAAGCGACAAATGCTGGTAAAGCGATTGATGGCCACGGCTACAATTCACCAGTATCTGGTGCTGACGGATTTGCTGGCGCTGCTTATAAGAAAAACTTCTCGGATGCGTATCCAGGAAGTTCTTTGGGCAACCTTAATCCATGGCCGCCACAAGCACCTTGGTATGCGGAAATCCGTACTGAATATGTAAATAAATTCAAAAGCTCATAACTTTTAAATTTAAAATGCGTGTCCCGATGTTAAGAAATTAACGTCGGGGCACGTTTCTGTATCAATTTAGACGCTTAACTTTGAAAGCGAAAAACGAATGTTTGGTTCATGGAGACACGTATGAGCAAGGGTGTTGGCGTAGTTTTAGAGGATGTCTGCATCCGGTTTGGTGACTTCGTCGCTGTCCGTGAAGCGAACGTTGATATTAAGGGCGGCGAATTTTTCTCCTTCCTTGGACCATCTGGTTGCGGAAAAACAACTATCTTGCGGGCGGTATCAGGATTTCTGGAACCCAGCGAAGGTAGAGTGTTAATCGGCGGCAAAGACATGGCAGGGTTCGGCCCGAACAAACGACCAACCGCATTGATCTTCCAAAATTTAGCCCTATTCCCTCTTATGAAGGTTTGGGAGAATATTACATTTTCACTAGAAGTTCAGGGCGTTGGTAAAGCTGCCCGCCGTAAACGTGCGGACGAACTTCTAGAAATGATTGCCCTAACAGGTCAAGGCGACAAATTGCCGTCTGAACTGTCTGGTGGTCAAAAACAACGGGTTGCTATCGCTCGCGCCCTCTGCGCCGAGCCTGATGTTTTGCTCCTCGATGAGCCACTGTCTGCACTGGACTTAAAACTCCGTCAACACATGCGGACCGAACTTCGCGAAATCCAAAAACGCGTCGGCATTACTTTCATTTATATTACCCATGATCAGGGCGAAGCCCTAACAATGTCCGACAACGTCGCGGTTATGCGCGCCGGCATGGTCGACCAAATCGCAGATGGCCATACAATCTACAATGATCCAGCAACACCATTCGTTGCGTCCTTCGTTGGCGAAAACAATGTGTTCCGCGGAAAAATTAAATCGATCAACGGTGAACACGCCATTATCGATACGAACAGATCTGGTGACTTGGTGGCAAAAATTGCAACGACGGCTAAAGGATCCTTGGGCGTCGGTGATGACGCCATGATGTTCTTGCGCCCTGAAGCTTGCAAAATTGCCGCTGATACCTCGGCCGCTCAAAATAGGCTCACAGCTAAAGTTCTCCATGAAGAGTTCGAAGGACAAATTTATAATGTGTTCCTTGAAGGCGCCCAGAGTAAAGAAATCAAAATGTCCTTGGTTAATGTTGGTCAAGAACGACAATCATCCAAGAGCGATGAGCTCACGTTAGAGTATAACCCTGATCAAGCTATTGTTCTGCCGGCCGGCGAACTTGCAAGCGAATAGGGCCACCCCATGAATATTTCAAATGTTTTTAGAAATTATTTCGAAAAAAATGGCGTCGGGCTGGGCACGTTTTTGCTCGTCGTGGTGCTATTTTGGGTTGTGGTACTGATTATACTACCACAACTCTCCATGTTGGACTTCTCGTTCAGACATCATTTGCCACCACCAGAAATGGGCGGTCCTAAAGATGTCTACACACTAGAACATTACGAGTATCTTGTTTTGGGTGCTCCCGGTGCGGATACGTCATACAATGTCGTTGATTTGGGCGTTTTTGGACGCACATTAATGGCTGCAGTGTTCGTCACCGTTCTTAATTTGGTAATTTGCTATCCAATTGCCTATTACCTTGCTCAATCCAAGGGCAGCGGCGGCACCACACGAATTCTGGTGCTTTTGCTGATTATTCCCTACTGGATTAATGAAATTTTGAGGGCGTTCGCCTTTAGAATTATCTTCGGCGACAGTGGCTTGATAAATGAGACGCTGATTATGATGGGGCTAATTGATAACCCCGTTGATTTCATCAGGGCCAATGTGGCGCTGTATGCGGGACTTGGCTATGCCTATATCCTGCTGATGATCTTCCCCATCTATAATGTGATCGAAAGTTTGGATCGAAACCAAATCGAAGCGGCACGTGACATGGGGGCCTCTTGGGTCCGTATTCACTGGCGCGTGGTGATCCCATACGCAAAACCCGGTATTTCATCAGGCTGTACGATGGTCTTTATGCTGACAGCCGGTGCATTGGCGGCTCCCCAAATTTTGGGCGGTCCATCAAGTCTCTGGTTCACTCAAATTATTTATCAGTGGTTTAACCAAGGCGGCAACTGGCCAAGAGGAGCGGCGTTTGCCATCGTCCTTCTGGTGACTTGTGTGATTATTGTGCTTTCAATGATGCGATTATTTAAAGTTAAAATGGGAGATATCGGCAAATGAAATCCGAAAACTTTCTCCTCAAGTTCTTTCTTGCAGCCTATCTGATCGTCTTCTTTGGCTATCTGCTCGGCCCGCTTATTGTTATGAGCTTCACTGCTTTTAACTCGCCGGCTTTTCCAAAACTGACTCCGTGGGAGTGCTTGACCTTTGAATGGTTCGATGTCCTGGCACAAGACGAACGTATTACCACCGGCATCAAGAACAGCCTGTTTGTTGGTATCGGAACCGTTATCCTATCCGTTGTGATGGGACTTGCCGGTGCGTTAATGCTGACGCAAATTTGGCCAAAGATGCGGGCGACATACTATACGGTCGTTATCGCGCCAATTTTGATTCCGGGCGTTGTTCTTGGTATCTCAACATTGGTATTCTGGGACAGAATTAGCGTCTTGCTCGGTCTTGGTAGCGGAAGCTTCCTTCAAAACGGACTATTCCTAACTATTCTGGGGCAGTCCACGTTTATCGCCTCATATTGCATGTTGGTTTTCGTTGCCCGTTTGCAGCGTTTTGACACAGGCCTAACTGAAGCAGCCCTCGATCTTGGTGCTACTAATGCCCAAGCCTTTCGGAAAATCCTGCTTCCGTTTATGAAACCGGCCATTGCGTCTGCGGCTGTCCTTGCATTTCTCGCATCGTTTGAGAACTACAATACAACAACCTTTACGTTCGGCAAGTTTCCAACGCTAACCATCGAGCTGGCTCAAAAAGTACGTTACGGAATTGATCCTTCAATTTCAGCATTAGCATTTATTATTATTTGCCTGACTATTCTTGGCGCCCTCGCCCATGAGGTTTATCGTCGCCGTCAACAGCTTGCATTGAATAATGGGGCACCGTTAAGTGCTGTACAAGGTAGCTTCCAGCTTCCAAAATTCCTGCGCGGAAATCCAGCTGCCATTGTTCTTGTTCTGATCGCGCTTGGTGGTTTTACAACGATCTGGTTTGCTCAAGTTTACAGCCCAAAAGAATGTATCCTTGATGTGCGTCAGCAGAAACAAATCCTGCAAGAACAACGGATCTTAGAAATCAAACGTCAACGCATGGAGCAGAATAAAGCGAACCAAAACTCGCAAAGTTCCGCACCAGCCAAATCGTCTACTGCGCCGCAAAGTCCTGGCAAGGGAGCGTTCGGTGGGGTATTTGCACCTGGCAATCTAGATAAGAAAGTTGTTCCGGAAAGTCCTGGTAAGGGCGCCTTCGGTGGCGTGTTTGCTCCGGGGAACCTTGATAAAGCGACCCCTCCGGATAAAAAATCCGACTAACAAAAAAAACGCCAAGATTTGTAAAGATCTTGGCGTTTTTTTTGACAGATACATTACATTGCAAATTCTTCTGCGACTTCAATAGTCCCCATATCCACATGAGGGCATTTTTTGGCGATCTCTAAGGCCGCATCCATGCTATCAGCAGCTACGATAGAGTATCCAGATATTGGGTTTGAACCACCGTCGTTAGTTACGCCCGTTGCACTGACTGTTTTTGACATTCCAACTGGTGTGCCGGGATTGACCATGGCCTCACCCAATTCTTCCATCCAAGCACCCCAACGGGCCATCATGTCGGCTCCCGCTTCAGCACTCTTTGGTTTTCCGCCGCCATGGTAGATAAAAACGAAATTTGACATCATCTTCTCCTGCTAAATTTGGTGTTTTTAATTAATCAACCAATTGGTTTAGTAATGTAAGTTAAACTTATTGTCAACCAATTGGTTCAGTGATAGGTTGGCCTTGAAAATTTGATCACTTCACTGCCGTAACCTCAAATTTGAGGTTACACAAAGTCATACAAGAAAGACCGGTACATATGGAAAATCTAGACACAACCTTTGCTGCATTGAGCGACGAAACTCGCAGAGCAATCTTGGGACGTCTAATGAAAGGGGAAACAAGTTTGTCAGAACTTGCAGAACCCTTCCAAATGTCACAGACCGCTGTCTCGAAACATGTCAGCGTTCTCAGTGAGGCCGGGTTACTAACAGTAGAAAAACGTGGGCGTACGCGGCATTGCCGCCTAAACGCTGAACCAATGAAGCAAGCAACAGACTGGCTAATCGACTATCAAGCCTTCTGGACACAACAATTCGATAATTTGGCTCTGTTTTTAGCGAGCGAGGACAAATAATAATGAATTTTATGACATCACAACCGGGGACTGACCCTATTGTCGTTGAAGGGTATTTTCCCGCATCCCCGGATCGGGTTTTCAACGCATGGACCAATCCAGATATTATTGTTAAGTGGTTTGGTACAGCGCCAAACTCTCTTCACTCGGCCACCATTGATTTACGCCTTGGCGGTGCCTGGCAGTTCATCAAAACCAAAGATGATACTAAAACCGTGGGATTTGAAGGCGAATATAAAGAGATCAATTTGAATGAAAAACTACTTTTTTCATGGAGCCATGTGATCACCCATGCGGACGGTGAGCGTGACGCCTCCCCCTACTCCCAAGTGGAAGTAACCTTCAGTGCAAAAGGCAAAGGAACTTATGTTCACCTAACCCATTCAACTGTCAGATCTGAAGATGCCCGGCGTGGTATTGGCGGTGGTTGGGAAGCTTCATTCGGATTTCTGGAAGATGCTCTATCCCCCAAAATTTGAGCGAGACTAATCCCTGTCAGTTACACTCATTTTTGAGTGTAACTGCACGTACGGCGCAGATAACAAGATCTCCAAGGTTATCACGCGGATCTGCATCTTTACGCCCCGACAACCAACCACGACAGTAAATCTGGGCGGGTCCGATAAGCTGCGCCAGAATAACGGGGCTCGGCATATCAACTAAGTTTCCGAATGTGATCCGCAGTTTACACCATTTTTCAATAGATGCGCCAAACAGGATATTTTGAGTTTTGGCTTTAACCGAGGGTTCCACACATAGAGGTTAGATTGATAATCTCCTAAATAGGATTATTTGCAATGAATCCTTTGTTTTTTGAGCTCACTTTACCAGCCTTATGAAAGTTAGTATTTTCACTGACAGCAACTCCGTCAACAGAGTGGACATTAGTGATTACCATTTATCATCATGTAAAAGGCCTAATAGAATAATAAAAAAAATAACGGTTGTATATTGAGAGATCTAAATCTAACAAAGTTATTACACACCGAAAATAAAAATATACACTATCAACAAATTACATAATTTGGTGAATAATATGATTACTTCTATAGATTTCAAGTTAATTGGGAATAGTGAAAAGCGCGTAAACGTTGAATTAAATGGTAAAAACCTGATCATTACAGGTGCGAATGGTTGTGGTAAGACTAGGTTCATGCGCCAATTACATACTTACCTTAAGGAAGTTTTCAATAGGAGTATCCAACCAAAAGAAGTTATCCGACAAGACCTCGAACAGCATAAACAACTACTAAATACGATGAAACCATCCGATAGAAACTACAATCGTTTTACTCAGCAGGTTGAACGACTTACTAGGGCCCTAGAACGCTTCACGAATGAGGAAGTGGTACTAAGCGATATAGATCGAATGTTCGAATTGATTAACGAAAATAAATTCGTCCTTCGTTTTTTTGAGGCAAATCGTCTTTCTTCTCAAATAGCTGGAGACCGTAAAGTTGATAGCATTTCATCAGTTAAAGAAAACGGTAAATCTCAGAGCTATGAACACGATTTAAGTAATCAATTCGAAAATTACCTTGTCGGCTACTACAACTATGGCTCACATGTTATTGCGCGTGAAAACAACCCAAAGAAAGCACAACAAATTAGTGACTGGTTCGACAAGGTACAAAAAGACCTTCGAGATTTATTCGAAGATTCAGATCTAATTCTTGAGTACAACCCTGAACAACAAGCATTCTTCATTCTTCAGCATGGTAAAGAGCCTTACGGATTCAATAATTTGTCATCCGGTTACAGTTCAATTCTTAGTATTTATGCTGATTTACTTATAAAAGTTGAACTTCGAGAGATACCTGCAAATGAAATCACAGGTTTTGTTCTAATCGATGAAATTGATGCACACTTACACGTATCAATTCAACGTAAAATATTCTCTTTTTTCGACAAAGCATTCCCTAAAATTCAATTCATTGTTACCACGCATTCTCCATTCGTGGTTCAGTCGGTTAACGACTCAATCATTTATGATTTGAGCAAGCTTGAGCCACTAGAGGACTTGTCCATGTACTCTTATGAGTCGATCCTGAAAGGTTTGCTAGGTGTCGAAAGTACGTCTGACATTCTGAATGATAAATTGGATGAAATGGCTCTATTGGTAAACCAAGAGCCTTTGAATAAAGAACACCTCAAGGAATTAATCGATTCAATTGAACCACAGGAAGCGAAATTAAACTCCCGCTCTCGTGCTTTTCTTCTACTCGGGAAAAGTGCTCTTTTAGATTCTACGGATGGTGAGGAGTGATCTAGTGTTTAACGTTACTCGTACCTATCCTGAGCCAGACAGCATCAAAAATAAACAGTACAACAAAGATGACGTCCTTTCTACATTGAGGCCTATGTTTTTTGAAAAATGTTACTTGTGTGAGCGGGATGATATCCAAGATGTTGAGGTTGAACATTTCATTCCTCATCAAAAAGATGAAACTTTGAAATACAATTGGAATAACCTGTACTACTCATGTTCCCGTTGCAACAGTATCAAGAGCAACACTCACATTGATTTACTAGATTGTACTGATGGTAAAATTGATATAGGTGGCATGATTACTTGCAAGATGCCATCAGCTCCATCTGAAAAGGTTACTGTTAGGGCAACGCATTCAAGCCCTTGCAATAAATCTACGAACACAGTGACGTTGTTAGAGCATTGCTATAACTCTGAAAACACTGCACTCCGAGGTATCAGCCGTGACTCTCTTTTGGAACAAATGTGGGATCATTACACTGATTTAATAGTTGCAAGACAAGTACTGCGGAGAAAGAAGTCTGGAAAGTCAGTAAAAGCAGGAGCAGAAGAAACTATTGAGGCTATGCTCGAAGTGAGGCATCCTTTCTCAATCTTCTGGCGGAATTTTTTTCTTAACGATTCATTTCTTATGTCAAATTAAGCGCATTTGAGAGTGGGATTTTAGTTCGATTAAATAAGTAATAACGGTTAATTTTTTCATCAAGCGACTGTTTTTTAAAGGATTACCTGAATTATTTTCAGGTGAATATCGTTGTTTTCTCTATTGATTTACAAGGCTTCATGAATAAAAAAGGCTACTCTTTATAATGAGTAGCCACAGTTTGACTTAATAGCCTGCTCAGGTACGAGCTTTTCATTCCACTAAGCAGCCTCTTTAAAACGCTAAACCTGAACTGGGTCCATTTCGATTGATTTGGTGAAAGGCTTTGGTTAAAGCTGGGATTAGCTCTT
>JBALWO010000023.1:5638-58203 GCA_036960775.1 Pseudomonas marincola | reverse complement strand
TTTCCGGTACTGTAAAATGTAAGAAAGATCGCAAAGTTAACTATTTCGAGGCCAAGCTATATTTGGGAGATGTTTCTCTATTTGTAGATACAATTAATGCCCCGAATGCAGTTGAGTTGGGTGCTTACCATCCTTCGTTCCAAGAATGGGCAGGGACAAAATGGGTTGGAGAATCTGGCAATAATGAGGACTTTCCCATTCTGCTTTCCAAAGTTAAAAACCTTTCTGCTAACCTTAAAATTGATCCCATTGCGGAGTTGAATAAGAAACTTCAAGTCCACCTAAATCAGGGTAAAAGTAAACTGTCATTTTATCAAAAAGACCAATATGCAGAAGTGACCCGCCCGGTCACACTTGCATCTTCATGCCGTAAATACATTAGTCCCGGATTTGTGCCCAGAAAGTGGGGATACCGGACAACAAATGTGACATTTGTAATCAGATATGAAGGGGATCCTGATATCTCCAATGCGGGCAAATTAAACCCTGTCCTTTCCCAAGGTCAAATGGGCGGCGGAAAATACAATCAAATTCTCCCGCTTCAACTTACTGAAGCAAAATTTCAGCCGAATATGCCTCATTATATTGGAAAATGTAGCCCAACCAATGATCCTGTTATTCGCATCAACTACAAAGGCAATGGAGAAGGCCAAGTCAAGTTTATGATTGAAGATCAAGGTAATCCAGTGTTCGGGCAAAATGCATTGAATTACAACTCAAAACAGCAATTAAACCAACATTTGGATTTTGCCTATCCGCTGAAAGCAAAGCTTGCGCAGAATGCAATTTGGAAAACGGTCAATAAGACATTTAATCATCCATTAAAAATTCGGGCACAGGTTAAGGATATTAACAGCAATAGCTGGGGCGTTTGGAAAGATTATGGCCAAGTGGTATGGAACCACCGATGCACTCCGTCAGTAACTGTTCCATTAGCTGGTGGCTCTAAAAAATTCCAAGAGGCACCAAGTAAACCTGGATTTAGTTCCACTATTATTAAAAAAAGCACGCCCCTAAAACCGAAAAGATTATCTAACGATTAGTAAATGGAGGCGCTGGACTATTAGTCAGCGCCTTTTATTTGCTTTCATGTCACACTTTTTGCAAATAAGACGCTGAATCTGTCCATCAGACTTTCGTTGTGAAATAGTAATGTTACGATCGCGGGTCATAAATAAAAAGATCTTAAATGTATTATTTAACAGGGTGGGTTGGGTCAGTGAACAAACTGTCTCAGATTATAATTAAAGGGCAACGGTTTTTGGCCCCTCTTGTGATTGGGCCAGCCCTGTTCATGAGCGCGAATGCTTTTGCAGCCATAGGATGGCCAGAAGTTCTTGGTCAATCGAGTGTAGAAGATAAACTTGTTCTCCAAATTGAGGTTACCAATTCGGACTTGCAAGCAGATACTCAGCAGTTTGTATATGAACTTGATAACGTTGATATCAGTGATCTCATTACGCGCGGCGACAATATCATCCAATACACGTCCTTGCAGCCATTGATGGGCGGCGAACATGTTTTGAAAATTTACGTCATGAGTGAGGATGGATCACACAGCGTTGTAAAACAGTATATTTTTACAACTGAGGGCGGAGCCGGAGCGCAAGGCGGAGGGTCGGGAGCTTTCTCATTTCAAAGCGACAACAGCTTGGAGATTTCTCAACGTGTGTTCGATGTCAATATTGATAGCACTGTTCGAGACACCACCGCGTCAGGTGCAGGTTCACTCGGGGTTGCCTATGAAAATGGGCGATGGGCAGTTGAGCTAAATGGAAATTATTTTCTGGAAACTGAGTCTGAGCTCTCTCAAACGGGAAATGAGTTTGATTTAGGGGAGTATAATGCACGCCTCAAATATCAATCGGACTCGCTTAGCGCGGAAGCAAATCTGGGCCATCATGATATCGGCATTGAAAGCCTCGCTTTTTCGAATTTCAATCGTAGAGGAATTTCGTTGAAGACCAGCATTGCCGATGACCGACTTCAAATCACAGGTTTCAGCCTTTCTAGTGATAGTGTCGCTGGTGTTGATGATGTGCTTGGCCAAAAAGAGGATGGTGGTTACATCCTCGGCGGTGCCGTAGTAGGGCGCCCTTTTTGGGAAGAAGATGCTAAAATTGAACTGACCGGCCTTTATTTTACGTCTAAGGGCGGTGAGGCAGATTTTGGTCAGGGTGGCGGGCTTGGTGAAGATGCGGCTCCCAAAGGATCCGGCGGCGCTCTTATTGCTGATACCCTATGGTATGCTGACCGTTTGCGAGTAAGGGGTGAATACGCCTTTTCAGATATGGATCTGGATGGTGACGCCCTTCTCACAAAAGAAGAAGCACGAGCGGGTTCCTTCTCTCTGGACTACGAGATTATCCGTGATGACGGCCAAGCAGAGACGCCGTTATCTCTA
Source organism: Pseudomonas marincola (assembly GCA_036960775.1). Classification (GTDB taxonomy): domain Bacteria; phylum Pseudomonadota; class Alphaproteobacteria; order Sneathiellales; family Sneathiellaceae; genus Sneathiella. Next base: position 55,799 of record JBALWO010000023.1, on the reverse strand, counting down.
AAAATTGGCGGAAAATACGAAAAAATTGACACCTATTTTTATAGTCTGGCCAATACGGGGCTAGCGGCCGACCGAGATGGTTATTCTCTGTTTGCCAATATGTACTGGGGATCACTTTCGTTAAATGGCTACGGATCAATGGTGCAGAACAATACGGATGACAATCCTGATATTGCGACGGACCGCGTCCTGACAGCGGGCATAGATGGCAGCTACAGTTTTCAGCCACAGGTAACAGAGACAGGTGAACTTGGCTGGATGGGCACACCTTATGTTGGCTTTGGCACTAACTTTGTGGGTGCAGATCGAGACAAAACGCCGGTTGGGTATGTGGGGGATGATACCGACAATCAGACAGCGAATATTTATGCGAACCTTGGCACAAGTTACGAGCGCTGGAACTGGCAGGTCGGCTACACGCATTCATTCTTTGAAGATGATGCAAATGTTTCCTCAGACACCGTTAATGAAATGGTGGACATGTCAGCCTATTGGAATGCAACTGACCAAATTACTTTTTCCGCAGGAACGCAGTTTAACCGCTATATAGAAAAAACAAATTCGGAGAGATCTTACAACATTACCGGCAATTTCGGGGCGCAGGCGTATATAATTCCTGACACATTAAATGCACGTTTGGATTATAATATGAACCTTTCTTCAGGCAGCGGCGACATACCAGACAGACATCTCGTTACATCAGAGATGGAGTGGACATTAATCCCTGCTGGAACAAACAGCGCAGGAGTTGCTATTGCATTCCGCGGGGCTATGGAGAAAGAATATGGAAATTCAGATAATTCCCTCGACGAAGCGGCCTATGAAGGATTTTTTATCCTCAAATTTAAAGCCCCGTTGGCTTATTGATATGGAAAAAACCAGACGCGTAATTTTTACTTTAGTTGCAATGCTGCTTTGCATTGGCACAGGACCGGTGGTGGCAGCCGTTAATTCGGTAACTCCTATTCCTGTTCAGGTGTCCGTGTCGCCAACAGGCGGGGCCGTTACAATTACATGGCGTGTGGTACATACAATTACTGCTGGGGGCACTTCAACGACAGCGTCGCCGGATTATGCTATTCGCATAAACGGAACCCTTTATGATACCGTAACAAAGTCACTTAGCCGCACGACAACTATTTCGCCAGCCGTTCCTGAAACGCTGACTTTTACAGAAACGCTTCCAATTTCAGCTTCCCTAGCAATCCAAATTGCACGGGATTCAAACGTGGCGACCATTACAAGAATTTTTAATGATGCTGGAGGCGCACAAACTGGTGTCGCTCGTCTAAATGTTGCGGGCTCGGCTGGTGAGCTTTCTATTAACCAGATTGATCTTACTTTCGAGAATGGTAGTAAAACAAAAATCATCAATCAGAATGATGAATTGTTCGCTGTTGCAGACATCAATTACCGGGCCAAAGGTTTGTTGGTTGCGGAATGGCGTGTTGTCGATAGTAATGCCATTAGAGGCGGTCAGTTCGAAAGAGTTATTGGCCTTGTTCGGCGTCAGCTAAGTGCCCCTGGAAATGGGCGTTTACGCCTTAAAAGTCCAAGTTTGCCTACGGGCCTAACAGGTCTTCATCAAGTGCGATTGTTTATTCGGGATCCTGAGCTTCGGTTCACTGAACCTGTCCTTCGATACTATGTGAGCCCAGCTTCATTGCCGGGTGCCGGTAATTTGAGGACTATGAAAGTCGTTCAACCAGCAGAAAATGCTGTTTTGGGACGTGAACAGCCTTTTGCATGGATCTCCATACCGGGAGCCGCGGCCTATCAGGTTGAAATTTTCAAATCTGGAGCCGCAACGAACCCAGTGGAAAACCTTTCCCAATCCCCATTGATTGTCGGGCCAACGGATGTGGCAGAAAATTTAGTTGCGGGAAAAATTGTTCCAGGCAATCAGGTTTCTACCTCTCTTCAGCAGATTAGCTTTCAATATCTTGAACACGGAAGAGAATATCTTTGGCGCGTTCGAGCCATAGGAAGCAATGGTGGCATTATTGGTCAGTCGGATCTTCGAAAGATCCGATACCCTTAAATTGACAATTGGGCGGGGGACAATGTCCCCTGTCATCCTGCGGGGGAATATGACACGGGCATATATAGATTTAAGTGATGAAGAACTGGTAGAGAGGATCGCCCAAAAAGACAGGGCGGCCTTTGACGTTTTTTATAAGCTGCATGAAAAACGCCTTTATCATTTTATTCGAAAAAAATTGAACGATCCGTTCGAAGCCTACGACATACTTCATGAAGTCTTTATAGAAATTTGGCGTAAAGCAGAACGGTTTGAAGGTCGATCCAAGGTAACGACTTGGTATTTCGGTATCGCTTTTAATAAGTCAATCGATCGTCTGCGCAAGAAAACACCGGACCAATTTTCTGAAGATGACACTAAAGAAATTGTCGATGAAGAGAATTTAAGTCCAATGGAAATGGTAAATGCAACAGAAGAAGCATCATTAATCGCAAAATGTGTTGATATGTTAAGTGCAGCACAACGCGCAGTGGTTCAATTAGCCTTTTATGAGGATATGTCTTACCCTGAGATCGCGAAGATTATTGATCGGCCGGAAGGCACTGTGAAGACCCGAATTTTCCACGCGAAACAGGCTTTAAAGCTCTGCATCTCCAAATTTTCAGGAGAGAGTAAATGACAGATAATTCTAGAAACTTAGAGCAGTTGTTGCCCTTCTATGCAAATGGTACGCTGGAAGGCCAGGAAAAGATTGACGTTGAAAAACGTCTAGAAGAAGACGGTGACTTCAGGATGGAGCTCAAATATCTTGAAGCATTGCGTCACCAGATACAGCAGGAAACAGTATCTAGTAGCCCAGGTGAATTAGGCCTTGCGCGCTTGAACACTGTTTTGGATCAGGAAAATAGCGCCAAGACCCTCCAAAAGCCGGCAAACGACAACGTCATCTGGAGGATTGCAGCCATTGCCGCGGTCGTTGCACTGGTGCTGTCAATAAGCGTGCAGGTTTATGGACCACTGACCAAAACAGATGGTTATGTGACCGCTTCTGGTAACTCTGCTCAAGTTTCGCAAATTGTGTTGCAGGTTTTCTTTAATGACGTAACACCTGCCGGTCAAATTAGAGAGCTGTTAATCAAGGAAAAACTGACCATTATTGAAGGACCTACGGAACTTGGGTTCTATCGATTAGCACCGCGCAACGTTCTATCCGATGAAGAATTGAGCGCATTGATCACACGGCTAGCCGCTATGGACGCCGTAGAGGAAGCCCTAAAGGAATAGGGCAATGACAAAATTTACAACTTTTTTAAAGATGTTCATTTTAAGCGGATACTTGATGCTGGGGTTCTCAGAATTTGCCGTTGGACAAACGGCAGCTCCAGTTCCGTCTCGTGACCCAGCGACAGGACGCCTGATAATCACACCGGGTGGGCCTGCTAATACTCGGTTAAAAAAAGCACCTACGCTCACTATGACACGCTCGACGTCAGCAACATTCACTCGGACTGACATACATTGTTTGCGGGCCGGTGGTATCGTCAGAATAGTGGGGCGAGGGTTTTTAGTATCGCCCCGTAGCAAATTAGAATTATTTATAAAATCTGGAAATACAGCGGTAAGTGTCCCTGTTTTGTCCGCGAGAGATCAACTCATAACATCTCGCTTAACCTCAGCAATTGTTCTAGAGAATGAAAAACGGTATCGATTTGAATTGAGACTAGATGGGCGCGTTGTTCCAGGAAATGGGAATAAGGCACTTTTGTCTGTTTGCCCGCTTCCCCAAACACAAGAAGCTGAAATACTAAAGATCCACCCTAAAGAAACAATAGACAGAGAGTTTTTAGCCTATTTGCCGTTTGCCTCATTCTCATCGCTGCAAATTGACGAAGTTAGAGCCAATATAGTGTCATTGGGTCTCTCTATTCAGGAGGAGATTTCTCTTGAGAGTTTGGAGGCCCATTTATTTCGGGTAAAGGCTGAGGGTGAAGAGGGCCTTGCGGGCATATTACAAGGTTTGCAGCTAACCTTCCCCGCTGCGGTCTTGGATTTCAACCACGTCTCCCAATTGGCATCCGATAAACGCTATTATGCAGGCGAAATGATGGGACTATCGGCCCCTCCCTCTATCTGTAAAAAGCTTGAAAATATAGCTGTCAGAGTAGGCGTCATTGATGGCGGTCCAAATATGAGACATCCAGCTTTGGCAGCAGCAGAACATATAACTCTTGTTCGGTTTGGCGATGGTCCCAGCCCTTCGCCGATTGCCAGCCAACATGGAACTGCGATTACGGCCCAGTATAAAGGGATCGGCGGGGCATCTGGTCTTTACGGGATTCTACCAGAAAGTCATTTACTAGTTGCGGATGTTCTGAGCACTGAAACAGGACTTGGCAATAGTTTATCCCTCCTAAAGTCGTTCAACTGGCTAATTAGGCGGAAATCAGAAATTATAAGCATTTCCATGGAAGGTCCCGCTAATCGGTTAATTGAAAATGCGCTGCGCAAAATCGACCGGTTAGGGATATTTGTTGTGGCCGCAGCCGGCAATGGAGGGTTGAAGGATGTGCAGGTATATCCCGCAGCGTATCCGACTGTTATTTCTGTAACGGCAGTGGGACCCAATAAGGCGGTGTATGTGAATGCGAACTCAGGACGTTTCGTTGATTTCGCGGCACCCGGTGTTTCATTGTGGCTTGCTAAAAAAGACGGCGGTGCGAGTTATCGTTCTGGTACCTCCTTTGCCGTTCCTTTTGTTGTTGCCAAAATTGCAGAATTAATCAGCAGGACAAATGCTGTAAAAAATCTTTCTTCCTCAGATCTTAAACAGCTTGTCATAAAAGAAGTTCAAGATATTGGACCCATTGGCCGAGATAATATATTTGGTAGCGGTTTGGTGTCATTTTCCGATTGCTAACAACTACTTAGATATCGCTGCGCAACCGCTGTGGGTAGTCTTCCATTGACCAGAGACAAATGAATTAACAAAAAAATAAAAAAGATTGAACCTTATTCCTTTGGCCATCGACCTATTGGTATCGAAACCAAATTAAACCAAAGGAACTTGTTATGAAAATCTTGTCAGCATCCACGATCTTGTCAGCACTTGTTATTTCTGTTGTTGCATCTACCGCAATGGCAGCTAATCCAAATGGTCCAAAACCAAAATGCCCAATGGGCCAACTACCGGTACTTGAAAACGGTACATACCATTGCGAGGATGCAAAAATAAAAAGCAATTCAGCACCAACGAGACATTCAACAGCAGCCCCAAAACGCGCCACAGCAACATTCGCCCTACCAGATTACAAAATCATGGGTGCTAAACGCAAAATGGGAACGACTGCGACTTTTATCGTTCAAGTTCGTAACATGGGTGTAGGTCCTGCGCCAAAAGGTGTTCTTTTCGGCCAACATTACCTGAAAAATAATCAATCTTGGGGCGCAGATGCAATTATTCCAGCATTGGCTGCCGGGAAATCCCAAAATGTAACCATCACTATTCCACCAGAAAACTACACACGTGGTGACCGCCTGATCTTCACTGCCGATTACTTTAAGCAACTTGTGGAAAGTAACGAAAACAACAACACATATGGCATGTCTTACAAATAAGAAATTAATTCATCTCAATTCAGATTTTGCCCAGTGGTTCTCCACTGGGCATTTTTGTCATTTTGACACAGAATTCTCAATTTGATTGTCAATATGAGAAACCCCCACAGGAAAAGCGCCAAAACAGAGTGAAATCATTGAATTATGTAGGCATGTAAATTGCAAATCTTTCTACCGACGCTATAGGAAGGCTTAATCATGAGAGTATTTGCAAACATCTATGACTTGAGAAACGCCCACGAATTTTCACTCCTTACACTGCTTCGTAATAAACTCGGATCCATGAGTTTAGGTGTGCGGGAGATCATATTCATTTCTCTATTTCTTATAGCTTCAATCCCAATTTTAACATTTGCTGTTTGGGTGGAGCGTTCTGCCGTACAAAAGGAAATCGCCGCTGTATCGGAGAAACACTTGGTGGTCGCAAAAAATATGTCTGCTGCCATATCTCGGTACGTTACAGATGTAGGCATTGTTATCAGCCTATTGGAAAATTACAAAATACAAGAAGATCAGGATCGTTCCATCAGTGATCAATTGGATAGTATGCATATCCGGTACGTTGCAACTATCGGTGCCAACAACCAAGTTCAATCACGTGTTCTGTCCAAATCGCTAAATCTAGTAACACTTCCTGACGTTGCACTCATGACTAAGCTTCGTAAACGCGCTGCGACGTCCAAGGGGGCGTTCGCAATTTCGGGTATCGAAAACTATTTGAGTACCCCTCATTTCTTTGTGGTTAAAGAGTTGAGTGATGACCGGTTTTTACTTGCACCATTAGCCCCTACGTATCTTAACGAAATTCAAAAATCGATCGTATTTGGGGAAAAAGGGCATTCGATGATTGTTGACCAATATGGCCGAATTGTTGCTCATCCGATGGCGAAATGGCAGGCGGCTTCAAAAGATGTTTCCAAACTCTCTGTCGTGCGCCAAATGATGGCCGGTAAAACAGGTGTTATGCAATTTTACTCTCCACCGATGAAAGCCGACATGATTTCAGGTTACACATTTGTGCCCGAAAGTGGCTGGGGCGTCATGGTTCCCCAGCCTATGGGAGAGTTGATAAGCCGGGCGCGAGATACACAATTCTTTGCACTCATTATAGCGATCACTGAAATACTTCTAGCGTTTCTCCTTAGTGCTTATCTGTCTAATTTGCTTGCCAAGCCAGTGTCAGACGTTGTTAAAGCTGCAAAATCAGTTTCGAAAGGGAATTTGAATACTCGCATTGAAACTCAATCAAAATATCTACCGGTGGAAATGAAGTTACTTTCCACGACTTTCAATGAAATGACATTGGAGCTGAAAAATAATACAGATATCCTGTCCAATGCTCTTAATAAAGCGGAGGAAGGCAGTCGGGTGAAATCCCAGTTTATGGCCATGATGACACATGAAATCCGCACACCTCTGAGCGGTATTATTGGTGTGATGGACTTGATGGAGGAATGCGATTTGGATGAAGAGCAAAAGCAGTATGTGGCGATTGCGCAAAATCTTTCAGAAGGTCTTTTGGAAATAATAAATTCAATTCTTGATTATTCACGTCTCGAAACGAATAAAGTTGAAGTCGAAAATGTACCTTTCGACGTGCGCCAATTGGTTCAAGAAATTCACAATTTATTTGACTCAATTACAAAGGAAAAAAACATTTCCTTCATAGAAAACATATCTGCTGAAGTCCCCACCATTATTGTTTCTGATGTGCAGCGCATTCGACAAGTTCTTTTTAATGTTGTGGGCAATGCTGCAAAATTTACGGAGGAAGGGACTGTTGAAATTTCCGTTGGGATGACCTCAGTCGATGCTGGAAGAGGCATCTTGAAAGTTGATGTCTCTGATACGGGAATAGGTATCGCCGACGACATGTCGAGAAATTTGTTCGAAGATTACGTTCAATGTGACGCCTCTCATTCCAGACAATACGGAGGGACTGGATTGGGATTAGCTATATCCAAACGGTTGGCTGAATTGCTTGGTGGAGAAATTTGGTTTTCCAGCACGCTGGGACAAGGAAGTAAGTTTTCAATTCTGTTGCCCGTGAAAATTGAAGGGGAAAGCAATGAGTAATCCTAACGTTCATATTCTGGTGGTTGAAGATAATGTCGCCATACAGTTTGTACTCAATAAGATGTTGAGTAAGAGGGGATACCGAGTAACTTGTGTAAATGATGGGCTTAAGGCGTTGAAGCTCCAAAAAGAAAACCCTGTCGATCTCATATTTATGGATGTTTCCATGCCAATTATGGATGGCTTAACATCAACACGAGAAATTCGGCGAATTCAGAAACCCAGTGCTGATGTTCCTATTATTGCCTTAACAGCACATCATCTAATCGAACAAAAAGCCCAATGTATTGCCGCAGGAATGGATGATTTCTTAATCAAGCCTGCAAAAGCTGCAGACCTAGTGGATAAGATCAATTGTTGGGTAACACCTATTCAATAACGGGCCATAGGTTCGGGTTTTCTGCGCGAACCTGTGAGTGATGTCTATTTGTCTTTTTCAGAATAGTGGCTGAAATTTTTGGCGTTTTTTCCAGCAATATATTCACCGGCGGTAATGGCCTCATACAGGGAGGCTTCTGCTGAAAATCCCAGGTCACAGGGATCGATTTTTGTAGCCGAATGAGGGTCAAAGAATACAGGAATTGAATAACGCTCATTCCCTGACCGGTTGATGACGCGGTGTACTGTTGAGACCAATCGTTTATTTGACCAGCGCTGAAGTAGATCACCGATGTTACAAATAAGGGTCCCCTCAACGGGAGGAGCATCGGCCCAACTACCATCCTTTGTCCGAACTTGCAGGCCGCCATTATTATCCTGTAGTAACAGTGTCAAAACACCAAAATCAGTATGCGGCGCCGCGCTAAAACGCTCGGACGCTTCATCTATGTCTGTGAAAGGGGGATAATAGACCAACTGGCCACGTGCCAACGGTTTTTCGTAAGCCTCTGTGAAGAAATTTTCATCAAGACCAAATGCGATCGCAAGGGCACTCATGACCGTACCGCCAACGTCACAAGCCGCCTGATAATACGGAGAGAGTTCGGTTTGTAACCAAGGTGCATGTTTGGTTGGCCATAAATTTTGAGCAACAAGCGGTAAAGTCAGTTCTGGATCATCCGCGTCAATTTCCCAGCCCCAAAAGAATATTTCTTTGGCGTCATAAGATTTGGACCCTTCAAGTGTTGCAAGGCCCTGCGCCATCCATCCCCGTTGTTCTGTATTGACACTTATTTCCGATTTTTGTGCTTGATCTAATGCAAAAAATCGCTTGGATGAAGCAAAGGCCTGATCTGTGAGTTCTTTCGGTATCCCGTGACCAGATATATAGAAAAATCCGGAATTTTCAGCCGTCTTAATAATTTCGTCTGCGATGCGTTTCTTTTGATCAGCAGAACCGTTTTTGAAGGTTGAAATGTCAACAATTGGGATGTAGGTATCCATTTTTTTTCCAAATCAGTTTAGCCCCATCTAAGATGGAGAATACAGGGAGACCGGTGGCTTTTGCAATTGCCGCCGTATAGGGGGGTAAATTTCCACATTCTAAAAGTATGGCGGATATCTTTGGATCATTATCGACTAATTCTCTGGATTTGTGGATGGCGTATTTCTCGATCGCCGCCGTATCCATTTTTGCAGGTTGGTTTTGTTTCTCGGTCAGAATAGCGTTTGAAAATGCAACGCAGTCCTCTAGCCCTGCAATGGTGACATCAGAGGGGTTTATTCCCGCAGCTTTTAATGCTCCAGACCCCAGTGCAGTTTTAGAGGCCGTCAGTATTCCAATTTTTCCATTGGCGGTCACTGATCGTATGACGGGGTACAAGGATAAGCTGGAAACCATAACCGGAATAGAAACTGAATTTGCGATCTGTTCTTGGACTGATATTAGAAACCCACATGTGGAGACGATTGCTGTTGCGCCTTCTGCCTCCAGTGCTTGGGCAGCCTTACAAAATGCCAAAACTATATCTTCAGCCGGCTCTCCGTCTTTCACGATCTCCATGCTGCCTGCGCCTTTGATAATTTTAAGACGAGCAGGACAGTCATAGCTTTTAATGTTTCCCGCATCCCCCAATATCCTAGGGAACGCTGTATCCAGCATCAGTATCCCAAGGAAAGGTGAGAATTGGGTCGCCATTTTACTTTCCAATTTGCCGCATATTCTCAGGCAACCATGTTGCAATTTCTGGCCAAACCACCAAAAGAACGACCATTAACAGCATTAGAAACACCATTGGGATCGCCGTTTTTGCAATGTATGAAATCTCGTGCTTTGTCATTCCTTGCAAGACGAATAAATTAAAGCCAATGGGCGGGGTAACTTGGGCAGTTTCCACAACGACAACAATGAAAATACCGAACCAAATAACATCAATGCCAGCTTGGCGGATCATCGGCTCAACTATTGCCATGGTCAGAACGACAGACGACAACCCATCCAAAAACATCCCAAGGACCAGGTAGAAAACCGTCAATGCGGCTATGAGAACAACGGGAGACAAATCCATTCCGTCGATCCAGGCCGCGAGTGCTCTCGGCAATCCGGTGAACCCCATAGCTAAAGATAAGAACGCAGCCCCCATCAAAATCAACGCAATCATGGCAGATGTGCGTGTTGCCCCCATGAGGCTTGCACTAAATGTCTCCCAATTGAGCGACCGTTGAAGAGTTGCCAAGGTCAGCGCTCCGAGAACACCAACGGCGGCAGCTTCTGTCGCTGTAGCCCAACCAAAGTACATGGACCCAATAACGGTGAAGACGAGAACCAAAACGGGAATGAGAAAACGACTTTCTTTTATCATTGCGCCGAAACTCATTTTCGGCTCAGGCTCGGGGCGTTCGTCTTTTTTGAAGAAATGCCATGCAACGATGTAGGACATAAACAGACTTGCTAAAACCAAGCCTGGTATTAGTCCGGCAATGAACAGTTTCGTAATCGACTCGTTAATCGTAACGCCATAAACAATTAAGGTTAGGGACGGCGGGATCATCAGCCCCAACGTCGCGGCACCAGCAAGGGTACCGATAATCATATATTCCGGATACCCGCGTTTTCGCAGTTCAGGTATGGACATTTTGCCGACAGTTGTAAGTGTCGCAGCGGAGGATCCTGAAACAGCGGCGAAAATTGTACAGCCAGCGATGTTTGTGTGAAGAAGTCCGCCCGGTAGCCACCGCATCCACGGGGCAAGGCCTCGGAATAAATCCTGCGATAAGCGCGTTCGATAGAGTATTTCACCCATCCAGATAAATAGCGGCAGCGCTGTTAATGTCCAGCTAGAGGCCCCCGTCCAGATGGTTGTGATCATTGCGTCGCCCGCAGGACGACCAGTGAAAAGCTCCATTCCAACCCAGGCGACGCCCATGAGAGCTAACCCAACCCAGACGGAACTGCCCAGCAAGGCAAAGAGAACGAATAAGAAAATTGCGGTTGCGTAAAGTTCGGTCATTCTAAAGTCTCACTTACAATGCTGGTTTTACCGTTCACTAAAAGGCGGACTAAATTGTCCCAGAGTGCAATGGCCAATAGAATTGTACCCATAGACATGGGTAATTGCGGGAGCCAAACAGGAGTATAAACCCAACCGCTACCTGCTGTGCTCCATATGGTTGCCCAATCGGCTGGGGAGGACGTGAACATGTTGAATATGGCAAGTAGCCATTCTGGAACTTGATCTTGTCCTTGCGTCCGGTCATTGAGAAGGTCTGACAAAAAGTTTGTTTTGACCGCATAACGGGCGAAATAGGTTGCTGTAATGGCTGCGATTAAAGTCGCGCCAGCATCAACCCAAAATCTGGTGAAATCATTGATATTGAGCAGGATCGATACGCGGATATGAGCGCCGTGATTTAAAGCATGGGCAAAAGCAAAAAACGATGTGGCCGCCATGGCGTAGCCTGCAAACTCAGTGGAGCCTTGGAATGTTGTTCCGGTCCATCGTGAGATCATCTGCGCAACGATAATAAGTAAAATTAGGCACATGAAGGTAGCCGCGAGGACACCGCCTGCAATATAAATCCGGTCGAGGACTTTCCATATCGGTGGATAAATCTTCAGTGCGGTTGTTCGAAACCGTAGGCTAAGGGCTGCCAATAATGTGGGAATGACAAATAAAAACGCCCAGAGCGGCAAACCCATCACTGATTGCCAATCGTTCATTACAAATACCCTCATGAAAAATCGGCTTCCTCAAACAGAGGAAGCCGAAGTTAATTACTAACTAAACTTACTTAGCGTTATAAGCGTCAAGGATAGCTTGACCATCAGCGCCAACAACTTTCAACCAATCGGCAGTCATTTTTGAGCCAATTGTTTTCAATTCGCCGAGGAATTTTTCTCCAGCGAATTCAACTTTCATGCCACCTTTGGCAAGTTCTTCGAAATAGAAAGCGGACAGATCTTCAGATTTCGCGGCACACATGGCACCGGTTTCATCGCCGGCTTTTTGAAGAGCAGTTTGAGTTCCCGCATCCAGGCCGTCCCATGCACCTTTGTTGACCATCACGTAGTTGCGGGGAAGCCATGCGTTTACTTTGTAGTAATGGCTCAGATGTTCCCATACTTTACGGTCATATCCAGTAGAGCCAGAAGAGATAAAGGCTTCTGCAACACCTGTAGCAAGTGCCTGGCTGAGTTCAGCGGCTTCAACCTGTACTGGGATCATACCAAGTTCTTCAGCAAAAGTTGCCGTTGCCGAATTGTAAGAGCGGAATTTGATGCCTTGCGTATCTGCGCTGGATTTCACTTCTTTATTGAAATAGAAACCCTGTCCTGGCCATGGGCACGTATAAAGGACGACAAGATTTTGCTTGGAAAGTGCTTCGTTCACTTTTCCTTTGGCAGCTTTCCAGAGTTTTTCGTTATCTGCATAAGTCGTCGCCAAAAATGGTAAATTGTCCCAGCCTAGGATAGGCGCTTCGTTTGCGTGGGCAGACATAAACCGCTCACCAATTGGGGCTTGTCCTGTTTGAACTGCGCGTTTGATTTCGCCGCCTTTAAAAAGCGAGCCGCCTGGATGAACGGTAATTTCCAAAGCGCCTTTAGAGTATTCTTTCACTTTGTTTGCGAAAATAACACCATGCTCAGAATGAAAATTTGTTGCGGAATACGCCATAGGCATATCCCATTTTTCTGCTGATGCTGCGCCTGCAAAAGTCGTTGCGGCTAATACTGCACCCATCATAATTTTTACTGTTTTCATGTTAAATCTCTCCCTGTAAAAGTTATTATTTGTTATGCCTTCCGGTCAGCTGCATATGCAGACAGATCGGTATTTAGTGAAGTGCCGGTAGCTAAGTTTGCAAGCCAGCGCCCTGTTTTTGGTCCCCCCGTAAGACCAATATGGTGGTGTCCGTAGCCAAGATATATATTTGCAGCCTTTGGACTTGCTCCTATGATCGGCAAAGAATCTGTGGTCGCAGGGCGGTGACCCATCCATTCATCTATGCGATCATATGTTAAATCTGGAAATAATTCAGCCATTTGATTCTTGAGCAAATCAATAGGTGCTTTTGATGCGGGAAGTTCAAGTCCGCCAAATTCAATCACCCCGGCACAGCGCAACCGTCCGTTCATTGAATTAAGGACAAATTTTCCGCCAGCGACCATCAACGGTGACCGAAGCGTGATGGACGGATTTACGAATTCGATATGATATCCACGTTCAGATTCCATGGGCACCGATATACCAAGGGCTTTACCCCAAGCACTACTCCACGCACCGGTGGTGATTATGAACTTGTCAGCTGAAACGGGCCCGTCGGTTGTCTGAATTTGCGTGCAATGATCATTCTGGATATCGAAGCCTTTCAGTTCGCCTTTCAAAAAGGTTCCGCCATTATCTGTGAAGTGATCCGCCAGCGCGGTTACATACGCACCGGGATCAGAAACTCGGCCATGATTTTTACAGCGGACACCGAACTTAAAACGATTTTCTAGAACAGGGTCATAATCAGCAAGATCTTCGGCAGTCAGTGGCTCAAATTCAACGCCGCGGCGCTTTCGAACGTCCCAGCCAAATTTGTCCGCGTCAAACGCTGCTTTATCAGCGTATCCGAAAAGATAATCCATAGTATCAAGATATTTTTCAGCTGGGGTTCCTGATGCCAATGCCAAATGTTGATCGGGGGCATCATGCAGTAACGTCGATAATCCTTCAGAAATGCGTTCAACGGATTTTGCGTTTGCGTGCTTGAGGTAATCTTTCAAAAACGGAAGAAGTTTTGGCAAATATCGCCAGCGCAAAAACAAAGGCTGGTTCGAACTGAAAAGCATTTTAGGGGCTTTGCGAAGAAGGCCCGGGGCAGTTATGGGAATTAATGAGCCTGATGCGAGGACACCGGCGTTGCCATAGGACGCGCCAGCCGCAGGGCCCTCGCGGTCCATCAGTGTAACTTTATGTCCAGCGCGTTGTAGCCATATGGCTGTAGAGACGCCAACAATGCCAGCGCCAACAACCAAAATATTTTGTACAGTACTTGAATTCATTATTCCCCCTAGCGTGCATTTTTTCTTGACTAAGCCATAATAGCAAATACAAATATTTTGTCCGAACATCAGAAAAAGTGATACCCATGAGATATCGACCCTTACAAGCCTTACATGCTGTCATCGAAAAAGGGACTGTTACGGCCGCGGCCCACAGTCTAGGCATATCGCAACCTGCCATCAGTAATCTGTTAGCGCAGTTACAAGATCACACTAAACTCAAGCTGTTTGAGCGGAAAAATGGGCGATTGGTGCCAACACCAGAAGCAAATATTCTATACCGTGAGATTGATACTGTTGTGCGTGGCCTTAGTCAGGTTGACCTCGCAATTTCAAATCTACAAAGTCAGCGGCTAGGGACCTTGCAGGTAGCCTGTACCCACGCGTTGTCTTTTGGGTTTATGACGAGCCTTGTCTCTGACTTTGTTAGAGAATATCCAGATGTGGATGTATCGTTTCAAACGCGCTACTCCCAAAATATCCAGCAATGGGTTCTGTCAGGCCTTACTGAAATTGGGATTTCTGAACTTCCTGTTCTAGAGAAGAACCTAGAATGGTATCCAATGCGTTTTATCTGCCAGTTGGCTATTCCAGAAGATAGCCCGCTAGCGGATTTAGAAGAAGTTAGGCCCAGAGATTTAGATAATGTGCCCTTCATTGAGATGGGAGAGGATCATATGATCAGTTACCGAACTCGAGAGTTGTTTATTAATGACAACAGTAGATTGCGCGTTAAATGCCAGTCGCATCTGTTTAGATCACTTTTGGAGTTCGTTAAAAATGGGCTCGGGGTCGCGCTCATTGATCCGTTCACCCTTGCCAACGATGATGGCGCTGGTTATGTGGTGCGTCCATTTAAACCAGACATCTTTATTGATATGGCGTTGATACACCATAAAACTCGTCCGGTTTCTGAACTTGGAATGAGCTTTTTTGAGAAAGTGCGAGAGGAGATGCACAAATATTCGGCCAGTGAACCTTCTGGTAATTCTGCGTCTTTGGACTGAAAAAAGTGAGTTCACTGATTATGAATGTTTCATCAATCGGTCATTGTATATCTCTGACGCTTGGGCGTAAGCCTTTCATCCATTCAGGCATGGTTAAGAGGAGCTTCTGTTCGATTTTTTTCCCGTGACGGTGCAACAAAATTCCACAATAGAGAACCATCAAACCAATTATGGTCAGGGCAAATGGAAATAGCGCAGAGTCTTCAAATACTTTGAGCGCAAGGTGCCCCACATATCCAAAGGAGCCGATTGCACCGAAAATAATGAAAACCCGTCTCTGCAGAAATATGGATGTTCCCATGAGCAGAAGATTTATTAGTAAATAAAGGAATTTTAGCAACTCACTATCGCTCTCCGATAACGATAGGCCACACCAAAAAGCAATAACACCGAAAAGGTAACCCCAAAACGAAAAATCCTGCTTGGTTCGGTGGTCTATAAAATAGGTCCCGACGATCATCAGCAACCCGAACCACAAAGAGACCAATCTTCGGTTTTCCCAAGAGAAATCTTCGCCGCCGAAAATGATGGGTGTTAAATCCATGGACATATACCAAAGTACGAATGCGATAGGTGCGGTAAGAAAAGGGAATTTGAAAAATCGCAAAGCTATAAAACCGGCAGCGATAGTGGCAATTTCCATGAAGAACCAGCCGCCCTTAATCCAACGGTGAAATGATCTGTAGTCCCCAGGGTCATCAAATGCCCATATGTCTAACCACCGCTGGAGACCATAAACGGCCAGCGGTGTCATACATACTCCCATAGTCACCAATAGGCCGCCTGGAACGGTCATACCACCACGCTTCCACAACCATGAACCGACGCCGACGAAAGTGGCTGCATAAAGGGCGGAGACCAGGAATATATTAGCGCCACCGAAGGATTCCCAAGCGTCAGTCATGAACCAACCCATGGCACCTATAACAAGCAGAGCACCAAAATAGTACAATACATGGATAAGATCAAAGCGAGGGCGGCTGTCCGATTGATCAGACAGATGCAGCCACAGAGGTTCGACTTGGGATCCGCTGATTAAATTTTGCTCCGCAGCCCGCTCAAGGTCTTCTTTTTGTATTTGGATAACCCATCCCCTAGATAAAGAGTTCATATGCATGCAACATAGCGGAAAAAAACTATCATATTTCCAAAAAATATCCACCTAACAAAACCTATGCGAGGAAAAATGGATCGCTTTAATTTCCATATTCACGCGGTCGCTTATGGCGCGTTAGGGCCAAATTTCGTCATTCAATTCAGAGGAGCAACTGGAGAGCGAGGGCCGCAAAAATCATGCATTTACATTATAATATCGTTATGTAAGGTGTTTAGGATACTAAACCGATGGATCACAAATTGGGGGCGTTATGGCACAAGACGGTTTTCAGCTAAGCGGTAATGCGGCGGCAATTTATACCGAACAAAGTTGGTGCGCTAAGTGAAATCCATAGGGTGTTGTTACCCAAGGGGCGGATTGCGTTAACAATTTGGAACGGAATGGCTGATTTTATGGTGCCTATTGTTGATGTACTGGGCCGCACGTTAGTGCTGAAATCGCCGAAAAGGCCAAAGCGCCTTTCGCCTACAACGGCGAGGCCCTTTTGCCCCTATTATCGCAGGTTGGTTTTGTAGATGCCTCAATTGAGACGATGACTATTAATAGGATTATTCAAGCCACGGAATGTGCAATTCGGGATGAGGTATTGGGGTTGCCCCAATTTCTTCATGGATCAAATTTTGTAGTTCCACAGCATACACATCTAATTCAAGCAAACAGAGCATAGAATTGGACATAAACAACAGAACTAATCTTCCGCATACGGTATAAAGCTGACTAAATCACCAGTAAATAGGAGATGTTTACTTTGATCTTTATCGCGAGATCATTGGCGTGATTGTTTAGTTGACGCGCTCGCTCGCTCGTTGATTTCAAGGGTCCTTCGGATTGGTATATTCATATTTTACATATTTTCTAAAATAAATCGAAAATGCGAGGTATTTATTAACCTGTTCCTATGTACCGTAGCTCATTGAAAATGTGTGGTTTAGAGGAACTCTCTTTATGGGAAACGAATGTAAGGTTTTGATTGTCGACGACAGTAAGCTCGCTCGTATTATGTTGCAAAGAGCCATTTCAGTTTATAATTCGGAATGGGTTGTCACACAGGCTGCTAACGGAGCAGAAGGGTTAATCGCCTTCGAAGAAGAAAAACCTGACATAATTTTGGTCGACTATCACATGCCTGGAATAAGTGGTCTTGAACTGGCTGAAAAACTCCGTGCCCTAGATAAAACAATTCCAATCGCCTTGTGTACCGCGAACATTCAAAACACCATTCAAGAGCAAGCAAAAGCCATGGGAATTGCTTTTGTTGGCAAACCGATTACAAACGAAATAGTCGCTGAGTTCCTTGAATTTGCAGACAAATCACGTGCGGAAAGGCCTCAATGATGAATTTGGAGAGTCTGGATTGGTCTGAGGATCAAATAGACGCGCTAACCGAAATCATGAATATGGGCATAGGGGTAGCTGCCAAAAGTCTAAGTGACATGGTGGGCGAAGAGATAATCCTCAATATCCCAAAAATTCGCCTAGTTTCCAGAAATGAAATTACAAACGATCTGGCAGAACGAAATCCTGAGGGCTTGTCCTATGTTTTTCAAGATTTCAAGGGAAGTGTGGTTGGCCGTTCGGCGCTTTTGTTCCCAATTCAGAAGAGTTTTAATCTGGTCAAGGCTTTGCTTAAAGACATGGCTAATGACGACGAAATGACAGAAATGGAACAAGAAGCTCTGTCTGAAGTTGGTAATGTAATTTTGAATGCTTGTATCGCGACGATGGTTGATACTCTTGGTTTGGAAATCGAAGTTGAAATTCCGCAATATATTCGCGGTGGTCCCGTGGGCGTTTTGCTAGCGGGAGACTCCGAGTTGGATGATACCCAAACTAATTTATTTTGCGCTGTTGATTTCAAGACGCATGAAAGTGGTATCGAGGGTTATGTCCTCTTTTTGTTGGAACTCCCATCCGTCAAAAACTTGAAGAAATCGCTCGAAGAATATGTAAATAGTGTTCTAGGTGAATGAAATGGCTCTTGTTGCCCAAGAAAAAATCACTGTAGACCACTTATCTGGTATTTTGAGCACCGTAATCGACAAAGCTGAATTCGGCAGCATTATTTTGGATGAGACAGGCTTCGTTGTCATGTGGAACCAGAAAATGACTTTATTTTCTGGAATTGAAGCAGATGATGCGCTTGGTAAAAATCTTGAGCAATTATTTGGCAGTAATCTATTAGGTCGGTTCCAAAATTCCATTAAGCAGGCGTTGACCCTTGGCATGTCATCCGTATTGTCCCATAAATTTCACGGGGCAGTTCTTCCCTTGAGCAATAAAGATGGTGGTGACTTACTCTTCACGACTTATATCAAACCGATCACAATTGACCCCGATAACCGCAATTGCTTGATTGAAATTCACGATATAACAAATGTAGAAGCGCGTGAAAAAAGACTGCGTAAAATTACGCAAGAACAACATGACAACGAGACCCGGCTCAGACTTCTAACTGACAATTTACCCGCAGTAATTCATCAAGTTCGGATACTCGAAGACGGAACCAAAAAGGCAAGCTATCTCAGCCGAGGTGTCGAACAATTGCTTTCCACAGATTATGACATCGTTTCTGATGATCCAGATTTTCTCCGCAAAAAAATAGTGACTGATGACGTCTCTCTATTGGATGACGTGATGGCCGATGTCATCGAACATTCGGTTGAGCGAGATATTATTGTCCGTGTGAACATCAATGAAAAAGTGAAAAAATGGGTGCATATGTTCTTGCGAGGGCGAGACGGTCGGGCGGGTCAAAAAGTTGTGGATGGCCTATATCTTGATGTCACCAATGTAAAAGTCGTTGAAGAAGAATTACGGCGGCTAGCGACTACAGATAGTTTGACTGGAATTTCAAACAGACGGCATTTAATGGATTCCTCTGAGCGTGAGTTTTCTATGGCCCATCGATATGCTACCCCTCTCTCTGTCCTGTTGTTGGATATAGATCACTTCAAGTCCGTAAATGATAGTTTTGGACATGCTGCGGGAGATGCGGTTTTAGAGACATTCGCCCGAACAATAAAAGGTGTCATACGGCAAACTGATATATTCGGACGCTATGGCGGAGAAGAGTTTGTTGTGACGCTTCCGCATTCCACATGTGTGAATGCAATGGCAATAGCTGAGAAGATACGCAAAGTAATCGAGACCATGAACTGCGGCCTTGATAACTTGTCTGTTACTGTCAGTATTGGCGTCTCTGAAATGACAAGTGATGATAAAACTCTAGATGAAGTCTTAAAACGGGCAGATACAGCTGTCTATGAAGCCAAAAATTCCGGACGAAATTGCATCGCGTCAAACTGAAATTCAGTCAACTGTCGCGCCTCCCTATGTTGTCCGCTGCTTTTCTGATCTGCGGCGTTGATTTGTTAAGGCGATATTCCTGTCGGGAAAAATGAACAAACCGTCCTTATTGGCTTTCGGGTTTCGCTACCCGAAGATCCGCCGCTCCGAATTTTTCCAGTACTGCGAGCCAAATAGGGTCTGTCGCCATTTTGAAAATCGTCTGGTTTAAGAACAGTTGTATATCTTTTCGCCCATTTAGGACAAGAAAATGACGCGTATAATTGTCATCCGGCCTTGAGGAGATATATAGTTTTTTAGTCAAGTTGAATTTGGAAATCATATATTGTGCAATGGTCAATGACGTTGAGACAAAATCACCTCGTTTGGCGGCTAACATCTTAATATGTCCACCGAAGACAGGCGTGTGAATTTGGTTAATCTTACCCAGCTTGATATAGGGCTCAAGCGTTTGTTTTACGGCTCCCAAAACGCTAACGACGGTGAAGCCAAATAAGGATTCCGGACCTGCGTAGTCGATCTTGTTGTCAACGTGAGACACAATGACGTTGGCATCTTTCAGATAGGGGGAGGTCCATAAATCGTTTTTCAAATTTAGTTTTTTAAACCAAAAAGGGCTGACCCAAGGGACGACCCCGTTTTCAGCAGATTGAATGGTTTTGTTTAACCGAAGGCGAGGTAATGCGATAACCGGAAACGCCCAACGGCCTTTCGCTTCAGCGGTTAAGTATTTTGAAAGTTCAATCGTTAAACCGGTATCTTTATCTACAATGAACGGTCCCCCATCATGGTAAGTATACAAGGGAATATCCGTTGCATTGGCGGGTAATGTCAGAAAACTAACCAGTCCGAAAATTAATGCGGCTGTAACCCAAACAGATTTGGTCATAGATATTTCAATCAACTGTACCCTTTTTCATCTATATCTCTAAATTAGCTAGAAAGCCCATCCGTATCAATGGCAATTAAGAAATGCTTCTAAAGTGCCTAGTTTGGTTACCGTTTAAGACTAGGGAAAGGGCACCCTGAATTAGAGGTAATAATTCCAAGTATACATTCAATATATTGCGAATGACTGAAATAAAAGTTTAGACCCCTCCCAAATAGGAGGTGACAAAAAACTGTTTATTCATATAATTTATATTATAAAAAAATTGTAAACACTCGTGTGTTGGAAAACTTCACATGCTTCAGGGAGAACACCATGATTAAAATTATTACAGCTGCGCTAACAGTGGTAACCGTATCAGCAATGATGATGGGGTCGGCACTAGCTGATGGGAACACGGATAAAGTTGTGGCTAAAATGGCCGAAGGCAACGTTTCTGAAATCTGCCAAGGTGGGCGCGCTACAATAACAACAGCATCAAAAAATGCGACTAGAGCTCTTGCGAAAGCTGGTGAAATTAGTGGCGATTTTCCAACCATCGGTAAGGCTGCTGGAGCTCAATTCTATAAAGAAAAATGCTAATCTCTAATAAGTTTTCAACAAAAGCGCCCCTAATCGGGCGCTTTTTTATTGGGTAAATGGTTGTCCGTTCAGCTATTCGAAGTTGATTGTATGACACGTTAGGGCGCGAATAACTTTTCTTAAGGAAATGGTGACTATAATTCTGTGTTTAGAGCTATTTGTTTCTCGCACCTTAGGCGGCCAAACCAAAATGAAACTCACTACTCATTCCATTTTACTTGTTGAAGACAATTTACCTCTTGCCCGTGCGTATGAAGGTTATCTTGCGCAACAGCCGTATAAAGTTATACCGGTTTCAACTGTCTTAGAAGCTCGGACGGTAATCGACACAGAAGAAATTGATGTCATTTTGCTAGACATTAACCTTCCAGACGGCAGTGGTTTAGATTTTTTGGGTATGCTTCAAGAAAATGGAAATGGTAGCGCAGTAATTATGATCACTGCCGATGGATCTGTGAACCAAGCCGTTGAGGCAATGCGATCTGGGGCAAGAGATTACCTTGTGAAACCATTTTCGGCTGATCGGCTACGCATTACAATTGAGAATGCGCTCGATCGTCGAAATTTAGAAAAAACTGTCCAAAAATATAAACAAGAATTCGATCGCCAAACCTACTGTGATTTCATTGGCTCATCCCTTGCGATGCAAGCAATATACCGTATTGTCGATAGCGCGGCCTCCAGTGAAGCTACCATTTTTATTAAAGGGGAAACGGGTACTGGGAAGGAGTTGTTTGCTAGAGCAATTCATCAAATGAGCCCCAGAGCCAATAAACGGCTCGTTCCAATCAACTGCGCAGCCATTCCCTCGGAATTGATGGAGAGTGAGATCTTTGGTCATGTCCGAGGCGCTTTCACCGGCGCTAATGAGGCACGTGAAGGTGCGGCTATTCAGGCCGACAATGGAACGCTCTTTCTGGATGAAATCTGCGAAATGGATTTAACTCTACAAGCCAAGTTGCTCAGGTTTATCCAAACAGGCACTTTTCAAAAAGTCGGGAGTGATAAACTTGAAAAGGTAAACATTAGATTTGTCTGCGCGACCAATCGAAATCCCTTAAAGGAGGTTGAAGAAGGTCGTTTTCGAGAAGACTTATATTATCGATTGCATATTGTCCCTGCGACACTTCCAGCGTTAAGAGAGCGGGATAATGACATAATGGAATTGGCTAGTCATTTTTTGCATAATTTTGCAGTAGATGAGGATAAAGAGTTTCGAGGATTTGATCCAGAGGTAGAGACAATCCTGAAAAGCCATCCTTGGCCGGGAAATGTGCGCGAATTACAAAATGTGATCCAGCGGATAGTTGTCCTGAATAAAGGCAATCTTGTTTTAAAAGAAATGCTTCCTAATGACTTTAAACAATCAAAGACTAGTATACCCTCTGCTCCATCCAATCAGGGCCAAACATCGGATGTTCATGCTAACCTTGAAGGTTCGATTACACCTATGTGGCAGGTTGAACTTGATTATATAAAGTTGGCGCTAAAGAAGACAAATAATAACGTCCCAAAAGCGGCTGCATTGTTAGAAATGAGCCCTTCCACGATCTACAGACGCATGAAAGAGCTCGACGTAAATTATCCGAGATAAAATTGGCTTTCATCCAATTGATCAGCTGAGAAATCAGTCAAAGTGAGAAGTGTTGTATCCCACGTTGCGCCGGATCCAGTTTGATCAAATTCGACAATGACACTGTTTTCAGCTGTATTTGAGAATTGAACATAATCGTCAAAAATATCGGTAGTGTCAAGAATTCCGAATCCAGTAAAAATGGCAGAAATATCGATAATGTCTTCGTTACCTCCGGTATCAAAATCTGAGATAAAATCTCCGACCTCTGCTAATGAACGGTATACAAAAGTGTCAGATCCGGTTCCGCCGGAAATTTGGTCAGCTCCTTTGTAACCTTTGATTTCATCATCACCGGCGCCGCCATAAATGACATCGTTACCGCTACCACCATCAATATAATCGGCACCGTCACCAGCCAACAAGGTATCTGATCCATGGCGTCCATAAAGTCGATCGTTTCCATCCCCGCCACTTAATACGTTGGCAAGATGATTGGCATATAATTTGTCATTGTAGTCAGACCCGACAAGATTTTCTATGGAGACCAGTTGATCATTTCCATGTCCCATTCCTTCACCGCTTTTGAGATCGACACGGACAGATTTGCTGGCTTCTGAATAACTTGCTGTATCTATTCCTGATCCACCATTAAGGCTATCGTTTCCATCTCCGCCTGATAAATAATCATCCGAGCTGCCGCCGGAAAGATCATCATCTCCACTGCCTCCGTAAAGGGTATCCGATCCGCTGCTCCCGACTAAACTATCTTGTCCTGAGCCCCCATCAAGATGGTCATCACCAGACTGACCTTCCAGAAGATCATTTGCATCATCCCCGTAAAGGGTATCGTCACCCTTACCACCGGATAAATGGTCGTTGCTTTTACCGCCGTTAATTTGGTCAGCACCTTCACCGCCCTTCAATGTATCTTTACCAGATCCGCCAGTCATTTGATCTTGCCCGGTTCCGCCTTGTAGAAGATCGGAGCCATTGCCGCCCAAGAGGCTGTCATCCCCTTTGAGGCCGAACAGCGTATCATTGCCGTTATTTCCCTCAACGGTATCATTGAAACTGGTTATGGTGATCGATGATGGCATGTCATAGATATCCAGAGCAATGTCATCTGAGATACTACTTTTCACATAGGCATTCCAGTTGATCTGTTCTCCCATTGAATATCCAAGTTCGTCAAGGTCGAGTGTCACCTTGAGGGTTCCGTTTATTATTACGGCGGAAGAAGAAGATGTTGGTAATTGCGCACTGGATACGCCATCTGTCACACTGTTCATCGATAAATTAACAGACCCAGATATGATGGAAACCGTGACAATTATCCCGCTTCTATCGGGAAGAACAACGGTGTGGCCTAATTTATCGAACGTCACTGGAATGTTTTCTGTTGAAAGAAATAAACCGAATTCACCATCATTTAGGGTGGGGTTAAATCCACCCTGATACAGAGATACGGAGAACTTGAGAGTATCTGTGGTATTTGTGGCTTCAATATTTCGCAGATCCCAAAAATCATCGGCTGTGTAACCGGTTTGAAGGTAATCGAGATCGTTTTGCTGGTCGGAAATAATGTTTATCCGTTGGCCAGTGACTTGGTATCCGCCATCGCCGTATTTGGCATGAGCGTTCAGAACTTCAGCGTTTGCTTGACCAATATCCACAGAGAATACAGTATCATCGAAATCAAGATCTCCGCCGTTATAGAGATCTTCAAAACCTAGTTCTAGCGTTCCATTGGTTGTATCTAGCTGGCCAACAGTGTGTAAAATACCGTCGGAATTGAGAGGCAAAGTACTGTCGTATGCGGCCGTGTGATAATCGTGACTTTGCATCAATGTGGCTGTGCCATCATTTGCTATGTGATACAGACTGGGATTGGTGTCAGTTACTGCTGCAATCGTTCCATCAGCATTTCGAAACTCGTAGTATCCTTGATTGCTCAAAGTACTGTTAAAAAAATCCAAATTCTGGGAGTAACCGTTGGAAATAATGAAAAATCCAATTTGGTCGCCGGCATCAACATCTAATGATTTTTGTGTGACGCCAGGAACGAGATCTCCACCGCTTCCCGTGCGGGAAGCATTTTCCCAAATAATTTCAGTGTTATAAATTTGCCCCGTCTCGGATTCAATTTTATACCACCCGAATGTGTTCCTATATCCAGCCCCTTCCCATTGAAAGGTGACCGTGACAGGATGATCATATGTTATTGTTAGGTCCGAAAGTTCAGCATAACTTGGGCCACCATCTCCATAGAGAATGTCTTCCCCATTATTGCCTGTGAGATAATCATCTCCCTTACCCCCCCAAGCTTCATCGCTGCCACTATTGGCATAGATTACGTCATTGCCATCGCGTCCTGATAAGACTTCAGAATTGTTACCCCCCAACAACGTGTCATCAAGGTTCGTTCCAGTGAGTGGTGTAAATGCATTAGTCATACTTTCTCCCCTTGATTGATTTTATGATTTGCGCTCTCCACACGTCCGTATTCGTCATCGAGGCGGACAATGTCGTCTTCGCCGAGATAACTTCCGTATTGAACTTCGATTAAATGCAATTCTGTGGTGTAGGGGTTGAACAGTCTATGAGGCGTTCGGACAGGTATGTATACAGAGTCGTTTTTCTGAACCGTTTTTTCTTCTTCGCCAATTGTAACAACACCTTTTCCTTTGACGACGATCCAATGTTCAGAGCGAAAATGATGGAATTGGTAGGATAATTTCTCGTTTGGCTTAACAATAATATGCTTAACTTGGTGTTCCTCGCCGTGATGGATGCTTTTATAACTACCCCATGGGCGTCTCACTTTTTGATGGTGTTTCGCCTCATAAATACCGTCCTTCCGCATTTTCTTAACAAAGTTGGAAAGCTGGCCGATTTTTTCCAGCGGCATAATAAGAAGGGCATCGTCAGTATCGATAATTGCGTGGCCTTCCAACCCAATTGCCGTAACGAGTTTACCTTCGGCATGAATTAAATTCTTTTTGCAGTCTTCCAAATAGACACGGCCATTAGTATCGTTACCTTCATCGTCGTGATTGCATGTCGTGGCATATGATTGCCATGATCCGACATCCAACCAATCAAACTTTGCGGCCCTGACAATTGCATTTTCAGTGACCTCCATGACTGCTATGTCAATTGGTTGAGAGGGAACGGTGGCATATATTTTTGGATCAGTGCGGAATTTCATTTCATTTTGAGTGCCTGCTAACAGGGCTTTTTTACAAGTTTCAAGAATAGGGTTCGCGTGTAACGCTAGTTCCTGCAGCATATGTTTGCGATCAAATAGAAACATTCCTGCATTCCAATAGTGGTGTCCCGATTTAAAATACTCCTCGGCCACTTGTTGGTTGGGTTTTTCTCGAAAGCTTTTAATTAATTTATTTGATGAGCTAACATCATGTGGATTTTTATAGCTTTCAATATAGCCATAATCAGAAGATGGGTATTCTGGAGTAATACCAAAGAGGCCAATAAATCCAGACTGCACGTCATCCAATAACCCACGAACATCTTCTTCGAATTGTTGTTTATCCTTAATATGATGGTCAGATGGCAGGACGAGTAGATACTCATCTTTTTTACTTGAAAGGCATGCAAGTGCAATTGCCGCTGCAGTATTTCTTCCTTCAGACTCCAAAATAAGCTGGCAGCGCTCAACCTTCACTTCGTTAAGGTGAGAGCGAAGAATATGCTCGAAACTTTCTGCGCCGATAACTACTGGTGCGCTGAACAATGTTTTGTCAGATACCAATTCCAATGTTTCTTGAAATAGTGATTTTTCAGAGAAAATTCGAGCGAACTGTTTTGGAAATGACGCTCTAGAAATTGGCCAAAGCCTTGTTCCTTGTCCGCCACAAAGTATTACAGGACGTATTTTGCCAGGAAATTTTATAGTCATTTGTATAGCTCCCATTACGTTGCGATGTAAAAGGAGCTGCATTGATCATGCCAAAATATATTTTTCCCGACGAAGTGACTAAATATACATATTTTTCAATTACTTAGTATGAATATTGTATGGTTGTTTTTGACGAATTATTTTTGGCAAACAGCGATTTTTCTCAAAATGACAATCATATTGCTTCAATTTCTCAAAAAGAATTGACCGTTAGGAATAGAAAAAAAGGGAAAGGAATTTTTCCGTTTAAAATCAATGAGTTATTTTTTTTCTTAAGCGATTTCAAATTGGCACGGAGATTGCTTTTATTAGGGGGACATCGAATTAACATTACTTGAGGGATTAACATGAAAGTAAATCGGGAGCGCCCCAGTCAACGCCTGAATCACCGTGTTACGGCCCCTTTATTTGTGTGGATAGACGGGGAGAAATACGCAACCAAAGATTGGAGTTTAGGCGGATTAGGTCTGAAGAATTTCGATGCCAAAGATTGTTTTAATGAAGATCTGGAAGTTCAAGTTGAATTGCCATTTCAAGGATTTGATATTCGTTTCGTCGCAGTAGTTTCATTGTTGAGAACTATTGATGACGTAACCGCTGCCAAGTTCATCGTTCTTCCCGATCGGGAAAAAGAACTATTGCGCCATTTTCTAGAAGGTTTGGTTCGCGGCGAGATGACGGACATAGGAGAAACTATTCTTCGAATTGATACTCCCGTGACACCTGTTCCGACAACACCAGATCAGCCAAGCGTCGGTGAACTTCCGAAAAGTAGATGGGGAACAAAAATGATACTGGTCACAACATTATATGTTCTGTCTGGTGTCTTCGTTCTTAGTTATGTGGGGCTTATGCTCTTTGGAAATTTCTTTAGGCTAGAAGTAGAGACAGCCGTTGTTGATGCACCGTTAGAAAAACTGGTCGCAACAAGTGACGGCCGGATTATCGGGCTGGGAATATCTGAAAATACACAGATCAGGCAAGGCACACAAATCGTCGCAATTGCTGATCCAAATCTTGAACAGGATATAGACATTGCTCGCGTTGACATCGATCGGGCAACAATTCAACTCGCGGCGCAGCAAAAAAACTACAAATTGGAGCTGTCGAAGGTAGCTGATTATCAGAAAGCTGCCCGGAACGAAATTTCTCGTATTAGAAACCGCATAGACTCTCTTCGTAATCAGGTTTTGATTGCTCTCGGCCAAAAGAGACGGTTTGAGACTTTGAAAGATAAGGGGTGGGCAACCACATCCAAAGTTGATGAAGTCAAAAGCATTTACCTATCGCTGACCGAAAAATTGGAAGAAGCCCGCTTATTGTTACGGGAGAGACGCAGTTTGATGGACAGCGTTGATGAAGGTCGGTATTTTAACGGAAATCGAGTGGAAGGCCGCGCCGGCGAAATTGAAGTTGCCATCAATCAAGCAGCGGATCATATCATTTTGTCTCAAGACGAGCTTTCCGCGATGTACAAGCATCGTAAGCGGTTGAGTATATTTGCACCAAGCGATGGCCAAGTTCTCAGATATTTAAAATCTGCGAGTAATACGGCCCAAAAAGGCGAGGATCTTGTAATCTTTGAACGCGCTGAAGCGCGGACGATCAAAGCATTTTTAACCCAAGAAGAGATAATGCTCATCGGATTGGGAGATGAAGCCAGCGCCTATATTCCCTCGTTAGATAAACGCACAGATGTTTTTATCAGCCATATTGATAGAACCACAGGCTATGTTGACGAAATGAACTCGCGGTATGAATGGCGCGGCCCTAAGGATCGTTCTGCCGTCGTGACCCTTCAGTTTATTGGTCTGACAGACACTGAAATTCGGGCGGAATATTTGCCAGGTCTACCTGTCATCATCACTTTCAAACGCAGATCCAAATCAGAACTAAAACACCGTGTGATTGGAAGTCTATCGGAGCCAAGCACATGAGTGACAAAAGTCCATATTTACCGCAAAGCGTTTGGGAAAAAGTTAAATCTCAGGACCCATCTATCAAGCTTTCTTTTTGGGAAAAATGGTCCCCTGCGTTTTTCTACAAAATGTTTTTATTCTGCGGACTTTCATATATTTGGCTGGAAACCTTTCCAAATACGCTTTGGGACCCGCAATTAAAACGCGTAACCGTTTTGATCGGAGCTCTGGGTGTGTGGAGATACTCATGGTGGTTCACGCATGCTGTTCGTGCGATGATATATGGAAAGGTTGTGTATCCGAAAAAGAGAAAAGCGGCTGACTTGGCCTGGGAAACAGGTGCACAGCCAAGGCATGTTCATTTTATGATGACGACTTTCCGTGAGGAGAGAAAGGTTACAGAAAAAGTTATTGAAAGTATCTGTTCGCAACTTAGAGATCTCGGAATCCCTGGTACTTTATGGTTGGGTTCGGGTGATCGGATGGATGAAGATATCATCGAAAATTATTTGCGCCTTTTTGCGTCAGACATTGATATTACGTTTAACATTATTCGCCAGAACCAGCCGGGCAAACGGTTGGCCATCGGATTGGTTCTTCGCGCGATGAACCGTGGGCGGGTAGAGAAGAATGACATTATTGTGTTCATGGATGGTGATGCTGTTCTTGGAAAATCATGCATTCAGAAATGTGCTTCCTTGTTTATGATTGATCCAGATTTACAAGCGGTTACAACTGATGAAGAGGTTGTCTGTTTTGGCCCGAAATGGGTTAGAACGTGGCTGACGATGAGATTTGCGCAACGCCGTATTGCGATGCAAAGCCATTCACTCTCAAATAAGGTCCTTACTCTGACAGGTCGCATGAGTGTGTTCAGAGCCAATCATTTGGCAGATCTGAAAATGATACGATTGCTGGAAGCAGATCACCTAAATCATTGGCTATGGGGTGATTTTCGATTTCTCTCTGGAGACGACAAAAGCACCTGGTATTTTATGCTTTTAAGAGATGCGAAGTTGCTCTATGTCCCTGACGCTATGAGTTACACCATCGAATTTATCGAAGGTAGCGGTATGGAGCGAATGGTGCAAAACTTTCGCAGGTGGTCTGGAAACATGCTCAGAAATGGATCAAGGGCATTGGTCCTTGGACCTAGAAAAGTGGGGTTCTTTATTTGGTGGTGTATTCTCGATCAGCGTATCGCCATGTGGACTATGCTTGTAAGCCCACTTCTTGCGATCCTTGCCAGTCTCCTTCACACCCCAACATATCTTGCCTCTTACATTATTTGGATCGCGTTATCGCGCATGGCATTGTCCATTGTTCTTTTCTGTTATAGCCGTGAAACCAATATGGCATATCCCGCTATTCTCTATCTAAATCAGATGATCAATGCATCGGTAAAAGTTTATTGCCTGTTTCGATTGTCAAAACAAAGATGGTCTAATCGAGGCGACCAGCGATCTCCTGATGGGCAAGGTGGGTTGGAATATTTCCGCGATGCAGTTGCCTGCTACCTGACAGTTTTTTATGTGAGTTTATTGATCGTCGGAACCATTGCTTATTCAGGACTGCTGACACTTCCTTCCATGAATGCCATCACCAGCGTCTTTTTCCAATAAGACAGTGTGTCAAATTGAGACGGACTCTTTCAATTTGACATTCAAAATAATTTTCAAAAAAATTTCTTATTGTAACATATTGATAACGCACATATTTTTTATTTTTCAAAGTTGGCCCAATCCCTGCAATGTTTTTAATATACTTTAATGGAGGGATTTATTATGAACCAAAATCAAATTAATTCAGAAGTTGAACAAGCCCTAATTCAGCACGTAGATCAAGGGGGCGAATGCCCAGAAAACAGCGATCATTATGATAATAAGGCGATCAGCGTTTTCGGTTTAGGTTATGTGGGAATAGTTTCAAGCGTCTGCCTAAATGAATTGGGACATTATGTCATCGGTGTGGATACCAATGAAGCATCAGTAAATTCCTTGAATGACGGGAAGGCGCCAATAGTTGAGCCGCATTTAGAAGAGATGATCCAGAAGGGGCTGGAGATTAATAAATTTTTCGCCACAACAAACATTACATCCGCTATTCAAAATTCAACCATCTCATTTGTCTGTGTTGGTACACCGAGCACTCCTGAAGGTGCACTCGATCTGACCTATCTTAAAATCGTTTCATCAGATATCGGGGCGTGCCTAAAAACTAAAGATGAATTTCATACCATTGTTTATAGAAGCACTATGGAGCCCGGAACAGCGGACAAAGTTTTAACGCCGTTAATTGAAGAAGCGTCTGGGAAAAAGGTAGGTAAAGATTTTGCTGTTTGTTTCCACCCAGAGTTTTTAAGGGAGGGAACTGCCATTGAAGATTTCTTCGCCCCTCCTAAAACAGTGATTGGTGCCCGCAACCCGGCATCAGCGAATGTTGTTTCAGATCTCTATAAAGGGAAATTCGACGATAATTTGATAGTGACTTCATTGGAAGTCGCAGAGATGGTGAAATATGTCGATAACACCTGGCATGCAGTAAAAGTGTCGTTTGCCAATGAAATCGGCCGTATTTGCCAAGCTTGTGACACAGATGGTCATGAAGTCATGGAAATTTTCTGTAAGGATAAAAAACTAAATCTTTCACCTTACTATTTGAAGCCAGGTTTTGCATTCGGCGGATCCTGTTTGCCAAAAGATGTTAGAGGCATAAATAAATTAGCAAAAATTGCAAATGTTGAAACGCCACTCCTCAACAGCATTCTGAATAGCAATGAAGTTCAGATTAATCATGCAGCTGACATGGTTGTTGACGCCGGTGGGCGTAATGTTGCGGTCTTAGGCTTAACCTTTAAAAAAGGCACAGATGATCTTAGGGAAACCCCAACAATCCCAATGATTGCAAAACTCCTGAAAGCTGGTTTTAAGGTCAAAGTATATGATGAAAACATCAAGAACAATAAGCCACTTCTTCATTACCTACAGCACGCAGAATGTGCAGATCAATCTGTCATAGATTTTTGTAAAAACTTTGATAAATACCAAGCGCTATCTATTGGAGAAGTCTTGCTTGATGCAGAAACAATTGTCATCACACACGATAGCGAAATGTTCAAATCCTTGGTTACGGAAAGACTAGAGAACCAAACCGTTGTCGATCTTGTTCGGTTGTTTAAAAATCAGGACGGTCCTCGTAAAATTTTCGAAGCCGGTATGAATGATTTTCTTCAAAAACCGGCCCGATCTAGTGAGCTTCACGAGATACTTAATCAGCATATCGATGTTTCTCAGGACAAAGAAAAGAAAACCATTCTGCTCGCAGAAGACAACATTCCGATGAATACCGTAATTCAGCTCAAACTCTCGTCACTTGGCTACCATGTGGATACGGTTACGAACGGTGAAGATGCTGTCTATATGGCTAAAAATAAGGTTTACGACGCAATCTTTATGGATTTGGAGATGCCCAAACTCGATGGATATGAAGCAACAAGACATATTCGCAAGTTGCCCCTTAAATCAGCCAATGTTCCCATAATTGCATTATCTGCAAATATCATTCCTGAGCAAAGCCACACCTATCACGGTCTGTGCTGGTAACCCCTAAAATGAGGAGGTAGTCATGAATAAAATTAGCTTATCACAAAATTCACCGGATATTTTCGATCCTGAAGGCAACCAGAATAGAGAATTCCATCATCATTTTTCACCTGAGATTATTAGAAAATATGATATTCGCGGCATTGTTAATGACACGTTGTTCGAGTTGGATGCATATGCCGTTGGGCTGGCTTTCGCACAAACACTAATCCGCTCAGGCGGTAGGACAATTTCGGTTTGTTATGATGGTCGGCATTCTTCTGTGAAGTTAGAGAAAATGCTGGTGAAGGGATTATCCGATGGAGGGGCTTTCATTAGCCGAGTTGGCCTAGGTCCCACTCCGATGCTCTATTACTCCGTACACCAGCTATCAATGGATGCAGGAATAATGGTAACGGGATCCCACAATGCACCTGATTATAATGGCTTTAAATTTACTTTGAAGGATCGTCCGTTTTTTGGTGAAGATCTTGAAAAATTAGCAATTGAAGCTGTGCGAGGATTGCACCGTAAGGTTCCAGGAAAGATTAGAGATGTTGATTTAAAAGCAAGCTATATCGGTCGGTTATATCGGACTTATCAGGGTAATAAGTCGTTGTCCGTAGTCTGGGATCCAGGAAACGGAGCGGCAGGCGAGATCGTTCAAGAATTGGTTTCAGTACTTCCAGGGAACCACTATGTCATCAACGGTGATATAGACGGAGATTTTCCTAATCATCATCCAGATCCAACTGTACCTGCCAATTTGGAACAGCTCAAAAAAACAGTGACGTCTTATGGCTGTGATTTGGGTATAGCCTTCGACGGTGATGGTGATCGCATTGGGGCAGTGGACAAAACTGGGAAAATTATCCCAGCAGACAAATTGCTCACCTTATTCTCACAGGACATTTTAACGCGGCACCCGGATGCAACATTCATTGCCGATGTTAAAACCAGCCAGACCTATTTCGATAGGATCAATGGCTTGGGCGGCAATGCAATTATGTGGAATACAGGTCATTCCTTAATCAAAACCAAAATGATTGAAACAGGTGCATTGCTTGCCGGAGAAATGAGCGGACATATCTTTTTCGCAGACAGCTATTACGGTTTTGATGACGCGTTGTACGCAGCCGTACGGTTGTTGTCATTGCTATCTACCGGGACAAAAAGTTTCGAACATATGTGCAATGCGTTACCGGCTTCTTATGCCACACCTGAAATACGCATCCCATGTGATGAAAGCCAAAAACCATTCATTATGGAACAAATTGAAAATTCAGTTTCATCTTCCGATGGTGAGATTTCCACAATCGATGGCGTTCGTGTCCGAAATGATAATGGCTGGTGGTTGGTTCGATCTTCAAATACGGAACCCGTTTTGGTCGCAAGGTGTGAAGCTTGGTCCGCGGACGCGCTAAAAAACCTTGTAAATCAGTTGAAGAAATTGGTCGAAAATCACGGACTTGAGCTGGACCAAAGTTATTTAATGGAGGGAGAGAACAATGCTTAGTAAATCTGATCTATCACGCCAATATCAAATTCGGTCGGTTAATTGCAATAGCAAATACCAACTTGCAAGTAAGCTCCTGATGACGCACGGATTTGAACACGCTGCCCAAATATGCAGAAATAATCATTGGACAGGAGTTCTTCAAACCTTGCATGTCATGTCTAAAATGTAACTGACTGACAAATTAGATTTCTGCACTGCCGTTTATATATTTACCAATTTCGGATAAAGAAGCATCGATAGTTGTTTCTAGATCTTGGGCAGATATATAGGCGGCTTCTACGTTCTTATCTCTCAATTGATTTTCAATGTTTCTGCACAGATTGTGTAACTGGATGGCCCCAAAGGTTGCCGCGCTTGATCCTAAAGAATGAACTTGAGCCTTCAATTCAGTATCATTTTGACTGTTGTATGCATCTAGCAAGCCTATTTTTCTAGCGGCGGTATCATCAAGGAAACATTGAACTAACTCGGGGAAGATTTCTTTCCCTGTTTCGTTCGACAGTTCTATCAAAAGTTTCTCTTCAATAATTTGACCAAAAAGATCCTCACGGTTTTGCGCTGGTGCTGGTCGGCTGGTTTTGGAGAGCCATTTGTGGACGATTTTATGAATACTGTCTGCACGCGCAGGTTTTTGGAGATAGTCATCCATTCCAGACGCAAGAAAATCTTCCTTCTCTTCCTTCAACGCATGAGCTGTCATGGCAATAATGGGTGTTCTGGCAGCTTCCGTCGGCAGTTGCCGAATTTTTTTCGTAGCCGCAATCCCGTCCATTTCTGGCATGGAAATATCCATCAAAATTAGGTCGTAGGGAAGGTGGGTGACGGCATCGACGGCCTCAATACCATTTCCTGCAATATCCACTTTACATCCAATTTTTTCCAAAATTAACCGTGCCACCAGCTGATTAGCTCTATTGTCTTCAACGAGAAGAATTCGGCTGTTCTCAGCAATCATTGTCTCCCCAATATCTTCCGGGCTATCAGATTCCAATAGGGCCGTCTCTATGGCTTGTTTCAGCGGAATCTCAAACCAAAAACGGCTTCCTTTGCCTTCCTCGCTTTCAACTCCGATATCGCCGTTCATCAAATCAGCGAAGCCTTTGCAAATCGATAGCCCTAATCCGGTTCCCCCAAATTTACGTGTATAAGAAGCCTCAATCGTTACAAATTGCCCAAAGAGAAGATCCTGTTTGTCGAGAGCTACTCCAATCCCGCTGTCTTGAATTTCAAATAGGAGATTGATGCCATCATCCGCATCAGCTGTAGTTGAAATTTTGACTTTTACATCACCTTCTTGAGTGAACTTAATAGCGTTTCCAACCAAATTTAGGAGAATTTGCCGAAGACGGGAGGCATCTCCAAGCAAGAACATCTTTGGGATGAGATCTTTCTCCAAACTTAACGTAATCCCTTTGGCAAAGGCCCCAGGTTCGAGTAGATCAATGATACTGTTAAAAGCTTGTGAGGGATCAAATGCAGTGATTTCTAGCTCAACCTTTCCGACCTCTAGTTTGGAAAAATCAAGGATATCGTTAATAATAGTCGATAAGTTTGATGCGGATTCTAAACCGATCTGAACGAATTTCTTTTGTTCCATATCCAATTTGGCGTCATTTAGAAAACCCAATATACCGAGGACCGCGTTCAATGGCGTTCGAATTTCATGGCTCATCATCGCCAGAAATTGAGATTTTGTATCATTGGCTTGTTCGGCGGCTTCTTTTGCTTCTTTTAGTTCTTTTTGGTGTTTTTTAAATTCAGTGATATCTGAACGAATACCCACTAATCCTCCGTCTTTCGAGCGGGTTTCAATGATCCTGACCCACTTCCCATTGCGGAGTTTTTGCTCTATCGGTCCTGAAGGGTTGCGATGTTGCTCCAGTCTTTCCAATATCCATTCTTCAAGCTCTTCGTTGTCATCTCCATACTGTCCACGTTCAGCACCTTTACGGATGATTTGCTCAAACGTATTGCCTTCCACTAGTAGGTCAGCGCTTTCTGAGTAAATTTCCCGGTATTTTTCATTGCATATGGCCAATTTATCGTCAGCGTCGTAATAGACAAACCCTTCACTAACAGCTTCGATGGCTTGAACAAGTTGTTGCTTTACGTCCTGTGTTTCGATGGTGGCCTTTAACAGTTTTTCCTCTTTATCTGTCTGCTCGATAATCCGTTGATGGAGTTCATCAACGGCTGCACCAAAATGTTGAAGTTCTAATCCATAAAATTGGGACAGATTAAGGGGTTGATAGTCCGTGCCGTTAGAGACAGCTTTCAATTGATTTTCAATGCGCCTGACAGGTCTCAAAATCAAAGAGCTAGTCACAAAAAGGAATAAGCTAATGGAGAGAAAAAATGCCAAGAAGGAATATCCCACCATTAGCCATGCATTTTTGTTTATGGCTGACAATCGGCGATCCAACTCCCAGTAAATTGAAATCTTCGCAATTTCACCTGAATAACCGATTACCGGTCGTGTGACGGAAAGAACTTCTCCTCTCTCGCCAACTTTGGATTTTATTTCATCGATTAAAATTGTCCCATCTTTCATCTTCACTTGAACACGACAAATGTCTTCTTCCCCTTTAAGGATGTTGCGGGTTAGCAAGTTGAGATTACTCAGATTTCGAGTTTCAAAATCAGGCAATGATGATTGGGCGATATAGTTAAGTGTTTGAACCGACCGTTCACGCAGATTTTCAGAAAGCCTATTCGTTTCCACTGTTTTGATGAGGAAGCTGACGATAAAACTCAAAAATACGGCCAATATAATAATGACCGCAATAAATTGAGTTGAAAGGTGAATTGGTGAAAATTTTTTCAAAAAAATCCCGGTTATATAAAGTTTGCCTTGGGAGGGTTGAATATAACCGGTGTTTATTAATTTATTCTTTTGTATGGAGACGAGAAGGTGCGCCTCGTAGGAGCCCAGCAACACCCGGCACAATATATTCCGTGACGCGCTGCACCAAAATTCTTCTTTACAGATCATTTTTTGCTGAGTACCATCGCGGCCATGGAAAATAATTTCTTACATAACGCGATTGTCGCCGTCATTATTCTTAAGAATATGGCGGAGGTTTCGTAACAGCAAAACTTCCGCCCTTATGGGGTGGTTAGTTATGCAATTTTCTTCCCCTCGGCGATCACAGGAGAAGAAAAATGAAAACCCAAGAAACAACCCCATCCCTCCATTTCTTTTGCGGCAAATTGGCTGCGGGAAAATCAACGTTGGCGTCTGAACTTGCCCAAAGGGAAGGGGCCATATTGATCAGTGAAGATCTATGGCTGTCCCGCCTTTTCCCAGAAGAAATCAAAACATTTGAGCATTATCTGACGTGTTCAGCTCGTCTGAAACGGATCTTGCATTCTCACGTAAGTGATCTGTTGAAATCTGGCTCAAAAGTTGTCATGGATTTCCCAGGAAATACGCGGGCGCAGCGGGCTTGGTTTAAATCTCTGGTTCGGGATGCAGGGGTTGATCATTGTTTGCATTACATCGAGAAATCAAACGCAGAATGCTTGATCCATCTTAAAAAGCGTAACCGGGATCGACCAGAAGGCTCAAAGTTCACCAGCCCTGAAGAGTTTATGATGGTTACTGGATATTTCGAGCCACCCAAAGGCGAAGAAGGATTTACCCTTCGGTGCCACTAATGGGGTCAGTCCGTTCTCGCAATATTTGCAGAAGGGTTCGCCGTATTATGCGCAGGTAAAGCAAGAGCTGAGACAGCAGGCGTTAATAGCTTAATGTCCATCTCTTGCATTGCCGCAAGGATCTGTTTGTTTACATCG
Organism: Pseudomonas marincola; assembly: GCA_036960775.1. GTDB lineage: Bacteria > Pseudomonadota > Alphaproteobacteria > Sneathiellales > Sneathiellaceae > Sneathiella. The sequence continues at coordinate 18,490 of JBALWO010000023.1, read as the reverse complement.
TAGCGAATTTGAAAATAAGTGCTGCCCGGAACCCACGCACGAAGCCCGATCACCAAGCCACCGTAGGTGAAGTCGTGAATACCCACTTGAGGGACAGGCTCTTTCGTAATGTCGGCTGTGTTCAGCAGAATGTTGGTTATTGCAGAAATCAGCTTTTCGGTATCGATGTCAGCCGGCACACAAAAACTGGTTTCCAAAATCCGAGTTTCATGGGAATTGACAATTACTTGTCCGACAATTTCTTTGTTCGGAATTGCAATTTGTTCCCCGTCTTCACCGGTCAAAAACGTAATGCCCAGCGTAATTTTCTCAACCACGCCATTGACGCCCAGAACGGTAATCACGTTGCCAACCACAAATGGCCGGGTAAGGATGATTGAGACCCCAGCTCCAAAGTTTGAAATTGGACCTTGCAATGCGAGAGTGATACCCAATGAAATAGCACCAGCCAGGGCAATAAGCGGGGCAATACTAATGCCAAAATTTCCAAGTGTTATGATGACCAGCATAACGACGAGAACCAGTTTAGCTGTACTCCCGATAAACTGCGACAGCGTTGGATCAATATTCTTGGCGATGGCAATTTTGCCAATTCGATTGCCAATCCAGTTAGCTACCAGAAACCCAAAGGCGAAAAAGGCGAGAGCACCTAGAAGCTGAAAACCGTATTTCACAGAAAATTCGATTACCAAATCAACCCAGAGATTGACAGATTCCAAATTGTTTTCCAGATCATCCATGATCTCGCCCCTTAAATTTATTACTTGAACAAACCTTTTACAGCGCCGGCGGCACCCTCAACGGCTTTGCCTGCATCTTTGGTTACACCGCTATCGGTCATTCCTTTTGTCAGGCTTTCCGCAGCACCTGCAACGCCGGCACCGAGACTTTCCAACGTTTTACCAACACCAAGACCAGAGACAACGGCCATAGCACCACTGGTTACTGAGTCAACGATTTGGGCGGCAACTTCTTCAGGGGTCGCGCCGCCTTCTTTTTTACCGATGTCTTTGAGCTGAATTAAAGGCAAGTTACCCTCAATTTTTTGGTTCATGGTAATCGGTGCTTTTACAGTAACTTTACCGTTTGAGATCGTCAGCTTGTCGATAATGAGTTTTGGACCTTCATCATCAGAATCTGCTTCAGATGATTTATCATCTGATGACATGTTAGCCTTCATGAAGGCATCGATGTTTGCTTTTAAGGCATCTAGATTATTAGTGTTCGAGTTCAACTCGTAGGTAATTTGCGGACCATCAACTGAGATTTCAGTGATGTGAATGAGATCATCATTGGTATCTGCAATATTAACATTGAGAGAAATCTCGCCCAACTCAAACGCTGATGGTTCTTCAAATCCTTCTGGATTACCAACTTTCAAGCCTCGCAATGTGCCTTTACCAGAGGTTAGATCTAAATCTACTTCTGCCAATGTCACATCTGATTGCGTTACGTCGGAGCCATATTCTTCTACGGCTGCTATGATGACTTTGTCCAAGTTAAAATAGAAAACACCAAGAAGAACGGCCATAACTATGACCAATACGGCAAGTATTCCGCCAACTATTTTACCCATCATTGCACCCTTTAATTTAAAATAAAATTATATACAGGGTATAGTCTACTGGATCGGCATATGGCAAATTTTATGTTTATATGAGGAAAAATGATTGAATTGACGACATAAAAGCCTTCGGGGTTTTCAATTTGATGACAGAGTGACATTATAATACTACGATACCAAACGTTCGTTTTGGGCCTAAAAAAGAAGGAATTAAAAATGGGACCACTCGCTGGAGTTAAAATCGTTGAAATGGGGGGAATTGGCCCCGGACCAATGTGTGCATTGTTGCTCGCTGATATGGGCGCTGAAATTATCCGGATTGACCGGATGCAGGAAACAGGGCTCGGTGTTCACACCGACCCGAAATTCAACCTGTTGATGAGGGGCCGCAAATCTGTAGCCATTGATAGCAAATCTAAAGAAGGTCAGGAACTCATCTTGACCTTGATCGAGCAAGCCGACGGTTTGATCGAAGGTTTCCGCCCCGGTGTGATGGAACGGTTGGGGCTAAGCCCTGAAGTCGTGTTTGCACGCAACCCAAAAATTGCCTTTGGCCGGATGACAGGCTGGGGTCAAGATGGACCCATGGCTCATGCCGCAGGACATGATTTGAACTACATTGCGCTGTCCGGCGCTTTGCATGCCATTGGCCGCGCAGGTGAGCCACCAACCATTCCGCTTAACCTTGTTGGTGATTTTGGCGGCGGTGCTTTGTATCTTGCGATGGGAATGCTGGCCGCAATTATTGAAGCGCGGACTTCTGGTAAAGGCCAAGTTGTGGACGTGTCCATGGTTGATGGTGCGGCAAGTTTGATGGCGACATTCTTTGGCTTGACTGCCGCCGGACGCTGGTCCGAAGAACGCGGTACCAACATCCTTGATTCAGGGGCTCATTTTTACGAAGTCTATGAAACATCAGATGGAAAATACGTTTCAATCGGATCTATCGAGACTAAATTCTATAAAGAGCTTTTGAAACTTACAGGGCTTGAAGGTGAAGATCTTCCCCACCAAATGGACGAAGCCGGTTGGCCTGTAATTAAGGCCCGCCTGACGGAGATTTTCAAAGGCAAGACACGGGATGAATGGTGTGACATTATGGAAGGAACTGATGTTTGCTTTGCACCCGTTCTTTCATTGTTAGAAGCCGCAGAACATCCTCATAATAAGGCGCGGGAAACTTTCGTTGAAATTGATGGCGTTCTACAGCCAGCACCAGCCCCTAAATTCTCTCGAACTAAATCTGAAATCCAGCATCCGCCGTGCGCGCCGGGACAGCATACGGATGAAGTTTTGGCCGAATGGGGTGTTGATGAGAGCAAAATCAGTGATCTGAAAGCCAAATCAGTTATTAAATAACGGTTTGAATGTTGCAAAAAGGGCCGGATTACTCTGGCCCTTTTTTTATGTTTAATCTGTTATTAGGTGCAAAAACTTGACGTGGGCGCCATTTTCCCAGACTCTTCCCCCAGAAGGTCAAGGGAGGCTCTCATGCTGTTAAAACATCCAAATGCTGACAAAACTGAACCCACAGACGAGGTTCCATTGGTTTTGGGTGGCCATGAGCAACAAGCGGCCTCCAGTAAATCAAAAACTGCGTCCATTTGGTTTACTCTTCTCTTGAGCGTTGTCTCCATTGTCTGGTTGGTTGCCGTTGTCATATATGCCGATAAAAATATTGGCTGGGCGAATATCCTCCAAATGCTGCCCCATGAAATTGGAGCGTTTCTTGCTGGTGCCTTTGCACCGCTGGCATTCCTTTGGCTTCTTGGTGCTTTCGCTAAACGCGGATTAGATAACAAGCTGCATGCGAACGCCCTTGATGCCCTAATGAAGGAACTCGGTTATCCAAGTCCTGAAGCTGAAGCCCGGGTTGCAAGTCTCACCATGACATTAAGGCGCCATGCCCGCGAGGTTCAAGCAGAGACGGAAAACGCTGCTACCAAGTTGGAAGGTGTCAACAATACCCTTGGCGAACAACGCGATCTTGCAGGAGAGATGACCACCAAACTGATCTCCAACGCGGATCATTTGCAAGGGGAGCTGGAGCGCCGTGTGAAAATGATCAACGATCTCATTGAAAAAGCAGATATCCAAAAAGAGCAACTAGATACGATTGCAACCACCCAGGAAGAGGGGCTGCAAAAAGCCCTAACCTCTGCAGAAGAGAGCAGCGAAGCCATGCGCGCGGCGCTGCAAACACAAATTGAGGCGCTGGATAATGCGGTCGCGCACGCCGAAGACAAAGCAACGCACATGACCCATCAGTTAGAGCAAACAAGTCAGGGAATTGAAGCTGTCGCTATACGGGCTCTTGAACGCGCAGAAACCAGTAGCGATGGCTTAGCTACTCAAATTAGTGGCTTGGAAGATGCGTCGGAAAATGCACGTGAGAATATTAATCGTGGCAGTCATCGCCTGAAAGAAAACGCCATTGAGATTGAAAATATCGCCAAGAATACATCAGTAGAACTTGAAAAAGTGGGAGATATTTTGCGCCGTAACTCCGGTGATCTGACGCTTTCTGGAGAAAATGCATTAGAGCGGCTGTCGTCATTGCGCGACAGCTTGCGGGCCGGAACAAGTGATGTGGAAGGGGCCATCCATTCCCTTGAAAACAAACAATCGGAATTCAAAATTCAGGCGCAGGAAGTTGGCAAAGAAGTTCAGCATGCCACCGACCAGGTGACTGAGGATACGAAAAGGCTGACCAGTTCTGCAGAAGACATGACTGCGAATTTGAGTGCAGCCAGTGAAACCTTGCGTGAAGAAGTGAGCAGCCTACAAAAAACCTTTAACCGCACCGAAGATAGTCTCGCGGATGTAGGTGATGTTCTCCAAAAAGGTCACGATTTACTGAGTGAAGCTGGAGATAAATCCATATCCGATGCTGAGCAACTTAAAAAACGAATGCAAGAACACGCGACTGCCATTCACAGCAATAGTAATATTGCAGCGAACCGCACAAAAGAAATTCAAGAACAAATGCGCAAGCAAATTAATGCGCTACAGATAGCGTCCCAACAAGTTGACGATATGACATTGGAGATATCAGCGCGTCTTGATGAAAATGTAGATAATCTATCAAAAGCCAGTTTGGAAACCACTAATCAAATTACACAAATTGGCAGCGGATTCCAGCGTCAGGCAGATGCGTTGACGTCGGTAACTGCAAAGGTTTCTAACGAGATCAAGGAAGCGGGCGAAGGCCTTAAACGTGAAACTCAGGATATTGAACAATCCAGTGAGCGCACGTCAAAGAGCATCCGTGCTGCATCTGAAGAGTTGGAGAAAAAACAGCAAGAACTGAGCGCAACCGCTGATATTTCGAAAGCAAAATTAGCGTCTGCAATCGAAGAAGCTGTCCGGCATCATCAAGATCTTATGGCAAGTGCTGAACGGGCAACTATGCAGGCCAAACAGTCTGGGGAGTCTGCCTACTCACAAAGTGCAGAACTTGCGCGTACTGCTGAAAGAGCTTCGGCAGAGCTTCGGGCTATGGGCGATCAAGCAAGAAGTCATATTGACGATTTGACGGTTGCGACAGAAAAAGCCAACCGCGAGGGAAGCTCTCTTTCAACAAATACCAAGAAGAATATCGAAGATGTTTCTGCCGCAAGCTCCATGGCAAAAGAACAACTGGACGAGCTCGCAGGTCTTTCAGATGCCGCTAGGGCGAGTGCTGAAAGCATGGAGAAAATGCTGACACAAGAGACACTTGCTCTTACTGAAGTTGCCCGAAAACTCGCAGATAAATCTGAATATATTGAAAGCACAATGGCAGAACGGGCTCAATTGCTTCAAAAAACATCAGGTCTTGCCAATATCGCAGGGGACGGTTTCCGCCGAAAAACACTGGAACTTGCGAAAGCAAGCGAGCTGATGTTAAGCGGGCTGCAAACGGCAGATGAGGCACTGGGTAAACATAAACGTGAGATTGAGACGACGCGCGCGCGCTTCCATTCAGATTTGGAAAATATTACGGTCCAAATGACTGATGCTGGACAGCAAGCGCAGGAGTTGGGGGCTGACGCCGCGCAAACATTTAAATCTCGAGCTATGGAATTAGTTCAATTCTCTGACCGGGCGCATCAAGGATCAAAAGAACTTGTTGAGCAGTTTGAGCAGCAACACAAACGTTTGGAAGTTACCGCAAAACAAGTTGAAAACTCTCTTAGTGAAACGTCAAGTATCTTGAACTCTGAAAGTCAGAATTTGCGCGAAGCCTCCAGCCGAGCCGCAGAAGAAGCATTGATTTCCAGCCTGAAATTTCAAAAACAAGCTGACCGGCTAAAAGAGGCATCGCAAGTCGCAAAAAATCAGTCCGAAGAAATTGCGACTAAACAGAAAAATACATCAGGCGAAGCTTTCAGAAAAGCCTCAGCGCTCGTTGTTGATAGTCTGCATTCAATGTCCATCGATCTTGCGCGGTCTCTGGATAACACCCTGTCAGAAGAGCTTTGGAACCGCTATCGCCGCGGTGAGAAAAGCATATTTACCCGGCGCTTGTTAAAGACTAAAGATACGGAACGTATTCAGGCTCTATACAGGGATAATGGTGATTTTCGGCGTTACGTTCAAGAATACCGCGCTGCGTTCAATCAATTGTTGGATGAGACAGAACAGTCAGAGTTCTCTCAATTACTGTTCGAAACCTACGCAAGTTCTGATATTGGTAAGGTCTATTTAATGCTAACTGATGCTTTAGGTGGTGATCAATAACGGAACGTTGAGGAATTTAGTGTTGCACTAATTGGCAGTTAGTTCGTCTTCATGTAACCTCCAGATTATATCCATGCTGTCTTCAAACATGTCTTTTTGATCGATGTAATACTCTTCCTCGGTTCAAAGGAAGTGGATCATTTTTGTTCTCTTCATCCGATTAGTTATTTCTCTTCTTTACGTTCAATTTCGACAATCACTCCCCGATTTAAAATAGGTAATGAGTTTTATGGTGAATTCACAGGAAATCGAAGAAAAGCCTTATGGGTGGGTGATCGTTGCTGTCGCGACTATTTGTTTGACCGTTGGGTTTGGCGCAAACCTGACAATTTCAATCTTGATGGAACCTTTTCAGGCTGAATTTGGCTGGTCACGTGCCAGTATCTCCATGGCCTATACATTGTTGGCTCTAGGTGCAGGGGCGGGGGGTATTATTTGGGGAGCGGCTTCGGATAAATACGGGGCGCAAAAAATAGCGTTCCTTGGCGCCATCGTCCTTTCATCAATGCTGATACTTGTCAGCTTCCAGTCGGACTTGCAGATCATATATCTGTTGTATTTCTTTATGGGCGGCATTGGATTTGCATGTCTGTTTACACCGGTTTTGGCGTTAATTGGATTGTGGTTTGATAAACGCAAAGGGATTGCAATTGGGATTGCGACGGCAGGAGGCGCCTTAGGGCAGGGGGTAATTCCTTATGTCCAGCGCGTGATGATTTCTGAATTGGGGTGGCGAGAGGCTATGTTCAATCTGGGCGTAAGCTATTTTGTTATTCTACTGCCTATACTGTTTTTATTAAAACCACCGCCAGTCCTAAATCAGGCAGGTGGAGCGTTGCTTAAATCAAATAATAATTCTTGGGGCATATCTCATAATATCTCCCTTCCTTGGCTTGCAATTGCAGGCATTTTTTGCTGCATCTGTATGGCCGCGCCTCTAATGCATTTGGTGCCACTTGCCATGGATACCGGTCTCGATCCGGAAACAGCGACCAGCCTATTAGTTGCCTTAATGATAAGTGGCGTAGTTGGTCGTCTTTTCTTTGGCGCATCTGCCGATCGCCTCGGAGGTCTAAAAGCATATTTTATTGCGTCAATCGGGCAATCTTTAATGGTTTTCTGGTTTACACAAACCACGTCACTTGTTCCGCTGTACGGCTTGTCTATTTTGTTTGGTTTCTTCTTCTCAGGTGTCATGACGTGCCTGTTAATCTGCGCTCGAGAAGCAGCACCCATACGCATAACCGGATTTGCCGTTGCCATAGTCGGTGCTACCGGCTGGATCGGCATGGGAGTTGGTGGTTACCAGAGTGGTTTGTTCTATGATCTCACTGGAGATTATGTGGTGTCATATGGCAACGCCGCTTTAGCCGGTATTATTAATGTCCTGATTGTTGGAGCTCTCGTTTGGTACAGAGGGCAATCGGTTAGGAAACTTCAGGTTCTTCAGGCAGATTAAGCCATTGGACAATTCTTGCTAAAAGAGCAATATAGCTAAACTGTGTTGATCATAACCGTAGAGCTATAAATGAATTTGAAGCAATTGGAGACATTTGTTTGGGTGGCAACACTTGGCAGTTTTAGGCAAGCTGCCAAGAAATTAAACACTAGCCAACCAGCAGTCTCATCCCGGATCGTTGCCTTGGAAGATGCGTTAGGTGTTGAACTTTTTGCGCGTCATGCTGGATCATTTGAGCTGACACCTAAAGGGGTTGAACTGTTGCCTCATGCACAGAAGATGCTGGTTATGGCCGATCGCTTTCGGGAACGCGCTTGCGAGACGACGTCACTCTCTGGCGTCTTACGATTAGGGGTGTCTGAGACAATTGTTCATTCCTGGTTGTCTGATTTTTTACAAAAAGTGCATAAAAATTTCCCGCATGTCGATATTGAACTAACCGTCGATGTGACAGCGAATATGCGAAATGAGTTGATTAACAGGTCGCTGGATTTGGCGTTTTTGATGGGACCAATATCTGAGTTTAGTATTCAAAATATTGATCTATGTTCTTTTGAACTGGCGTGGGTTTGCCGCCCAGATATCGATCTTCCCGATGGGGTTGTTCCCATAACAGAGATATTGTCAAAACCCGTAATGACATACGCCCGGAATACACGCCCGTTTTCTGAAGTTCAGGCGTTGTCGAAAGAAGAAGACGTTGATGTGGTACGGTTATTCCCTTCGGCATCTCTTGCGGCATGTAAGCGGATGGCGCTCGATGGATTGGGTATCGGTATGCTGCCACTGGCCTTGATAAAGGACGAAGTTGAACAGGGTATTTTAAGGCAAGTTGCTAGCACTTGGTACCCTTCGGATCTCACTTTTACAGCCTCTTATCCACGGGAACCTCATAACCCCCTTGCAGAGAAGATTGCGGCTCTCGCTCTCGAGGTTGCTATGGCTTTTGATGAGAAGACTGATAGAAAAAAGTGATCACTAGATAAAGAAAAATCGAGTTCGCCTTTATCAATATGCTGTGTAAATGTTCCGTCACTTAAGGTTTATGACGATAAGAACTCATCAGTAAGGGCAACTCAAAATATGACATCACGAGAAAAATTACGTGAAGCAGCTCCGAAAGTTGTCCGAGATGCGATCCGCAATAATCAGTATATGGGGGATACATCCGGTCTTAGCGGCGGTTACCTTCAGGGAAATTTGGCAATTCTTCCGTCTGAACTTGCTACGGATTTTTTGCGGTTTTGCCAGCGCAATCCCAAACCTTGCCCATTAATAGGGGTCTCTGATACCGGAGATCCGTTCCTACCGACACTGGGTGATGACATTGATATTCGAACCGACATTCCTCAATACAAAGTTTTCAAAAATGGTGAACTTGTCGATCACGTCAGTCACATAACAGATTTATGGCAAGATGATTTTGTGACCTTTATTTTGGGCTGCTCTTTCTCATTTGAGGAAGCTTTGATGGCCGAGGGTATCCCTGTTCGACATATCGAAAAAAATAAAACTGTACCGATGTATCGAACCAACATTCAAACCGTTGAAGCGGGTCCGTTTAGCGGTGAAATTGTTGCAACCTTGCGTCCCTTATCTGTGGAAAATGCCATTCGAGCGGTGGAAATCACAAGCCGCTTCCCGCAAGCACATGGCACACCCATTCATTTTGGGGACCCTTCCGCAATTGGTATCACTGATATTAACAACCCTGAATTTGGGGAGCCACCGGACATAAACGAAGGTGAGGTTCCCGTTTTCTGGGCATGTGGTGTGACGCCTCAAATTGCCATTCAAAATGCAAAGCCATCCATCTGCATTACCCACGCGCCTGGCCGTATGTTGATTACTGATATTTTGGGGGCGGATGCCGCGCGCGGATCTTTAAGAAAATAAATAGATTAAAAATCAAAATTTAAGCACATCTAATTGGGAGACTATAAATGTTAAAAAAATTGAAAACACTGGGTGTTGCCGCTGGAATAGCGACAACGTTTGCTCTGTCGGCCACGGGAGTTCAAGCTGAGAGTGCTCCTGTAAAAATGAGTGTCGTCGGCACTTGGAATAGCATGACAAATTACAATGACCGGGAAGCTCCTTTTTGGCGCGGCATGGCAAAAGAGACAAAAGGCAGCATCATCTCAACCATTGGATCTTATTCAGAATTTGGTCTTAAAGGTTTTGAAATTATGCGCCTTCTGAAATCTGGTGTGTTCGATTACGCCTATGGTCTTCCAGGGTACGTCGCAGCAGCAAATCCGATATTTGAAGGCGGCGATTTATCGTCTGTTACACAAGATATCAAAACAGAGCGTAAAGTTGCTGAAGCTTATTACCCGACGTTGGAGACAGCGTTTGCAAAATACTTTAACGCAAAGCTCCTTCAGCTATATCCATTCCCAAGCCAAATTATGTATTGTAAAAGCCCAATTTCGGGAATTGCTGATCTTAAAGGGAAGAAAGTTCGGGTTTATGCAACCTCGCTCGGTGATTTCGTAGAAGGTGCCGGAGGAACGTCAGTAACGGTTTCTTTCGGCGAAGTTATACCTGCTCTTGAAAAAGGCGTTGTTGATTGCGCCATCACGGGGACCATGTCTGCATACTCCGCCAAATGGTATCAAGCCGCGAAATATGTCTACACAATGCGGGTTGGTTGGGGTCTTGCTTTCGGTGCGATGAATATGGACAAATGGAACTCCATGACAGATGTACAACAGGCAGATTTGAAAATTCGTTTAGACAAATTGACGGACGATATGTGGGAAGCCACAGCGAAAGAGGACGATGTTGCAATTGCCTGTTTAACTGGAACTGAATGTCCCCTTGGCGAAAATTCACCTGTGGGCGGAATGACTTTGGTTGAGCCGAGTGCTGCAGATTTGGAAGCTAGAAACAAGATCGCAAACGAAGTTGTTCTGTCCCGTTGGGCCGAGCGTTGCGGTAAAGATTGCGCCGATAATTGGAATGCGACAGTTGGTAAAGTTTTGAATATGAAGGCTGTATCTAAGTAAGGTCACTTGTTGCAGTTTGGAGCGAGGAGATAATCTTCGTTCCAAACCGTGATATCGTCAGTCTTTCATTGATCACGGCTGGGCTGCCTAGAAAATCGAGAAAACCAATGCGTAATCCTTTAAGTCTGTTCATTCATATCATTGTGCAAGTTGGTGGCTGGGCTTTGTTGTCAGCCGCTTTTTTGGTGACATATGATGTCATAATGCGCAAAATTTTTAACGTCTCCATAGCTGGTGCCGATGAAATTTCTGGCTATGTTTTTGCCATTTCAACGGCTTGCGCATATTCTTATGCTTTACTGACCCGGGCAAATATTCGAATTGATATTGTTTACAATAAATTTCCGAAGAAACTGCAGCGCATACTAGATTTGGTGAGCATGCTTTTAAACGCCGGTTTGTTTGGTGTGATTTGTTACTACGCTTTTGATATCGTATATGATGCTTTCAGGTATGGCAGCCATTCAGTAACTCCCTTGCAAACATTGTTAGCAATCCCTCAGACAATCTGGTTTGCGGCGCTATGTTTTGCCTTGCTTACAGCGTTGGTTCTTCTTGCCCAGTCCTTCGTCGCTTTTGCCAAAGGAGATGATCAACGTGTTGTTGATCTGATTGGAATTCCCTCGGTGGATGAAGAAATAAAGACCGAGCTTCAAGGCTCAGAAATTTCAAGCCATATTGATGATCTCAATAATGCCCGCCTTGGTGAAAAGGACTGATCTATGCTTATTGTTACTTTACTTATCCTTCTCGCCCTCATTGGTCTAAGTGTACCCGTCGCGGCAGCTCTGGGTTGGCTCGGTCTGGCAGTCGCTCATTTTTTTACAGGTATGCCTATTCACCGCGCTATCGGGGATATCGTTTGGACGAACTCTATTGAGTTTCTTCTCGTCGCTATTCCAATGTTTATCATGTTAGGTGAGATATTATTACGGTCAGGCATCGCCACCCGTATGTATGAAGCCATGGCAAGTTGGTTGTCGTGGTTGCCCGGCGGATTGATGCATTCAAATATTGGTGCAAGCGCGTTGTTTGCGGCCACTTCTGGATCTAGCGTTGCGACAGCAGCGACAATTGGAACGGTTGCAGAACCTGAAATGCATAAGCGCAATTATAACGAACCTCTCTTTTTGGGAACGATTGCGGCCGGGGGAACGCTTGGTATTTTAATCCCGCCTTCCATCAATCTCATCGTTTTTGGCTTGCTCACCAATACTTCGGTCTCAGAGCTTTATTTAGCTGGGTTTATTCCGGGTCTTATACTTGCGGCTTTGTTCATGGCGACAATTATTCTGGCATGCCTATACAAACCGGCATGGGGCGGGGACAAGACCAAATATACTTGGTCAGAGCGTTTCTCCAACTTGATCCATCTGGTTCCGCCCATTTTTATATTTCTGGTTGTCGTTGGATCTATATATGCAGGCTGGGCAACACCAACTGAGGCGGCCTCTCTTGGCGTGGTCGCAGCCCTTATTCTAGCGGCTTTTCACGGCACCCTGTCTTTTAGTATGATGAAAGATGTCTTTCGGGGAACCATGCGAACAACCGCTATTATTATGTTGATCATTATTGCCGCTGTGTTCTTGAACTTCGTTTTGACAGCTATCGGTTTGACGGCTCAGTTGACAGAATTTATAGTATCGCTTGGGTTGTCTCCCCTTGGAACACTGCTATTGATTGTCGCCTTCTATTTGATCCTCGGCTGTTTTATGGAAACATTCTCTATGTTAATAACGACGGCAACAATTGTAACTCCGATTGTTGTGGGAATGGGATATGATCCGGTTTGGTTCGGTGTTTTGCTAATGGTTCTATTGGAAACGGCGTTAATTACGCCGCCAATTGGGGTCAATTTGTTTGTTGTGCAATCCATTCGTTCCCGTGGGGTGTTAAAAGATGTTATGATCGGAGCACTACCGTTTGTACTTACAATGTTCGCAATGATTGCTTTACTAATAGCATTTCCTCAATTGGCGTTATGGTTACCAAAATTATTCTACTAAAAAAAATACCGACGTCTCACTCTTGTTACATCAATATTGGAAATAGGGTTTGACCTTGGAAAATCGTTTCTTAATGCTGGGTGATGCGTC
>JBALWO010000023.1:0-5538 GCA_036960775.1 Pseudomonas marincola | reverse complement strand
GTTTGCTATGAGGGTGAATATGCGCCGGATCTTGAAGAGGTGGCGCAGCGATCCAAATTGAGCACAAATGAGGTTATCCAGCTTCATAGCTCTATGATTTATGATATATTATTTATAGGTTTTTTACCGGGGTTTCCGTTTTTGGCGGAGCTCCCTGAGATTTTGCGCTTTCCAAGGCGAACAAGCCCGCGTTTACGGGTTCCAGCAGGATCTGTTGCTATAGCCAACGACCAAACGGCTATTTATCCATGGGAAAGTCCAGGAGGCTGGCATTTACTTGGAAGATGCCCTGTTCCTCTTTTTAATTCTGCCTGGGCTGAGCCCAGCTTGTTGACGCCGGGCGGGCAAGTCTCGTTCGAAGCGGTTAGCGAAAAAGATTTCAAAACACTTGAAACCGACTTGGCAAGCGGTCAGCTAAGCCCAACCAGTTTTCGTTCAACGAAGAGGGGCTGACATGGATGCAGCTTTGAAAATTCTATCACCTGGATTGATGTCCTCTATTCAAGATAAAGGTCGATTTGGGTTTGGACGTTTTGGTGTGCCCAGGAGCGGAGCGGCCGATCCTGTGTCGTTGCGATTAGGCAATGCGCTCGTCGGAAATGACCCCTATGAGGCTGCCATTGAATTTCGGTTTATGGGGCCGACCGTTATGGCTGAAAAGGGAAACGTTTGCGTTGGACTTGCAGCTTGCACCGAGGCGGAGCTGACGAAAGCTCATAGCCTGGAAAAAGAGCATATATCTGCGTGGCAAACTGTAACCTTGAATGAGGGTGATATTCTGAAAGTGATGCCGCTTAGTAAAGGGGCAAGTGGTTATCTGACAATTGAAGGTGGTTTGCAGCTGATGCCTGTTTTGAACAGCACATCAACATATGCACGGGCTGGTATTGGTGGCACCAACGGATCCCTTTTACAAGCAAATGACATATTGAAACCAAAAGCGAATGCGGCACCTCGTGAATTTGAAAAAATCATGAGTAAAGCGCCTCAAGTTTCAACAGATTTACTGCATGTAATTCTTGGGCCGCAAGACGATTATTTCTCTGATGAGGCGGTGACGGGCTTCGTAAATAATAGTTTTAAGGTAAGTTCTGATGTGGACCGAATGGGTATTCGTCTTGAGGGGACGCCGGTAAACTCGCTCCCTGAAAAAGGCAATGATTTGATTTCAGATGGCCTGGTTGCAGGCGCTATTCAAATTCCCGGAAATGGTCTGCCGATCATTCTAGGGGCTGATTGTCATTTGGTTGGCGGCTATCCGAAAATTGCGACGGTTATTTCTGCCGATTTATTTCGGTTGGGGCAATTGGGACCGGGTGCAGATATTAAATTTAAATCGGTGACGTTGGAACAGGCTCAAGCCAAATACAGTGATCTTGAAACTTACATTGAAACATGTGCGCACTCCATCCAAAATTATTATGGAGAAGGGGCTGTTAATTTGGCGGCTCTGCATAATTCTAATCTGATTAGCGGCGTAGTCGATGCGCATAGTCCCGGCCACTTCCCCGGACGTTTAGAGGAAATATAACGATGAAAAAAATTAATCTAAATGCCGATATGGGAGAGAGCTTCGGTGCGTATTCCCTTGGGAATGATGCCGCAATGCTTGACGTGGTGAGGTCCGCTAATATTGCTTGTGGATATCACGCTGGCGACCCCTTGGTTATGAGCGAGACCACAAGACTTGCCGCTGAAAAAGGGGTGAGTATTGGTGCGCATCCGTCTTTTCCAGATTTACAAGGGTTTGGCCGACGCAAGATGTCCATACCTCTCGACGAATTAGAGGCTATGGTTGTCTACCAAATTGGGGCGCTGATGAGTATCGCTGCTAGCCGGGGAACATCTGTTACGCATGTTAAGCCACATGGGGCACTCAACAACATGGCGTGTGTGGATAAAGACATGGCATTGGCAATTGCACGGGCTGTTAAGTCTGTTTCTCCAAATTTGATCCTGCTCGCGCCGGCTTGTTCAAAATTATTTCAAGCAGGTGTTGATTTGGAATTAATCACGGCCGCAGAAATATTTGCTGATCGGACCTATGATGAAAATGCAAATCTCACGCCGCGTTCAGAGCCGGGAGCGGTTATTCACGATCCTGAGCAAAGCGCGGATCAAGTCCTTTCATTCATAGAGGCTGGAAAAATCATCACTCAGTCCGGCGTTGGAATTGAAACACCTATTCACAGCATCTGTGTTCACGGTGATAGTGCGGGCGCACTTGCCATTGCTGTCCGGGTGACCGAGCGGTTAAAACAGGCTGGTTATGACTTAGTAGCAATCCCAGATTTATTCGAGGGCTGATTTTTCGGACTGATCTTGGCTCATATGCTGAAGTAAATCCCAAAGCCGGGACGCCACGGGACCATAAATTTTATTCTTCTTTCTAATCATCTGAACACCAAAGCTCAGGGGTTGGAATTCGGCCGAATTTAAGACAATGAGCGTCCCATTTTTAATCTCATCTTGGACTAAATGGGTTGGTAGGCGCCCCCAGCCCATTCCCAGCGAGATAATTCTTTTCTTCATAATGAAATCATTTACAAACCAGTTGGCGTTTGATTTTAAGATGCCGCCCGTTACTTTTTCAATATGGCGACTGGTGTCACGGACGACAATTTGTGTCTGATCTTCCATGTCGGCTTCCGTCAAAGTTGACGCTAATGCCGCGAGCGGTGATCCAGCTGACACAACGGGTACAAAGGAGATACGTGCAATTTCCACATTCTCGTATCCACTGATGGGGTTGCGATAAGATTCAGCAATTGCAATGTCGGCATCGTCATCCATCAACCGTTCCACAGGACCGTTCAAATTTTCAACAAGTAGAGTTAAGGTCGTTGCAGGGGCTTCTTGCGTAACATTTTTCAGTATTCCCATGATTTCTTCAAGCGGCGCCGCTGCACTTATGGCAAGGCTCAATTTTGGCTCATCACCCATAGCGTAGTTTTTTGCAAGAGCAGAGAACTCGTCAGCTTGAGACAAGACACGTTGCGCCTTTTGATACAAAGCCCGTCCTTCATCGGTTAGTGCTGCGCGATATTCATCGCGGTTGAACAATTTTACGCCGAGTTCTTCTTCAAGATTACGGATCGCAATACTGACTGCGGACTGACTGCGATGCAGAATTTGAGAGGCTGCTCTGAAGCTTCCCCTATCCACGATTGCACATAAAACTTTTAACTGTTCAAGCGTCACAATTTCACCCAAATCTTGTTTAATAAAATCTATCGAGTTGATATGGAAATTATACTTTCATTATATCAACATCAACTGCATTTTTAAATAATCCGGTACGAATAGTGTGAGGCCAGTATGAAGTTTATTAACAGCAAATCCAGTTATGGATTATTAACTATTGCCAATCATTGGATCATGGCTTTGATCGTGATTGGTATGTTTGCATTAGGTCTCTATATGGAGGATTTGAATTATTCTCATGAATGGTACAAATCAGCTCCTCACATTCACAAAAGTGTCGGTTTTATTTTTGCAGTGTTGTTAAGCTTCCGCGTTATTTGGCGGCAAGTGAATATCACTCCAGAAGCGGCACCCGGCGTAAAGCGCTGGGAAGACAAGATAGCTCATTTGGCTCATATGGTCCTTTATCTTGTGCCGTTTGCCTTGATTGTTTCTGGTTATCTGATTTCGACAGCAGATGGGCGAAGCATTGAAGTCTTTAACTGGTTTGAAATTCCAGCAATCTTTCCAGCCAGCAAAGGCCGTGAAGATATTGCAGGGGAAATTCATGAGCTTCTCGCCTTCAGCCTAATAATTGTGGCCGCCGCTCATGCGTTGGCTGCGCTCAAGCATCATTTCATCAGCAAAGATCGGACTCTTGTTCGAATGCTCAAGCCATAAAATCTCATTTACATTCAGTTAGTTGATAGGAAAACGTTATGAATACTAAATTCATTCGCTCTGCATTGCTTGGTTTAAGCCTTGTATTCACAGCCGCAGTTGCACCAGTGCAGGCGGAAACTTACACGCTTGATACAAAAGGGGCCCATTCTTTTGTTCAGTTTAAAATTAAGCATTTGGGTTATTCTTGGTTGCTTGGCCGATTTAATACGTTTGAAGGAAGTTTTGAGCTTGATGAAAACAAACCTGAAGCGTCTAAAATCAATGTGACAATTGAAACCGCAAGTGTTGATTCAAACCATGCCGAACGGGACAAGCATCTTCGCAGCGGCGACTTTCTTGATGTCTCAAAATGGCCAACAGCTACATTTACGAGTACTAAATTTGAAGACCTTGGAAATGGCAAAGCAATGATGCATGGCGATTTCACTTTGAAAGGGATTACCAAACCAATCTCATTTGAAGTCTCCCACATCGGCGGCGGCAAAGATCCATGGGGTGGATATCGTCAAGGTTTTGAAGGCCGAACAGAAGTTACTATTGCAGATTACGGAATGATGAATTTAGGTCCTGCATCAACAAATGTGGAAATCTATATGTCTATCGAAGGCATTCGCCAGTAGCTTTTATTAATCCCCGGGCACCTGTCCGGGGATTTTTATAAACTACTGCATTTTAGATAAACACGCTCCCCAATCAAATCCCAAAGTAGCCCGTGTGATTGAGTAGTTTTACTCTCCGCGAAAGCCATAGATCATCATCTTTATAGATAATAATTGATTTAGTTTTATAAATATAAGATGTTTGACAACTACCAAGAATAAAACCGCGTATAGCGTTGGTGGTGAATAGATCAGTATGTATTTTCAGTGTAAGCAAGTTTTATGGTCGTCAGAAACTAAGTAGTAGTGCGTTAAATCGACTATGGCGTGACCGGGAAATTGGGGGATGCATGCCAAAGCAAAAATCATGGTTTAGTTCAGTAAGCAGCAAGGTTCGCCCGCTTTTTCTGGAGCTTGTAGTCTATTCGTTTTTTATAAACATTCTCGCACTTGTCATTCCACTTTTTGTTCTTCAAGTCTATAATCGCGTTGTCGCATTTGGCAATATATCAACCCTGCAGGGCCTGATTGCAGGTGTGTTAATTGCTTTGCTGTTTGATTTTCTTCTTCGCCAGATTAGAAGCAGGCTTTTACAAAAAGCCGCCATGCGCATCGATATTAGCCTTGGTGAAACTGTAATGAAGAAATTCTGGGCACTTCCTCTTCGGATTATGGAAAGTCGGCCTGGTGTTTACTGGCAAGGGGTCTTCAGAGACGTAGATACAGTTCGAAATACCATCGCAGGTCCACCGTTTTTGCTCTTGATTGATCTGCCGTTCGCGGGGATCTTTATTGTCCTGATTTTTATCATCGCCGAACCAATCGCATGGGTGTTCGTCTCTATAGTTCCTGTGTTTATTTTATTGGCGCTTATTTCTGGAAAACTTGTCGGACGGGCGAGTGCTGACGAGAAAAAAGATCAACGCTCTCGGGACTCTCTCGTTGGCGATATGATCAACAGCCGGGGAACCGTGAAAGCGTTATCGTTGGATGCAGGCATCGCTCCTTACTGGGAACACGTCCAGTCCACCAATATCGAAAGCGCTATGAAACGCGGCATGACCCATGATGG
>JBALWO010000022.1:53806-60015 GCA_036960775.1 Pseudomonas marincola | reverse complement strand
AATGCCGCGATCATGCCGTAATGACCATAATCGCGAACCTGATAAATCCACTCAGAATCTTCTTGGGTCACATTAAGGCTTTGAATGAGGTCTGTCCGCCAAGCGGCGTCGCGCGCTAGGAATTCTATTTCATTTGCGCCGACGAGAAATCCGGTGAGGGCAAGAATGGGCAAAATTAATGCGACGCTATATAGAAACGGATATTTTTTTTCGTACCAAGGCTTCAATCGAAGCCAAAAATGCAAACCTAAGCATCCATGAACCCAAGCGACGATCAATCCAACACTCTGAAGGAGGGCTTCAATCGGCGTTACAATCCACACAAAAAACAGCACGTAGGTGTAGTTGTCGGTAATCCCAAAAGCTTCGTGGGCAACACGTGTGCCCACAATATGACCAATCAACAACGGGGGAATTGCCAGCCCCATGATAATTTGTACAATTTCTTTCGGGGGAATGCGCCGAAAAGACCGAAGCGTGAGGAGTTTTGCTGACGTTAGGACAATATGAACTGCCATGGCCAAGATCAGCAGAATAGTTCCAGGGGGACTGCGCCACAAACCGACAAAAACACGACGGCCAGCTTCCATCGCGTCAAGCGAGATAAGGCCGAGGCTGTGGTTTAAGAGGTGCATTGTCAGGAACAGCATCAGGACGAGCCCGCTGAAAAGACGAAGAGTTTCCGTCTTTAGCCAGCTTCGACCTGAGTGTTTTTGCGTTTTTTGGCCGGTCTTCACTGTCATATTTTTCCTGCGTTGATACAGGGTGACAGTGTTTCGTCACCGGTCTTCTGTCAAGTGCTGCATTGACCGCTGGGGTCTTAGCCCATTCGGGATGCGATCAAGTCTTTCAAATTTACGGCCGGGCGCGCGCCCATATGACTGATAACTTCTGCCGCTGCGATAGACGCGATTGCGCCGCTTTCGGCTAAGCTTCGGCCATTTGTAAACCCGTATAGAAAACCTGACGCGTATAAATCGCCAGCACCAGTGGTATCAACCACATCAACACTGCGATCTGCGGCGACTTCTACGTTTGTATCGCCCTGTAAAATCAGAGAGCCTTCGTGACTTCGGGTAATACAGGCAATTTCAACGCTGTCCCGGATTGCGTTTACGGCCACGTCAAGCTGGTCCGTTTGATAGAGCGATTTAATCTCGTCTTCATTGGCAAAGAGAATATCAACGCCGCCATCGATAAAGTCGATAAACTCGCTGCGGAAACGATCCACACAAAAGCTATCTGATAATGTCAATGAAACTCTTTGATCCGCTTCATGAGCGATTTTGGCTGCTTTTCGAAAGGCTGCTTTGCCGCCATCGGGATCCCAGAGGTATCCTTCCATATATGTGACAGCAGAGGCTGCAATAATTTCTGGGTCGATATCGTCTGGACCGAGACCAACGCAGGCACCCAAATAAGTGTTCATGGTTCTGTGGGCATCTGGTGTTACGAGCACAAAGCTGCGTGCAGTTGCCGCGCCTTGTGTGCTTCTTGGGGTTTCAAAATTCACGCCGCTGGCTTGAATGTCATGCGCGAAAATATCGCCAAGCTGATCGTTGCGAACTTTCCCAATATAGTTGCTGCGACCGCCAAGGGACGCAACGCCGGCCGCTGTATTTCCGGCTGAACCCCCAGAGATTTCTACTGAGCTGCCCATTTTAGAATATAAATCTTCCGCACGGGCTTCGTCGATTAGGTTCATGGAGTTTTTAACAAGATTTTCACGAGTCAAAAAATCGTCATCAATTTTGCTGATCACGTCGACAATGGCGTTGCCGATGCATGTTGTGTCAAAACGAGTATTGGTCATGGTATCTCCAGCGGTTAAGGAAGCGCGGCGGAGTATAGCGCTTCGGGGCAGGTGTGCAAGGCAGGGCTGTACATTTGCCGGGAATTTTGCCATCAATAAGTTATGGATGACTTAATAAAGCTAACTGCCACAGAAGCAGTAGAAAAGCTGAAGGCTGGTGAGATATCCCCGCTTGAACTTATCGACGCAGCAGAAGCCCGTATTTTAGCGACGGACGATGCCGTAAATTCCCTGCCAATTCGCTGTTTTGATAGGGCGCGGGAGCGTGCTGGAGAGATTACAAAAGAGAAGGCGGCAGAGCATGGCGCCAGATATCTTCATGGATTGCCCATTGCGATTAAAGATCTCACAGCAGTAAAAGATGTGCGCTTCACAATGGGCTCGCCAATTTACGCAGATAATATCGCTGATTATTCAGATATTATGGTTGAGCGTTTGGAAGAACGCGGCGCCATTGTCATCGGTAAAGCAAATACGCCAGAATTTGGCGCAGGGGCCCAAACCTTTAACGAAGTCCTTGGAACAACAACAAACCCCTGGGACACGACGAAGACACCAGGTGGATCATCCGGTGGTTCTGGCGCGGCACTGGCAGCGGGTCAAGTCTGGCTAGCACAGGGCAGTGATCTTGGCGGCAGTTTGCGTATTCCCGCAAGTTTCACAGGCGTTGTAGGCTTGCGGCCATCACCTGGACGTGTTCCGCACGGACCAAGCGGGCTTCCCTTCGGTGTAGGCTCTGTTGAGGGACCCATGGGCCGAACGGTCGCTGATGTGGCCCTGATGTTGGATGTGATGGTGGGCGAGCATGTGGTTGATCCCATCAGTCTACCCACGCCAGACTATTTATATTCAGATGTTATCAAGCAGCCACATAAATTTGGCAAAGTCGCTTATAGCCCGGATCTTGGGCAATGCCCCATTGATGCTGAAGTTGCTGAAATCTGTGCAAAGGCGGCACAGTCGTTCCAGCGTCATGCTAGCGCAATGGCGGAGGATTGTTTTGATACTTCTGGCGGCGATGATATTTTCCAAATTTTGCGGGCGGCTCAATTTGCAGCAACTCACGGGCCAAAACTTGAAACTCACCGGGATATGTTGAAACCTGATGTGATTTGGAACATTGAATCTGGCCTCAAACTCACAGCCGAAAACATTGGTTGGGCACAAAGAGAGCAGGGGGCGCTTTATAACAGGGTCGCCAAGTTCTTTGGTACCTATGATTTGCTTCTAACGCCGACAGTGATGGTTCCGCCGTTTGATCACGAAATTCGATCTATTCGCGAAGTGAACGGGGTTAAGTTCGACAATTATATCGCGTGGCTCGCCCAAACATACTTGCTGACCAATACAAGTTGTCCTGCCATATCGGTTCCGTGTGGATTTACCAAATCAGGTTTACCTGTTGGCTTACAGATTATGGCACCGGCTCACCGGGAGGATTTAGTGTTAAAAGCAGCCTCATTGTTTGAACAAGATCACGAATATGCAGGCATGGTTCCGGTGGATCCAAGATAATTGGACCCTGTGGAAATTGTACAAAAGAGATTGCATATAAGAGTGTAAACAACTACATGAAGCCAAGTTCATATTAAAAGTTACTTTGGGGGCGCGACGTGATACCGGCAATTAACAAAGCCATTATGCAGATGACAGATCCTGCATTTAGATCAGTGTTATTGAAATCACTGCTTTATTCGCTGCTCGCCCTCATCTTTACTTTTGTCGTGATATTCCAGCTAACGGGTTTGATCCCGCAATCTGACTGGGATTGGATCAATACTATTGTTAGCTGGTTAAGCGGTGCAGGCGCATTTATTATTGCCCTGTTTATCTTTCCCTTGTCTATGGCTGCGGTTATCGGAATTTTATTGGATGATATTGCTGATGCGGTGGAGGCAAAACACTATCCGGGTGACACGCCTGCGCGCGATATTCCGCTGTGGTCTAGCGTCTGGGACGCACTCAAGTTCTTTGCCATCATAATTGGCTGCAACATACTTGCGTTGCCGCTCTACCTTATTCCGGGCGTAAATCTAGTTGTCTATTATGTTCTTAATGGCTATTTGCTCAGCCGGGAATTTTTCCAGCAAGTGGCGATCCGTCATCATGATATGCCGACAGTGAATAAGCTCCGTAAAATTGGCGGGACAGAAATATTCCTCACAGGTATTGCTGTCGCCTTTTGTATGACAATTCCCATTTTAAACTTGATCGTTCCCATTATCGCCACTGCAACCATGGTTCATTTGTATAAGACGCGGGCGAAAACGCTGGGTGGCTCTAAAGCCGTTGATATTACATGATGTTGAGAGCTAGCATCCCGGTTATTCTGTTGCCGCTTGTTTTAGGCGCCTGCGGGGCAACGACCCAATCTGCGACAAGTCCAGCCGATGGGGCAGCAGAAAAGCCTGCTGTAATTAATGCACCTTTGGTGACGCCGGAAAAGACCATGTCGCTGGCGGCTTTGCCTAAAAAACCTGAACCCCTTCCCAAAGTTCTTGAAAAAGAGGCTGTGCCGTCTATTCCGCTACCGCCTGTTGGGGTGCTTCGCGGGAAATCGACTGCTGAGATCGAAGCGGTTTTTGGCAAGCCTGTTTTGCTAAGGAAAGACAAACCGGCGCAGGTTTGGCAGTATTTGACCAGTAAATGCGCGTTGCATCTTGTCTTCTATCCAGAAGATGATGCAAATGGGACGCTGCGGGTGAAATATTTTTCCATGAATGACCGTGATGTCGGTCAAAAAGCAGACAGCAAGCCGTGCTTTAAAAGCCAGCTCAATCGCGTTGGTGTTTCCCAAGCAAAAATTCTCGGGTAAAGCACCGCAGCAGGTCCAATCGCGGCCATTAAACGACTGTTGTTTTTCCTTTGAATTTACACAGATCCTCGACAATGCATTTATGGCAGTCGGGTTTGCGGGCTTTGCAAATGTAGCGCCCATGCAAAATCATCCAATGATGCGAGTCTCGCATATATTCCTTGGGAATGCGTTTCTCCAACTTCTTTTCCACCTCAAGCGGCGTCTTTCCAGGTGCAATCCCAGTTCGGTTACCCAACCGAAAGAGATGGGTGTCCACGGCGATGGTGGGTTGTCCAAAAGCAATGTTTAAGACAACATTTGCCGTTTTGCGGCCAACACCGGCAAGTTCTTCCAGCTCATCCCGTGTTTGCGGAACGACGCTGTCATGATCTCGGATTAAGGCTTCGCACAATTTGATGACGTTTTTGGCTTTGGTCTTGTACAAACCAATAGATTTGACGTAATCACGCACCGTATCTTCACCAAGGGCAAACATTTTTTCAGGCGTATCTGCTATGGCAAATAACGGCCCTGTTGCCTTGTTTACACCCACGTCGGTTGCCTGCGCCGATAGAACAACGGCCACAAGCAGTGTGAATGTATTTACGTAATCCAGCTCCCCTTTTGGGTAGGGATTGTCTTCGCTCATCCGGCGGAAAAATTCGTTTATGTCAGCCTTTTTCATAAAACTGTTATTGGCACAGCTAGATGGCTTGTGCAATCTTCATTTGACTGTGCCGTCTTTATTCATAGCTAAAGTGGTATGATGACCCTCGAACGCCAGCAAAAACCGTATACGCTGTCCCTATCTCCGCATCGCAGTTTACCGCCGCGGGGCTTCTTGGTTTTGATGATATTTATTGGTGTCGTAAGTTTTACAGCTGGGATTGCGTTCTTAATGATGGGGGCGTGGCCCGTATTCGGTTTCTTTGGGTTGGACGTACTTCTGGTATATGTGGCTTTTCGGCTGAATTACCGAGAGGCTCAGAAGCGCGAAGTGATCGAAATCAGGGAGGGAGATCTACGTGTTCGCGCCATTTCTCCTAGCGGTACGGAAAAATGCCGGACGTTTCAATCTTATTGGTCGCGCTGCGTGATCGAAGGGGAAATGTTATTGATCCGCAGCCGGAATGAAACGGCAGAGATTGGGAGTTTCTTGAATCTGGAAGAAAAAGAAGAAGTGATGAACGAGATCACCTCTGCCCTTCATAGAGACCGCAATATTATTTCAGTCTCTTAGTCTTCGAGGCCGAGGACGTCCATCATGTCATAATTGCCGGGCTCTTTGCTTCTTGCCCAAAGGGCGGCACGTACAGCGCCACGTGCGTATATGGCTCGGCTGCCTGATCTGTGGGAAATTTCGATGATTTCATCTTCTGCGGCAAACATTACAGTGTGATCTCCGATTACGTTTCCGCCCCGAAGCGCTGCATATCCGATATCGCCTTTTTTACGGGCGCCAGTGATGCCATCACGGCCGCGATCGGCAACGCTATCATGATCAACATCACGGCCAACAGCGGCGGCTTTACCCAGCAGAAGTGCGGTGCCAGAGGGGGCATCCACTTTATGACGGTGATGCATTTCAAGAACTTCAAT
>JBALWO010000022.1:23859-53706 GCA_036960775.1 Pseudomonas marincola | reverse complement strand
AATTCGCTCATTTGATCACCCTTTAAGACGTTTGTTGGGTCAGGGTGTAGCATAAAAAAACCCCCTCTGGCGAGAGGGGGTGATTTTAATCTTTTAATTCAGCTAGAAAATCTTTTACCCGGGTGAAGAAACCTTCACTTTCGGGGTTATGCGATCCACCGCCCTCTGCTTCAAACTCACGAAGCAATTCTTTTTGGCGCTTAGTCAGGTTCACGGGCGTTTCCAAAATTGTGTGGATGTACATATCGCCGTTGCTCCCTGAATTCATGACCGGCATTCCTTTTCCGCGAAGACGGAATTTACGGCCAGATTGTGATCCCGCGGTAATGGAAACTTTAGCGCGAGCACCATCTAATGTTGGAACTTCAATGTCACCGCCAAGGGTCGCCGTTGTCATTGGGATCGGAACACGGCAATGGAGGTTTTGACCATCGCGTTGGAAAATCCGGTGATCAGCAACGGTTAGGAAGATATATAAATCTCCTGGGATACCGCCACGTCCGCCGCTCTCGCCTTCGCCAGATAACCTGATGCGATTACCATCATCAACGCCTGCGGGGATATTCAAAGACAATGTCTTTTCTTTATCTACGCGGCCCTCGCCATGACATTTACCACATGGGTTTTTAATGACACGGCCTTGGCCGTTACAGGCTGGGCAGGTGCGTTCAATGGTGAAGAAGCCTTGCTGTGCACGAACTTTTCCGTGTCCTTGGCAAGTTGTACAATTAACCGGTGCTGACCCTTCAGCCGCGCCTGTTCCATCACACCCACCACATTCAACAGACGTTGGTATTTGAATTTCTGTTTCTTTGCCGTGATAGGCTTCTTCGAGTGAAATTTCCATGTTGTAGCGTAAATCGGAGCCACGACTTTGCCCGCCGCCACGGCCGCCGCGCTGGCCACCCATGAAATCACCAAATAAATCTTCGAATATATCGGTAAAGCCACCGCCGCCCATACCGCCGCCGCCCATACCGCCATTTTCAAAGGCAGCGTGGCCATATTGGTCGTAGGCAGCGCGTTTTTGTTCGTCACTTAATATTTCGTAGGCTTCATTGGCTTCTTTGAAATTGGCTTCTGCCTGTTCATCCCCCGGATTACGGTCAGGATGATATTTCATTGCCATTTTGCGATACGCTTTTTTTAGGGTGGCAGCATCAGCGCTGCGATCGGCCCCTAAAATTTCATAATAGTCGCGTTTGTCCATAAGGTTCTGCTCAACTAAAGGCCGCCCCGGTTTGAAAGTCAAAGCCGGAGCGGTCGTTTACCTAAAAGGGTGTAACCTGCAAGCAGGTTACCTGACCTTATTTGTCTTTTTTGTCGTCTTCAACTTCTTCAAAGTCGGCATCAACAACATCATCATCTGCTGCACTGGAAGTGTCTTCAGAAGATGCATCCGCATCGCCGCCTTCACTGCCAGCTTCCTCTTGGGATTGCGCGTATACCGCCTCGCCCAATTTCATGGAAACTTCTTGAAGCGCTTCCATTTTAGATTTGATGTTTGCAATGTCATCAGAGTCTTTGACTTCCTTCAGCTCATCAATTGCCGCTTGAACGGGGCCCTTGATGTCATCGCCGACATTGTCACCCACTTCACTGAGAGTTTTCTCAGTTGTGTGAATGGCACTATCTGCCTGATTTTGGACTTCAATTTTCTCTTTTTTCTCTTTGTCTTCCGCCGCATGTTCTTCGGCTTCTTTGACCATGCGATCAATGTCGTCATCGCTCAGGCCGCTAGAGGCTTGGATCTGGATTTTCTGTTCTTTGCCAGTTCCTTTATCTTTAGCAGACACGTTTACAATGCCGTTTGCATCGATATCGAAAGTAACTTCAATCTGCGGAACACCGCGAGGTGCCGTTGGGATTTCAGTTAGATCGAAGTTGCCAAGAATTTTGTTGTCAGCCGCCATTTCCCGCTCACCCTGGAAAACCCGGATGGTCACAGCAGACTGGCTGTCTTCTGCGGTTGAGAATGTTTGACTTTTCTTGGTTGGGATCGTTGTATTGCGATCGATCAGGCGGGTAAAGACGCCGCCTAGTGTTTCGATACCAAGAGAAAGTGGTGTTACGTCTAGAAGAAGAACGTCTTTCACGTCGCCTTGTAGAACACCGGCTTGAATAGCGGCACCCATAGCAACAACTTCATCAGGGTTCACACCTCTGTTCGGCTCACAACCGAAGAAGTTTTGGACAATTTCCTGGACTTTCGGCATACGGCTCATACCACCAACGAGAATAACTTCGTCGATTTCACCTTTTTGGAAACCAGCATCTTTCAATGCTTTTTCACAAGGAGGTAATGTGCGTTTTACCAGATCATCCACAAGGTTTTCAAACTGAGCGCGTGTCAGTTTAAGTGCCATATGTTTTGGACCAGAAGCATCAGCCGTAATAAACGGAAGATTGATTTCTGTTGATTGTGCAGAAGACAATTCGATTTTAGCTTTTTCAGCAGCTTCTTTTAGGCGCTGAAGGGCCATGTTGTCGCCGCGAAGGTCAATGCCGTTTTCTTTTTCAAACTGGGTAGCAAGATAATCGACCAAAGTCATGTCGAAGTCTTCACCGCCAAGGAAAGTGTCACCATTTGTTGAGTGAACTTCAAAAACGCCGTCGCCAATTTCAAGAATGGATACGTCAAATGTACCGCCACCAAGATCGAAAACCGCAATTTTCTGATCTTTTTTGTCCATGCCATATGCAAGAGCAGCCGCTGTTGGCTCGTTGATAATCCGCAAGACTTCAAGACCAGCAATTTTACCGGCATCTTTAGTTGCCTGGCGCTGCGCATCGTTGAAGTAAGCTGGAACTGTGACCACGGCTTGCGTTACGTCTTCCCCAAGGAAAGTTTCCGCAGTTTCTTTCATTTTTTGAAGAATGAAAGCTGAGATCTGGCTCGGAGAATATTTTTCGCCGCGGCTTTCGACCCAGGCATCCTTATTGTCCGCTTCAACAATGTTGAAGGGAACCATTTTGATGTCTTTTTGCGTTGCTTTGTCATCAAAGCGGCGACCGATAAGGCGCTTGATTGCAAAAAGAGTATTTTCCGGGTTGGTTACAGCCTGACGTTTTGCCGCTTGGCCGACAAGTTTATCGCCGTCTTCTGTAAAGGCCACCATGGAAGGTGTTGTGCGTGCGCCTTCAGAATTTTCGACAATTTTCGCTTCTTTGCCATCCATGACAGCAATACAGGAATTTGTGGTACCAAGATCAATACCAATTACTTTAGCCATTTTATCCTCGTCTATATTGGCAAATCTTTGCAGCCATACTCGTGCACCGCTAAGATCCCCAGGTTTGGAAACTGTTACTTATATGAGGTGTATATAGGTGTGAAGGGGGAACTGTGCAAGGCCCGGATTTGTCATCTGTGCCTCTTTTTCCCGCTACGTCCCTATTTTGGCTTAAAGTGGTTTCCAAAATGTAACTAAACGGTGAATTGACGGTGTGAATTGGCTTTACGGGTGCAATCCCTTCTGATAATTGGAATGGTCGTTCCTTCCCAGTTTCCCTGTTTCAGGATATCCCATGACTGATTCGTCTTCAGAAAATACCTCGACCGAGGCAGCCAGCGCCGCCAAAAAAAATCAACAACAAGGCTTGATCGCAGCTCTTTGTGCCTTCTTGCTATGGGGTATTTTTCCGCTCTATTTCAAATTAATGGCGCATATTCCTGTTCTGGAGATTTTGGCGAACCGCATTATTTGGTCATTAGCACTGGTCCTGATTATTATCGCCTTTACGGGCAGGTTCTCTCATCTTTTTGCGGCTCTTAAAAACCGTAAAGTGATGATGATATTTATGGCCTCCACAACTGTTATTGCCCTTAACTGGGTGACGTTCGTTTGGGCCATAAGCAACGACCGGATCCTTGAGGCTAGCTTGGGTTATTATATTAATCCTCTGGTCAATGTTGGTCTTGGGATGATCTTCTTAGGTGAGCGGCTTAACCGTTGGCAAGGGATCGCAATTGGCCTGGCCACATTAGCCGTGATTATCATGACGATTTTGATGGGAACCCTGCCGTGGGTGTCCCTTGTTCTTGGTTTTTCTTTTGGCTTTTATGGACTGCTTCGAAAGAAAGTCCAGGCAGAATCTGTTGTTGGTTTAACGATCGAGACCGGTCTGCTTTTCCCGCTGTCCATTGGGTATTTGCTATATCTGGTTTCCATGGGGAGCTTGCAAGGCGGCACTTTAGACGGCGCTTTTTACGAGTTTGATACGCTCTTGCTGCTTGCTGGTACCGGTCTTGTAACGGCGGTTCCGCTTATTCTGTTTTCGTTCGGCGCACAGCGGCTGCGCCTAACCACAGTTGGTATTCTACAATATGTGGCGCCGACCCTGCACGCGGTGTGGGCCATATTCATTTTCGATGAAGAATTCAGCCAAGCGCAATTAATTGCCTTTTCTCTCATATGGATTGGATTGCTCATTTATACTTGGGATGGGTTGCGCCCCAAAAAACAGAAGTCAGGAAATTAAGCTTCTTGGGTCTTAGTGGCTGGTGTACTGCGCATCAGCCAAAGGCTAAGCAGGGGGAAACCGACGATTTCGAAGATCAGTGAGGGCGCTATTTCGGCACTGAAAATGACGCCCAAGTTCATTGCGCTTAATCTAAATAAACCAGCCACCGCAATAACTGCGCAAAGCGCGATCAAGCTTGAACGCAACCGGTCCAGCCTCAGGGCACCCCCCAGAAATAAAACCCCAATACCAAACCAGACGCCACCGATAAACCGAATATGGCTGTCCTGCGTTTGAAAAATATCGGCGTTAGTGACGGCAATGAAATCTTGCGGAATTTGCCAGCCAAGAGTTCTAATCCCACCAAGCCCTACGTTCAAACCCAGAAGGGCTATAGCGCTGCCAATCAACACAAGAACGAGTTTTAAGAGAGTGATAGTGTTCATTTTGGGAAATCCTTTTGAATTTAAGAAAAATCAAAATCAATTAATTAGTACGCGTTATGTAAATTAAATATTGCAGAGGAGTCAATGATTAATTATAACATGTGCTAATTAATGTAGGCGATCAAAAACAGGAAATTCCATATGGCGACAAAACCTGGGCGAAGGCCTCGCAGCGCAGAACAAATTCAAGAAACGCGGGCGAAAATCGTCTCAACAGCTTTGACGTTATTTCAAGAAGAAGGTTATGACGCTGTCTCAATTCGTCGCCTGGCAAAAGATGTTGGATGTGCGCCCATGACAATTTATGCGCATTTCGCTGGGAAAATTGAGATTCTGCAACATCTATGGGCTGTGGTTCTGGATAAGGTGTTTGCTGAAATTAAAAGCGATTTGGAAGCGGCAAGCACGCCGCAAGAACGCCTTAGATCAGCATCGCATCGCTTCGTTAATTATTGGCTGGAACATCCAGATCACTTTCGAATGGTGTTTATGTCAAATGACATCGCCCGAAATGATGTGGGCTCGTTCATCCATACTGATGGCACACAGGCACATTTCAAGGTTTTCCATGATTTGGTTGCAACGGTATTGGCCGGTGAGGCCGACGTGAAAGTGGTTACAGATACTTTGATTATTGCAATGATTGGAAATGCATTCTGCTTTAATACAATTGCTGACTACCCATGGACTGATGCCCTGAAATTGGTGGATTCCACTCTCTCAGGTATGGTGCCAGGATATACGAATTACTGATTTCGGACGACCTGCAGTCCTTGAGATTTCCATGCCTTAAACCCCTTATTCATATGAACAATATGGTGAAGGCCTGCCGATTGCAGGGTGGGCATGGCCTTTGTGCTTCTATTGCCTGACCGACAATGCACAAGATATACTTTCTCTGGATCTAGTTCAGCGATGAGATCTTTAAAGTTGGGAGCGTAAAAATCTATATTTTTAGCGCCTTTGATGTGTCCCAGTTTAAATTCTACAGAGGTTCTGATATCCAGAATAATCATCTCTGGTTTCAACGAAATAAGTTTGTGTGCGTCGCTTGCGGTGACATTTAGAACGCTATTTTTCTGCACCTTACCAATCTCTTCTGCCACAGTAGTGGAGATGGTTTGAAAGTTGATAAAAAAGAGAGAAAATATAAGGACGATTAGGCGAGCAATCATTGCAGACTCCAGTGCATGTTCGGATGGCAAATGATGGCTCAATTGGGCCAATATGTCACCCATTTTTGAATAGTTCTGGAAAGGCTGCCTTCAAAAAAAATGGGAGTAAAAAATGCCATTGCCGATTATCGTGATATACTAACTTTAGTCTTATGCTGAATGGAGAAGTATTCTTGAGTTTATCGCCAAGTAGTCGTCAGTGGTTCGTTTCTTCAGTGATTTTGATCCTTATGGTGGGAATGGCTTTGGGATCCGCACGCTCTGCTTTTGCAAACAAATTAACTTTCCTGGCAGACACTTTTCCACCTTATGAATTTGAAGGAACAAATGGGGAGGCAACCGGTTTCGACGTGGAGGTTATTCAAGCTGTTTTCGATCACTTGAATATCTCCGTTGAAATCGAATTTCGCCCTTGGAAGCGTGTTGTCGCGACGGCAAAATCAGGGCAAGTAACGGGAATGTTTTCCTGCGCGTATACGGCTAAAAGAGAAGAATTTTTTGAATTCTCAACACCGATCAGCTACGCGACACAAGGAGTGATCATCAAAAAAGGGGGAACAAGTCTCCCTGCTTTGCTCAAAAAAAATCTTCTAAACTTTAGGGTTGGCGCCGTGTCTGGATATGCATCGAACCGGCATCTAAGAACTGGAAAGATACCTTTCATCAAAATACCCCTCCTTGAGAATGCCTTCCCAATGCTTCTAAACGGTAGGTTCGATGGTCTGTTCTTACCGTTGGAGGCGGCGCGCTTCATTGCAGCGGAGAAAAAAATTGCAGATCAATTGAGCTTCCTTCCAATCACAGATATTGCCCGTCGCCCCTATCACGTTTGTTTTAGCAAGAAATGGCCAAACTATCAGAAGCTAAAAGAACAGTTTGACCGGGGTTTTGCAGTCCTGCAAACTAGTGGAAAAATTGCTCAAATACATTCAAGATATTAGTCAAAAAGACGGTGTAAAAACCGAGACTGAAGCCGCGATTTTTATAATCATTTAGTTGGCTCCATCAATGAATTCTGACTAAATGATGGCCTAATAAACTCCATAAGTCACCAATTTATGGATGAGCATGCTTGCGAGCGCTGGATGTGCTGGGCATACGAGTGTCCGGCAGAGTTAGTGTGCCAAATATTGGCGTTTTTGATGTGAAAAATATGAAAATTAAGAATCCCAGTATGCGAATTATCATGATATACTAATATTGCTGTATATCTGATAGGGGCGTATTGTTGAGTTTATTGTCTCGCAACCATCACTGGATATTTCCTCCAATGTTTTGTGCTCTATTCTTGGGTATAAGCCTTGGGCTAGCGCGTCCGGTTTTTGCACAAAAACTGGTTTTTCTTGCAGATCACTTCCCGCCTTATGAATTCATACAATCAAATGGTGAGCCGAGCGGTTTTGATGTGGAAGTTATTCAAGCCATTTTCGCCCATTTGAATATCCCCATAGAATTTAAATTTCGCCCTTGGAAACGGGTTGTCGTGATGACAAAAAGTGGCCAGGCGACTGGAATGTTTTCTTGCGTATCTACGGTGAAAAGAGAAGAATTTTTTGAGTTCTCAACGCCGATCAGTCATGCCACGCTGGGTTTAACCATTAAAAAAAATCGTGCAGATCTTAAAGTTTCAATCAAGAAAGATCTTCTGAACCTTCATGTTGGTGCCATATCTGGATTTGCGTCAAACAGGCATTTGATTGAAGCAAAGATTCCTTTCTTCAAGATCCCTTTGCTTGAAAATGCCTTCCCCATGCTTCAAAATGAGAGATTCGATGGTTTGTTTTTATCCTTGGAATCCGCACGATTTATTGCTGCAGAGAATAATATTTCGGACCGTTTAAGTTTCATGCCGATCACTGATATTGCCCCTCGCCCCTATCGTGTTTGCTTTAGTAAGAAGTGGCCAAATTATCGCGAATTAAAGGAACAGTTTGATCAAGCCTTCGCGATCCTAAAAGCCAGTGGGAAAATCGCGGAAATACACGACAGATATTAGGCCATTAAGGCAGAAAAAAACCGCAGCCAAAGCCGCGGTTTTTATGTTCAATTAATACGCTGCTGTAAATTTCGTTTGGTGATGCTTTGGTTGTTCTGCTTCGTCAATCAGCGCCACAGCAAAGTCTTCCATGGAGATGGCTGATTGGCCATTTTCATCTACCACTAATTGGTCTGATCCCAATCGATATTGCCCTGTGCGAATGCCCGGTGTTAACATTGGCGGAGGGCTGATATAAGTCCAATTGGTTTCAGTGTTTTCGCGGCAGATATTATGCTGTTCAGCACAGGCGCGGGCAATATCCAAAACGGATGGGGGCAAAAACCCCGGCGCCGTCAATACAGTCTGACCCTTTTCACCGGGAATTTCTAAGCTCGCAGCGCCGCCGACGATCAATAGGCGTTTATTGGCTTGAGCTGCCCCAGCCAATAAAGATTTAGTGAGTAGCGGCAGTAAATGCTCACTTCCCTCAGAAGGTCTTATGGCCGAAATGATAAGATCTTGGCCTTCAGATAGTTTAGCAACTAGGGCTGAATCGCCAGCATCACCGAGTTGACCCAATACACCTTCAGACAGTGTTGCAAGTTGGTCCGTTTTTCGGACAACGGCAGTAACGGTATGTCCACGAGATAGAGCTTCGTTTGCGATGCGGGAGCCAACATTTCCGGCGGCTCCGAATAAGATGATACGCATAATTTTTATCCTTAAATTTGAGAGATTATTTAACTAAGACAGGTAAGGGACTGGCGGGGGTGGTTTTGAATTTCTTCTGGCTAAGCCAGACGCTGACCAGAACAATGACGATGGACAGAATTTGCCAAGGACCTAGACTTTGATCCAATATGATCCACCCCAGTAAAACAGCTGCAGTTGGGCTTAGGAAGCCGAGCGATGACACGACAGCGGGCTCTAGTTTCGCAATTCCCCTGAACCATAAAATGTAAGTGATGGCACCGCCCAATAACCCAAGATAGGTAAACCCTAAAACGTTGGTGCTGTTTAGTGCGGGTAAGGGCGGCTCGAAAAATAACGCTGCAGGAAGTAAGAGAAGGCCGCCCGCTGTCAGTTGCCATGCGGTGAATGTGAGAAGGGACGCTTTTGGTTGCCAGTGGCGGGTAAGGACTGTGCCGCAGGCCATTGACACCGCGCCTGCTAAACCTACTGCAATGCCGATCGGATCTAACGCCACAGAATGTGAAAGGGTTAGAAGGGCAACGCCAGTCATTCCAGTAACAGCCATCATTACTGAAAAAATACGGATGGATGTTCCCAAAACAGCCCGGGCAAGAAATATAACGAAAAGAGGTTGGATCGCCCCAACCGTGGCTGCAACGCCGCCAGGTAAGCGATAGGCTGCTTCGAATAATAACCACCAAAAAAGTGAAAAATTCAACGCACCAAGAATAAACACTTTGATCCACCAAATGCCCTTTGGTAGCTGGCGGACAAGCAGCAGAAGGAGCAGGCCTGCTGGAAGTGCCCGCAACATGGCAACAGTCAGAGGATATCCCGCTGGCAGCATCTCGGTTGTGATGAGGTAAGAGCTGCCCCAGATAGTCGGAGCCAAAGCAGTGAGGAGTATATCAAGTTTACGGGCCACGTCGGGTCCTCCATATTCATTTATCTTGACGTCAAGATAAATGAATATGTCTTGACGTCAAGATAAATAATTTCTATTGTTTTATTTATGGATAAAATTGATCAAATAGTGACGCAGTGGAACAGGGAACGACCTGATCTTAATGTGACCCCAATGAGCCTCATCGGTCGGGTGAAACGAATTACGCAGCATTTGTCTCACGGTATGGAGAAGACATTTGCAAAACATGGCTTAAACAGCGCCAGTTTTGACGTGCTCGCAACGTTAAGACGGTCCGGCAGCCCTTATCGCCTGTCGCCTGGTGCGCTTTTGTCGACCATGATGGTGACATCTGGGACCATGACAAATCGTGTCGATCAGCTTGTAAAATCTGAAATGGTGGCGCGCATTCATAATCCAGAAGATGGCCGCAGTGTCATCATTGCGCTGACAGACAAAGGTTTCGCCGTAATTGATGCGGCGGTAACCGACCATGTGCAAACTCAAAAAGAATTGATGTCAGGTCTGTCCGAAGAAGAAAGCGCTGCCTTTAATGTGCTGCTCAGCAAGTTACTGGTTGGTTTTGAAGGCAGTTAATTGGAATTTTGGCATAAAAAAGCCGCTGGAAATACCAGCGGCTTAAATGTGTCCGAGCCGAATAAGGTTTATGCGGTTTCGTCGATATGAATTTCAGTTTTCTTTTTTCCGCCTTTGGCAATACCCACCAAGGATGGACGCAAAAGGCGATCTGCGATCACGAAACCAGCCTGAACCACTTGCAAAATAGTGCCCGGCTCAACGTCAAGGTTTTCAATTTCATACATTGCTTGATGGAAGTTTGGATTAAATTTCTCACCTTCGGCGGCGATAACTTCGATCTTATGCTTCGTCATCGTGCTCAGCAATTCCTGCTCGGTCAACTCCACACCGTCTAGGAACGTCTTAATGGCTTCAATTTCTCGGTCTTCTTCAGAAAGACTGTCGAGAGCGCGGCGCAGATTGTCTGAAACATTCAGCATATCGCGCGCAAATTTTGTAATAGCGTAATTATGCGTGTCTTCTTTTTCTTTTTCCGCACGGCGCCGTATATTTTGAGTTTCAGCCATTGCCCGAAGAAGCTTCTCTTTCAGATCAGCAATTTCTTCTGCTTGCTCTTCTTCAAGTGAATACTCGGCTTCTTTGTCCGTCGCGTCTTCAGCAGCCGACAAAGCATCAATTGTTGCTTCGTCTATGCCTTCGTTAATGTCGTCGAGTTCTAGTTTTTGTGCCTCTGGAGCCACATTTTCCGAACCCTCTTCCATTTCAGGATCGTTCTGGGAATTTGGGTCTGTATTACTCATTCTCGTCTCTTCCTAATTTGGCTTTACTTAATCCAGCAACCGTCCAATGACTTTCGCCGTATAATCCACCATGGGAATAATACGGGCATAGTTTAATCGAGTAGGGCCGATTACTCCGACCACTCCGACAACCTGATTGCGGCTATTCTGATAGGGAGAAATAATCATTGATGTGCCAGAAAGCGAGAAAAGATTGTTCTCTGCCCCAATAAAAATGCGCACACCATCGCCACCTTCCGCTAATTCTAACAATTTAATGCGTTCTTTGCCGGCTTCAAGGGTGTCGAACAGTTCTTTTATTTTATCTAGATCCTCTAAAGCCTGAACATCTTGCAGGAGATTCGCATGACCTCGCACAATTAAAGTCTCTTTTCCGCCCCAACTTGCGATCCCTGATTCGACCACACTCGCTGTCAAAGTATCCAATTGGACTTGATGACTGGCAATCTCCCTGTGGATTTCAGATCTGGTTTCAAGCAACGTTTTTCCGGCAAGGCGGGTGGTCAGATAATTGCTGGCCTCCTGAAGGGCGGTAGAGGAAAGTCCTACGGGGAGCTCAATGGCTCGATTTTCCACAAGCCCATCAGCGGTCACAATAATAACCAAGCCCTTGTCAAAGCTGAGACGGACAAATTCGATTTGCTTAACCGGGCTATCGCTTTTTGGCGCAAGAACAAGACTTGCGCAGTTGGAAAGACCTGAGAGCATGGTTGAGGCTTCTGTTAAAACCTCTTCTATGTTCCGGCCCTCAACGGCGCAGCGGGCATTAATATCCGACCGTTCTGCCTCAGTAAGGTTGCCAACTTCCAACAAGCCATCCACAAATAATTGCATTCCGGCTTGGGTGGGCAATCGCCCGGCTGATATGTGCGGAGAATATAAAAGACCGGCCTCTGTTAAGTCAGCCATGATGTTGCGAATGGAGGCGGGAGACAGTTCCATTCTGTTGAGTTTAGACAATGTCCGCGAGCCAACAGGTTCACCTGTCTCCATGAAAGTTTCCACAATAGTGCGGAATATCTCACGGCTGCGTTCGTTCAGTTCCTGTATATTCATAGATGCTGTCTCGTAAGGTCTTCATTGGTCCGGCAATTACGGTGCGGCCACACCTGAAATGTAGTGGCGGGGGAGCCTTGCGTCAATCAAGCGCAGAGAGTACAAGGAAGTCAAATGTGAAACAGACTAATTTTAAGGAACTATAATGCGCCCATCAGGAAGACAAGTCGGTGAGCTCCGTAAGATCGAAATGGAACCAGGCTATGCAAAAAATGCCGAAGGTTCATGCTTTATCAAAGCAGGGGACACGCATGTTCTTTGCACGGCGAGCATTGAAGAACGGGTTCCACCATTTTTGCGCAACACTGGTAAAGGCTGGGTAACGGCTGAGTATGGCATGCTGCCACGGTCTACTGGATCCCGCATGGGCCGCGAGGCTGCACGCGGCAAGCAACAGGGCCGTACTGTTGAAATTCAACGTTTGATCGGCCGCTCTTTGCGGGCTGTTGTCGACATGGAAGGATTTGGCGAACGTCAGATCACTGTTGACTGCGACGTAATTCAGGCCGATGGCGGAACGCGAACTGCGTCCATCACGGGTGCCTATGTCGCCCTTTATCAAGCTTTTGAGAAATTGGTAGAACAAGGAAAAATCCTTGAAGTTCCGATGAAACATCAAGTGGCTGCGGTCTCTTGCGGTATCTACAAAGGAACTCCGGTTCTTGATCTGGATTACCCTGAAGATAGCAACGCAGAAGCGGATGCAAATTTCGTCTTATCTTCCAATAGCCGGATTATTGAAATTCAAGGAACGGCCGAAGAAGATCCGTTCACTGAAGCCCATTTCACAGGCATGTTTGATCTTGCAAAAATCGGCGTAAAAGAATTGTGCCGTTTGCAGCGTGAAGCACTGGGACTATAAAATGAGCCGTCAATTCACAGGATCCAAATTGATTGTGGCCAGCCACAATCAGGGTAAAGTTCGCGAAATTGGTAAATTACTCGCCGATTTTGGTGTTGAACCTATTTCGGCGGGCGATCTTGGCCTACCCGAACCTGTGGAGGACGGAGATACCTTTATTGCCAACGCTAAAATCAAAGCGTTGGCAGCAGCAACCCGGTCGGGCGAGATATCGTTGAGTGACGATTCTGGTTTTGCCGTGGACGCCTTGAACGGCGATCCGGGGATTTATTCTGCGCGCTGGGCAGGTCCGTCTAAGGATTTCAACATTGCCATGCAGGCAGTGAAAGATAAATTGGATGAGACCGGCGAAAACGCCAGCCGTAGCTCGTCTTTCATTTGTGCCCTTTGCCTTGCTTGGCCAGATGGTCATACGGAAAGCTTTGAGGGTATTGTCCGAGGTGAGTTTACTTGGCCCGCCGCTGGCGAAAATGGATTTGGCTATGATGCTGTCTTCACACCAGAGGGCTATGATCAGACTTTCGCACAAATGGATCCCACGGAAAAACACGTCATTAGCCACCGGGCTGATGCCTTTCGCCAGTTGATCAATGCCTGTTTCCCAAAATCTTAAGTGTCCCGATCCGGGATTTGGTATTTATTTTCACTGGCCCTTTTGCCGGAAAAAATGCCCCTATTGCGACTTTAACAGCCATGTGCGCAATCATGTGGATCAGGAAGAATGGGTAAAAGCGCTGCTTGCGGAACTTGCCTATTTCGCAGAACGGACGCCTAAAAAAACGGTTACCAGCATCTTCTTTGGTGGCGGCACACCGTCCTTAATGTTGCCCAAAACAGTGGCGGCACTTATCGATGGCGTCTCCCAGCATTTTCCCGTAGCAAATGATATTGAAATTTCGCTGGAGGCCAATCCCACGTCTGCTGAGGGAGAATCCTTTGAAGGGTATCGCAGTGCTGGCGTAAATCGTTTGTCCATGGGTGTGCAATCTTTACAAGATGACGCCCTGCAATTTTTGGGGCGGGAGCATTCAGTTAGCGAAGCCAAATCCACCATTGAGCTGGCACGGGGAATCTTCCCCAATATTTCGTTTGATTTGATTTACGCCCTTCCAAAGCAAACACTGGCCGAATGGGAAGCTGATTTGACAGAGGCCCTGCAACTTGCCGGGGATCATTTATCGCTATACCAATTGACCATCGAGCCAAATACAGGGTTTGCAGGGGCCGTTCGGCGCGGTGAATTTAACATGCTCGGCGATGAGTTAGCCGAAGACATGTTTGATCTTACCCAGTCTGTAACGGCTGCAGCAGGATTGCCAGCCTACGAGATCTCAAATCATGCGCGGCCCGGTTTTGAATGCCGACATAATCTAACTTATTGGCGGTATGGAAGTTATATTGGCGTTGGACCCGGTGCTCACGGGCGGGTCAATATGGGCGGCGTTCGGCATGCTTGCCAGCAATTTAAAAAACCTGAAAGATGGCTAGATCAAGCTTTGCTTTCTGGGCATGGATCAGAGATTGAAAGTCCGGTTTCTTCTGCCACCGAATTGGCAGAAGAACAGCTTCTTATGGGGCTGCGATTGCGCGAAGGTGTCTGGTTCGAAAATTTTGAAAAGACCGTTGGTCAGCCGTTTTCAGAAATCGTTCCCAAAGACAATCTAGATAGGCTCATCGATGCTGGTTTCTTAGCAACGGATGCCACGCATATCTGGACCACTGATAAGGGACGTTTTGTCCTTAACAGTTTGCTTGCTGAACTTCTTAGTTAATCAGCGGCGCGAATGAAGTTGGCGCCGCTTCCAGAAGTTCAAGCTCTTGTTGCCCCAGTTGCAT
The DNA here is from genome assembly GCA_036960775.1 of Pseudomonas marincola. GTDB lineage: Bacteria > Pseudomonadota > Alphaproteobacteria > Sneathiellales > Sneathiellaceae > Sneathiella. The sequence goes on along the minus strand of JBALWO010000022.1, from coordinate 38,952 downwards.
TACTGCTAGCCCACGTTCTGCTAACCCATTACTATTAAACCGAAAAATTCCATTGTAGCCAGAGAATCCATCTGGATTTTGAAGCTTGCTGTGAGAGAATTTGTTCTCCCCAGGCTCAAGAGCAAGCAAGCCTGAAAGGGCAAGTGCGTCGTAGGCCAGGCTCGCAATGTGTGGGGCATTATAGCCGTAGATGGACTTAAATCGCGCTTGAAAACTGTTGGTTGCTTGCGGGGCTGGGGCTGCAAACCATCCGCCAACCAAAGACGGTTCTGTTGTAAGGCTATTGTCTGCCCACAGACCCGTTCCAATGAACTGAACTTTTGTTGGATCAATATCGTAATAGGAGAGAAGCGGTGCCAGCTCGCGGAGTTTTTGCCCACCTTCAGGAATTATGATGGCTTCGAAAGAGACTTCACCAAGTGTATCCAATTTTGACAATCTTCTGTATAGCGCTTTTGATTTTGGGTCATTCTTACCCTTCACCTTTTTAAGTTCCTGCTTTAACTGCCAGTTTCGAGCGTTGTAGTTGGCCGCATTTTTTGCAATTTCCTGCAACTCTTCTGATCCCGGCGTCAAATTGGCAGGATACCTGTTGACCTGATCAAGTGTTAGGCCAAGATTTTGAGTGACCTGCTGAATGCTCGTAACGGCGGCATTGCCGTAGGGGTTCTGCGGGGCAATAACAGCAAAGCGGGACAGACCTTGTCTGTAGGCAAAGTCCAACACGCGGTTAATTTGCTGATGAGCAGTTAGGCCCATCAAATACACACCGCCGCCAGCGGCCGTTACGTCCGTTGAAAACGCGAGAACATTAATGTTTTTGGCCGCAGCAATGGGTCTAACAGCTTTTACGGACCCAGAAAATAAAGGCCCCAAAATAATCTCAGCACCTTCGCCGATGGCGGCGGTGGCGGCCGCGCTGGCGCCAGCAGCAGTTCCGTTCGTGTCATATGGTTGCATTTTAAGCTGAACATTATTGTGATCGAACAGTGCGATGTTGGCGGCTTTTAACAAGTCACTGCCAATTTTTTTGTGGGCACCGGTTAGGGGAAGAAGAACAGCAATGCGAATGGGTGTTTTTTCAACTTCGGTAATAGGCCGATTGAGGATTAAGCCAGGCTCATCCGTTTTACGGATCATCTGATCACTGGGCGCTTGGTTGTTTAACAGGTTTTCTGCTGCCAGCTTTTCAGGGGCCATAGGTTCTGGGGCTTCGGCAGCCGGCGCTATAGGTTCGGGCGCTTTTTCTGCGATCGGGGCGGGTTTTGAGGGTGTTGGCTTTTGGTTCGTGAACTCACCCATTGTTTGACAAGCGGACAGCAGGAAAAGCAGTGCCACTGGAGCTGTAATACGGGCCACATTGCGGGCAAGGCTTGGCACTGTTACCGATGGGCCTGAAGCCACATTTGTCTTTTTACTCATATCCCAGCTTTTCCCGCCTATAATTTCTGCACGTTTGTTCAGTTTAAAATGTCTGTGCTTGGTGCATCAACAAAATAGTGGCATTCTACCTAAAGAGAAACAGGTAAGTGAGGCTATATTTTGTCATCGACTTCCAAAAAGCGGATTATCCGTAAAAGAAGGCAAGCTAACCGGCGTGGTTTTATCGCTGAGAAAATAGCTGAATTTCTATTGCGACTAAAGGGATACCGGATTGTTGAGAAGCGGTATAAAAAACCGGTGGGCGAAATTGATTTGATTGTGTTCCGGAAAAATACAATTGTCGCCGTTGAAGTTAAAATGCGCAAAAATCTGGATAAAGCCCTTCATGCAGTCGGTCATATCCAACAAAGAAGAATAAGACGCGCAATGGAATTATTTTTGGCGAACAATCCCCAATATACAAACTGTGATGTTCGGCTGGATTTGGTGTTGGTAACATCCTTTATCCGCAAGCCAGTGCATATGGAAAACGCTTGGTAAAGCCCTAAAAACCGGCGAGCAGGACTTTATCCTGCGAAATTTTCAAGATATAGTCCCCTAAAAATTCGAGGCGTTTGTTTATGAAGTTGTTTTTAGTTTTGAGTATGGTTGCTTTTGCAGCTTTCAGTTTGTCTGGTTGTACGCCGGTAGGGCTTGTGGTTGGCGGCGTGGCGGCGGCGGGTGTTGTGGTTGCGGAAGAACGCTCAGTTGGCGATGCCGTTGAAGATGCGGGCATAAAGCTTAACATCATGAACGGCCTGTTTAAAGAAAGTGAAACACTCTTTGTGGATGTTTCAACCATTGTTGTCGAAGGACGGGTGCTGGTAACCGGTGTGGTTCGAGATACGGCAAATCGGGATGCTGTGGCGGCGCTGATCTGGAAGACAGATGGGGTAAAGGCTGTATTGAACGAGCTTCAAGCCAGCAACAAATCCAATATGTCTTCGTCAACCGAGGATACTTGGATATCAACAAAACTAAAGGGTCGCCTCCTTCAGGATATTAGCATCAAACATGTTAATTATAGTATGGATACGGTGAACCGGGTTGTCTATCTGATGGGAATTGCCCAGAATCCCGAAGAACTTGAAAGAGTTTATCTGCACGCCCGTGACGTTGATGGCGTTCGCAAAATAATTAGTCATGTTGTGATGAAAGACAGCCGTAAGGCAAAATAGACGCTTGTATGTACGGGACAACTGTTTAAATCTAGTTCCGGCGCGTCCCTTAAAGAAAAACAGGAAATACCAATGAGCCTAACAGTTGCCATTCAAATGGATCCCATTGAAGACGTTGATATTAACGGTGACAGCACGTTTGTTCTGGCGTTAGAAGCCCAGGCGCGCGGACATAAGTTATATCATTACGGACCTAAGGATTTATCATTTCTGGATGGCGATATTGTTGCTATGGCGCGCGCGATGACTGTGCAGCGGGAGCACGGAAACCATTATACGCTTGGCGATATGGAGCGGATTAATCTAGTGGATACAGACGTCGTTTTGATGCGCCAAGATCCGCCCTTTGATATGTCCTATATTACAGCAACGCATTTATTGGAGCAGGTTCACCCAAAAACTTTGGTGGTGAACGATCCGGTTAGCGTACGAAATGCCCCTGAAAAAATATTTGTTACCCAGTTTGAAGGTGTTCTACCGCCAACATTGATTTCATCAAATCTTGAAGAAATTCGGGCGTTCCGGGATAAACATAAAGATATCATCATCAAGCCTTTATACGGCAATGGCGGCGCTGGCGTGTTCCATTTGAAGCCAGGCGATGAAAATCTGTCCGTTGTGCATGAACTCTTCACCGAATTTTACCGTGAACCAATGATTGCTCAGAAATATCTGTCGGAAGTGCGAAGCGGTGACAAGCGGATCATTCTTGTGGACGGCGAACCCGTGGGCGCTATTAACCGGGTGCCACCAGAAGGCGAGAGCCGCTCTAACATGCACGTTGGCGGTCAGGCTCTTAGAAGCGAGCTGACAGCTCGCGAGAAAGAAATTTGCGATATCATTGGACCGTCTTTGAAAGAGCAGGGGCTGATTTTTGTCGGCATTGATGTCATCGGTGATTATATGACCGAAATCAACGTCACCTCGCCCACCGGATTGCAGGAAATCAATCGCTTTGACGGTGTGAAGCTGGAAGTCAATATCTGGGATTGTATCGAAGAAAAAGTCGCGCAAAACCATGCTTGAATACTGATTTTCCTCGCAGTCAAATACATCCGCGAGGAAAATTGATCTCTCAAATACTAAAACCCCCTCTATTTGATTTCTCTAAATTGGCAATTAACAAAATCATAATTCGTGTTATGATTGAAAAATATCATTATTCTTTTGGGGGAAAGAATGCAGGCACGAATACAGACAGTTGCTTTCGAAGGGCTTAAAGTTCGTGCGGTGGACGTGCAAGTTCTTATGGCGGCGGGGCTTCCAGCCTTCAACGTTGTGGGACTTCCTGACAAGTCCGTTGCTGAAAGTAAGGAGCGGGTACGAGCGGCCTTAACGTCATTGGCGATCGGATTGCCCCCCAAACGTATCACCATCAATTTGGCCCCTGCAGATTTGCCCAAAGAAGGTGCGCATTATGACTTGCCTATCGCGCTGGGCATTCTAACGGCAATGGGCGTTCTTCCGGCAGATGAGATGGAAAATTACATCGCCCTTGGCGAGTTGTCCCTTGATGGGAGTTGCAATCCCGTGGCAGGTGTCTTGCCAGCCGCCGTCCATGCGGTCGCGACGGAGAGAAATATCATCTGTCCAAAGGCCTCTGGCGGAGAGGCGTCATGGGCTGGTGATCTGGAAGTTTTGGCACCGGATAGTCTACTCTCACTCATAAATCATTTTAAAGGGAGTCAGGTTCTCAACCCGCCAGAAGCCTCCGAGATATCTGAAAAAATAGTCCATCTGAAACTTGAAGATATAAAGGGACAGGAAACGGCAAAACGGGCGTTGGAAGTGGCTGCGGCTGGGGGGCATAATTTACTGATGTGCGGCCCACCTGGATCTGGGAAATCTATGTTGGCGGCCAGGTTATCTGGAATATTGCCACCATTAGATGCTGCAGAAGCATTAGAGGTCAGCATGATTTCTAGCGTTGCAGGAGAGCTGGCAGACGGCAAAATTTCCCGGGACCGGCCGTATCGAGATCCTCATCATTCGTCCTCAGTGGCGGCTATTGTTGGCGGCGGACGGAAGGCAAAACCGGGAGAAGTCTCTCTCGCTCATCAAGGTGTGTTGTTTTTAGATGAATTACCAGAATTTGGCCGCCAAGTACTGGAGTCTCTGCGGCAACCGGTGGAGCTGGGAAAAGCCGTCATTGCACGGGCGAACGCCCATATTTCCTACCCGGCGAGTTTCCAGCTGGTGGCGGCAATGAACCCGTGCAGATGCGGTCATTTAGATGATGCGGAGAGGGCATGTGCGCGTGCGCCAAAATGCGCAATGGATTATAGATCTAAAATCTCAGGGCCCATGTTTGACCGCTTCGACATCTTCATTGATGTACCGGCTGTGAGTGCGGCGGATTTAACGTTGCCGCCGCCAAGTGAAACCACAGAAATGGTTGCAAAAAGAGTGCAGCGTGCGCGAGAAATACAAAAAAACAGATACGCTAATATCGAAAATCCAACACCTATTCGCTCCAACTCGGATGCGGAAGGAGCCGTATTAGAACAGGCCGCCAAATTGGATGACGAGGGCCAGGCCCTTATGACAGATGCCATTGAGAAAATGAAATTATCTGCGCGGGGATATCACCGGATTTTGAAGGTGGCCCGAACACTTGCTGATCTTGAAGAAAGTGCGGGCGTGCGTCGTCATCATATTGCAGAGGCATTGGGATACCGAAGTATGATGGTCAGCAAATTTACGTAATCATCATTTTTGAGGCTTTAGCGTAAAAGGTTTTTGAGGCGGGAAATTGTGCTGCGACTTACGCCAAAGGATCGTCCAATTTCGGCGGCTGATTTACCGATTTTTAGAAGAGATACGGCTTCGTGTTTTTGCTGATCTGTCAATTTTTGCGGGCGACCAAGACTAACCCCAAATGTTTGCGGCCGGCTAAATTCTTGTTTTATGTCCATGGACGCCAGCGTCATCTCAAAGCTGATCATGCCTCTAATAACTTGAATGACCTGCTCTCCGCCGTGTTCTTTTGTGTCTGTCCAAGGCTCAGCGAGAGATCTGAAATAGGCTTTTTTTTCTTCAATTTTTTCGAGCAAATATAGCAGCTCAGCTGATGAGTGGGCAATGGACGTGATCCGTGTTGCAATCACTGTATCACCTTTGGAAATTTGATCTAGAAGATCCTTTAACCCATCGCTAGAGCTTTGGCCGTCGGTCAAGGTTTCGCACCAGACCTTGTCGCATCCTTGTTTCTCGAGTTCAGTGATCTGCAATTTACTCTGATACCATTTGGTGGAAACGCGAGCGTACCCGATTTTCATTCAATTTGCCTTTTCTGTAAAAAAATATTGACTTATGAACGCATTTTTGCACGTATTATGTGTCTGTAATGTTGGCCTATAAATTTAGACTAGGCAGCCGAATATAAAAAATTCGGAGCGAAAAAGGAAGAATAATAAAAATTTGTGGCCCAAGTTTAAGCGCTATGGAAATGATATAAAATTTTTGCACGACATTTAGATCGAAATGATTTGACCGGAATAATGAACGGTTAAGCGTTTTGGTCGAAGAACAGGGATGAGAATAATGAATGAAAATGCACCGATGGATAATGAGCCGGGCTCTCTGATAATCGAGAAACGAGATCCTAGCCTCTATAACGAAGATTTAGCACCTATACCGGCAAAAGACCGAAGTTGGGGATGGTTTGAAATCTTCAACGTTTGGGCAAATGATGTTCAAAGTTTGTTTGGTTATACGTTGGCAGCCTCTCTGTTTTTGACCTATGGCCTTAGCGGCTGGACAGTTTTTGCAGCCATACTGGTCGCGGGATTTTTCGTTATGTGGCTGGTTAATCTAATGGGAAAACCCAGTGTTGAATATGGTATTCCCTTCCCCGTTATGGCGCGGGCCAGTATGGGAATTCGGGGGGCCAATTTCCCTGCTGTTGTTCGGGCCATTGTTGCTATCTTCTGGTATGGCGCGCAAACCTATTTTGCATCAACCGCAGTGGCACTCCTGTTAAATTCGCTCATAGGAAGCACGGGCGTTGCAGCGGAGTTCCTGGGAATGTCTGCCGTAGCTTGGGTGTCGTTCCTAATCGTTTGGGCATTCCAAATTTGGCTGTTTTGGAATGGGATTGAGTGGATCACCAAGTTTTTGAACTTTGCAGGCCCGTTCGTCTATTTAGTGATGATAATTTTGGCTGGTGTTATCTGGTGGAAAGCTGGAAATGGCCTGTTTTCTGAAGTTGGAAATATATTTAAAGGAATGGGCAGCTACGAGGGGAGTTCATTTTCCGCCTTTAGCGCAATTGTCGGCACGATGATCGCCTATTTTGCCGCAGTGGTCATCAACTATGGTGATTTTTCTCGGTTCGTAAAAACGCAATCTGATATGAAAAAAGGTAATCTCATTGGCTTACCGCTCAATATTGCATTCTTTTCGCTGATAGCTTTGATTGTTACCGCGGGAACCCTTGTGATTTGGGGGGAAACACTGACCAACCCAACCGATATCATCGAACGGGTAGACTCGCTCCCTCTAACAATTTTGGCAGCCTTGATGTTTTTTGCCGCAACCGTCGGTATTAACTTGGTGGCAAACTTTATTCCACCTGCCTACGACCTTGCGAATTTGATGCCCAGTAAGATTAATTTTCGTATGGGTGGACTGATCACGTCGGGATTTGCTCTCATTATTGGCGGTTTATGGGTCTCGACTATCAGTCAAGTTGGAATTTTTAACTTCGTGAATACCCTGGGCGCAATTTTGGCTCCGGTGTACGGCATCATGATTGTTGATTATTATATGATAAAAAACGGAAAACTGGATATTCAGGCATTATTTTCTGCCGATCCATCTGGCGAATATTTCTACGACAACGGCTGGAATAAGAAAGCAATGCTGGCGTTTGTCCTTCCAGGCCTTTTCTCCATTGCGACTGTTTGGGTGCCATCCCTACAATTTCTTTCAGGATTTGCATGGGTAATTGGGGCTGCATTAGGCAGCGCCTTATATTATGTAATCATGAAAAAATAGATATCGAATTTCCCTAAATTCGATATACATCTGTGAAGATGTTTCGTTGATTCCCTGTCTTCAACGGCGAAAATCGTTGCCCTTATTATGTGGCAACGATTTTCTGCATTTACGGATTTAGTTTTTAAATTCCAATTTTTCGATGTTCTTTTGCGCCGTATCGGCAGCGGGCGTATTGGGGGATAACTCCAGAACCTTCATCCAGTCCTTTTTGGCGTCTTCTATATTCCCAGCCAGTCTATATAAAATGCCTCGTTCAATGAGCGCATCCAAAAAATCGGGCTGTAGGGAGAGAGCCAGATCCACATCTTCCATGGCCCGTTCATTATTGCCCAATTGACGCCATGCGGCTGCGCGGTAGGCCAATGCTTCAAAACGTGTTGGATCAAGTCTTAAAACCAAATCGAGATCATTAAAGGCTTCTTGGTAATTTTTGGCTCCTGCTAGAATATGACTTCGATCCATGAGGACATCGATGTTGTCAGGTTCAAGCTCAAGGGCGGCACTGGCCACAGCATTGGCGCGGCTGTAATTTTCTGCAAGTAACCAAGTGTTGGCGGCCTGACTTAACATGGGGACAACAAACTCCATGCCAGCTTTGCGCATTTCTTCGGCAATGGCTTCAAGTCGGGGAGCTGCCAAATGGTATTTTTTCATGCCTACAAGCGCAAGAGCAGCGCAGTGACGTGCTGGAACTCCGCCGCCTTGATCACGCCAACTGAGCGCAGATTCAAAAGCAAATTCTGGCTCCCGTTTTGTGAGTTTGATGCAGGCTTTATATTCTTTGCCTTCGTCCCGAGATAGGGCGTCACCCGCATCAGATAAGACAAATGCAAATAGACCTATAAAAAGCGATTTTTGCCACGGAACTCTGCCAGAATTTAACATACACTTTTTGCCTTTTCGTCAATGAAGCCTGTCCAAGTTTATAAGTTGCAGAGCGCGCTCCGGCTATATCAATCTTAGATTTCGCATTGTAGGCTAGAATGCGTCAAGATTTTGACCATAGAAGACAAGTTCAGCGATATGCCTTAAAACGGTCCAAATTCAATCTGATATATGATGCAACGAAATTAATTGGAGGAACCCCCATGAAACGTCTTGCACTTGCAGGCTTGAGTTTTCTTGCTGTTATCCCAGCAGTATCTGCGGAACCACTATCGATCCCGCAAGATACAGTGATGTTGTCTTTGCAGCAGGAGGGATGGGTGACAACCCGCTCCGCCAATGTGGATGTATTTTTTAATATTACGCAGCAAAAAGAAACAGCGTCTGAACTTAAAACGCAGATCAAAGCATCGCTGGAAAAACTGGCACCTATCGCGGGCTGGTACATCACATCAACACGGGTGAACAAAGATAATACGGGCTTAAACCGCTGGTATGTATCTGCTAAGGCACGTGTCTCTGAAGAAGCTATACCGGCTCTGAGAGACCGGGCAGCGACGGCGAGCCGCGGCGGCTTTAAGGTGAGCGTTGGTCATGTTGATTTCTCCCCTACATTGGCGGAAACCAACAGCTTGATGACCGATCTCAGAGCCAAAATATATGCAGATGCTGCACTTGAGGCGGACCGATTGAGTAAAGTTATTTCGGGTGCGAAATATCATGTGAAATCTGTGAATTTTCTGAGTAACGGTGGTGGTTTTCCGCGGCCAATGCAGCAAGTGCGGTCAAAAAATATGGCTGTTCAAGAAATGTCAGTGAGTTCTAGCGGTGGTCAAGCATCTTCAGCTCAAATGCCAGTTTCAAGAAAACATGTGATATCTGCCACAGTGACTTTAAGCCGTACATCAGAATAGGGGGCTGAATGTCAGTACATGACCACTCATCTATCCAACTCCTGTGTTTTGGTTTCGGCTTTACCGCAACTGAGGTCGCCCGGCAAAACCCGGAAATCTCTGTTCTTGGCACCACTCGTAGTGACGTTTCCGCAGGGAGTTTGCTGCCAAACGTAAATATGGTCCGCTTCGATGGCGTGTCTGAGCCGTGCGGTTTGGCAGGCATGGCTGAAACAGTTACCCATGTTCTGGTGTCAATCCCACCGGGAAGTGCGGGCGATTGTGTTTGCCATATCATGGCTGAAAAATTGTCCCACTTTAAAAACCTGAAATGGGTGGGGTATTTGTCGACCACAGGTGTTTATGGTGATTTGCAAGGGGCAACCGCCACCGAAGAGACACCACTTAACCCATCGGGCCCTCGCGGCAAGCGCCGGGTCGATGCGGAAGCTCAGTGGTGGTCTGCGGCAAAACAATATGGCTTGCCGCTTCATATCTTCAGGCTTCCGGGCATATATGGGCCCGGGCGAAATCAAATGGTGTCTCTGCAGAAAGGCAAAGCCCACCGAATTGTGAAAAAGGATCATGTGTTTTCCCGCATTCACGTGGGGGATCTAGCTCAAATATTAACAGCGTCCATGGCTGCTCCAAATCCAGGCCGGATTTATAATGTCTCTGATGACATGGCCGCACCGCCTGAGGAGGTGGTGAGTTTTGCGGCCGAGCTTCTCGGAATTGCGCCGCCGCCGCTAGAGGATTTTCAAACCGCAGATTTAAGTCCTATGGCACGAAGTTTCTATTCCGACAATAAACGGGTCAGTAACCATAGAATAAAAGCTGAACTTGGTGTGTCCTTAACCTTTCCCACATATAAAATAGGCCTCAAGGCCTTGTCAGAGAAACCTTGAAAGGCTAAGTATTAGTTCTGCAGTATGCGGATTGTCCAGGATGTCGAATGCCAAGAACAAAATGTTTTAATCGCGAAGACGCACTCAAGAAAGCCATGGGCGCGTTTTGGGCGCGTGGATACGAAGCAACTTCTATCCAAGACCTTGTGGATTGTATGGGCATTAATCGCGGCAGTCTTTATGATACTTTTGGCGACAAGCATAAGCTTTTTCTCTCAGCCCTCGATCAATATACAACAGGTGCGCTGAGCCGTGGCACCACCCTACAGGGTGAGGGAAACTCAGTTGAAATCCTGAATGATTTTCTTTTCGGATTTATGTACCGGGTATTGGGCGATCCTGAAAACCGGGGATGCTTTGTCACAAACACCACGGTTGAACGCTCTTCATATGATGAAAAATGCGCGAAACGGTTACGCGACTATTATGACGTTTTAGAAGATGATCTCAAAGGCCTGATCGGCCGCGGCCAAGACGCGGGAGAAATCCCCTTAAAACGCAGTGCCGCTGATCTGGCGGCTTTTTTCGTCGGTGTGATGCAAGGGGTCCGGGTTCTTGGGAAAGTTCGCCAAGATGAAGCCAGCTTGCGCCCCATGGTTGAAGTCGCTTTAGCGACCCTTGAAGCCTAAACGGGGGAAATAGAACATGAGTTTTAATCCTGAAATCTGGGCATCTGTTTTAAATGCAGCCATTTTTATCAGCTTAATCATTTTTCCATGGTCCGTTGGTAAAAGACGAATAATGACTGGATTAATCGGCTTCGGTGGCCTGATCGCGTTATTGGCTTTTGATTTCGGCATTGGATATAAAAGTAACGATTTTGGGTTGGCAGCAGATTTGATGATGCTAACCGCCACAAAAGGGATTTTCTTTTTCTTCAGCAGTTTGCTAATTGAGCGCTTGGTCAGGCTTTATGTAGCTTCCGTTCATAAAAACAAAAAGCCTGAAAGCGCTCAAGATCTCGCGGCTAAAGAAAAATTTGAGCGGGAAATGAAATCCATGAAAGAGCGCAACGAAAAGTTCCTCAATTCATAAGTGAGGCCACTCATTTACGGTCAATTACAGTCTGAATTAGTCTCTTGGCTTCATCCGTATCCCATTCTGCGGGGCCCACTAGTCTAGCAATTTCAAGACCATTTCTATTGAGCAGCAGAGTTGCCGGAAGACCAAAGACACCTGCAGCCCTGCCAGATTTGACAGTTTTATCATTTAGCGCCGCCAAATTTTCAATATCCAAGCTTTTTAGGAATTTTTGGACCCGCTCGATTCCTTGTAAATCCTGACTGATTGCCAAAACCGTGAAGTTATCTGATGCCATTTCCCCTTGTAATCGGTCGATGGACGGCATTTCTTCTCGGCAAGGACCACACCAAGTCGCCCAGAAATTAACAAGGACAACTTTTCCTTTGAAATCTGATATTTGGTGGTTTTTCCCCTCTGCATCCTTAAATGAGAAGTCGGCAAGAGGCTTCGGGATTTCGTGGATAACGACATTTTTCATCTCTCCAACCCGAAGATCGTTCAAATTTTGAGAGAAAGCGGTTGAAGTTGTTACCCCAAGGCTTGTAAATGTAAGCAATACACTGAAGAAAACTGAACGGAAATTTTTGGTTTTCATTGTCATTTAGTCCACTAGTAATAAAGAGAGCCCAAGACATGAGCGCAAATGAGCTTTGGGGTGGCAGATTTGCCAAAGGCCCCGCAGAGATTATGGAACGGATCAACGCCTCCATTGATTTCGATCGTCGGCTCTACAGACAAGATATTACCGGATCCATGGCTCATTCAAGTATGTTGATGGAGCAGGGTATAATATCTAGAGAAGATGGCGAGAAAATTCAGGAGGGATTGCAAACAATTCTTCGTGAGATCGAAGCTGGAAACTTTAAAACCGACCCTGCGTTGGAAGATATCCATATGCATGTGGAGGCGCGCCTTCGGGAGCTCATCGGTGACCCTGCCGGCCGGTTGCACACAGGGCGCTCACGGAATGACCAAGTGGCAACAGACATGCGCCTCTGGGTTCGTGACACCATGGACCATCTGGACGGCGAGCTAAAAGCCCTTCAAGAAGCATTGTTAGGGCAAGCCGACGCCGAAGCGGATACGGTTATGCCGGGCTTTACGCATTTGCAAGCGGCACAGCCGGTGACCTTTGGTCATCATATGCTAGCTTATCTGGAAATGTTTTCCCGCGACCGTGCACGGCTTAAAGATGCGCGCGCCCGTTTGAATGAATGTCCGCTCGGATCAGCGGCACTTGCCGGGACGTCTTTCCCTATCGACCGCGAGATGACTGCCAAAGAACTTGGGTTCGACCGTCCAACTGCAAATTCACTGGATGGTGTGTCTGACCGAGATTTCGCACTGGAATTTTTGAGCGTTGCCTCAATTTGTTCCATGCATTTGTCCCGCCTTGCAGAAGAAATTGTGATCTGGTCCAGTGCGCAATTCCGTTTTGTGGAATGCTCAGATAGTTTCTCAACCGGCTCATCGATTATGCCGCAAAAGAAAAATCCAGACGCTGCGGAACTTATTCGCGGTAAAGCCGGCCGAAGTGCAGGCGCTTTCACTTGTCTTTTGATGATGATGAAAGGTCTTCCTATGACTTACGGCAAGGACATGCAGGAAGATAAAGAGCCTGTGTTTGATGCAGCGGATAATTTACAACTCTGTCTTGCGGCAATGAGCGGAATGATTAGTGACATCAGCGTAAATCGGGTTGTGATGAAAAATGCATCCGGTGCAGGCTTCACAACTGCAACTGATCTTGCTGATTGGCTGGTTCGCAGATTAGATATGCCGTTTAGAAATGCCCATCATGTGACGGGATCTCTTGTCAAACTGGCAGAAACAAAAGACTGTGGTTTAGAAGATTTGAGCCTTGCAGATATGCAGACGGTTGAGAGCAGCATTACAGACGAAGTTTTTGAAGTTCTGGGCGTTGATAACTCTGTTGCAAGTCGGGTGAGTTATGGCGGAACGGCGCCGTCCAATGTGCGGGCGCAAGTTGCGTCTTGGAAACAACGGTTGGCTGGAGAATAAGTGATGAAAAAATTGGGTCTTTCTTTGATATTATTGACGCTGCTGGCCGGCGGGTTATCAGCGTGTGGTAAACAAGGTGACCCGGTTTATCACAAAAACAGTGAACAGAATAAAACAGTAAAAACGAGCGGATAAGCAGGATTTCGAGTAATGGATCATTTCAGTTATAAAAACGGCGAATTATATGCCGAAGACCTGCCGCTTGCAAAAATAGCTGAAGAAGTGGGAACACCCTTCTATTGCTATTCTACTGCGACTTTGGAGCGACATTATAAAGTCTTTTCCGGCGCTTTCGAAGGCGTAAACTCGCTTGTCTGCTACGCGGTTAAAGCCAATTCAAATCTTGCGGTAATCAAAACACTCGCGCGCCTTGGCGCTGGTGCTGATGTGGTTTCTGAAGGCGAGCTTCGGCGCGCGTTAGAGGCTGGAATTCCGCCATCCAAAATCGTGTTTTCCGGTGTTGGGAAACGACCTTGGGAGATGGAATATGGCCTTGAAGTTGGCATACACCAGTTCAATGTGGAGTCAGAACCGGAAGCTAAGGTTTTGTCCGAAGTAGCGACCCGTATGGGGAAAACCGCGAAAATTGCCTTTCGCGTAAATCCGGATGTGGATGCAAAAACACATGCCAAAATCTCAACGGGGAAAGCTGAAAATAAATTCGGAGTGCCGTGGCAAGATGTCTCGCGCATTTACGCCGATGCAGCCAAACTTCCTGGAATTGAAATTCAAGGCGTTGATGTTCATATCGGATCACAATTAACCAATTTGGAGCCTTTTGATAATGCGTTCCAACGGGTCCGTGAATTAGTGCTTCAACTGCGGCGTGAAGGTCATACTATTACACAAGTGGATCTGGGTGGTGGGCTCGGAATTCCTTATGATGGCACAATTCCGCCGACCCCAACGTCTTATGGGAATGTTGCCTTGAACGCTATGGGTAACATGGGTGTTCAGTTGATATTTGAACCGGGACGCCTAATTGTTGGGAATGCGGGCGTTCTTGTCTCTGAAGTCATTTATGTGAAAGAAGGCGCTGAGCGTAAATTCGTTATTCTGGATGCGGCGATGAATGACCTTATTCGGCCTGCGATGTATGATGGTTATCATCATATTGACACAATAAAAGAGCCATCTGCTGATACGGTGATCGAGCCTGCTGACGTGGTCGGCCCGGTTTGTGAGACCGGTGATACTTTTGCCAAAGCAAGAGATTTACCGCGAGTGGACCCTGGGGATCTTGTGGCGTTTAGAAGCGCTGGAGCCTATGGCGCTGTTATGGCGTCAACTTATAATACACGGCCACTTGTGCCAGAAGTTCTGGTAAATGGGGATCAATATGCGATTATTCGAGAACGCCCAAGCCTACAGGCGATTTTGGATTTGGATACAGTTCCAAGCTGGTTGGATAACGACTAACGTTTAGCGTTACCCAACACCTTGAAATTTTGAGGATGTATGGAGAAACGCGATAAAAAACTGGAAGCCCGTCTAAAACGTCAACATTTGTTGGCGAAATACACCCTTGTTCTGGAGCGCAGCTGGAATGCGAGCGCTCCCCTATTTTGGGTGATCGGTGTTTTTCTTAGCGTTACCGCATTTGGGTTCTGGCAATGGTCTGGGACAGCTCTTCATATTATCGTTCTGACCTTGCTGCTTTTGGGCCTTGTGGCTGGAATAGTGCATTTTTCCCATGTTTTTCATTGGCCGCAGATCAATGAAATTCGCAAAAACTTGGAACAAAAAAACAACCTTTCCCAT
>JBALWO010000022.1:0-23759 GCA_036960775.1 Pseudomonas marincola | reverse complement strand
TTCTCACGAACGGCCCTGATGTTTATGAGTTTTCGAGTTTGGATCAGTCGAATTTTAACGTTGAAATCACAGCGCTGTCTGGCGGACTTTGGCGCTTAATCAAAGACGATGAAACCGTTGCTTCTTGGGATTTGCAAATCGTCCCGGATTTACCCCCTATCGTAAATATGCCGGGGCTACCCGTCGTCACAGATCGAAAGGCGTTGCAATTGACAGCGGCCTCTCATGATGACTATGGAATTGATAGCCTCACTGCCCGAATTTCCAGGGATAATACCGAGAGCCAATTGGTTTTAAAATTGCCATTTATTCAAGGGGCAAAAAAGAGCGAAAGTAAAAGTTATCATGATTTAACAGATCATATGTGGTCTGGCTTGCCGGTGGAGCTGCAGATACAAGCCACTGACGAGACGGGGCAAGTGGGTCTATCCAAAGTCATTAGATTAACGTTGCCTGAAAGAATATTCACGCATCCGGTAGCCCGCGTGTTGATAGGGGAGCGCAAGACCCTGGTGGAGAACCCAGTTAGAAATAAACTGGGTGTGGCCAGTGTTCTTAATGCGCTTTCCTCCCTCCCCCGAGGATTAGATGATGATTGGACCGTCCATCTATATGTTTCTGCAAGTCGGGCCATCTTGCTTTCTGATATGCAAAATAAACGAGTTGAAGAAGTGTCGGAGCTGCTATGGCAGGCCGCGCTTCGGCTAGAAAACGGAGGCTTGGTGAGTGCTGAGCGGGATTTACGGGCTGCAGAAAATGCGTTGATGGAGGCTCTGAATAGCGGCGCAGAAGACGCGGAGATTAAACGGCTTGTGGAGAATTTAAAGGACGCCATGCAGGAGTTCTTGGCGGAGCTTTCAAAAGAACAAAGCAAGCCACAAGATCAATTGCCTCCAAACACCAATGGCCAACATTTGCAATCAGAAGATTTGAACAATTTACTAGATAAGCTAGACGAACTGGCGAGATCCGGAGCCCGGGCGGAGGCGCGTGATTTGTTGCGTCAACTCCAAGACATCATGGAGAATTTGCAAGCTGCAAACGCTACCCCCTCGGCAGAGCAAATGGCAGGTCAGAAACTGTTGGATGATTTGGATAAAGTGATGGGCGGCCAGCAACAGCTTATGGATGAGACCCTGAAATCATCTCAGCGGTTGGAGCCGAGCGGGAAAAAATCTGATAAAAATGATGGTAAGGTTTTTAGGGGCTTGAGTGCCCAGCAGGAAGCGCTTCGTCAAATGCTGGGGGACATAATGGGGGAGCTTGGCTTGGGCGATACTATTCCTGACAGTTTTGGCAAGGCAGAACGGGCAATGAATGCGGCGCGGCAAGCGCTTGAGCTTCAGCAACCCAAAGCCGCAGAAGCCTTCCAAAAGCAGGTGATGGAGCAGCTTCGTCAAGGATCGCAAAACATTGTACAGCAGTATATGCAAGGGCAGTCGGGCCAAGGTATGGGGCAGTTTGGATCTGATATGGATAGAGATCCATTGGGCAGACCTTTGCCTCAGGGCAATGGAAAGGCCCTTCAAAATTCAGACCACGACTTGATTAGTAAATCAACGCCGAAAATGATTATGGAGGAGGTCAGGCGCCGCTTGGCTGACCCCAATAGGCCCACGCTCGAAAAACAATATTTGAAACGGTTGCTGGAACGGTTTCGGTAACAGGTACTTGCGAAGCTGAATAATATTCCCTAAACCTGTGATCTTGAAAGTTTCTGCGGGTTAATAATTATGACACTAGATCATCCATTTGCACAATATGTTAAGGCCATCGGTAAGGGCCCAAATATGTGGCGCGATCTCACTTTTGATGAGGCGCGGGACGCCATGAACATGATCCTGAACGATCAGGTTGACCCGTTGCAGCTGGGTGCTTTTTTGTTACTGCTACGCCGGAAGGGCGAAAGTGGCCCTGAGTTTGCGGGGATGACCGCCGCCGCAAAAAACTCTTTTCAAGGTGATCTGCCTGAAACACGCCCCGATTACGACTGGCCATCCTACGCGGATCGACATCGCCAACAACCTTGGTTCATTCTCGCCGCCATTTTACTTGCCGATCAGGGCTATAAAATTTTGATGCATGGCATTGAGGGAAACTTTGAGGGGTTCGCGCCAACACGGCCAGCACTCGATGTTTTTGGAGTCTCCCAGGCCGCCTCGTTACAAGAGGCGGGCAAACGCCTACAAAGCGAGAACCTTGTTTATGTGGGATTGGAGAATTTTTGTAATCCGTTACAGAAATTATTTGATTTGCGGCCCTTGCTGGGTGTGCGCACGGCAGTGAACACGTTCGCGCGGGCCCTTAACCCAATGAATGCCGACTGCCAAATGCAGGGCGTTTTTCATCCGCCCTACAAAGATAGTCATTTGCAAACGGCGAAGCTGCTCGGCCAGAAAAATGCCATGATCTTTAAAGGTGGCGGGGGCGAGGTTATGCGCAATCCCATGAAACCTGCCCGTATTGATGTCTTGCACGAGACCGAAGCCAGCGAGATCACATGGCCCGCGCTGACATCTGATAATACCTATAAATGGCGAGAAGAAAATTTGGCGCCCACTCAGCTACTGAAAATGTGGGAAGGCGGTCTTGATCTTCCTGTGCCAGAGCTTGGGATTATTGGGACGCTATCAGTGGCGCTGAAAATGAAAATGCCCGACCTCACCACAGACGAGCTTGATAGCCGCGCCGCAGAAATTTGGAAAAGCCGGGATAAGACGCGTTTTAGCTAACGGTTCTATAAAAATGATATTCAGTTTCATTTGAATAGGATGGCTGAAAACTGTAACCCGCTGAGTTGAAATCTTTGATTCCTTCTGGCGTATCAATGCGGTTTTGGCTGATATATCTTGCCATCATGCCGCGAGCACGTTTTGCAGAAAAACCAATCATCTTGGCAACGTCGCCTTTTACTTCCTTAAAAACCGGTGTGACAACCGGGTGTTTAAGCTGCTTTTTCTTAACGGCTTTAAAATACTCATTTGACGCTACGTTGATGACGGTTTTATTGGCATGGGATTCAAGTTGGTCATTAATAGCATCCGCAAGCTTACTTCCCCAAAATTCATACAGGTTTGCACCGCGTGTGTTTTTCATGCGGGTCCCCATTTCGAGGCGGTAAGGCTGGATTAAATCCAAAGGCCGAACAAGGCCATATAGACCTGACAATATACGCACGTGGTCTTGGGCATAGGCAAGGTCGGTTGCATTTAATGTTGTGATATCAAGCCCTGTGTAGGTATCCCCGTTAAAGGCAAACCCAGCTTGTTTCGCATTCTCCTGAGTAAACGGGAATGTCATGGCTTGAAAACGTTGGAAATTTAACTCGCTCAAATCATCACTGATTTTCATCAGGTTTTGTAAATCATTGGCAGTTTGCTTGCGAGCTGTTGTTAAAAGCTCCGCTGTATCGGCTTGAAGCTCCAGATTTGTATAAGTCTCTGGCGTATCTGTCCGGTCAAAGTCCAGTTTTTTAGCAGGTGATAACAATGCGAGCATAGAGATAATCCAACTGTGGAAATATTAAGAGATCATTTATTGCGTTTTCTTACGGGCCGCGTCAACTGTTCCGTCCCACCAAACATCCAAAGAGGTTCCGTAAAAGGAGGTTTCTTTGGGTAATGAAATGCGGGGCCAGTGATAAAGCCACTGTTGATTGGTATGCTGCAGCGGAATTGAGTAATTATTCCAAAGCAATATCCGATCAAGGGCACGCGTTGCTGTTTCAAGTTCAGTTCGGGTTATGGCGGTCGCAATTTTATGAACAAGGAAATCTACAGATTTCAGGTTTATGCCCGGATAGTTCCGGCTTCCGGGTGTCGTCCCTGCAGTGCTGCTCCAATAAAAGGCCTGCTCGTTTCCGGGAGACAAACTTTGTCCCCATTCCACAACGATCATGTCAAATTCATAATTGTTGATGCGGTTCTGATAATTGGCGCTATCAACCACCCTCATATTGACACTAATCCCCAGTTTCTTGAGATTAGCTTGAAATGCAGAGAGCAACTTCAAATATTGCCGATCGCCAAGCAGAATTTCAAAATTGAAGATTTCTCCGGTGTCTTTATGGCGAAGGCCTTCGCCTGATGCGACCCATCCTGATTTCTCCAAAAGAGATCTAGCCTCTTTTAACTGTTTGCGGTTGCGGCCCGAACCATCAGTTTTGGAAAGGGTGAAAGGATGCTCAAAAAGATCTGAGGGAAGCTCATCTTTAAACGGCTGGAGCAGTGCAAGCTCTGCACCATTTGGTATACCTGTCGCCGCGAGCATCGATCCGTCAAAGTAACTGCTCGTTCTTTTATAGAGGCCATGCAGGAGGTTTTTATTAACCCAGTTGAAATCATAAACAAGGCCAATGGCCTTTCGAACATTTAGATCTTCGAAATAGGACTTTCGTGTATTAAACGCGAGGGCTTGCAAGGGTGCTGGTAGCTGAAAATCAAGGGTTGTTTTAAGAATTGGTTTATCCGCTAAACGCTCTTTGTTCGCCCATTTCGACGGATCACTTTCAAAGAAAACATCAACTTCTCCAGCAAGTAATGCTTCAAATGCAATGTCTTGATCCCGAAAATATTCGAAGGTGATTTTATCAAAATTATGCCGGCCAGCGTATTGCGGGCGACCTTCCCCCCAATAATCTTGTATCTTTTCGTAGGTTATATATCGGCCGGGCTCCAACGACGTAATCCGATAAGGCCCGGTCCCAATGGGGGGCTCCAAGCTGGTTTCTTTGAAAGTGTGCTCGGTGAAGTATTTTTTTGACATGATGGGCATCAAACTGAGGATAAGGGGCAGTTCCCGGCCAGCGGTTTTGGTAAAGGTAAAACGAACAGCTTCTGGGTTGATGATTTCAGCTTTTTCGACCTCCCCGTAATATTGGCGGTGATTGGGCCGCCCTTTTGTGCGGAGTGTTTCGTAGGTAAATAAAACATCCTGCGGGGTCAGCGGCTCTCCATTTGAAAATCGCGCCTGTTTGTCCAAATAATACGTGATCGAGCGCCGGTCTGGCGTAATATCAAAATGGCTGGCAAGATTTGCATAAAGAGTGAACGGCTCGTCTTGTGCACGGCTGAGCAGAGATTGATAAACAAGGCGGAGACCTTGGGCTGGAAGCCCGCGCACCAGAAATGGATTGAGGCTGTTAAATGTGCCTATGGCTGGAAGCCTTAAGTGCCCCCCTTGAGCGGCCTCGGGTTCGGCGTAATCAAAATGTGGGTAATCGCTTTGATATTTTGCGCCGCCGTGCATGGCGAGGGCAGTATCTGATAAGGCCGCCGAAGCAGAATTTAAAAATGCAATCATCAGAACGGTAAGTGTTAAAAGCCGTCTAACCATCATTATCATCTCCAGCTTGTTTTAAAATTTTGGCAAGTTTATCTACTAATTGAGGCATCTTTGTCTCCGGTGTTCCGGCGAAGCCAATAATCAAAGCATTTCGAAGGTTCGCACCTTCATAAAAGCTTGAAAGCGCTCGCAGGAGCAACCCATTTTTCCGGCACACCGCTTCCACTTTTTTATCAGAGAGAGTGGGTGTCAGATAGGCGACCAGATGCATGCCGCATTCTTGGGCATCAATGGTTAGGTAATCTCCGCATTTCTGTAAGAGCAGCGACAGTAAACAAGCCTGACGCCTTTGATAAAGCAGCCGCATACGCCGGATATGCGCAGATAAATATCCTTCCGAGATAAACTCTGCAAGGGCGGCTTCGGCAACTGCCGGTGAATGCCCGTCAATATCACGGCGCAAAGCCAAGAAGATATCCACGAGGTCTTCGGGAACCACTAAATAGCCAATTCGAAGCCCTGAAAACATCACCTTGCTCATGGAGCCTACATAAAGAACGCGGTTATCTGTATCTAAACCCTGCAGCGATGAAATAGGCCTTCCGGTGTAGCGATACTCACTGTCGTAATCATCTTCCAGAAGGAACCGGTCGTTGGTTTTTGCCCATTCCAATAAATCTAACCGCCTACGGAGCGACATCGTCGGGCCAAGGGGATATTGGTGAGAGGGGGAGAGGCAGGCGAGGCGCGCATCCGGTGCTAGTTTTAAGGCTTCATCTAGTCTGAACCCTTCGTCATCCACAGGAACGGGAATTGGGTGGGCACCAGCCGCCAAGATTGAGTTTCGAGTTCCAGGATAGCCCGGATCTTCCATCAAAATGGGATCCCCGATCTCCGCAAAGGCCTTGATCACCAGATGAATGGCTTGTTGGGATCCTGACAAGACAATGACCTGTTCAGGGGTGCAATTGACAGCCCGTGTCTGCCCCAAATGTTCGGCCAACGCTTCCCGAAGAACTGTCGCGCCGCCAATGGGGTTTCCGCTTAAATACTCAACCTTAGGATTTCGCCAGTGACGTCCAAGTAATCTGGCCCAGTCTTCAAACGGAAATAAGTCCGTTTCCGGCTTTCCAGGAGAAAAATACCCTTGATGATAAAGTTTCACGGCCCCGGTATGGCGGAGCGCTTCGGCTTGCCGAGATAGGGGAATGTTCCGATCTTTGAGGACTTGTTTGTTGTTTGTTTTTTCTCGTTGCAAAAGCTCATCTGGGAGATGATCTGAAATGTAGGAGCCGGCCCCAACTCGGCTAGTGATATATCCCTCCGCCATAAGTTGATCAAACGCAGATAGAACAGTATTGCGCGAGATCCCAAGGTCGGTTGCCAATAGACGGCTAGAGGGTAATCTTGTCCCCGGCTTCACAACACCTTGTAAAATGGCGTCACGAAGCTTCAGAAAAAGCTGCTTGTGAAGAGGGGAGCTGCTTTCAGTATTGAGAGATAAATTAGCGAGGTAAGCATTTTTCATAGGAGGGCCGAATGTTGTATTGGTACCTGAGTTATGAGAATAATAGAAGTTATGTGGTGCCAATAGCAAGATTGTTGTGGCGGTAACACTTGCATGCTTTTAAACTTCATCCTATCTGATAACAGGGGCAACGTTTTAACGAGCTTTAACCAGAGGATGAAAACGAAAAAATGGCATCAACATCTGAAATTGCATATTTTGCAGCGGGATGCTTTTGGGGCGTAGAAGCCGCATTTAGGCAAGCCCATGGCGTCCTTTCTACGGCGGTTGGCTATCAAGGCGGAACCACGACGTATCCCACTTATGAGCAGATATGCCGCGGGGATACCATGCATGCCGAAGTAGTCGCTGTTCGTTTCGATCCCGCCGCCATCAGTTACGAACAACTGCTTGCTGTGTTTTGGGAAAGCCATAACCCCACGACAATGAACCGCCAAGGACCTGATGTGGGTACCCAATACCGCTCCGCCATTTTTTATAAAACGGAGACGCAAAAAATCGCGGCAGAAAAATCCAAATTGGATTTAGAAAACGCCCATGTTTTTTCTGCGCCAATTGTGACGGAAATTTCATCAGCGGCTGATTTTTATGAAGCGGAAGATTATCATCAGCAATATTTGGAAAAGCGCGGGCTTGCCACTTGCCGAATTTAAGCTTGATTGAAGTTGAAGCTCTAAAACACGCTTAAGCCTACTTTACGCTCTACGTTCTCTGAAGCCTTGCAGGCCCAGAATACTTACGGTGAGATTGCGCGTGTCCGTATAGGCGTCACTGGCATCTTCAAATGATCTACTATTTACCGGCTGGAACGTCGTCTCGGAGGTGAGCGCCAAATTGGTTTCCTGCGCCAGCTGCTGGGTTAAAAATGCGCTGGACGCTTCGCCGAAGGGAAGGGCTTCTGGTCGTGAAAGGGTCTTTGCGGCAGGTTGCCGGCTTTGTTGTACGACAATCTGAACGTTGGGGTTTTTCGCGTCGTCCTGAAATAGCGCTGACGCACGCCTACGGGTTGAGACATTTTGCTGATCACTACCTTCAATTCGGCGGTTATCGGCCTGTCGCAACTCTTGTAGTTTCTGCTCTACATAAGCCTGGGCTTCTGCCTGGCGCAGGGCGTCAGGATTTAGAGGCAGTACCGGATATGGATTGGAACGAGTGAGCTCCATCGGATGACATTAACCTGCTTTGTTAAGATGAACACTGAAATTCAACGCGGTTAATCGTAAACCAGAACCCCAGATTTTCTGAGGGTAAGACGCGACTATAGGTTAACTGTGTGAAATATAGGTTAACAAAAGGTTACCAATCAAGCTCACATATTAACTTTACTTGTTTTAGATATGAGTTCTTGCCGTCTATACAAGGTAACTCACGATAAGTTCAACGGTTTGGTTAATCTTTACTTAATTTATCCATTCGCTCCTGCATTTGCGCGAGTTGGTCTTTAAGTTCTTTCATCATTTCCGTTGTTTCATTTTGAGTGTCTTGCGGTGCTGAAGGCGCTGATTCGGATGCTTTAGTTGGTTCTGTCTCTCCAAACGAGGGAGGGCTGAACATTTTCATAGCCTGACTGAACATGGCCATGTTTTGTTTGCCCATTTCCTCAAATTGCGTAAAGAGGGGGTTTTCGACTACATTTTCCGGGATAGCTTCGCGCATTTGGTCTTGGTTACTTGAGAATGACCGCATGGACATATCCAGATAATCAGGGACGACAGTTTGCAGGCTGTCTCCATAATAGCTGATCAGTTGGCGCAGGAAGTTAATCGGTAGCAGATTTTGGCCTTTGGCCTCTTCTTCGAAAATAATTTGGGTGAGCACAGATCGGGTAATATCATCGTTAGATTTTGCGTCAAAGACAACAAATTCAATGCCCTTTTTAACCATTTGGCTTAAGTGATCAAGAGTTACGTAAGATGAAGTCGATGTATTATAAAGACGACGGTTCGCATATTTCTTGATAACGATAGGGCCATTATTTTCCGATTTTTTATCTGCCAAGTTTATACAATCCCTGTTATTGCTGCGCTGCAAAGAGTTATTGTGCAATGCAGTTTTTGATTTGGCAATCATAATCCTGTATGCGATCTGAAATGGACTGTTGGTTTGGCATCAACAGAGGGGTTATAGTAAGAGCATGTCTGAAACGCCTGACATCAAAACCACTGTAAATGCGTTCTTCCGGTTGTGGCAGCGCCAAGTTACTCTTTTGGCCCAATCCCCGGAGCAGGGAGCTGCTGAACTTATTGAACAAAGCAAATTCATCGCAGAACGGCTCAAGTCAGAATCATTACAAGATAATAGTCTTGAACTTGACCTTGATGATCATGATGACAGTGAAGACCAATGACGGAGGAGACGGCGCCTACGGGCAAACGATCAGGACCGAGACCACTTGGACTACATCTTTCTCTTTCAAGTCTGAGTTTTGGTAGCTCCATGGGGGCCATTGGCCTTGCAAAAGAAGGTGCGCTTGCGTGGCTTCCGGAGTTGCAAGACGAGGCTGCCAAAATTCAAGCTGATATGCAGCGATTTGCGCCGAATGATTTAATCGCAGCTCTCGGAGTGGAAGGACAAGGCGCGCTCACTCACATGCTGTCAGGTATAGAGAAGTATCAAAGCCATCCATACCGTCGTCATATGCCTGTGCTCCCGGCGTTTTGGTCGAAGGGATCCGTTAGTCTTTATGACTATGGAGTAGGGCTTCCCAACTCAGCACCAATAATTTTCCTCGTCCCTTCTTTGGTGAACAAATTCTATATTCTCGACTTGAAGCCAGATAACAGTTTCGTTGCGGGCCTTGTGGAGGGTGGTGTCCGTCCAATTGTCATTGATTGGGGTGTTCCGGGCGAAGTTGAGAGTGAATATGCGCTCGATGATTACATCCTGAATATATTGGTGCCAGCGTTGGAATCAGTTTTGGAGGAATTTCCTAAGGCACCCGTCCATTTGGCGGGATACTGTATGGGTGGCACATTAGCCACAGCCCTTGCAGAACTTAAACAAGATAAACTTTCCAGTTTAATTACCATTGCAGCCCCTTGGGATTTCCATAAAGGGTTGGGGCAAAGTGCGAAAGCCATTCTTGGTAATCCAACGGGGTGGGATTCTATATTACAGTCCCTTGGGGTGATGCCGGTTGACCTAATTCAGTCGTTTTTTGCGTGCCTTGATCCGAACCTGTGTCTAAATAAATTCACCTTGTTCGACCAAATGGTGCAAACAGCTCCGCGCGCTGAAACCTTTGTGGCGCTAGAGGATTGGCTAAACGATGGCGTTCCGCTGGTTAAAAAGGCTGCCCATACTTGCTTTGTTGATTGGTATGGTGAGAATTCTCCAGCTCTTGGGAATTGGCGGGTTGGGGAAAAATTAGTTCAGCCCCGTAATATTACTATTCCCTCAATGATTGTTGTGCCAAAATCAGACCGAATAGTCCCACCAGAATCCGCAAGGGCTTTGGCCGATATAATACCAAACGCCACACTCATGACCCCGTCTTCTGGACATATTGGAATGATTGTGGGATCCACAGCCAAAAAGGATTTGTGGGTAAAAGTATTGAAATGGGTTTCCCCTTAGTAGTATATTTTGTTGCGCATGCACAAAAAAATGTTGCATCTGCGAATTTTTAAGGTTATTTCGTAATAAGATACAAATTCTTCCGATAATTACGTGATTGAAGCGTAAATTGAAGTTTAATTAGTTATCGCCAGAAAAGAGGTCCTAGATGGAAGTTGTTATTACAAGCGCAGTACGTACACCGGTTGGCTCATTTAGCGGTGGGCTGTCCAGTCTTCCTGCTCATAAATTGGGTGAAGTGGTAATCCGTGAAGCCCTCAAGCGCTCAAAAACTGATGGTGCAGACGTGTCAGAAGTTATTCTGGGTCAGATTTTGACAGCAGGCGAGGGACAGAACCCAGCACGGCAAGCCGCAATGGGTGCTGATCTTCCCGTCGAGGTTCCGGCATGGGGCGTTAATCAGCTTTGTGGATCAGGTTTGCGGGCAGTAGCGCTCGGCTTTCAGGCGGTTTTGAACGGTGATAGCAGTGTTGTTGTGGCTGGCGGCCAGGAAAGTATGAGCCAAGCCCCACACTGTGCTCATCTGCGGGATGGCCAGAAAATGGGAAGCTTGGAATTCACAGATACAATGCTGACCGACGGCCTTATGGATGCGTTTTACGGCTACCACATGGGTAATACAGCGGAAAATGTAGCTGCTAAATGGCAGATTACACGTGAGCAACAAGATCAGTTTGCAGCCGCGTCGCAAGCAAAAGCCGCGGCAGCTCAAGCCGAAGGTCGGTTTAAAGACGAAATCGTTCCGGTTACGATTAAAACCCGTAAAGGCGAAACTGTCGTTAGCGAAGATGAATATATTCGCGGTGGAACCACTTTTGAAAAATTGTCGGGTTTGCGCACAGCTTTCCAAAAAGACGGAGGAAGTGTCACAGCAGGTAATGCATCTGGCATTAATGACGGTGCTGCGGCGGTTGTTATGATGTCTGCAGATGAAGCAGAGAAGCGTGGTTTGAAGCCGCTTGCCCGCGTGGTGTCTTGGGCACAAGTCGGTGTTGATCCATCGATTATGGGATCTGGGCCAATTCCTGCAAGCCGTCTGGCATTGGAAAAAGCTGGCTGGACAACGGACGATCTGGATCTTGTTGAAGCGAACGAAGCTTTTGCGGCGCAGGCTTGCGCCGTCAATAAAGATCTCGGATGGGATACAGATAAAGTGAATGTTAATGGCGGCGCAATTGCCATTGGACATCCAATTGGCGCTTCTGGCGCAAGAATTCTCGTAACCCTTTTGCATGAAATGCAAAAACGGGACGCGAAAAAAGGGCTTGCCACACTGTGTATCGGTGGCGGCATGGGTATTGCGATGTGTGTAGAAAGATAAACTAAAACTCAGATCAAGGATCAAACGAAATGGGAAGAGTTGCAATTGTAACAGGTGGGACGCGCGGAATTGGTGAAGCCATTTCCATAATGCTGAACGACAAAGGTTATACTGTTGCTGCCGCGTATGGTGGTGACGATGCCAAAGCGAAAGAATTTTCCGAGAGAACCGGTATTCGGACATATAAATGGGATGTGTCTGACTACGAAGCTTGTCTGCAGGGCGTAGCACAAGTGAAGGAAGACTTGGGATCTATCGCTATCGTCGTCAATAATGCGGGTATTACTCGCGACGGTACTTTGCACCGTATGGATCCAATGAAATGGCAATCTGTCATTGATACAAACTTGGGTTCTTGTTTCAACATGTGCCGGGCCACTATTGAGGATATGCGGGACGCAAAATTTGGCCGTGTGGTCAATATTGGCTCCATTAATGGTCAGGCTGGCCAATATGGTCAGGTGAACTATGCCGCTGCTAAATCCGGTATCCACGGGTTTACGAAAGCAATGGCACAGGAAGGCGCGGGCCAAGGGATTACGGTCAACGCTATTGCTCCGGGTTATATTGATACGGAAATGGTTGCTGCTGTTCCCCCGGCGGTTCTTGAAAAAATTGTCGCGAAAATACCAGTTGGCCGTCTTGGTCAAGCCAGTGAAATCGCGCGTGGTGTTTGTTTCTTGGTTGCTGATGATGCCGGTTTTGTAACTGGATCTACATTGTCAATCAATGGCGGACAACACATGTACTAGGTTGGTTCCTGTCAAACCAACTTATGAAAAGGCATGTTTTCTCCCTTGGACGCATGCCTTTTCGCTTTTCTAGGTCTCTGACTCCCTATATGTTTGCTGTCGAATTGGGAAATGACCTGAAGGATAGCAAAATTGAGCAAACCCCTGTCTAGATTGCAAGCGACTTTGTGTGGCTTTGCAGCGATTTTGCTTTGGGCATTACTCGCCTTATTTACTGTTTTTACAGGTGACATTCCCCCGTTTCAATTAACCGCTATGAGTTTTGCCATCGCGTTTTCAGCTGTGGTGATCAAATGGATTGTGGCGGGCGATGATATTCTCAACCTTCTCAAGCTACCACCGGCATTATGGCTGCTGGGTGTTGGCGGATTGTTTGGATATCATTTCTTCTATTTTATGGCACTGAAATCTGCGCCCGCAGCAGAAGCAGGGCTGATTGCCTATTTATGGCCGCTCCTTATCGTTCTTTTTTCAGCCTTCTTGCCGGGAGAACGGCTTTTTTGGTTTCATGTTGTGGGGGCCTTAATCAGCTTGCTCGGCGCTGGTTTACTCATCACCAAGGGAGAGGCATTATCCATTAGGCCTGACTACATTAATGGATATCTGGCCGCAATTGCCTGTGCTTTTATCTGGTCGAGCTATTCGGTTCTCAGCCGGAAATTTGCGGATGTTACCACTGATGTGGTCGGTGTTTTTTGCGGGGTGACGGCTGTATTGTCACTGGTTTGCCATCTGGCTTTTGAAGATACCGTATTGCCGGGCACTGCAGGTGCATGGCTTGCGGTTATTGGGTTGGGGCTTGGGCCAGTAGGCGCCGCCTTTTTCTTGTGGGATTTGGGTGTTAAGCGCGGTGATATTCAAGGGCTTGGCGTGCTGTCCTACATCTCGCCGCTTTTATCGACACTCTTGCTTTTGGCCTTTGCCGATACCGCGATTAGTTGGGCGTTGCTGGTTGGATGTGGGTTAATCACAATTGGCGCGGCCATAGGATCGTTGAATATTTTCAAAGATATGATGGGGAGCAAAAGTTAAATCGCTCCCCCGCATTAAACTACCATTTTCCGGTGTTTTCCATGTCCGCCCACGGAGCGGCGGGGGCAAGTGCTTCGCCTTTTTGCAAAAGCTCCACAGATATATTGTCGGGTGAGCGGACGAATGCCATGCGGCCATCCCGTGGTGGGCGATTAATCGTCACCCCATTGTCCATCATGTGTTGGCATACAGCGTAGATATCATCCACTTCATACGCCAAGTGGCCAAAGTTGCGGCCTTCGTCGTAGTCTTCAGGATCCCAATTATGAGTGAGCTCAACTTGGGCATCTTCCTGTCCTTCTGGTGCAAGAAAGATGAGCGAAAAGCGGCCCGCTTCTATATCTTTCCGCCGAACCTCTTTTAGACCTAAGCATTTGCAATAGAAATTCATACTCGCGTCTAAATCTTTAACGCGTACCATCGTATGCAGGTATTTCATGTGATCATCCGTTTTATTGTGTAGGTGTTTTTAAAAGGAGTCTTTTCGGGCTCTAATTTCTGCAAATACATCGGCCACATCGGCCCCTTGCATTTGAAGATTTTCTTGAATGTCAGTAACGTCAGGGCGCAAGAAAGGGTTCGTGGCTTTCTCATCGCCAATTGTGGAGGGGACGGTTGGTTTATTTGCAGCGCGTAATTCGAGAATTTCACCAAAGCGTTTTTTAAGATCAGAATTTTGCGGCTCAATAGTAAGGGCAAAATTGGCGTTGGCCTCAGTATATTCATGGGCGCAATAAATCTTTGTGGGATCCGGTAGAACCCTTAATTTCTGAAGACTTTCCCACATTTTTGCAGGCGTTCCTTCAAACAATCGCCCACATCCAAGGGCAAACAGAGTATCGCCGCAGAACAACGCGTCAGAGCCTTCAAACCAATAGGCAATGTGGCCATTAGTATGGCCTGAAACCTCAAAGACTTGGGCTTTTTGAGTGCCAAATAGGTAAGGCTGGTCTTCGGAAACCTCAATATCAATGCCCGGTATTCGCGCCACATCATAGGCAGAGCCCACAATGGTGCAGCCGGTCTTTTCTTTGAGTTCGAGATTTGCCCCAGTGTGATCCCAGTGGTGATGGGTGTTGAGGATATGTGTCAGTTTCCAGCCCAGCTCGTCCAGCTTTGCAAGCACCGGATCGGCTTCTGCAGGGTCGACAATTGCAACCGCATCACTATCTGGATCTTTAATCAGATATAGATAATTATCATTTAGAACAGGGATTTGATGAATTTCCAGTTTGCTCATTGGCTTCAGACTTCTATTGTAAGAATTATTCCATGCTAGGCAGTATACTACCATGATGCGACCCGATGTCATTGATTTAAGAAAATTCTACCATACCCGCCTCGGCGTTGTTGTGAGAAAAGCGCTTGTGCGTAAAATCCGACACATATGGCCGGATATCTCAAATTTCCGGCTGTTGGGTCTGGGATATGCGACGCCGTATCTATACCCCTTTAGAAACGAGACAGAGCGAACCATCGCTTTGATGCCAGCGCAGCAGGGGGTTATTCAGTGGCCCCACGGCGGCCCGAGCCTTGTGGGTCTTGCGGACGAGGCAGGATTACCGCTGCCTGACAATTCAATCGATCGGGTGATCCTTGTTCACGGCCTAGAGAATACGCGGGCGGCAGATGATGTCTTGCAAGAGGTCTGGCGTATTCTAACCTCAAGCGGGAAATTACTTGTGGTTGTCCCAGCTCGGCGAGGGCTTTGGGCACGGCTTGAAAATACACCTTTTGGGTACGGTTATTCCTATTCAGATCGGCAGCTTCGCCAAGTTTTGCGGGATAATATGTTTACGTATGGTGATGTGCACGGGGCATTATATTTCCCGCCAAGTGGGACGCGGTTTAATCTAAGGTTATCGCAATTCATAGAAAATATGGGTGAGAAATGGTGGCCACGGTTTAGTGGCGTCAGGTTTATCGAGGCGGAAAAGCAAATCTACGCCATACCGGAAGTGCCTCAAAAGCGGAAAAGATTACGCCCGTTGATCGCCCCTGCGGCCCGGCCCATTGGGGCGAACACGACGGGAGCAGAAAAATTGAACCGCTCCCGGAACAAATAATTATTTGTCGGACAGTAAGAACACACATTGCGCCGCGAAAAAATTCGCGCTGCGACTGTTGATATCGTAATCCAGAATGCGGCCATCATTGCCAACAATGATGGATTTTTCAAGTTTGATCCCCAGTTCGTCACACAGAACTGTAAAATCCCGCAAGGTACAAAAGTGAATGTTCGGCGTTTCATGCCACGCGTAATCAAGGGAACTGGTCATGGGCATACGGCCATTGACTGCCAGATACCAACGACAGCGCCAATAGGCAAAATTTGGAAAAGAAACGACAGCTTTTTTTCCAACACGAAGCAATTGTTCCATGACCAATTTGGGCCGATGTGTTGCTTGCAATGTTTGGCTCAAAATTGCGTAATCAAAGCCCTTGTTAGGATAGTCTGTCAAATCTGTATCAGCATCGCCTTGTACAATGGACAGTCCCTTGGCAACGCAGGAATTTACACCTGCTTGGCTGAGCTCGATACCCCGGCCATCAACGTCTTTCGTAGAAATGAGGTGGGTTAAAAGTGTGCCATCGGCACAGCCCACATCTAGAACCCGGCTTCCAGGCTCAACCATTTCTGCAATCAATTGCAGATCCACACGGATATCTTGCGGGCGGGTGAGGGTTGTATTTTTGATCATTGGGATAACCCTCTACTTTTTGCAGTAGCCGCTAAAAATCCGCCAATAGTTTGAAGCATTTCAGGTGTATCCAAAAGAAAGGCGTCATGGCCTTTGTCTGTTTCGATCTCAACAAAGCTGACATTTGCTGCCGCCGCAATGAGCGCGCGGACAACATCTTTACTTTCGGTGGTCGGGAATAACCAGTCACTGGAGAAGGACACAACACAAAAACGTGTCGGTGTGCCCTCAAATGCGGCAGGTAATGATCCGCCATGATCGCTGGCCAGATCAAAATAATCCATTGCCCGGGTCACATACAGATAGGAGTTGGCGTCAAAGCGATCAACAAAGTTGATGCCTTGGTATCGTAAATAGCTTTCCACCTGAAATTCGGCGTCAAATCCGTAACTTAAGTTGTCTCGGTCTTGCAAATTACGTCCAAATTTTCGGTGCAAGGCTGATTCGGATAAATATGTCACATGCGCTGCCATACGGGCGACTGCCAATCCTGCGCGCGGGTTTTTGCCCTGCTCCAAATATTTACCGCCGTGCCATTCTGGATCGGCCATAACAGCTTGGCGACCGACTTCGTGAAATGCAATGTTTTGTGCCGAATGTTTTGCCGCAGTTGCGATGGGAATAGCACTGAAACAACGCTCTGGGTATGCGCTTGCCCATTGCAGAACTTGCATGCCGCCCATAGATCCGCCCACGACAGAAAACCAACTTGGAATTTCAAGGTAGTCTTGCAAAAGAGCCTGGGTGCGAACCATGTCAGCGATGGTGATAATTGGAAAGTCCAGACCATAGGCCTCCCCCGTTTCAGGGTTGATATCCTTGGGTCCCACAGTCCCCATGCAGCCGCCAAGGATGTTAGAACAGACAATAAAATACTTGTCAGTATCTAGAACTTTACCAGGGCCGATCATCACGCTCCACCAGCCATCTTTGCCTGTGAGAGGTTGCCGGCTTGCAGCGTGTTGATCGCCTGTTAAGGCATGGCAAACGAGAACGGCATTGCTATGGTCAGCGTTCAGTGTTCCATAGGTGTTGTAGGCCATGGTAATGTCACTCATCATCGCCCCGCAATCCAATGGCATGGGTTTATCTTTCCCCAATATCACGGAATGGTGGTTTGATTCTGGCGGGATAATTGACACGGCTCTGGCTCTTTTCACATTCTAGGGTCAAAAAAATCTTTGTTTTCGTCTATTTTGCTGATAGCTAGAGCCGAGGAGCAATATCTGTCAATGATTTCTTTAGTTTTGGGATCTTCATTTTGGCTCTTGCTGGATTTTTCTACCATTTGGTACCGTATTTCAGGAATGAAACGTGAATAAAACGAATAAAAAACTTGAAACGCTTCGGTCTGAAATTGATCGTCTTGATACGGAATTGCTGAATATTCTCGAACAGAGAATTGAGATCGTAAAAGATATTGCAGCAGCCAAAGAAGATGACGGTGCTGCATTGGCATTTCGGCCGGGCCGCGAAGCGAACGTTATGCGTCGTATTTTGGACCGCCATTCTAGCGATTTACCAGATGTGGTTGTGGCCAATATTTGGCGAGAAATTATCGCCGCTGTTTGCCGTATGCAAAAACCCATGTCCATATCAATTACCGCCCCTGAAAAATCAGTGGGCTATTGGGACTTAGCCCGCAGCCATTTTGGCGCGGCGACCCCCATGACATTACACAAATCTCCTACAGTTGTTTTGCGTGAAGTTTCTGCTGATCCGTCTAAACTTGGCGTTATGCCATGGATGAATATTGAACGGGACACTTGGTGGGAGCATTTAGCACAGGGCGGCGACACTGTTCCTAAAGTTTTGGCCGCACTTCCTTTCGTTCATAACACATCCGGATCTTTTGAAGATTTGAACGCCTTGGTTATCGGCCAAGCCGAACCAGAAGCGTCTGGCAATGACATCAGCTTATTCGTTGTCATGACTGAAAATGAAGTTAGCCGGGCTCGTCTTAATGAGTATCTGGAGAAATCTGGCCTAAATGGTCATTGCGTGGATTCTCGCTCACCAGCTGTTGAAGAAGGCGATTGGTTGCATCTATTCCAAGTCCCGCATTTCATCGCTAACGGGGATGAGCAATTGACCAAATTCACTGAAATGGTCGGTGATAGCGTCATTAAAACAGTTATCTTGGGGGCTTACGCCGTTCCCATTCAATCCTAAATGTAAATTAATTGAGAGTAACCTCCATGTCCTCCTTGCTTCCAACACCTAAGCCTGGAATTCTGGATATCACCCCATATGTTGGCGGCAAGTCAACAGCGGCGGGGACCCAGAAAGTTGCTAAACTTTCTTCCAATGAGACACCTCTTGGGGCGAGCCCTAAAGCGAAAGCTGTCTTGGCGGATATGGGTGACAAACTTCATTATTATCCCGATGGCGGCTCTGGTGAGTTAATCGCGGCTATTGCCGACGTCCATAAACTGCCTGCAGGAAATCTTGTTTGCGGAAACGGATCTGACGAGCTTCTCTCATTGATCACAAATGCCTATGCCGGTCCAGGAGATGAAGTTCTATTTTCAGAACATGGCTTTTTGGTCTATGAACTTGCGGCCTTGTCAAATGGCGCAACACCGGTAAAAGCACCTGAGCATGATCTGCGATCAGATGTTGATGCATTGCTTGCAGCGGTCACTGAAAACACCAAAATTTTGTTCCTTGCGAACCCCAACAATCCAACCGGAACCTATATTTCCATCTCGGAAGTTGAAAGACTTCATGCGGGATTGCGGAGCGATATTCTGTTGGTTCTGGATGCGGCTTACGCGGAATACGTCCGTAAAAGTGATTACGAAGCGGGCGTTGATTTGGTTGCCCGCAACAAAAACGTTATCATGACCCGTACGTTTTCAAAAATTTATGGCCTGTCAGCTTTGCGTGTTGGGTGGGCTTATGGCCCGGACGACGTGATTGATGTGCTGAACCGAATTCGCGGACCCTTTAATGTGAACGCAATTGCGCAAGCTGCAGGTGTCGCCGCTGTTCGTGATCAAGAGTTCGTGGAAAAAGCCATTGCCCATAATGATAAATGGATCCCGATCCTTGTCCAAAACTTGCGGGGAATGGGTCTTGAGATCCCTGATAGTGTTGGTAATTTCCTTTTGATGGATTTTGCGAATACGGGGAAAAGCGCTACGGATGCCGATGCGTTTTTGAATTCCCGCGGCTTGATCTTGCGAAGTGTGGCGTCCTACGGTTTACCGACGTGCTTGCGAATGTCCGTTGGCACTGATGATCAAAACCATGCTGTCATGGATACTTTGCGCGAATTTTTGGAAAAATAAGATGTCTGACAACACTGTCCAGTTTGAAAAACTCGCGCTGATAGGTATTGGACTTATTGGATCATCAATTGCCCGTGCTGCCCGTCAGCATGGCGTTGTGAAGGAAATTGTCTGCGCTGCAAGAACTGCTGATACACGCCGCGTGGCCTTGGAACTGGGTGTTGTTGATCAGGCCTATGAAAATGTAGCTGACGCGGTGAAAGATGCCGATCTGGTTATTTTATGCACACCTGTTGGCACATATGGCGCGCTCACCGAAGAAATGGCCCCTTTCTTGACTAAAGGGGCATTGGTCACAGATGTTGGCTCGGTTAAGCAAACTGTTGTCGAAGCCATTGAGCCGCATATTCCCGATGGCGTTGATTTTGTCGCGGGGCACCCGGTTGCAGGTACTGAAAAATCAGGACCAGCTGCTGGATTTGCTGAATTATTCGCCGGCCGCTGGTGCATTTTGACACCTTCTGAGAAATCCCGAGATGAGGCTGTTGAAAAATTGTCTGCTTTTTGGACGGCACTTGGCAGTAATGTGGAAAAAATGGACCCAAAACATCATGACTTGGTGTTGGCGATTACGTCCCATGTTCCGCATTTGATTGCCTATAACATTGTTGGCACTGCTGATGATTTGGAAGAAGTTACGCAGTCGGAAGTTATTAAATACTCGGCTGGTGGTTTCCGTGACTTTACGCGTATTGCGGCATCGGATCCGACCATGTGGCGAGATGTGTTCCTTCATAATAAAGACGCCGTTCTTGAGATGTTAGGCCGCTTTAGTGAAGATTTGACAGCCCTGCAACGGGCGATCCGCTGGGGTGACGGGGATGCGCTTTTCCAAATGTTCTCGCGCACTCGCGATATCCGTAAGCAAATTATTGATGCTGGTCAGGAAACGGCTGAGCCCGATTTTGGCCGGACAGTCCCCAACGAAGATGAATAAAATCCACCGTTGTTAGAAAAGCGGAACGGTATTCATTAGCTTGAAGGGGCCAATATAGAGGCCACCATTTTGAAGGCTCATAGGCAGATCGAGATACCGTCGGGCGTTTTCGTCTTCCTTTGAAATCAGATTAAGCGCCATGGCTGCTGTTTTCAGTGATTGCTTGTCGAGTTTTTGGCTTTTCTCAAGTAAGGCAAGCAAATCATTAAAACCTGTTATTTTGGTGCTAAACGCCCCGAGCAGCTGGTTGTTTTCGTCAAGAGCTACGGCACCATTTCCAGAAATCTGACTTTCTCCCCATATGAGGTTCATGTCCAAAATCTCGACTGATCCACCCTGATCCCGCCAACGTTCGATGCTATCTTTGGTTCTAAAGTCTTTTGGCCGGCCATCGACGGTTGCTGAAATGTTGGCTTTTGTGATGGTCCCCCCAAGAGGAGTGGCATTGCCGTTTTCAAAAATGATGTCATCAGCCGTCAGAGCAATTTGCCACGTTGGCGTTTGGGCATCGGACGCGGGCGCATCAGAGCCTTCAGTTTTCTTAGGGGCAGTTGCCATGCGGCTATGCAATTGCAGGCGGTCTGCAGTGGTTTGGCCGTAGGAGGAGGATTGAATTTGGGATTTCGTAATATCGATGGCCAGCGTCTTAAATTTCCCGCTTGATGTAAAGGTGGCGCTGCCAAGAGCAGTTTCGGGCGTTACTGATACAGATTTAGTCACGGTGCCATCTGTCCAAGTATGGGAACTGGTGCCCAAAGTGCCAAAAATAATATGCGTGGGTTTCCAAGGCTGAGCCAATACCCAAAGCGCGGGAACTGTTGTCTCAAATCCAAATTGTGTTTCGCTTTGGTCTCGCATGATTTTGACGTCTTCGAGATCTAATTTTACCCGGTAGGGGAAACCGGATGTAATAACCGGTTTGTGCGTGATGATAATACCATCAGACAGACGGGCTTTTTTCCATGCCTCAAACTGGGAAACGGCCGTATCGGCGATGCTATTCCACCAGAAGATATACCCGCCGATGAGCAGGCCAAAAATGCTGAGTGTGATGAGGGTAACACGCATGTAGTCTTCCGTTTCTAGAACTTGAGCTTTGGGACGCCACTGTATAAGGTTGCGCCCTTACCTGTCACTGATTTTTCTATAGCTAAAGTTCCTTAATATGACAGCCTCTTCTCAAACGGCCCGGCAAAATTTAATGTTCGGGGCAATGCCAATTGTTTTCGTATTTCTATGGAGCACTGGGTTCATTGGCGCCAAACTGGGCCTGCCATATATCGAACCCATGACGTTCCTCGCTATCCGGTTTGCCATATGTACGGCGATATTCCTTCCGTTTGTCCTGCTAACAAAAACCCGTTGGCCGATCCGGTGGCAGGACGGCGTTCATATTGGGATTTCGGGCCTGTTAATGCATGGCGGCTACTTAGGGTTTGTGTTTTGGGCTATTAGCCTTGGTGTTCCAGCGGGCACATCTGCATTGATCGTTGGTATTCAGCCGTTGATCGTGGCGGCACTTGCTGGATTGTTGCTCAATGAAACCATAAGCTTGCGTCAGTGGGTTGGATTACTTGCGGGGCTTGGCGGTGTGTTTTTGGTGGTTGCTGATAAATTGTCGCTAGGTCAGGGATCTGTTTTCGGCATCGGTCTGTGTTTTGTGGCTCTGTTCTGCATGGCATTTGGCACGCTTTACCAAAAGAAATTCTGCTCCGATATGAGTTTGAAAAGCGGAAACTTTATCCAATTTGTAGTCGTAACAATCTATTTCTCCCTCATGGCTTATGTGATGGAAGAGGGCGTAATCGTCTGGTCGGGCGAGCTGATATTTGCGCTTGGATGGCTGGTTTTGGTTTTGTCGCTGGGCGCGGTAACCCTTCTGTATCTGTTGCTGCGTAAAGGGGCTGCGGCAACGGTATCCAGTTTGTTCTTTTTAGTGCCGCCCTGTACGGCAGTTGTCGCCTATATTTTGTTTGATGAACGGTTGAGCGGATACTCGTTCCTCGGTATGGCTGTTGTTGTTGCGGGGGTTGCCCTCGTGAATATGAAGCCCAGAAAGCCCTTAAAATGAGCAAATACGACCTCGTGCTTGAACCTGATTTGCCGCCGGTAGATCATCCCATGCCAGAGCTTCCTGAAAACGAAGACTTATGGATTTTCGGATATGGCTCCTTAATGTGGCGACCGGGCTTTGAGAATAAGGCCGTGGTAGATGCCCAGCTATATGGGTATCACCGATCCTTTTGTGTGACCTCCGTTGTGCACCGGGGAACGTACGAGAGCCCAGGTTTGGTCCTTGGACTAGATGCGGGGGGATCGTGCCGGGGAAAGGCAATACTCTGCCCTTCTGATATTCGGGAACCAGTGGTTGATTATTTGTACCGCCGGGAAATGGTCACCAAAGTATACGTGCCAAAAATGGTGACTTTAAAGCTGCTGCATAGCGGCGAAAAAGTACGGGCGCTTACCTTTACGGCAGACCCTCATCACGAACAATATTGCGGCCAACCGGAAATCAACGACGCGGCGAAGATTATCGCGTCTGCTTCTGGACGAGGCGGCCCAAACCGTGATTATTTATACAGCACTGTTGAGCATCTGGATGAGTTCGGTATCAAAGACGGCCCCCTGCATGCGATCATGCAGCAGGTTCAATCTATGGGGGAGTAACCTGTTACTCCCTGAATGCCAATCGTACTGATTAATCTGCCGGTCCCTAAAGGGGCTATTTAGCGTCAAAACTTTTGTGATAGTCAACTCGCCCGCACGGCATATCTCCTTCGAAAGCACGCCTCATAAAATATTCGGGAGGAACTCCGTCTAAAAAGAGCTCCGGGTCTGCCTCAAAACCGAAACGGGCATAGTAGTTCGGATCTCCAAGGACAACGCATCCCTTTGCTTTCATAGCTGAAATACGTCGCAAGCCGTCTTCAATTAGGGTTGTTCCAATCCCTTTTCTTTGCCTATCGGGGAGAACTGAAACGGGCCCAAGACCAAACCATCCTATATTGTCACCTTCAATTGTAACGGGAGAGAATGCCACATGACCAACAATCTCATTGTTCTCTTCCGCGACAAGGGAAATGCTTAATGTGCCTGACTCGCGCAACGCATCGACAATTGCTGATTCAGTCTGACTACTGTGTTCAATAGATAGGAAAGCTGCCCGTGTGATAGAGCGGATGACATCAATATCGCTCGGTGTTTCTTCACGGATTTTCATAGATCTTCCTTCTTACATCGGCTACTAGTGAATCTCCGCTTCTGACACCCAAAGCACAAGTATTTTCTTAATTTAGAACTGCTGCATGTAGTTGTGCTGAGCCATAAGAGGC
>JBALWO010000096.1:0-6803 GCA_036960775.1 Pseudomonas marincola | reverse complement strand
CGGTTGAGCAAGCTGAAAACCTAATGCTAAAAATGGAAGCAGTCTTCAATGATGACGGCAAGTGGGCCTCGCGAACAGAGGTTGGAAGTCAGTCGGATTTGCCCATTTTTGTTCTAGGGATGCCGAGATCGGGGACCACACTGACGGAGCAAATTTTAGCGAGCCATCCCAAAATCTTCGGTGCAGGAGAGCTGAAAGTTCTCGATAAAGTTGCTGGCGGAATGCCTGTCAATAAGAACGGATTTTTCCCTGAAAAAAACGAAGATCAAAAAGGGTTTGAGGAGAGTCTGAGGGCACGGGGCGAAATGTATGTAAATGAGTTGAGGAAGTTTGATCCAAAAGCACGGCATGTTACGGATAAGATGCCTCAGAATTTTAGGTATCTGGGGCTTATTCACGTACTGATGCCCAAGGCAAAGATCATACATTGTAAACGAAACCCGGTTGATACGTGCTTATCCAATTTCCGAATTTTGTTTGGGGAGAAGATGGAATATACGTATAAATTGGAAGATATAGGACGGTACTATCTCGCCTACGAACGAATTATGAAGCATTGGGCCAAAGTGCTTCCGGGACGTGTGCTTGACGTTCAATATGAAGATGTCGTCGCAGATATCGATACGCAAGCCCGGCGCCTAATCGAACATTGCGGACTTGAGTGGGATGACGCTTGTCTTGGGTTTTATAAAACGAAAAGAAATGTACATACAGCCAGCACAACCCAAGTTCGACAGCCAATTTATAACTCGTCAGTAGGCAGGTATGAACGCTATGGCGATTTGTTAAAACCGCTCCTTGATACGCTGAAGCCGGTTTTGCCTAAGCCGTAGATCCTATTTTGACGATTTAGAAAGTATTGAAGTCAAAGGGGTAAGCTCCATCTCATAAGTCCGCCATGTTTCCAGAGAAGATGTATAGATAGGGCGGCGAACCTGATCCGTGCTCGCTGTGCGGACGGAGCGTTTGGTTTTGTGAAAATCTAGACAAGCGTCATGCCAATCAAGATCGCAAAATTTAAGAAGGTTTTCCGTTTCTTGTTTCTGGTTTGAAATCATACTTTCATATTTGACTTCATGCAACTGATCCCCAAATAAGCTCTTCCAATATGCCATATGATCTAGATATAGATTGTAGTATTGACCGAGCTCTTTCAAATCATAAGAAAAGGCTTGATGGTCTACGAAAAATTTCTTGAAAATGGATAAGCAGGTGTCTTGTGGCGATCTTTTGCAGTGGATGATTTTAGCATCGGGCAACATAAGCTGTAAAAGGCCGGCATAAACAAAATTATGGGTTGTTTTGTCCGTAATGACAGATCGTTTTGTCGGTAATTCTTTGAGCTGCCGACTGTAGTCGTTGCCAAGCGCCTCGATGAGTGAGTTGCCTTCAGCGGCAAATGCGGACCTGAAATCCCTCTCCCCTTTATTGCCAATCATATAGAAGTTACTTTTTGGCATGAAATCTAGTTCGCCAGCGCCGAATACTTTTGGATGAGAGGCCAAAATTTGCTCGACTAACGATGTGCCAGA
This sequence comes from Pseudomonas marincola, assembly GCA_036960775.1. GTDB lineage: Bacteria > Pseudomonadota > Alphaproteobacteria > Sneathiellales > Sneathiellaceae > Sneathiella. The sequence continues at coordinate 5,271 of JBALWO010000096.1, read as the reverse complement.
ACGAGGCATTCCAACAATAAATACTGGGGATTCACAGTTGGACCGTGGTCTCGATTGGGTGGCAAAAAAGGCAGGAGATATGGTGTCGCGCACCATCTGAAGTTCATTGGAAAATGTTTCGATGCTGAAGGCAAATGTTGATCGGTGAGTTTTGTTCGCCTGAATATATGCCTGAAACGATTTCTTATGGTGTTTTAGGTCGTCAAGGGCCTTGGCATAGGCAAAAAGCACGTTTGCTTTATCGGCTGCACTGAAATTCGCGTCTTCTGACAATTGTTTCAAAAGGTGGAAATCTTCATCTTCACTTGTGAATTTTTTGGATTCTGCGAGGTTTCTGGCTGATTTTGTATATTTGGGGTGTGTTTTCAGAACATGCTGGTAGCACGTAATTGCTTTTTCATTCTCACCGTTCTCAAAATAGGCATTTCCAAGATTATGCCGAGCAGGATAAAAATCAGCATTGAGTGTCAGAGCTTTTTGAAAAATTCGGATGGCAGAAGTGGTGTTGCCTGCAATCATCACACTTCCTCCTAAATTGTTCATGGCAGATACAAGTTTGGGATTAAATTTTAAGGCTTTTCGGAAGGCTTTTTCAGCTTCTTTTGTTGCGCCGCTTTCACGAAAGGCATTCCCCAAATTATTATAGAACGGGGCTTGTTTTGGCTTTAGTTTAATTGCCTTTTTGATCAGTTCAATGGCAACAATATGCCTGTTCCGTTGATGGTAAATTGTACCCAATAGATGAAGCGGATCACCTTCATTTGGGAAGTTTGTAATCAGCTGTTTGTATAGATGTTCAGCTTGTTCAAACTGGTTCTGCTTATGCAGGTTTATGGCGTGTGCAAGTGTTTGTTGGAATAATGTTTTCTGTGATTGCACGCCAAAACCCTTGATCAATGAAAGGCCATATAGTTGGCGCCATTTATTATTATTTGATCGAACAAGCTAAGGGGAGCCCACCGTAACTTCAAGCGTTAGATTATTAGACTGATATATCCAATCCCATTGGCATTGGTCCAACAGAGGTACCAGAAGAAAGAGGCTGAAATAAACTGATCAGCGGGTTTGCTGCTGGATCCGTATTATTAATCTCGGTCATGATGAGATATCGTTCAACCATTTTGGCAATTTTGTCGGGATCTTTGAAGTCTTCAACGTCGACTTCCTTCTCTAGTCTTGCTTTTTGCTGATCGTAATCTAATGACAGAAAACTTTCAGGTAGGCCTAGGCCAACTCGAACCACTTCCATTAGCGATGAATCCGCTAAAATTTGTGGGATTTCTTCAACGTCGCCTGCTAATCGACTAAAATACATTGCTTGGCGAATGCCAGGGGCATTATCACCTTCAAATTTTTCAAACTCGTTGGTTTTGTAACCCTCAAGAATGGCATCGACATTCGCTTCGTTGAGGAAGAAGTCAGGCTCCTGATTAAGACCATAAAGTGCTGTCGATAATTTTGTCCAGCGAGGTTCCACTAATTGATTGACCAAGCTGTCGTCGTCTTCAGGATCTTCAGTCAGCATTTTTTCAACAAATGCATATTTGTCAATTTCTGTTTCCAGCTGAAATGCAGATAAGACGACATTGAGAAGCGTTCGGTTTTTCATCAAATCGTCGACGGATTTTACATTGACGATTTCTTCTTTGAAAGTCTCGATGTCACGTGCAGTTGTTGGCTGAGCCTCAAACAAGCTCATATGAGCTTCTTTTTGACTATCTGCCAATTTATACCAAAGTAGCGAACTTGTACCTGATAACTGCATCATATTACCTATATAGAAATCTGTCCTATGTCTCCCTAAGAGGAAGTTGGGACAGGTTTGGAACCTTGTTTCACCGAAGCATTCAAGCCCTGCATGATTTGTTTGTTTACCTCTATTAGAGGCTCTAAATCTGCAGCGTTGCGCATGGCGGCGAGTGTAAACTTATTAACCCAGATTGCCAATGAAATCAAACCGGCTTTGGTTTGTTTATCCAGATGATTGTTTTCTGATATTAAATCTATCTTCAGAGTCAACCATAGCTGGGAATTTCTAAACAAAGCGTTAATTTTGATGCTTGAAGTGGCACTAGTTGAATTAGCAAGTTCAAGTTCACGGGTAATTTCAGCAAATAGTCGGTATTCCGTTAGTGGTAATCGTTCGACGGCTCGGTTGGCTTTTTTATAGGCTTCAAAATACATGGGAATGATCCTGTTCTGAAAAAGTCGATCAATAAGCCTCTAGTTAAGAGACCTCAGGTGTAAAAAGAGGCGACTTTTAAAAAAAAGCCGCCTCCCTTATTTGACCGATTAACGGAACAATCCGAGAATAGACTGAGAAGCCGCATTCGCGATTGAGAGAGACTGGATGCCCAGTTGCTCTTTCGTTTGCTCTGATTGCAACTTGGCAGAAGTTTCCGCCAAATTAGCGTCAACCAAAATACCAAGGCCTTCTTCAATCTTGTCCGTTAGGATTTGAGTAAAGTTAGCTTGACTTTCAAGCCTGTTCGCAGAGGTACCCAGAGTTGTTAATATGGAGCCAATTGCGGTTTTCGCGGCTGTAATTGCTGCTAAGCCACCACCACCTTGGCCATCGGCATCTGTGATGCCGGTAATGGCTTGTGTAGTTGTAATGGTTTGTCCTGAAGCAACAACATCGATAACGCCATTTTCACCAACATTTACTGATAATCCTGCCTCTGAACGCATTTTTTCCGCAAGGTTACCCATCATTTGACTGAAAGATTCAGACGTTGTATCGATTTGAACACCATGAACAAATATTCCGTTTCCTTCATCAGGATTAGACGCTAGTGTTGTCGCACCTTCATAAAATTCGAAAATGTGAGTTTCGCCACCGAAAGCAATTTGGATAGTATCACCACTTGTTATGGTGAGTGTATTGTCCAATGTAAGTGTTGTTTTCTCAGCAGTCAGGTCTAATCCTGCAACGCCCAGACCAGCAGTCGTCGCATTTTGTTCACCAATTGCCAGTGTACTGCCAGAGAGACCAGTCAAGACATTTAGGCCAGTGCTTGTTCCGCCATTATCCAAAAGGTTAATGCCGTTAAATTCAGCTGAAGCAACAATAGTTTCAATTTGAGCAACCATTTCATTAGCTTCACTTTGCAGAATAGTTGGATCCAAGCCTTCATTGAGGGCCTGAGTAACTTTTGCTTGCATATCAGTCAACTGATCAGAAATTTGAGTGGCAGCTGCAAGACCCATATTGACGGTCGCAGTACCAAAATTCAAGCCTTCTTGAACCGCTTTCAAGCCACCAATATCACCGCGCATGCCTTGTGCAATAACAAAAGTAGACGGATCGTCTGTCGCACTACCAATTTTCAAGCCAGATTGGATCTGTTCTTGAATAGTAGAGAGATTGCTTTGTGTTGAAGACAAAGACCGAAGGGCGGCCATTGCATTGCCGTTAGTATTTACTGAAAAAGCCATAATATATTTCCTCAATTTTAGAGTTGTCGCTAGGCGACGAATACGGCCCGTTTGAGCCTTGGTTCACTTTGAAACCATGGATGGACTATCAGCTTGAATTGATTAACAACTTCTTAATCGGTTGTATTTGTTAGTTTTAAGTTTTACGATAATTTGAATTTATCACTATAAATCATTGAAATAAAACAGATTTTTTTGATTTAAATTTTTACGCTTCTCTCAATAGTTGTATATTAGTAATTATTTAATTTAGAAAACAGATAACATTTATTGAAATTTGAGGGAAACTGCGGAGGTCGGTTGAATTTATGGAGGGAAGGCTTGAAAATTCTCTTAACCTATTGTTCGAATCGTAAATGCGGCGCCATGAAAAAATAGACGTATTCTTATTGGAACGAAATTGCGCAATTAAAGTTGCGGATTTCGAAAATTGGGAGGTGCGCTTTGGTATTTGTAATGGGAGGGCTCGCATCGAAGGGCCCGGAGGGGCAGGCGGGCGATGCTTTATCGTGGATGTGAATTTTTACAGATATTAGCAATTGCAACTAAGTGAAGTTGAAATTGGACATAAAAAAAGAGGCGACCTTAAAAAGGCCGCCTCCCTTATTTGACTGATTAACGGAACAATCCGAGAATAGACTGAGACGCTGCATTCGCGATTGAGAGAGACTGGATGCCCAGTTGCTCTTTCGTTTGCTCTGATTGCAACTTGGCAGAAGTTTCCGCCAAATTAGCGTCAACCAAAATACCAAGGCCTTCTTCAATCTTGTCCGTTAGGATTTGAGTAAAGTTAGCTTGACTTTCAAGTCTGTTCGCAGAGGTACCAAGGGTTGTTAATATGGTACCAATTGCAGTTTTCGCAGCTGTAATTGCTGCTAAACCACCACCACCCTGGCCGTCGGCCGCTGTGATGCCGGTAATGGCTTGTGTGGTTGTAATGGTTTGTCCGGACGCGACAACATCAATAACGCCGTCTTCACCAACATCCACGGCTAGCCCAGCTTCTGTCCGCATGGCAGACGCAAGGTTACCCATCATCTGACTGAAAGATTCAGCCGCTGTATCGATCTGGACGCCATGAACAAACGTGCCGTTTGCCTCATCCGGTGCAGATGCCAAAGTCGTTGAGCCTTCATAAAACTCGAAGATATGAGTTTGAGTGCCGAAAGCTATTTGGATTGTATCACCACTTGTAATGGTGAGCGTATTATCCAATGTCAGTGTTGTTTTCTCTGATGAAAGATCCAGGCCAGCAACACCAAGACCAGCTGTCGTTGCATTCTGTTCGCCGATGCTCAGTGTGTCACCAGAGAGACCAGTCAAAACATTCAGGCCAGTGCTTGTTCCGCCATTATCCAAAAGGTTAATGCCGTTGAATTCAGCTGAGCCAACAATGGTCGTGATTTGAGCAACCATTTCATCTGCTTCGCTTTGCAGAATGGTAACGTCCAAGCCTTCATTGAGAGCCTGGGTAACCTTTGCTTGCATATCAGTCAACTGATCAGAAATTTGAGTGGCAGCTGCAAGACCCATATTGACGGTCGCAGTACCAAAATTCAAGCCTTCTTGAACCGCTTTCAAGCCACCAATATCACCGCGCATGCCTTGTGCAATAACAAAAGTAGACGGATCGTCTGTCGCACTACCAATTTTCAAGCCAGATTGGATCTGTTCTTGAATAGTAGAGAGATTGCTTTGCGTCGAAGACAAAGACCGCAGGGCGGCCATTGCGTTGCCGTTAGTATTTACTGAAAAAGCCATAATATAATTCCTCATTCTAGAGTTGTCGCTATGCGACGGACTTGACCCGTTTGAGCCGTGGCTTGCTTTGAA
>JBALWO010000095.1:3687-7070 GCA_036960775.1 Pseudomonas marincola | reverse complement strand
TGCCTCATATTTATGGCTCTGGTTTGGACGGCACTTGATTTGTTGTACCCGCAAAAACGAAACAGCGGGAGCAAAAGCCCATTAAACCGATTGGCTGGTTTTTGTTTGATGTTAGTTTTTATCCAAATCCTAATTGGTGGATTAGTTGCCGGGTTAAACGCAGGCTTTATCTATAATGAATGGCCATTGATGGGGGGACGTTTTATCCCAGAAGATCTGCTGCACCTGTCGCCGTGGTATATGAATTTTTTAGAAAACCCAACGGCCGTTCAATTTAGCCATCGTATAATGGCCTATATAACATTCGCAGCAATTTTTGGTTTGTTTATAAAATCAAGAAATTTGAATGTGTCAGCCTTAAACCGGCGCGTGATTACTGCTTTGTTTGGCGCTGTGCTTCTGCAAGTCGCATTGGGAATCTGGACTTTGGTCGCAGTTGTTCCCGTTACATTGGGTGCATTGCATCAGGCTGGGGGTATGATTGTCCTTGGTGTAGCTATCTTTTCTTGGCATCAAAGTCGTTTCTCATGATGAAAAGGGGGCGACCGCAGCCGCCCCATTTTGCCTCTGATGAAAAGGGTCTGTAAATTTTTGGTTTATCGGGCCAACTTAGTTATTCATAGAATAATAAGGTTTTTTCGGGTGCCAGAAGCTTGCCTCAACCGTATCGATTTCAAAAGTTTTGGATATTTCAGGAGCGTACTGAGTTCCAAATGCCATCGAAGAAATTGAGAGACCATTTGGAAGCGGATCAATATCTGCTTCATCTTCTGTTTCAGTATTGTGGCGGTTTTCTTCTTGCGCCATTTCTACAGGGTCTACGCCAACATCAATGTCATCAGGTGTAATCGTTACTCCATTTTTGACGTATGTTAAACTAACAACGTGACCGAATGTGACAGCTGAATGATCGAAGGTTGGGGCAGTGTAATACGGTGGATTGCAGTTCTTACAAGAATTGAGATTGGTTGGTGCGGCATATATATCTCCAATGACAACGTTTACACCATGAGTGTTAATATCAATGGGGATAGTTAATCCGCCTAAGAGAAGATCAGAGGTAGATCCATGTTTTTCTGCTGCAGCAGTGCCGAAAGTCAGTGGCAATGTTGCTGCTACCAATGTCACTGCAAGAATGAATTTTTTCATGTCGTTTCTCCTATAAGTTTTTGGGGGATTTAACGCTATTCTTCACTATGGAAGCTGTCGTTGTCGTTGTCGTCTGCTTTGGATTCAGTTTTCTTCATTTCTGAAACACCTTCGACTTCGTCGACAAATTGTTGGCATGCTGGACCCATATTCGGATCATTTTGTTTGAGCAATTCAAACAAACCAAATTGCAGCATGGATCTAAGGGAGAGTTGAAGAGGCTCACGGTTGCCAGCACTAACATCGAAATCGACAAACGTGGTGCCAAAAAATCGACCAATACCAAATCCGGCCTCTTCTGCAAAAATTTGCTTGGAGATGTTAGCTGCGGCAATGACTTCAGTGGTTTTAGCATTGGTTATATGTAAATCCAGACCAACGAGAGCACGATGTTGACGATAGCGCGGACCAACACCCATAACTGATACTTCCGCGGAGGCTCCTGGAATAAAATCCAACGTGTTAATTGAGCCGGTAATATAAAAATCAACCGTCGCAACTTGGTCTAGCTTTCGGATACCCCATTTTGCTTCCAATACCACTGGTCTCGGATCACGGCGGTTCAGAAGTTTTTCAGCACCGGCTGTCAGCATGATAGTTTGCATCATGTCACCAGCACCCTGAGAGATGAATTTTCCCGTGCCGTCGCTATCAACTGCCATTTTTCCGGTGGCATCAGAAATTTGACCAACCGCCCACGCGCCGCGCATTGAACTTTGTGAGGCGATACATTGAAGTAAATCATTGTAAGGGGTGCTTATTGTCTCTACGGGGGGGCCTTGTTCCAATGAAACAGTTTTAGAACTGCTCGCGACACAGCCACCAAGAAGCAACGAAGGCAAAATAGTGAGTGCAAGAAATCTAGAGATCATTGTGAGCCTCCGGCTTCTTTGCAAGTTATTGTGCCCTTGGTGATGTCTATATCTGTCCCAGAACCATCTACCTGAGTGTCACTGCTTGTGTGACCACAATTATCGGCTTCGACGTTTCCGGTCTCGATATTGTCACCGTAGAAGTTCACTTGAGCGCCAATAGCCGTTGAGCTAATAGTTGTATAAGTGGTCTCAAACCCGCTGTAATATCCACCGTCAGCTTTTGCAAGCATGTCGGCTCTCGCATCTTTCACAGCCTTGGTATATGAAGATTGAAAGCCGGGGGTGCTGAACCAATTGGAGCTGGCACTTCTTGGGTCACCGATCGATATTCCTACGCTAAGGAGCATTATTGGAATAGATGCAGCTAAAACAAGTAATGGTTTCATAGTAAATTCCCTCTATCTGTAACAGAAATCAGAAATCAGAAATTGGAACTTGTTTATGGCTTTCAATATGGCGTAATTAAATAGACTATTCGTGTATGTTTCTTGATGGAATTTGAACGCAATGATACGTAAAATTGATCATTTGGTAATTACAGTGTCTGATTTAATGAAAACCAGGCAGTTTTACTGTGATTTACTTGGGATGTATTATGAGGCTTTTGGGGAAGGACGTCACGCCCTTCACTTTGGGGCGCAAAAAATCAATCTGCACATTCAGGGCAGAGAGTTAGAACCCAAAGCAGAGGTAGCATTGCCGGGAACTGCGGATTTGTGTTTTGAAATCTCGACGACCCTAGAGGATGCGCAGCAGAAGCTGGTGGGCGCGGATGTTGATATACTTGAAGGGCCCGTTCGCAGAACAGGGGCGTCCGGGCCAATCACTTCAATTTACGTGCGTGACCCGGACTTGAATTTGATAGAATTGTCAGTTTATGACAATTGATCGAGACGAAGCCTAGCTTTTAGCTAATGCCTGATCCAGATCTGCGATAATGTCTTCGACATTTTCAATGCCAATAGAAAGTCGAATGACATCTGGCCCAGCACCAGCCGCGACCTGTTGGGCCTCGTCTAATTGGCGATGGGTGGTTGAGCTTGGGTGGATAATCAGGCTGCGGGTATCGCCGATATTGGCAAGATGTGAGAACAGATCCACATTTTCAACCATCTTGATGCCAGCCTCATAGCGACCTTTAATACCGAACGTCATAACCGCACCGCCAGCACCGCCGCGCATATATTTCTGAGCGAGCGTATTATAGGTATCACCTTCAAGGCCAGCGTAGGAAACCCAAGACACATTTTCGTGGCGACTTAGATATTCAGCAACCTTTAATGCGTTTTCGCAATGTTGGCGCATGCGAAGAGGCAGGGTTTCAATACCTGTCGTGATCAAAAACGCATTGAACGGCGA
>JBALWO010000095.1:0-3587 GCA_036960775.1 Pseudomonas marincola | reverse complement strand
ATAACGCCGCCCGGATTTGCGAGGCTTTCAATGAAGATGGCTTTACATTTTGGTGTTAGCGCTTTTCTGAAATCTTCTGGATCTGTCGGATCAACAAAAATAGCGTTCCAATCAAATTTTTTGAACGCTTGGCCAAACTGCGTGATGGATCCGCCATATAACTTAGTGGAGGCAAGAAACTCGTCGCCCGGTTCCATCAACGTATGGAAGGTGATCATTTGTGCCGCATGGCCAGACGCAACGGCAAGAGCAGTAGCCCCGCCTTCAAGGGAGGCGACGCGCTCCTCAAGAACGGAAGTTGTTGGATTTGTCAGCCGCGTATAGATATTACCGAAGGCTTGCAGGTTGAAAAGTTCAGCCGCGTGATCAGCATCATCAAATACATAAGAGGCGGTTTGGTAGATTGGTGTAATGCGGGCGCCGGTCGTTGGATCTGGTGCCGCCCCAGCATGCACGGAGAGAGTTTCAAACTTTGGTTCAGTCATAGTCGTTTTCCTAATAGTTTGTTGCGTTTCGATGATATAATTCGGGATCGGCCACCCATATATGCAATTTCCCCTGAAAGACGACCAAACTCGATTTTGGGACAACGGTTCATGACAACCCGCATGCCCGCACTCTCCGCCGCGGATGCAGCTTCGAGATTGGTGACACCAAGTTGCGTCCATAAAACCTTCGCATTTATAGCAATGGCTTGTTCGGTGATGGCCGGAATTGCATCAGAATTTCGAAAGCAATCAACCATATCCACCGGGACATCAATGTCACCAAGGGAGGCACAGACCTTCTCTCCTAACAGCTCTGTGCCAGCTTTGCCCGGATTAACCGGTATAATGCGATACCCTTTACGTTGCATGTATCGCATTACAAAATAGGATGGTCTTACCGGATTGTCGCTGGCCCCCACCACCGCAATGGTCTTCGCATCCTGCAAAATTTCTTGTATATACGCGTCACTATACTCACTGTGATCCATTCGTTTACCCTTACTTACCTTGCCATTTTGGATCACGTTTTTCCAAGAAGGCTGAAATCCCTTCTTTTGCATCCAGAGACTGCATGTTTTCAGCCATTACTTCAGAAGTATAAGAATACGCATCCTCCAGTGATAATGGCAATTGTTTATAGAAGGCAGTTTTACCCGTGCGAACAGTTAATGTGGATTTAGACGCTATTTTGCCTGCAAATTCTTTAACGATATTATCTAAATCATCTGCCTCGACGGCACGGTTTATAAGGCCAATGCGGGCTGCATGCTCTGCATCAATAAAGTCACCGCTGAGCAACATCTCCATGGCATGTTTGGGTGCCACATTGCGACTAAGCGCTACCATGGGCGTTGAGCAGAATAATCCCAAATTGACACCAGGTGTTGCAAACTGCGACGCAGTACTGGCAAAAGCAAGGTCACAGCTTGCGACAAGTTGACAGCCGGCAGCGGTTGCCATGCCATCTACCTTTGCAATGATAGGTTTCGGCAAATTGACGATTGTCTGCATCATTTGGCTGCACTGATTAAAAAGTGCAGTCATGGTTTCTTTGCGACTATCGCCAATAACTTCCTTGAGATTATGTCCCGATGAGAAAACAGGGCCAGAGGCTTCAAGGATCAAAACGCCAATATCTTCTCGGGCTCCCAGATCTAGTAAAGTGTCTTCCAAGGCCGCCATCATTTGGGAGGATAACGCGTTTCGGGTTTTTGGCTGGTTCAAGCAAACGGTCGCGATTTTATCGTTCGTTGTAACGGCAATCAGGTCCGATGTCTGGGAAGTTTGTGGTGTGGGGGAGGGCATTGTTTTCCTCATTTAGTTAATCTGCCATTTAGTTGGCAGTAGAATACCCGGTTTCACTATGCCTGAAAAGGGGAAGTTAAATATCTCAGTGACTATTCAGAGGACCGTAAAAAAGGTATAGCTCTTCAAATAATAAGCAAGACGGAGCGCCCCGCAGATGACAGTTATGACCCGGACCATGTTACAAGAGTTCTTGAATAGAGAATTTCCTGAAATTGAACATATGGGCTTTGAGGTGGCGGCTGTGGACGACAGTAGCATCACCATGCAAATGCAAACGAGCGCAAAAGACCTGCGGCCGGGCGGAACGGTATCTGGTCCGACCTTAATGTCATTTGCCGACGTAACCATGTATTTATTGCTGCTGGCACAAATTGGCCCTGTGGCCCTTGCCGTAACGACAAACCTCAATATTAATTTCCTCAACAAACCAAAACCCGGGAAATTAAGGGCAGAGGGACGGTTGCTCAAACACGGTAAGTTGTTGGCAACAGGGGATGTTTCCATCTTTTCTAATGATGATACAAAACCAGTGGCGCACGCAACATTGACATATGCGATCCCCCCTCAAAAATAGAACACTAAAATTGTGGGGTAATATAATACCGCATTCATAATGTAGTGTTTTTATTGTCCTTTTTCGTTTGACATATGCACAAAGTGAAATTATAACCCGGATCAAGTTATGGGGGCATTTGCCCTCTTATTTTTGTTTTGGCATGTTTGTCGAAGGCTAAATTTTAATGAAAACCTATTCTGCGAAACCTACTGAGGTTGAAAGCAAGTGGCTAGTGATCGATGCCGAAGGGCTCGTTCTTGGTCGTGTAGCTTCTATTATTGCTAACCGTCTACGCGGTAAGCATAAACCAATGTTCACTCCAAACATCGATTGTGGTGACAATGTTGTTGTTATTAACGCTCAGAAAATTGCTCTGACTGGCAAGAAATTGACAGACAAGATCTTTTATTGGCATACAGGCCATCCTGGCGGCATTAAAGAGCGCACAATGGAGAAAATCCTTGGCGGTGCTCATCCAGAACGCGTTCTGCAAAAAGCAGTACAGCGTATGGTACCAAAAGGCCCACTTGGCCGCGCACAGTTGAGAAAACTGCACGTATATGGTGGTTCTGAACATCCACATGGAGCGCAAACACCAGAAGTTCTGGACGTTGCATCAATGAACTCCAAAAACACACGGAGAGTTTAAGAATGTCTGATGAATTGAACTCTCTTGAAGACCTGAAAAACCTTACTAGCGGCACCGTTGCTTCTGAAGGTTCTACAGGTTCTGCAGGATCTGAAGTTATTGAAGCGGCTGAAGTTATTGAAGCCCCACTTCCTGAGCCAACTATTGACGCGCAAGGTCGTTCTTACGCAACTGGTAAACGTAAAAACGCGATCGCTCGTGTTTGGATTAAACCAGGTAACGGCAAGATCACAATCAATGGCCGCGATCAAGCAACATACTTTGCACGTCCAGTGCTTCGTATGATCCTTGCTCAAGCCTTTGAAATCGCTGGTCGTGTTGAACAGTTCGACGTTGTTTGTACTGCAAAAGGCGGTGGCCTTTCTGGTCAAGCTGGCGCAGTTCGTCACGGTATCTCAAAAGCATTGACATACTACGAGCCTGTTCTTCGTCGTCCGTTGAAAGCCGCTGGCTTCTTGACACGTGATAGCCGGGTTGTTGAACGTAAGAAATACGGTCGTGCGAAAGCCCGTCGTAGCTTCCAGTTCTCAAAACGTTAATCTTTATCGCTTCGGCGGTATTGGAAAATTTAAAAAGGGCTGTCTTC
>JBALWO010000021.1:30784-62598 GCA_036960775.1 Pseudomonas marincola | reverse complement strand
ACAGTTAGGTCGAGTTCGTGTCGCGCAAAGCTCAAATCTTCGGCGTCAATACGGACACGTTGAGTGAATTTGAATATTTCACTGGGCTGGATCTCCAGTCGGGCAACATAATCCGATATTTGATCTTCTAAGCCGCTACCTTCACTAAATCCTGATTTATTACTCTGGTACAAGCTTTGTCCAACGAGGAGTGATGTATAACCGCCATTCGCACCATAAAAGCCAAAATTGACACCATAATTTAGTCGTGCCCCTTCTTCAACTTGATCAAGCCCAGCATAGCGGTTGGAGCCGAACAAGTTGGTGTCATCAAATTCAAAGCTCAAGCTGTCTTCATTTGGTGTGTTCTTGCTGCCAAAGGCTTCAGACCATACCCCTTCAATAATAGGCTCGATAGTTTGTCGAATGCTGCCAGCTTGTCTCACAAACGGATAGCTCCATTTTAATGATAGCGAAGGTATTACTCTGCCCGTAAATTCATCTGAGGTCGCACTTGTGGTATCATAGGGATCTGCAAGTTGATCAAAGGAGTAATACGCATCCCCGCGGAGAGAGGTCTCCAAGGTGAAAATCTGGCCAGAAGGAGATGTATAGGGCAAATGCCAGCCAGCAGTAGCTGAGACACGGTTTGTATCTTGACCTTCTGTCCGAACAAGGCTTAACCCGTCCACGTCGAAATTGAACCGGGATCCGAATTTATCCGGTTGCCCCACATAAGAATATTCTAGCCATCCAGGGACAAATGGTGTCGTTCCACTATCATCGTCAGCATCTAGACCCTGAAACCCAATGGCGCTCACTCTTGCATAATTTCGATCTCGTAACGCTTCCACGTAAGCTGTTGAAGTCAATGAATCTAAGCTGCTGATATCGTACTTATTTAGGTAGGTATCGGTCGTTGTTGCGAAAAAATCAAATCCCCACTTCCAGTCTTCTCTGAATTCAAACTCGCCAACACCTCGGATATGCCCTTGGAATTCTTGGTCGCCGGTCTTTACATTAGTGTCATCTCGTTCATCGACGTATGTCAGAGACCCATCAAGTGCCATTTCACCAGTCTCGAAGGCTTGCCGATATTCTGTAGCAAGTTGGACACCTTCATCTGTTGTAATGGTTGGGGTGATTGTCATGTCTTTATCGTCAGAGATGACATAGTAGTAGGGGATGGTTACCCCGTATCCCAAATTTGAGGACGAAAATGCTGATGGCGCCAAAAACCCGCTGTCTCGATCTACGGTCGGGTCAGGATGGCTGAAATACGGTGTGTACATGACCGGGACACCAAAAAATTCAAGAACAGCATTTTCGTATGTTATTGTTCTAGCTAGCTTATCATGTTCAACTTTTGAAGATTTTATTTGCCAAAGAGGATCTGCATTGCGATCTGTCTCGCACAGATTACAGGTGCTATATACAGCCTTATTCATTATCGTTTTATTCTCGTCAACCCGAACAGCACTCTGTGCGGCTAATCGAGAATTGTCGGTGAATAAAATGCGGATGTCTCTAATGGCACCGGTTTTTAACTCATTAAATAATTCAACGTCGTTAGCGAAAAGAACGTCACCTGACGGTTCTAACAAAACAACGTTCCCAACGGCTCGTATTTTATCTTCAGCGACATTGTAAATAACATTGTCAGCTTTTAGCACCCGGTCGCCTTGGACAATTTCAACATGTCCTGTGGCCGTTACTGTCTCCGATGCCTTGTCGTATTTAATTTCATCCGCTGTAAACAGAGATTGCGCGTTGAGTTGACTTGTCGAAGACGACGGCACAAGTGGTGCAGCAGCCTGCACGTTTTGGAGGGCAACAACTGTGAAATAAGTTGATGCGAGTAAGGGGACTAGAAACTTACGCATAATCTAGCCATCCTCCAAATGGAACATCATCGAAAGACCAAGGAGAGTGATGGCGATTGCGGGTGTCCATGCAGCCATGAGGACAGGTAATGTTCCTGCCAACCCCAACGCTAAGATTATATCTGTAAAGAAGTAGAACACAAAGCCGGATGCAATCCCTGACAAAATTAACAAACCTGTTCGCCCTCTTCTTGTTGCCCGTAAACTAAAAGTTGCCGCAACCAGAACCATAGCCAGTAACAAAACAGGTCCGGCAATCAGACTATGCCAGTATATACGATGTCTAAGTGCTGAAAAGCCGGCTTCTTCCAGATTATCAATAAAGTTTGGCAAATCCCAAATTGACAAATTTTTGGGAGGAGCAAAGCTTTCTTGAATTTGGGAGACAGTTAAACTTGTTTCCAGCTGTAAAGTGTCAAGAAAAGTTCCAGGTAGCTCTGGGCTGGTTAGGAGGACATCTTTTAGATCCCAGTAGCCTTTATTGAGTTTCGCATGGGAGGCTTCAATACGACCAACAAACTGCTCATTAGTGTCATACTGAAAAATAATCACATCAGTTAAATCGATACCTTGGTTAATTGCACCAAGGGCATGAATGACGAACAAACCGTCTTCATCAACTTGTCGCAACCACAGGTTTTCTGAGGAAAGTTGAAGTATGTTTGTTTTTTTTTCAAAATATTTGTTTTCCAACTGCGCAGCATGGGTCTCCATTGCAGCAGCTATGGGGTTGATAACCGTCAATATGAAAATACCACCAAAAAACGCAATGGCTAACGATGGCATCAAAAATAGCCAAGCCGACACACCGGACGCTCTAATGACTGTAAGCTCACTACTTCTGGACATTCTGAAGAACGTCAGCATTCCCCCAAATAATGCAATGAACGGGAGTAATTTTTGCGACAATGTGGGGAGGCGCATCAACGTCATTTGAAGCATAAGGAAGATTGTCACATTTTCCTTATCCGCAGATTTACGGAGCAGTTCGATAAAATCCACTAGAAAAATGATAGAAACTAGAGCCGCAAATATTATACCTACATTGCGCAAAAATTGCTTACCAAGATAAATGGATAGAGTTCCCCAGAGTTTCATTTAGTGCCCTCAGATAAGGACTTCGAGGCACTAAGTTTTTTGAAGGGGCTTGTGAATTTTACATCCGACGTAAATCTTGCTGCGATAGCAGTCGCAACGAAGGGGGCAACATAAAGGAACGGGATAAGTTGAGGTCTGGAGTTTACTAGGCTGAATAAAGCCATAGCTCCAATGAGTAGTCCTACTCCCGATACTCCAGCGATCATGAGGTTTTTTGCACGACCCCGACGTGAAAATTCACCACTGAGGACACCCGCAATAGCAATATAGACCAACGCGAATGCATAAAATGGAAGTATAAGCCTCGTGTGTAGTTCTTTTCGAAGTTTACCCGCATTCCTGCGGTTGATGTCAGAATCTTCTGGCCAGACGAGTTCGCTGAAGTACCGGGCTTCAGGTTTGAGCCAAAAAGCAGTCTTCTTTTTTTCAAACTGACTGATATCCAAAGTGTAATTGTCGAAATAAAGAATACTGAGTTTGGCTTGATCTTTACGCACTTCTTGAAGGTTACCATTTTTCATAACGAAACGTGGCCCATCCTGCGTTGTAATGAACGCGCCTTCTTGCGCCATGTAGGTGACGGGTTTTTCAAGGTTTCGTTCATCATGCACAAGGATGCCAATGAGTTTCCCCGACTGGGTTTTTTCACGAATATAGACCGTTACACTTTTTGAGAGGGAATTGAAAACGCCTTCTCTTAAGACAACAGATGCTAAGCTTTCACGCCATTCATGCCGAAGCTCTTTCACTGTACGAATTCCGTAAGGCGTCAGGAAAAAACCAAATGCATATAGCAAAATAGAAACGATAAGTGCGAGGTAAAGTGCCGGTTTTGCAAGAGCCCATTTACTCAAACCCGCCGACCACATAACGACGAGTTCAGATTCAGTATATAAGCGGTTAAAAGCAAATAGTGTTCCGAAAAATAGGCCGAGTAGGAGAGTATATTTTAGAATTCCGGGAATAAGAAGAACGGTTAAATACAGAAATGTACTGATGGGTAAACCACTGATCAACTTCTCTACAAACTGTAGGGTTTGGGATAGCCAAATTATACCGGTCATGGCGAAGGTGATAAACGCCATCGGCCCCAGTATTTGTGTAATTATGTATCCGTTAATCTTTTTCATGGCTGCAGTATACTGATTGAAACAAGGAGCGCTATAAAGAAGCATAAAAATGGTATAAAAAAGGCAGTGTTAGAGCCTTTTTTGCATAAGAGATTTAATGGAATAATCGTGATTACTTAGTGAATAGTAATTCTCTTAGTTGCCTGGATGCTATTGCGGTGAATTAATAGTGTTGGGGATAGAGCTTTAGGGCATGTGACGCAAATGTTCACAGTTGTTTATTGCTACTCTTAGCCGCGTAAGGTATTCAAGAGAGTATATAGAACCCTTCGAGGCGTTAATTTACAACAATCAGGTGCCAATCATGAAATTCGCTTTTTCTGAAATATCCCTTCCAAAGCGTGGCTCGCTCGCCGTTCTGGTCTTTGCGGATAATACATTATCCCCTATGGCTCAGGATGTGGATGACATCACTGGTGGTGTTTTAACACGCGCACTTGAGACAAGCCGGTTTAAGGGTAAAAAGGGAGATTTGTTAGAAATTTTGGCTCCTCAAGACATGGATGTGTCCCGTGTAATACTTGTTGGTGTCGGTGAACCTGAAGATTTGAAATTGGTCGATTTTGAAAATCTCGGCGGAAGTCTCGTGCGTAAACTCAATACGTCCGGCGCGAGAAACGTAACGGTTATTCTTGACGGACTGGAAAGTAACGATTTACGGGACAATGAAGCTGCCGCACATATTACATTTGGCGCTAAACTTGGATCGTACAGGTTCACTAAATATAAGACCGACGAAGACGACGCGAGTGAGCCTTCACTTCTTAGAATGACGGTTGCTTGTAAAGCATCTAGCGGAGCTCGGAAATTATTTACAGATTTAGAAGCAATTGCAGAAGGTGTTTTCCTAACGCGTGATCTCGTGAGTGAGCCCGCAAATACGCTTTATCCTGAAAGCTTTGCTGATAAATGCCGTGAGCTTACTAGTCTAGGTGTGGACGTGGAAATCCTGGATGAAGACAAAATGGAGCGCCTTGGAATGGGAGCGCTCCTTGGTGTTGGTCAAGGGTCGGTTCGTGAAAGCCGGATAGCAATTATGCACTGGAATGGTGCACCAAACAAAAAATCTAAAAATCCAATCGCATTTGTTGGTAAGGGCGTTTGTTTTGATACTGGCGGTATCTCGTTGAAACCAGGCCCTGGCATGGAAGAAATGAAATGGGATATGGGCGGAGCCGGCACTGTAACGGGTTTGATGAAAGCACTGGCGGGGCGTAAGGCAAAAGCCAACGTCGTTGGCGTTATCGGCTTGGTTGAAAATATGCCAGACGGAAATGCGCAGCGTCCCGGTGATATTGTGACGTCGATGTCTGGTCAGACAATTGAGATTCTAAATACTGATGCGGAAGGGCGGCTCGTTCTAGCTGATGCTCTTTGGTATACTCAGGATCGATTTAAACCAGAATTAATGATCGATTTGGCAACACTTACAGGTGCAATCATTATTGCACTTGGCCATGAAAACGCAGGTTTGTTTTCAAATGATGATGGTCTAGCAGATCAGATATTCGATGCGGGCAAAACAGTTGGCGAAGGTGTTTGGCGTCTGCCGATGCAACCAGAATACGCGAAACAGGTGAAATCACCGATCGCAGATTTTCAAAATATTGGAACTGGTGGGCGTGGTGCAGGGTCAATTGTTGCTGCAGAGTTTTTGAAAAAATTCGTGAACGATACTCCTTGGGCCCATCTCGATATAGCCGGTATGGCTTGGTCTAAAAAAGATACAGCAATTGTGCCAAAGGGCGGTACAGGTTATGGCGTTCGTCTCTTGGATCAATTCATTCGTAAATATCACGAAGGAAAGTAAGTCCTTAAATGACGGAAGTCAGTTTCTATCATCTGCAAGCTCAACCGCTTGATCAGGCCTTGCCTCGTCTCCTTGAAAAAGTAGACGAGCGCGGCATGCGGGCGCTTATCCGGCTAAAAGAGAATGAACTGATGATGCGTTTAAATGAGGCTCTCTGGACATTTTCAGGGCCCTCGTTTCTTGCCCATTCAACGGACGAAGGTGGCCAAGCTGAAGATCAGCCATTATTGCTGACCACTCAAGAGACGGGTAACGCAAATAATGCGACAGTTTTAGTTTTGCTGGAAGATAGGGCTGCTGCTGATATCGCAGATTTCGATCGTTGCCTATATATGTTTGATGGCAACGATCCTCAAAATCTGCAAGCAGCACGGCAGCGCTGGAAAGACTTAAAAGCCGAAGGCGTTGATGTTACCTATTGGCAGCAAGAAGCCGGCGGCTGGAAAAAGAAAGCATAATCACTTTCTTTTTCTTATGTGTTTTCAAGTGCTTCTAATTCTTCAAGGCCGCGCATCCAGATTTCTTCTGCGGCTTGTTTCTGTGTTTTTAGCTTCCCAATTTCGGCACTGAGCTTTACTTGGAACTCGGGCCCTTTATTGTAGGTATCTGGTGCGGCAAGGGTTCGCTCTAGGCTAGAAATTTCCTGTTCAAAATTCTGAACATTCTTCTCTAACTTATTGATTTCTTTCTTTTTAGGAGAAAGTGCGGCGCGAGCGGCGGCGCGAGCTTTGCGGGCTTCTTTCCCATTAAGTCGCGGTTTTTTCTTCGCGCCATCAGCATCCGAAGACGCTACCTGAGTGTCTTTTTTGCCGGTAGCACCCGCACGGGCTTGTTCCATTACTAACTTTTTATAGTCGTTAATGTCACCGTCATAAGTAGAGACGGTTCCGTCAGATACCAGCCAAAGAGTATCGGCAACCAAACTTACCAAATGAGGGTCATGGCTGATGAGGAGAACGGCGCCATCATAATCGTTCAAGCCCTGTACAAGGGCCTCTCGCGCATCAACATCCAAATGGTTGGTCGGCTCATCAAGGATGAGCAGATGAGGTTTATCGATGGACAGCAGACAGAAGGTCAGCCGAGATTTTTCGCCGCCTGACAATTGCCGTACAGGGACATCTGATTTTTCTTTTGAAAACCCAAACTGACCGAGTTTCGATCGCACTTGAGATTCAGATGCTTTTCCGAGTTTTTCCTGTAAATGCTGAAATGCATTTTCATCAGGGTTCATTTCATCAAGTTGATGCTGTGCGAAAAAGCCAATTTTCAATTTTGACGATTTCTGCATGTGGCCGGATTGGCGCTCTAAGCGACCAGCGAGCAGTTTCGCAAAAGTTGACTTGCCGTTTCCGTTCGGCCCGAGCAAGGCGATACGGTCATCCATATCTATGCGAAGGTTCAGCCTTTGTAGGACTGGTTTGTCACTTGCGTACCCTGCGGTACAGTTTTCCATAGCAATGATAGGTGATGACAGCGGTGTGGGCGTCGGAAATGCGAAATTAACCGTATACTCTTCCATCATGGAAGCGATAGGTTTCATTTTTTCTAGCATTTTAACACGGCTTTGTGCCTGACGGGCTTTAGAGGCTTTTGCTTTAAAGCGATCTACAAAGGATTGTAGATGTTGTCTTTGCAAGTCTTGTTTCTTCGCCATAGAGGCATTTTGGGCCAATCGTTCAGCCCGTGTTTTTTCGAAGAAATCGTAATTGCCTGTATATTTAATTAGTCCCTTATTTTCCAGATGGATAATAGAGGTCGCCACGTTATTGAGCAGATCGCGGTCATGGCTGACAATGATCAGTGTTTGCGGATAATTCCGAAGAAAACTTTCCAGCCACAAGGTCGCTTCGAGGTCGAGATAGTTGCTCGGCTCATCGAGGAGCAGTAGATCAGGATTTGAGAACAATGTTCCTGCAAGACCAACACGCGTCCGCCAACCTCCTGAGAAGGAGGAGCAGGGGCGCTTCTGTGCGTCGTGATCAAATCCGAGGCCCGACAGAATTTTGGCGGCTCTGCTTTCTGCAGTATGCGCACCAATATCGGCAAGTCGGGTATGAATATCCGCAATTCGCATGGGATCATCGGCTGTCTCAGCTTCGGTGAGAAGCCTACTTCGCTCCAAATCGGCAGCAAGTACGTTTTCCAGCAGACTTTCTGTGCCTGACGGTGCTTCTTGGGGCAGAACCCCGAGGCGTGCACCGTTGCGAAGCCGAATACTGCCACTGTCGTTCTGAATCTCACCTATGATGAGTTTCAAGAGCGTAGATTTGCCTGTACCGTTTCTGCCAATCAGGCCAACTTTATGTCCAGGAGGGATATGGGCACTGGCATCTTCTAATAGGATACGGCCCGCGACGCGGTATGTAATTTCTTTAATATGTAACATGGGGGCAACCTCTATAGGTTTTTGTCGCCGGGAACAATAAAATACGAGCTCATTTCAGAAAAAAGCGGTAAATCAGTTGCAGCCTGCCTCGAGGACAGCTATAAGGCGCGCAAATATCTTTTCATCCTAACATAACCAGAGTGATCACAATGGCTATTGAACGTACTTTCTCAATTATTAAACCTGATGCAACTCGCCGTAATCTTACAGGCAAAATCAATGCACTGCTCGAAGGTGCTGGTCTTAGCATTATTGCTCAAAAACGCATCCAAATGACTCGTGAAAATGCTGAAACATTTTACGCAGTACATAAAGAGCGTCCATTCTTCGGTGAATTGGTTGACTTCATGATTTCGGGCACTGTTGTTGTTCAGGTTCTCGAAGGCGAAAACGCCATCGCAGTAAACCGTGACGTAATGGGCGCAACAAACCCAAAAGACGCTGCTGAAGGTACAATCCGGAAAACTTTTGCTGAAAGCATCGAAGCTAACTCAGCTCATGGTTCTGACAGTGCTGAAAACGCCGCTATCGAAATTGCTTATTTCTTTGCTGGTTCTGAATTGGTTGGCTAACGCTAATACCAAATAACAGATGCGAAAAAGGGCCCCGTTAAGGGCCCTTTTTTAATGTCTTATTGCAAGAAGGCTTAATCGTTGAATGAGCCCTCATTTTTCTCAAATAATGCAACCGTATCTGCTGTGTCACGGGGGTTATCGCTATGTTGACAGTGACCATCTATGATGGCTCCTGGCTCAATACTGAGCGAGTTGTTGAGAACATCGCCTTTAACACTGGCCGCAGCGAAAATGGCAATATTATCGCCTTTTAAGTCGCCATCTACTTTTCCATGTATTTGAATATGGTTGGCTGATATGTCACCCGTTACATGAGATGTTTCTCCGAGCGTCAACCGTTCAGCCCGAATGTTTCCGATGACAATGCCATCAATCTGCAATTCGCCGTCACATTCAAGATTACCTGTAACCACTAATCCTTTAGCGACAATTGAGGGCATTTCCCCGTTGAAGCCATTGGGACGGTTTTTTTTGTCACCAGTTCCTGAAAACATTGATCCGCTTCCTAAATCTAATAATTAAGATGATATTTAGTCAGACACGCTACTGGTTTTAAAGGCATAATTGCCCGCTTTGAAAAACTTTTCTGGGCTTTGATTTTCGCCGTTATAGATTACTTCATAATGGACGTGGCGACCAGTACTGCGACCGGTTGAACCCATTGTCCCGATCTTCGTTCTGAAATCGACCTCTTGTCCTTTTTTGACATGTGTCTTTTTCAAGTGGCCGTATTTTGATTTGAAACCCTGCCCATGATCTATTTCAACCATCAAGCCATAGGCACCATTACGGCCAACAAATATCACTTTGCCCGGTGCGGTCGCCAGAATGCTGGAATTTTTAGGGCCGCTTATATCGACACCAGAATGGAACCCCCGTTTCTTTGTAACGGGATCCCGTCTTTTACCGAAACTGGACGTGATGTAACCAGAGTCGACGGGTTTCGCGAGAGGGATATTTTTCAATAAAGCGTTCAGAGTGGTCCATTTGACAAGACTGGCTTCCATCTTCTGGGCGTCTTTATAATAGCGTTGTTCTATTTCTAAAAGGTCCTGTGAATTGGAAGATCCATAAAACGGTCCGCCTTTACCTTCCACGTTATCCATCGATAAAACAACATCGGGGTTTAAACCGGTTAATGTAATTGTCTCTGAAAGAGCGTCAATTCCTTGTTCAGCTTGTTGTTGAACACGTGTAATTAAGCCTTTGTTTTCACGGGAAATAGTTGAAATTCGCCCTTTGAGATTTTTGACCTGACCGATCAGATCATCAACCGCTTTTTCTTTTTCTATACGATCTTTTTCAAAGGTAGAAAGGCGTGTACGAGTGGATTGTAACTCATTGTAAATTTCGTCTTTGGTCGACTGAAAAATTTGCAATTCCCGGTTAAGAGAAGACAGGCGTTTCTGCGCAATCAATTTACCTTCGGCATGTAAATCACGTTCTTCTGTTGTTTGATAGAGAGCTTTGTTGATTTTTGTTATTTTTAACGAAAGCTCTTCGCTACGCGTATTGGTGTGCGAAAGCCGTGTTGATAGCATATTTATCCGGTTTTCCAAGTCACGCGCATATTGATCACGGTTTGTAATATCGTGGTTTTTTTGTTCTAGATTTGCCGTGGCTGTTTGGAGGGTTGTCTCAAGATTTCTACGTTCGTTGAGAATATTCTCAAGCCGGGCATATTGTTGGTCGAGTTCAGATTTTGTAAGCGTTAGGTTAGCACGGGAATAGAGCAGATGTGATGAGACATCGCGAACTTTTTCCTGAAGCAAGGTCAGTTGCTTGTTTTGATAACCAATAGCGTCATTCTGAGCGGAAGTATGAAGTGTCAACCCAACAATAATAGCTATGGCAGATACACAGCCAGTTAGTGCCGCAATCTGAGCCTTCGTACCGATATGCAGGTATTTCGGCTGCCCGTCAGTACTGACAATGATTTGCCGAGGCGCAAACGCGCGTTCGAACATAGATATTTTTTTCATTCACTCCCCCGATGAACAGAACCGCTTCCATTAAGCAAATTTTAACGAAAATATCAACTGGTGGACAAAGGACTATTGGAGAGACTGGGTTTAAGAATCAGAATTTTGGCGATGAGAAAGCGGTAAATAATAGTCCGGAGTTAAATTTGCTTGGGCTCGGGCTTCTTCATTAAAGGGAGGTTTTAAAAGGCCTCTAAAGTTCTTTCGCACCAAATTTTGCCAATATTCCTTTGGGCTTTTCTGCAATCTTCCGCATATAAAATGAAACCAGCGGTTGCCTATCGCAACATGCCCAATTTCCTCAGCCAATATAATTTCGAGTATTTTAATGCTCTCGTAATCTTCCATTTGGCCGAATCGCGTGATCATTCCCGGTGTTACATCCAGTCCTCTAGCTTCCAGGACCATGGGCACCACTGCTAACCTTGCCGCAATATCATTGCGAGTATCATAGGCGGCTTCCCACAGTCCATCATGTGCGGGGAAATCACCGTAAGCGTAGCCAAGTTCAGCAACGCGTTCGGATAGAAGCATGAAATGTTTGCCTTCTTCATCTCCCACAGACACCCAATCATCAAAGAATTCTCGAGGCATGTCATGAGATTGAAAGCGCGCGATCATATCCCACGCCAAATCAATGGCATTTAATTCAATATGAAGGACGGCGTGGAGGAGGACAGCACGTGATCTTTCGGATATACCGCGCCGTCTTGGCATATCGTGCGGATTAATCAGATCCGGTTTTTCTGGTCGTGCCGGACGGTCTGGCGGTGATAGGGCGCCAATAGGCATTTTAGGTGTTGCTCGCCAAAGGGCGGCGTTCTTACGGCTAAGAGCAGCTTTCTCTGTCGCGTTTGCGGTATTTAGAACAGCTAGTGCCAATTCGCTTAATGTGGTCATTCAACATCTATCATTTAAAAGGGGACTTACTCACGATATATCTTAAATAGGCTTTGGAATTCCAGATAAATAAGCGAGTTTGTAACTTAGCAAATATCGAATACGGTTTTGACTGAAAAAGGAAAAGGTAAAATGACATACGACAATCAAAACATATTCGCAAAAATCCTGCGCGGCGAGATCCCCTCTGAATGTGTTTATGAGGATGATCACACTATGGTCATAATGGACATAATGCCACGCTCAAACGGCCATGTTCTCGTTATCCCAAAAACACCAGCAAGGAACATGTTAGACGCCACAGACGCGCAATTAGCGGCCTGTATGGGGACAGTCCAAAAAATCAGTAAGGCTTTACTTGTCGCCTTCGACGCAGACGGAATTACTTTGCAGCAGTTTAACGAAGCTGCTGGCGGACAAGAGGTTTTCCATTTGCATTTTCATCTTCTACCCCGCCATACGGACGATAAACCTGGTCGCCCGGGTATCATGGGCGATATGGCGGTTATAAAGAAAAATGCTGAGAAAATTAGGACTGTCATAAATTCAGGCATCTAAAATCAAGGGATATGCAACGTTTTCTCATTAAAATATTATCTGTAATTGTGGGTGAACCGTTGCAGCATGGCGCTTTTGAAAAATGTAACTCAAAATTTGAAAAGCCGTTGGGCTGATCTAACTTACTTTAATAGGAGTTTGAATTAGGCAATGAATTACACGTTTCAAATAAAACCATGCCACAATTTGGTTCTGGATAAATTCGTAGGGAAAACCAGCCAAAGAGAGTTTTTTGAAGCGATTCAAAAATCATCATTTGATCCTGAATTTAGAGTCGGAATGGATGTTCTCGCTGATATGACGCAGATTGAACTGGAATTTGGGCATGAAGGGGCTCGTGCTCTCGTCAGCCAGATATCAAAAACACCCAAGATGGAATATGGCAAAATTGCCCTGGTAATCAGTACGACCCTACAATTTGGTATTACGCGCATGTTTGGATTAATCGCTGAAGAAAAAGGTGTTTTTTCTGAATACCAAGTTTTTAGAGATTTTTCTGAAGCACGTAATTGGCTAGGCTTGCCTGAGGACCTAGAATTAGAGATTTAACACGTCGATTGATGATGTACTCAACCTGTTGATCCCCAATTCAGGTCATCTTTTAAAGCGTCTTTGCGGCCTCAAATACGGCATCAACATGACCTTTAAGTCGGACTTTTCGCCATATTTTGCGAACAGAACCGCTCGCGTCCACAAGGAATGTCGCACGTTCAATTCCCATATATTTCCGGCCATACATATTTTTTTCAACCCAGACGCCAAAAGCATCACAAGCAGCACCTTCTTCGTCGCTCGCCAAAATAACGCTCAAATCATGTTTTGTGCGAAATTTTTCATGCTTGGATATGGGATCTTTGGAAACACCAATGATTTTAACACCAAGTGCCGTAAAATCCTCCATCAGCCGAGAAAACCCAATAGCCTCTTTTGTGCAGCCCGGTGTGTCATCTTTTGGATAGAAATAAATGACGTAGGGGCTCCCTTTAAGCGATTTGTCGCTGATATCACCAATGGTACCTGTCGCCATATTGAATGCGGGGGCTTGTTGGCCTTCTTCAAACATTTGTCTTCCTCAATCGCGCGTAATTTTTATCCAAGAGCTATTTTCAAACAGTATAAGTTGCGAAAGTCATTTGCTCAATTGCTTGCCGACAATATTTTCAAAAATTTCTGAAACAGTGTGTTCTGTCTGTGTGACATGAAGAGACAGCTGATCAAAGTCAGGCTGATTTACGGCAATACAAAGAGCCTCTTTCAGGGCGGCTGGGATATCATCCGTTACCAGCCGATCTTTAAGCGATAACCGTATCAACCCCTGCAAATTTAAATAAAGAGCCATTGCGTTTACTAATTTGGTGGCGGTTTTAGGCTCCAAAATACCGTGTTCTGCCATTTCATCAAAACTTAGTATGGTGTTGGTCTTCAAAATCTCAGGGTGATCCTTTCCGTGTATGAGTTTTAGGAATTGGCAAATAAATTCCAAATCCATTAGGCCGCCGGGGTGAGTTTTGAGAGCCCAATTGGATGTGGATGAGTGTTCTTTATGCAAACGTTGCTGCATATCCAAAAGGTTTTTGGATACTTCGGCTGGATCGCGTTTTGTGCGAATAATTTGCGAGAGCACTTCATCTGCTTCAAGTTGCAGATCTTTGTCTCCCGCGAGAGCGCGCGCACGCGTTAGTGCCAAATGCTCCCACGTCCATGCGTCTTCTAAGTAATATTTTTTGAAGCCATTCAAGGACAACGCAATAGGTCCTGAATTTCCGTGAGGTCGTAGCCTCATATCCACTTCATAAAGCATTCCCTCGCCGGTGAGGGCGCTTAAAGAATTTATGAAACGTTGTGATAATCGAGTGTAATAGAGGCCAGGAGGGATAGGTTTTGCCCCATCAGTAAGGACATCCTCGTCCGGAAGGTCATATATAAAAATTAAATCAGCATCTGATCTTGGCGTCATTTCCTGACTGCCAAGTTTTCCCGCCGCTATAACCGCAAATCGGCCGCCAGGAACATGACCATGTTTAGCCGAAAGTTCCTGTTCAACCTGCCCCAACAAGCTTTGCATTGTAATTTCAGCAATTCGTGTGAGGCTTTCGCCTGCTGTGACAGTAGCGCCGAATTTTTCTCCACCGTTCACATTGCTGAGGATTTGTACGCCTACCCGGAATTTCAGGTCATTTAGCCAACGCCGCGAGATATCCAGTATATCTTGGAAGTCTCTTGCTGTGGCGAGCATCATTTGTAAATCTTCTTCAAGATCTGTTTGCGGGGGAAGGGGGCTCATAAAGTCTGATGTTAAAACGCCATCCAACAAAAGAGGGTTTTTGGATAACTGGTCCGCTAGTTCCGGTGCCATCCCCATGATTTTTGCGACAAGTTTTAACAAGCTTGGATGGGCACTAAATAACGAGAAAAGTTGGACACCAGCAGGCAGTTTTTTCAAAAACGCATCAAACCGCATGAAGGCAGCATCAGGATTTACCGTGTTTGAGAGCTCTTCCAAAATTGCAGGCATTAATTCGGTTAGAAGTTGTTGGGCACGAACCGTTCGGGTCGCGCGGTACCGCCCGTGGTGCCACTCCCGAATAATTTGTGATAGGGCAGATGCGTCAGAAAAACCCAGTGCCGTTAGGGATTTCAATGTTTCAGGGTCTTCATCAGATCCTGTGAAAACCAGTCTGCCGACTTTGTGGGTTTCGCTCTCTTCAAAGTGGAACAGGTTATCGTAATGTGTCTGTACGGTGTTGAGAGTTTCTTCCAACTCTTTCCTGAAAAGATCGCTGTCGTTATACCCCATGAAAACGCCAAGCTGATTAAGTGCTTCTATTTTTTCAGGTAGCAACTGTGTTTGTTCATCATTGATCATTTGCAGGCGATGTTCGAGGGTTCGAAGGAAAACATAGGCCTTCTCAAGATCATCCCGAACAGAGGGTGCAACCTTACCGGCATCTACCAAAGCATTTAGGGTGCCTATTGTTGTGGAAGTTCTAAGGACTGGATTGCGTCCCCCTTCAATGAGTTGCTGTGTTTGACAGAAAAATTCGATTTCCCGGATGCCGCCCCTGCCAATTTTAATGTTGTGGCCATCAAGCGCGATCTCTGAAAACCCCTTATGTGTGTGAATTTGAGATTTGATCGCTTGAATGTCCGCAATGGCTGCAAAGTCCAAATATTTTCGCCACACGAATGGTTTGAGAAAGTCGATAAACTCTTCGCCGGCAGTTATATCGCCGGCTATTGGGCGGGCTTTAATCATGGCCGCGCGTTCCCAATTTTGCCCCTGACTTTCGTAATACACATGAGCTGCAATAAGGGGCAGGGCAATTGGCGTTGCGCCGGGGTCCGGGCGAAGCCGTAAGTCCATCCGGAAAACATACCCATCTGCCGTCCGTTCATCCATCATTTTGACTAGATTTTTTGTAATCCTTATGAAGCATTCATCCATAAATTTGCGGCCCGTATAGACCACTTTATCTGCATCAAAAAATACGATCAGATCGATGTCGCTGGAATAATTTAACTCAAACGCGCCAAGCTTACCCATACCAAGTATGATGAGACCGCTGTCTTTGACTGGGTTTTCAGGATGGGGAAGTACTAAGTCACCTTTTGTATGGGCTTCGAGTAAAAGATGCGCAAGGCATAGATCTGTTGCGGCACCCGCAAATTCTGAAAGTATTCGTGTGACTTTGCTGAGTGATAATGCGTTGGCTAAATCCCCTGCAGCAGCTAATAACGCAATCCGTTTTTTTGCAATTCGCAGTGCCTTCATGATACTGGCTTGATCTACTTCAGGCAGTGCGGATTTTGTGAGTTCTTCGTAAATAAACTTGAGTGCCTTTTTGCTGCCATTTCTCAATAGATATATGAAAAAATCAAGATCTGTGAGGGCACATTGGCTCAAAAAAGGACTGTTTCCGAAAATAGAAGCCAAAAACTGCTTTCCGACCTTAGAATTGCCCAATTCATTCGCCACATTAGAGACTTCGGAGTTCTGTCTGCATTGGTCAGCCCAATTTTCTAGTCCGATCTGAAGAAAATCGCTGTTTGATGGGGCTGGAAGATGTTTAACTTCGTTGAGAAATAGAAGTTTTTCGGGTGCAGGCATATCTATTGGTCCCAAAATCGGTCATAGTGTACCAATCCAAAGCATTTTTAGATTTGATAATAGTTAATAAAGTGAATAGCACGTTTTGGTATTAACAGCTTCAAAAATACTAGGCCGAACCGTACTGAGTGTTTTGGTACTTATCTTCCTTACAGCACTTATCTTGGTTGCGGCCTTAAGCCGTGGCCCGGTATCACTCTCGTTTATGGCGCCCTATGTGGAACAGATCATTGCGGATCAATATCCGAATATTGATCTCGGTTTCGAAGGGCTTGAATTGCAATGGGATGGCAGAGATAAAAATCTGGTGTTCGGCATTACAAACATGTCTGCTCTTAAAGACAACGAAACTGTCGCCTATATTCCAGCTGTAACGGTCACCTTCAGCGGTGACGCCCTTCTAAAAGGCCGTGTTGCCCCATCAGGACTTGAATTTACGGGACTTGAAGTCGTTCTAACGCGCGCAGAAAACGGGGGCGTGCGACTTGGGTATAGTTATACCGGTGGCATATCTGGTGACGCAGCATCGAGCGTAAAACGAGACGCTACCCCCGAAGCCATTCACGAACTCTTCGCAGAACTTGGCCGAAAATCTGGAGGTTCTGACTTAACGGCCTATCTTGAAAGATTAGAAATTTATCAATTTTCTATTTTTGTAGAAGACCAAAAACTGGCGAAGAGTTGGAAAGTCACAGCGGCTGATCTGGTTGTTTGGAAAAGAGACGACGGGCTTAATGGCCGGTTGCAAGGTGATATGCAAGTGGGAGAGGCGAGCGTCAATCTTGTATTTGATGCCTCATATGACTCAGCTTCCAGAAATACGGTAGTCAGAACGAATATAGATGAATTTCCGCTAACACTGTTGGCAAAACATCGTCCTGATTTAGACATTCTTAAAGGCGTTGGCTTGTCCGTTTCAGGAGATGTCAATATCTCACTCAATGCTGCGTTTGATCCCGTCCAAATTGGATTTGTTTTGGGAACTGGAGAAGGGCTTGTAGATCTTCCGGATTTGTATAAGAAGCCACTTCCCATAAAATCCATCGCGCTTGAAGGTCACAGTGCAGCCCCGTTTAATATGTTGAATTTGAACGTTGTAAAAATTGCGACGCAAGGTCCAGTAATTACCATGAGCGGAACTTTTGAGAATTCTGAAAACGGATTTGGCCTATCCATTGAAGGAAGTTCCCCAAATATGGAAGCCCGTGATGCTGCCACTTATTGGCCTTATTCGGCAGCGGCAGACGCTTATAACTGGGTTACAACCAAAATCACCGAAGGACATGCAACTGATATCACCTTCCGAGTAAACCTTCCAGCAGGAGCTCTTAAAAGCGGAAAAATCCCTGACGGTGCCATCGAGTTTAAATTTAGTTTCAACGGCGCGAGTGCTGATTATTTTGCGCCATTGCCAAAGGTACAAAATGTTAAAGGCAAAGCTATTCTAACAGAGAAACAGATCCACGTGTTTGATTTGAGCGGCGACGTAAATGGTCTTCCTCTTCCCACCGGTGATGTTCTTTTATATGACTTTGATAAGGACCTTCAAATTGCCGATATCACGCTGACGGCTGTTGGTGAAAATCGCAAAATATTCGACTTTATTGATAAAGAGCCACTTGGTTTTGCGACCCCTTATGGGATTGTCCCTGAAAAAATGACTGGTGTCGGTAAAATCGAAGCTCAATTTGTATTCCCGCTAAAAAATGATTTGACGTTGGAACAAGTCCGCTTCGAAGCTAAAGGGCAGTTTGAAAATGCGTCTATCCCCAATGTATATGAAGGTTATAGTCTGACCGGCGGAAATATGGCTGCCTTAGTGACACCAGATAAATTGACCGTAAAAGGCAACGGAAATATTCAAGGAACGTTAGCTGATATCTCATTTCAATCGTGGTTTAAGGGAACGCAAGCGGGAAACCGAAGATACGAAATAGTTGCAAAGCTCGATGATAAAGCTCGTAAAGATCTCAAAATAATTGATACACCTTATCTAACGGGATCCGTCGGTGCATCTCTCGGTGTTGATTTGGACAGTCGGGGGCATGCCAATGGTGTTGTCACGCTTAATTTGGTAGAAGCCGCGTTGGACATCCCCGATCTTAAATTGTTAAAGCCTGTTGGCGTTGGCGGTTTGTTTGGCGCTCAGTTCACCACCGATGGCGGCGAGAAAAGTAAGCTATCAAATATCCGGTTAAGCTCAGAGAATATTGAATTGGTGGGTGAGGCCGAAATTGATAAAGAAGGCCTTAAATCGTTTTCTGCAAGTAAACTGATTTACGGTAAGAATGATTTGTCTGTCATCATTAACCGTCAAAATTCTCAGTCTTATGATGTCTCGGTTAATGGACGTGTTCTTGACCTGCAGCCATATATTCTAGCAGAAAACCCTGATGCAGATGTAGATGAAAGTGACAAAGATAAAAATAATGATAGCGAGGATGAGCTTAACATTAATGTCAATGTGGTGATTGAAAAGGCGCTTCTTGATGAAAAGGTTACGCTTGGCCCTGTCGCAGGATATGTCCAATATTCGGGTGGTTTAATTGCTAATAGTGAAATCCTCGCCAAACTGGACGGGCTGCATGATGTCTCCTTCACGGTTAAACAAAATGGCTCGAAAAGAGATGTTGTTTTTAAATCAGCTCAAGCAGGGACATTGCTGCGTGGGGCGGATATTTATGACAATAGCCGCGAAGGCGATCTGAATATCGTCGCCGAAATAGACGATAGCACCGACGATACTGTCATAAATGGACAGGTCAAAATCGAAAAAATTCAAATCATCGATGCACCAGTTCTTGGGAAAATTCTAACGGTTGGTTCGCTAACCGGTATTGTTGAATTAATGCAAAATGACGGCATGACATTTGAGACCATTGAAGGTCCATTTTCGTACAAAAACGGCGTGTTTCAGACGAAAAATTTTAGAGCCGTTGGCGCCATTGGCCTAACATTTACAGGCAAAGTTGATAAAGAAAATGATACGTTGGACGGGTTCGGTACGGTTATCCCTGCCTATACCCTGAATTCTATTTTGGGTAACATTCCCATCCTTGGACAATTACTGGTTGGCCGCGAGGGTGAAGGGATCTTTGGATTTTCGTATAAGCTAGAAGGGCTTGCCAGCAATCCAAAAGTGATTGTAAACCCGGTTTCAGCACTAGCTCCCGGTATCTTGCGGCGCATGTTCTTCGAACCTTGGACCGATGCTGGGAGCACTGATCCAAACCCAACTACGAGTGATGAAAAATCGAGCGAAACACCTTAAGTGTGCCGCCCGATTTAGAAGGGTTAGTTTGGTAAAATCAAATGATGTCGCTTCTTACCGGCAGATAGTTTAATCCGCCCCGTCTCATTGACGTCAGCTGACGTTACAACCCGTTTTTCGTCAGATATTTTTTCATCATTTAAACGAGCGCCGCCGCCTTTAATCAATTTTCGAGCTTCAGAGCTCGATTGGCAAAGGCCAATGCGGTTAAACAAAGCAAAGGCTGGAATGCCCTCGTCTAGTTCTGCTTGTGGAACTTCTGTGGTTGGCAGTGTTTCTGCAGTTTCACCAACTTCAAAAGTGCGGCGTGCCGTTTCTGCAGCTTCTAATGCGGCAGCTTCACCATGAGCCAAACGAGTACATTCGTTTGCTAGGATTTTCTTTGCTTCGTTTAAACCGGCACCTTCTAGGTTTTCAAGGCGGACAACTTCAGCAATAGGAAGTTCTGTAAACAACCGCAGGAATTTACCAACATCCGCGTCTTCAGTGTTCCGCCAGAACTGCCAATAGTCATAGGCCGACAACATATCTTCATTTAACCAAATGGCGCCTGCAGCAGTTTTGCCCATCTTGGCACCGGATGCTGTGGTGAGCAGGGGAGTGGTTAATCCAAAAAGATCAAAGCCATTTGTCCTGCGGCCAAGTTCAGTTCCATTGACGATATTACCCCACTGGTCAGAGCCGCCAATTTGAAGAGTGCAGCCATGGCGTTTCATCAGTTCAACGAAATCGTAGGCTTGCAAAATCATGTAGTTAAACTCAAGGAAGCTAAGAGATTGTTCCCGTTCCAGGCGAATTTTAACACTTTCAAATGTGAGCATTCGATTGATCGAAAAATGACGACCATATTCTCGCAAAAACTTGATGTAGCCGAGCTCGCTCAACCAATCATCATTATTGACCATAACGGCGTCCGTTGGGCCGTCGCCAAACTTGATGAACTTTTCAAAAACTGAGCGAATTCCGTCCATGTTGTCTTGAATGATTTCATCGGTAATGACAGGGCGGCTTTCATCCTTACCGGACGGGTCGCCAACTTTCGTGGTGCCGCCACCCATCAAAACGATAGGTTTATGTCCCGCTTGTTGCATGCGACGCAAAATCATGATTTGCATCAAACTGCCAACGTGAAGACTGCGGGCCGTGCAGTCAAAGCCGATATACGCCGTAACTTGCTTTTCAGCGAAGGCCGTATCCAATTCGTCTAAATGGGTACATTGATGCATGTAGCCGCGTTCAACGAAAGTTTTCATAAAGTCAGAGCGTAATTCAGTCATTTGATCTATATTTGTCTTGTTGTAAAAATGAATAGAGACAGTCCTGTAGCACATTTTTTAAGTATTTTAAAAGGACTGCTTTTCTGAACGTAATAAAGAGGCACTGATATTGGTATGGATATGGTTTGGGCAATCGGGTTAATGAGCGGTACGTCTATGGATGGTATCGATGCTGCGCTTATTAAAACTGACGGTGTGCATGTGCTTGAATATGGCGCCGCAGTTTCTATTCCTTATGAGCCTGCTTTCAGAAGTCGTTTTCAGGCGTACCTTGGGACGCTATCGGCTCCAGATGACGTTATCAATGCGTTTACGGACTTAAATGCTGAAGCCGTGCATCAACTTATAGATCGCTCGAATTTGTCGACAGAGGAGGTTTCTATCATTGGTTTCCATGGTCAGACATTATTCCATGATGCGCCAAATAAAATAACAGTTCAAATCGGCGATGGGCAGCGGTTGGCGGACAAATGTAAAATTGACGTTGTCAATGACTTCAGGTCCGCAGATGTGGCCGCAGGCGGTCAAGGGGCACCATTTGCCCCGCTTTATCATCAAGCCTTGGCGCAGAAGATTGACGGCCCCATAGCGGTTTTGAATTTGGGCGGCGTTGGTAACGTCACCTATATAAATGGCGACGAAATATTGGCTTTTGATACGGGGCCGGCGAGCGCATTACTGGATGACTGGGTTCGCGAGAAAACGGGTGTTGCTTTTGATGAGGGCGGAAAAATTGCGCAAACAGGGCGTGTTGATGAAACCATCTTAAAGGCCCTCTTGGATCATCCATATTTTACAAAAATTCCGCCAAAAAGTTTAGATAGAGACGATTTTTCCAAGTCATCCTTAGAGCATTTATCTCTAGAAGATGGTGCGGCAACCTTGACGGCATTTACGGTGAAATCCGTTGCCCTATCAAGGGATCATCTCCCAATGGAACCTCGTCGCTGGTTGGTGGCGGGAGGTGGACGTCATAACATTTTGATGATGCAGAAAATCCAGACAGAGATGGGAAATGCTTTGGTTGAACCTGTGGAGAATATCGGCTGGCGCGGAGATGAACTCGAAGCGGAAGCATTCGCGTTCCTTGCGGTTAGAAGCAGGGCTCAATTACCCCTTAGTCTTCCCACAACAACCGGTGTACCAAAGCCGATGATGGGCGGCGTTTTTTACAAAAAAGCTGTAATCTAATCAGTGTCTAACGTGGTCCGAATAGCAGTTGCGAGCTGGATAGACGTATAGGGCTTTGGCAATGTGCGGCGACTGATATCACCAATCAAAATTTCCGCTTCAGCGGTAAGAAGTTCGTCTGCTCTTGAGTATCCACTTGTGAGGAGTATTTTGATCTGAGGGGTTTTCTCTCTGACATTTACCGCGAGGTCGTATCCGCTTAGAGTACCTGGCATAACGATATCACTGAACATCAGGTCTATGTCAGGCTGTTCTTTTAGGATTTTTAAAGCAGCATCACCGTCAGTGGCAAAATAGGTTTTATATCCAAGCCCTCGCAGTTTAATCTGAGCAATTTCTGTCAAATGAAATTCATCATCAACAATGAGAATGGTCTCGGTACCGCCCACAAGTGGGAGGTTTTCTTCAGAAGTATCAAGCTCGGTATTTTGGTTCGCACTGCGGGGAAGATATAGAATGAAATTAGTGCCAGTGCCATCACCAGATTTAATTTGAATGTGGCCTTTAGCTCGCTTGATAAACCCAAACACCATACTTAAACCAAGCCCTGTCCCTTTTTCTCGATTTTTTGTGGTGAAAAAGGGCTCGAAAACGCGGTCCCTAATGTCATCAGAGAGGCCTGTACCGTTGTCTTCCACACTTACCGCGAGATAATCTCCAGGCTTGGCATCTGGATTTAATTTGGAGAATTCAGCATCCAACGTCGTATTATAGGTTTCGATGCATAAAGTACCGCCGTTGGGCATGGCATCATAGGCATTGATTGAAAGGTTGATGATTGCATCTTCAAAATCACTGGGATCAACATTTACCAGCCACGCACCCTCTGCTAATTGGGTTTTAAGGGTGATTGCCGCTGTCACTGATTTGGCGATTAGATCTTCAATGTGTAAAATCAATTCATTGATATCGGTGATTTTACTTATGGAAGAGTGATCACTTGAAAAACTCAAGAGTTTTTTTGTGATTTTCGCACCACGTTCAGCCCCATGGATAGCAGAATCTACAAGTGTTTGAAGTTTTTCATCGTCTGGGATCTGTTCGGCTAGAAGTTCGAGGTTGCCAAGTATGATGCCGAGTAAGTTGTTGAAATCATGCGCTATACCACCGGAAAGTTGACCAACAGCATCTAGTTTTTGGCTGCGTTGGAGATTACGTTCTAATAATTTGCTCTCGGTTACGTCCATGCCAGAGAAAAATAATAACTGTTTGCCATCAAACTCTAAGATCTCAGCGTTTAGAATAAAATCTCTTATCTCGCCGGACCGCATAACTGATTGCGTCTCGTAATTTCGGAGGTGGCCGTAGGTATTGATATCATCAAGGATTTTTTCCCGGTAGGCAGCGTCGCTGCCCCATATATTAAGCTCATCAGCGGTTTTACCAATAGCTTCTTCGCGTGAAAACCCGCGGGTCTGCAGCCAAGTGTCGTTGACGTCTATAAATTTTCCTGTAGCGACTTCGGATACGGAATAAAGCTGAGAACTTGCATAAAAAGCCGTATTATATAACGCACTTATATAGGCTAAATCGCTTTGGCTCTTTGCTAGTGTGATTTTAGTGTCGGAAAGCTGTTGTTCGAGAAGTTTGTTTTGAGTTAGCAGATTTTCGTTTGCTTTGGTTAAAGCACGGGGCGTTATTAATTCGGCAAAATAAGTCGAAATTAGTTTTAAAAACGCCATCCTTGTCCTTAATTCGTACAGTAAAACCCAATTTATCCCTCAATATGTATTCGGTGTGAATACGTATTGAGGGGAATTGAAAGTTACGACCTACTCTTCTTCTTCTTTTCCAAGGAGCCGCATATCCAGATATTCGTCTACAGTTTCCATCAGGCTTGGAATTTTTTCCTGGAAGAAGTGATCAGCTCCGTCAACTTCAGTATGATGGATTGTAATGCCTTTTTGGGCTTGTAATTTTTCTACCAGTTTCTGAACATCTTTTGGTGGAACTTGAATGTCTTTCAAGCCGTTGACAATAATTCCAGAGGATGGACAAGGGGCAAGGAACGCAAAGTCATACATGTTCGCCGGGGGTGCCACAGAAATGAAACCCTCAATCTCTGGGCGGCGCATAAGTAATTGCATTCCTATCCATGCGCCAAAGGAGAAGCCACCGACCCAAACAGAAGGAGCGTTTGGATTATGAGTTTGCATCCAATCCAATGCAGCCGCAGCATCAGAAAGTTCGCCAATGCCTAGATCATAGTCGCCTTGGCTTCGGCCGACGCCGCGAAAGTTGAAACGAAGAACGGAAAAGCCGCGTTCTTTAAAGTCTGTGAATAGATGATAAACGACTTTATTATTCATCGTCCCACCAAATTGAGGATGGGGATGAAGAATCAAAGCCAAAGGCGCATTCGGTTTTGAAGAGTGATGATATCGGCCTTCGAGGCGGCCTTCTGGTCCATTAAAAATTACGTCAGGCATTTAGGTTCAAGTTCCCAATCTTCAAAAAAACATATTCAGCACATTTACATAGAGTTTGCGTCAATAATCTGTGATCATTGTCAACAAATGCAACAATTCAATCTCTAGTATACTTCCTTCACCTTGACAGGATCTAGACAATATATATATCACGAAATGAAGGGCGCGTTGTAACCTCTTGTGCAATCAGCTATATTAAACGCCGCACAATACAGAAGGAATGGGCATATGTTCAAGCATATTAGCGAAGATCTTGATGCGGTCATCGAAAGAGACCCCGCTGCACGCTCAAAATTGGAGGTAGCTCTCCTCTATCCGAGCTTCCATGCAATTATGTTTCACCGTCTTGCGCACCCCCTGTATCAGCGCAATTGGAAGTTCCTCGCGCGATTGCTATCGCAAACAAGCAGGTTCCTGACGGGCATTGAAATTCACCCCGGCGCTAAGATTGGATCAAAGCTGTTTATTGATCATGGAATGGGCGCAGTCATCGGTGAAACCGCAGAAATCGGGGATAATGTCACTTTGTACCATGATGTGACACTTGGAGGGGTGAACCCTTCTGTTGATTCAGATACCCAGCGCGATGTGAAACGTCACCCAACACTCCTTGATAATGTAATCGTTGGATCTGGCGCTCAAATTCTAGGCCCTATCACCGTTGGCCGTTGTGCCCGTGTTGGCGCAAACTCAGTCGTTGTTAAAAATGTGCCTGAACGGGTAACAGTTGTGGGTAGTCCTGCACGTGCTGTCACTCGATCGGCCCGTCCAAACGAAGAGAGATTCGCCGCCTACGGTATCGGTGCCGATGAATTACCAGATCCAGTGTTTAAAGTTTTGGATGGTTTACTCGATAAAGTTCAGTCACTTTCCATGCGTGTTGAAGAGCTGGAAAGTGATCTGGAGGGAAAACCGTCTCGCTCACCACTTTTAAGTGGAAAGAAGGTTGATCTGGAAAGCTCTGAAGATGATCCAATGGGCGGTTCTGATAAATTCTAGCAACTATTAACTTGCCGGAGCGTTCAGCAGGACATATTTTGCCTGTATGAAGAATGCAATTTATCTAGATTATAATGCGACTTGCCCTATCCGACCCGAAATTATCGAGTTGGTTTCAAGTGTGATGACTGAGGGTGGTAACCCATCGTCAGTCCATGCACATGGACGGAAAGCGCGGGGCCGTGTCGAAGATGCGCGGCGGCAAATTTCAAAGCTGATTGATTGTAAGCCTCAGGAAATTATTTTTACATCTGGTGGAACTGAAGCTAACAATATGGCGCTGAGTGCTGTAAAAGGCTGCACTGTCATGACGGCATTGGGAGAGCATGATTCAGTTTTGGCACCTGCGAATTTAAATGAAGTTCGGAATATAACCTGCCATCCAAACGGACTTATCGACCTTGACGATCTAAAGATAGCGTTAGAGGCGGCTCAAACCCAATCCTTTGTCTCCATTATGCTTGCAAATAATGAAACAGGTGTGTGCCAGCCTATTGCCGAAATCGCAGAACTGGTCCATTCCTGCGGCGGATTGCTTCATACAGATGCCATACAAGCGGTGGGGAAAATCCCTGTTAGTTTTCGAGATATGGGCGTGGATATGATGTCTGTTTCTGGCCATAAAATTGGCGGACCACAAGGGCAAGGGGCCTTGGTCGTGCGAGAAGGTTTGGTTATTAGGCCCGGTCAAATTGGCGGGGGTCAAGAACTTGGCCGAAGGGGCGGGACTGAAAATGTCGCTGGTATCGCTGGATTTGGATTAGCCGCTGAGATGGCGCGCGCCGATTTAGAGTTATACATCGATGTAGAACGCCTCCGAAACACAATGGAGGCTGAACTCTCTAATTTCTGCTCAGGCGCGGTGATTTATGGAACAAATTCAAGCCGTCTTCCAAATACGAGTTGCCTTTCCATGCCCGGCGTAACAGCTGAGTTACAGGTAATGAATTTTGATTTGGCTGGAATTGCTATCAGTGCGGGTTCGGCTTGCTCAAGCGGAAAAGTAAAAGCAAGCCATGTGTTGGTCGCAATGGGGGCTAACGAGATAGAGGCAGGTGAAGCAATCCGTGTTAGTCTAGGGCGAGAGACAACCAGGGCTGAGATTGACAGGTTTGTTGAGGTATGGAAAAAACTATATGAGAAGAAGTCGCCAAAATTTGCTGCGTGACCGAGTTTTTCCAGAGTTCGTTTTTTTAAGAGGTTAGAGTTTCGATGTCAAAAGTGACTTTTGTAAAACCAAATGGCGATAAAGTTGAAGTGGATGCACCGCTTGGGAAAACTTTGTTGGAAATTGCCCATCACAATGGCCTTGAACTGGAAGGCGCCTGTGAAGGAAGTTTGGCGTGCTCAACATGTCATTTAATCGTGCATGAAGAAGATTTTGATCGCTTGCAAGACGCGACAGACGACGAGGAAGATATGCTTGATCTGGCTTACGGATTGACACCAACGTCACGTCTTGGGTGTCAAATTGTTATGACTGAAGAACTTGATAACCTCGTGATCTCTCTCCCCGCTGGATTTAACAACCAACTGTTTTAAAATGAAATTATTTGATCGACTAAAAGCGGCCAATGAAGATGTTTGGCAGGATTACACTCACCATGAATTCGTGCAAGGTGTGCAATCGGGCCAATTGCCTGAGAAAGCTTTTCAGTTTTACCTAAAGCAAGATTATCTCTTTTTGATGCATTTTGCCCGTGCGTACGCGCTGGCGGCTTATAAAGCTGATAATTTGGCTGATATGAAAGCAGCATCTGAAACTGTGACTGCGTTAGTTGATACTGAAATGCGGCTTCACGTGGACTATTGCGAAGGCTGGGGCATTACCGAGGCACAAATGCAGGCCATCGAAGAAGCGCCAGAAAATATGGCTTACACTCGATATGTGTTGGAAAAAGGGATGTCAGGGGACATTTTGGATTTGTATGTGGCGCTGGCGCCTTGTGTAATCGGTTATGGTGATATTGGTACCCGGCTAATA
The DNA here is from genome assembly GCA_036960775.1 of Pseudomonas marincola. Classification (GTDB taxonomy): domain Bacteria; phylum Pseudomonadota; class Alphaproteobacteria; order Sneathiellales; family Sneathiellaceae; genus Sneathiella. The sequence continues at coordinate 35,035 of JBALWO010000021.1, read as the reverse complement.
GAGAGCGGTGCCACCAAACGTTCAGGTAACCCTTACGCGGCCTGGATTGAAATGTACGGCGGGGATGAATATCAGCCGGTTTCGGAAGCCGCAGTGGCGCAGATAGACAGACTTGCGGAAACTCGGTTTACAGAAGCCCGCTTTGCAAGCCTCTCCAAAACCTTTAGAGAGGCGACAAGGCTCGAAGTTGGGTTTTGGCAAATGGGTTTGGATGCACTGAAGTCGTAACTATTCCTTTTCCCAGAGAATAGGCGCGGGTTCTGTAAAGCAATTGTGGGTAACGATATCGCCTTCGTCATTCCAAATATGTATTAGAAATTCAGAAGGCTCCGATGTTGTGGCAAGCCTGCTGCTCTTTTCGAGATGTAGTACTATTTTATGAGTTGTTGATGGGCAAATTTGTGCCTGAACACCATGAAAATTTGACAAAATTGACCGATGGAGATGTCCGCAAAAAATACGGATTACTTGATCATGGTTTTCTAAAATCTCACCGAACTTATGTGCGTCAGCTAAACCCATGTCATCCATGGCTTTAATCCCGGTTTTGAACGGCGGGTGATGCATGAAAATGACCGTTGGTGTTTCAGGGTCTGCCTGTAAGGATTTCTCGAGCCACCTCAACCGCTGTTTACACAACACCCCACCAGGTTCACCAGGAATGTTTGTGTCGAGCATGATCATTTTATGGCCGTTCATTTCCCACGTATACTGAATAAATCCATTCTCCGGCATGTAGGAATGATCTGGAAAGGCTGACCGAAGAGTATCTCGACAATCGTGGTTGCCCACGCCGAGGTAGACAGGAATGTCGGTTCTTTCGATGATGTCCTTTAAGATGGCATAAGACGGAGCATCACCGCAATTTACCAGATCACCGGTGATGACAATAGCATCAGGTTTCGGACTGAAGTTAGCGGCTTTATCAAGCGCAACTCTAAATTTATCAGCAGTTTGATACAAATTATGGAACTCCGTCCCGTCAACATCAACATGAGGGTCACTGAGCTGGGCAATTATCATTGCGGATTTCCTTCGTGCACGAGGGTGAGCATATCTCTTTTACGAACAAATTTACGTCTTGGGCTGTCTTCACTTGCATGCTTTTGTTCGGCTTCATTAATTTTCTTCCAATCATTGAATGAGACCGTCTCAATCCCATGGGCAGCACAATAATCGTCTAATCCGCGTGCTCCTGTTTTAGCCGTATCAGGGCCGTTACAATGATCTTCGATAATGAGGTCAACAACCGCTTGGCTATCCAAACGGTTGGTACCGATAGTACCTGAGGGGCCGCGTTTGGCCCACCCAACAACATATAATCCGTCTTCCACGCGGCCATCTGTGTTTTTTACGACCCCGTTTTCAATAGGCAGATCAGCTATGGGTTTAAGTTCGTATCCGATGCAAGTAACAAGTAAGTCGCACGGGTAGTCTATGAATTCGCCTGTTCCAACAGGTTTTCCATTTTCAATTTTATTCTTTTCAAACCGCATAGACTTAATGGCCTCATCTCCAGAGATTGCAACGGGAGACAGCAAAAAGTCCAAAGATAATAATCGTTTTCCAGCGGTAACGTCGTTGGTGCCAAACTCACGGAGGAGCTTTAGATTATTGTTGACGATTTTGGTTTCTTTAGCATCATCAGATTGAAAAATTTCAGGAATAATTGTTGGGTTCGTGTAGGGGGTTGCGGTGCTTAACACTTTGAATTCGCTAAGTTCTTTTGATGAGAAATGAGCGTGTTCAGGGCCACGGCGACCGATGACATGTACGGATTGAATGGGACTGTTAAATATTTTTTCCCCGGCATGTTCCACCAAATCGGAATCCGCCATTTCTTCTCTCGTACTGAGGGCAACACGGGCCACATCTAGGGCCACATTGCCGTTCCCAATAACGATGACATTTTTAACATTCAGGTGAGGGACGGCATCTCGAAATTCAGGATGCCCATTATACCAATAGACGAATGTTTGCGCACCAAAAACGCCCTCTTTATCTTCGCCGTCAATGTTAAGTTCTCTATCTTTGGGGGTGCCAACAGCTAGAACCACGACATCATATAAGTTTTTCAAGGAGGCAAGAGTGATGTCGCTGCCAAAACTGATGTTCCCAACAAAACGAACATTACCGTTTTCCATGATTTTGTCGTAGGCGCGCGAGACGTTTTTGGTGGTCTGGTGATCAGGGGCAACGCCAGTTCGGATCAGGCCGTAGGGCGTAGCCAATTTGTCGAGAATGTCGATTTCACATCCCGGGCAATTTTTGTTAAGCGCCCCAGCCGTATACATTCCAGCCGGTCCTGAACCAATAATCGCTACTTTTAAGCCTACTCCCATTAATACCGTCCTTCTTATTTTAGCCCCCCAAACCGGGCAGAGAATTCAGTCGACGCGTCGGGCAGTTTTCCGCCCTTTGTTTCAAGCGTTTGTAATAAGTGCGTTTCCGCATCTTGCCAGACTATTTGATAGATGTCGTGAAATAACTCTTTCGCAGTATTGCCATTCCAGCTCTCTGGCAGAAGGTTACTGGGCAGCATCGGATCCCGTAATAGGGCCCGCCTATAATCATGAACAAGAAGAGTTCGAAGAGTAAATGATTGTTCTGAAGTTAGATTATCATTGTGTCTTAACATATTGATTATGGGTTTAAAATGAGTAATGAAATCGGTATACCCATCTTCAATGGAAGATAAGTTCCAGCCTTTTTGAACTAATATATGTTCTTGCGTTTCATCTGTCAGGGAAAGGCCGTTGGCCTTCATAAACGCCACATGAGAGGATATATCTAGATCACTTACCAGACGCTCAACTGTCTCTCTTTCACAATTGGGGTGGGCGTAAATACCCGAGCCTAAATCACCAAAGCCAAGCCATCCAAGTTCCAAAGATAGCTGCTTCTTTATGTCATCTTCCAGTTTCCGCCTTTCGGAAAATAGCAAAGTCCATTCGCCGTCCCACGCTTCATCCATATGGTTGTAAATGCGTTTGGTGGCTTCTTCAAACCGATGTTGGCCAGATGCAGTCAACGTATAAAAACTACGTCGCCCCTCTTGAAAACTCGATAGGGTTTTTTCATTTTTAAGGCGAAAGACGGATGTGCGAACGGCGCGTTCATTCAAACCAAAGGGAGCGACTAAATCGATAAGACTCCCCAGCCATACAGTTCCGCCGTGGGGCGCGATTGAATCTCCCCAAACGGTGACCAGCAATGACCGTGCCTTTAGGGCAAGTTTTTTTGGTAGATCTTCAATGTTTTTACTTAAAGACACACTTGCGTCGCTCATCCCAGACAGATATCCGATCTTCAATATGATACATGAACAATAAATTCCTGTATCATATTGAAAGAGTTTTCGGAAACTATCCAGTGAAAACAATACACTAGTGAAATTTTATCAGGTTATGAGATTAATTCTTTGGCCAACGCGGAGTGTTCTGACAATAGTTTTGCCATGTCTAAGCCTTCGATCACTCCATTCTTCACCCGCCATCTGCCGCCAACCATAACGTGATCAGCTTGATGGGCACCACAGAGAAGCAGGGCGGCTAAAGGATCACCGGCGCCTGAAAAGCGAGGTTCGGTCAGTGAGAATAGCGCAAGATCAGCTTTTTTCCCGACAGCAAGTTTACCTACATCATCTCGTCCAAGGCATTTAGCTGACCCTTCGGTGGCAATTCGAAATGCACTATGGTGGGTCATCTCGTCTGCATCATACCGAAGTCTTCCCAGCAACATGGCTTGGCGGACTTCTTGTATCATGTTGGAGCCATCGTTTGAGGCCGATCCATCGACACCAAGGCCAACTGGTGATCCCGCAGCTTCGAGCTCTAACGTTCTGCAAATGCCTGATGACAACACCATGTTAGATGATGGGCAATGGGCAATGCCCGTTCCAGCGGCGCCGAGGCGTTTAATTTCTGAATCATCGAAATGAATACCGTGTGCAAGCCAAACATCATTGCTGAGCCAGCCAACATGCTCCAGATAATCAAGGGGTCTAAGACCAAACATTTGTTCGCAAAAGGCTGTTTCATCATGAGTTTCAGCCAGATGAGTGTGAAGACGAACACCGTGTTGACGGGCGAGAACCGCCGATGCTTTCATTAACTCAGTACTGACGGAAAAAGGGGAGCAAGGGGCAAGTGCAATTTGTATCATCGCATCAGGGCCGTTCTCGTGGTAGGCCTTGATCAGGCGGGCACTATCATCAAGAATGACCTGCTCGTCTTGAACGGTGCTTTGCGG
>JBALWO010000021.1:0-30684 GCA_036960775.1 Pseudomonas marincola | reverse complement strand
GGCAAAAGCACATGTTGGCTCGCATCAAAGATCTGCAAGTCGTTTGCTGGCACCACGGTTGGGCTCTTACCTGCGGGTACAAGTTCAACAATGCTTGTTCCCTCAACGACAATGCCGCCGTCTGAATCGTCTGCCAAAATCGCGAGCGGGTTTTTAAGCCAAACAGCCATACCATATTACCTTTTTACAAATGTACATAATGACGCATACTGTACGCTGGTCCGAAATAAATGACGATACGCGATTTGCGTTTGTTTGAAATTTGTGTTGCCATGTATCTATTATTATTATTGCTCTTCTGTGTATCTATCCGTAAATTGCAAAGATGTGATGATTTATATTGTCTTCTAGACAACCAATAGAGTTAGCAGAACTATGGATAAACTTGATAATATTGAACTATTCAAAGATTTAAATTCTGACGAACTGCAAGCCATTTCTATGAAATGTTCATGGAAAAACTACTCGACCGGTGAGCAGATACTCGAGAAATCGAGTACCAGCAGAGATGTATTCTTTGTTGTTGAGGGGAACGTAAATATTGTCAATTTTGGAGTGTCAGGCAGAGAAGTTGCCTACGCATCTGTTGAGGCTGGACAATATTTTGGCGAACTATCTGCTATTGACGGCCGGCCGCGGTCAGCCAATGTCATTGCCAATAAAAAATGTATTCTGGCGTCTTTATCGCCGGAAAGCTTTACAGAACTTTTACAAAGTCACCCTGAAGTATCGCTTCAAGTGCTGCAGCGTCTGGCAAGAATTATTCGCGTTAATGACGATCGTATTCTTGATTTATCTACGTTGGGCGCCGTTCAACGCGTTTGTCAGGAATTACTGCGAATGGCAGAACCTGATCCGGTTACACCAAATTCTTGGCTGATTTATCCAATGCCAACCCAAAGCACTATTGCGAGCCGAGTTTCGACCACACGTGAAACCGTCGCTCGTGTTTTAGGACAGCTCAGCAACGAAGATCTTGTCCTTAAAAAGGGAAAGAACTTGTACTTGAAAGACCGCGCCGGGATCGAAGAAATGATCAGTAATCTTGCGGCATCTTCTGGGAATGTTGCCCGCTGATAGTTATCGATGTAGCCAGCGGGTAATTCCGTTGGCAGCAGCGACGCCGGTGCTAAAGCAGGCTTGTAGTAAATAGCCACCGGTTGGGGCATCCCAGTCTATCATTTCACCAGCAGCAAACCAGCCAGGTTGCTTCTTGAGCATAAGATGCTCGTCAAACTCAGACGTCTTGATACCGCCCATGGTGCTGATTGCCCGATCAATTGGGCGGGCCGATTGAATTTCAATTGGGAGTGCTTTTATTTTATTGGCCAAGAGCCCCACATCTTGAACATCGCGTTTGTCGCAGAGTTCGTGAATTAGCCCAATTTCAAGAGCTGTGAGTTTAAGCTGCTTGCGCAGGAAATTCGACAGGCTTTGTTTTTTTCTGGACTGTGACAGCTTTAACGCGATCTGATCCAGAGATAAATTCGGCTTTAAATCCAGATAGATAGTTGCTGTATTGTTGGTCGCTAATGCGATATTTATGGCGCGACTGATACTGTAAATTGTACCGCCCTCAAGACCGTAATTAGTGACAATTAGGTCACCGTGACTTGTCTCGTCATCCAGAGAAATTTCTATGTTTTTGAGAGGTTGTCCTGCAAATTTGTCAGATAAATAGTGGGACCAACTAACATTGAAACCGCAATTTATGGCCTGAAAGGGAGTTGTTTCAATATGACGGGAGTTGAGGGCCTCTGCCCATTCTCCCGTTGCGCCCAAATGCGGATAACTGGCGCCGCCTGTAGTGAAGAGCACCGCGTCTGCGTTTATTGGGGCGAGGTCACCATCTTTATTTTCGATAACCGGAGAGCCTGCCTCATCAAAACCAACGAAACTATGGTGAAGGTGGAAGTGGACACCCATTTCAGTCAAATGCTTTGTCCAAGCCCGCATTAGAGCCGTTGATTTCATCTGGCTTGGAAATACGCGGCCACTGCTACCGACAAAAGTCTCAATCCCAAGCTTATGGGCCCACTCCCTTAAGTCATCGGGAGTGAAGGCATTAATAAAAGGCGTGAGAAACTCTTCCTCATCGCCGTATTTTTTAAGAAAATCCGTGATATTTTCTGAATGGGTGAGGTTGAGGCCGCCGCGTCCGGCAATTAGAAATTTACGGCCAACAGATGGCTTCTGCTCATAGACATGAACGTCACAATCTGTGGTTTCTCGAAGTCTTTGGGCCGCAATTAAACCTGCGGGGCCGCCGCCAATAATACCAACCTTTTGTCGTTCATTTGTCATGGATTACTTAGAGCCAAGTTTCAATGTGAATAGCGGGTTATTTTTTGCCGTACATATCTTCAGGTGAGATAAGCACATCAGAAATAATGTCAACTTTGCCGTCTTTCGCCTCATAGAAAAAGCAATTATGGCGCCCCGTGTGACAAGCAACACCCGTTTGCTCAACTTTAAGCAATATGGTGTCACCATCACAGTCCAGACGAAAGTTGACAAGCTTCTGGGCTTGCCCAGAGCTTTCGCCTTTACGCCAAAGCGCGCTACGGGATCGAGACCAATAGCAGACTTGACCGGTGGCAAGTGTCTCATCGATGGCATCCTGGTTCATCCAGGCCATCATCAAGATTTCGCCAGTGTCATGTTGCTGCGCGATGGCGGGTATGAGGCCGTCACTATTAAATTTAAGCAAGGATGCAAGATCAGTCATATTGGTCTCTATGTTCAGTTATCAGTTATTTTGCCGCGTCAAGGCGGTCAAATCCGGCTTTCAAATCCGCTATCAAATCATCTGGATCTTCTAGTCCAATATGAAGACGGATTAGCGGATTGGTATTATCCCATTTTGTAGCCGTTCTATAACTACTGGGATCGGCATAAATAACGAGGCTTTCAAATCCACCCCATGAATACCCCATTCCAAACAATTCAAGGTGATCCATAAAGGCTGCAACGGCTTCCATTGAGACCGCATTTAGACGGAAGGAAAATAAACCAGAAGCGCCAAGGAAATCGCGTTTCCAAAGATCATGACCGGGATGATCCGAAAGTGCAGGATGCAAGACTGAATGGACCTGTGATTGTCCTTTAAGCCACTCGGCGACTTTAATGCCGTTTTCCATATGCTGTTTCAAGCGAACAGATAGTGTCCGAAGGCCGCGCTGGGCTAAATAAACATCGTCAGGGCCAGTGGTTTGCCCCATGCCAGCAGCGCTTGCTTGCAGTGTTGGCCAAAGCTCTTTTGTTGTTGTTACAGTTCCGATCATAACGTCGGAGTGCCCAACAATATATTTTGTGCCAGCCTGAATAGACACATCTACGCCATGACTAAATGGTTTATAGAAAAGCGGGGATGCCCAAGTGTTATCCATGATGACGATCGCATTCTTTTTATGGGCGGCGTCAACAATGGCAGGAATGTCTTGCATCTCAAATGTTTGAGATCCGGGAGATTCTGTGAAAACGATGGTTGTATTGGGGCGCATAAGCTCTGAAATGCCGCTCCCAATCAATGGATCGTAGAAAGTTGCCTCAACACCAAACCTTGAAAGCACATTGTTACAGAAGGCTCTTGTCGGTCCGTAAACACTGTCAGTTACAAGGATGTGATCTCCGGTTTTTGTAAAGGCGAGAATGGCTTGTGCGCAGGCAGCAAGACCGGATGGGAATACATGAGATCTGTATCCGCCTTCAATTTCGGCTACGGCGTTTTCAAGCGACCATGTGGTTGGCGTTCCCATACGGCCATAAGTCACTACTTGTTTACCCTCAGCACGGTCTTTGTGCCGTTTTTGCAGCTCCTCCAATGAGGAGTATAGGACAGTTGAGGCGTGATAAACGGGAACGTTCACAATACCAAAATTCGATTCTGGTGAACGGCCCGCAACAACTAATTTAGTTTCGTCTTTCATCTAATCTTACAACTCCTGCACAGAATTTATCGTCTGGCATCAATATAGGATTGCGGGAAACGAGGGAAGAGTGAAATTTATAGTTAATTTTTGTGGAAAATTGTAACAATCCGCCCGAAATCGAAATTATCCGTTGACGGGTTGGGCAAATATCCTATCGTCAGTGGTATCGGAACCATAAATTTGGGAAAAATATGGTTTTCGTTGGCTTTATGCCAAGAACCCTGACTCGAGGGTTAGGGGGATTCGATTATAAAAAAAACTGACAGGAAGGTAATTTTATGAAAAGAGCGAGCTTATTAGCTGTCGCTACAGCAGCTACTTTTATGGCCGGTGCAGCATCTGCAGCGACTCTAGACGACGTAAGAGCCAAAGGCTTTATTCAATGCGGCGTAACGACAGGTCTTGCAGGATTTGCAGCACCAAATGACAAAGGCGTATGGGAAGGCTTCGATGTTGACTTCTGTCGCGGCATGTCCGCCGCAATCTTCGGAGATCCAGACAAAGTTAAATACACACCAACAACTGCGAAAGAGCGTTTCACAGCGCTTCAGTCCGGTGAAATTGACGTTCTGGCCCGTAACACAACATGGACTATGAGCCGTGACGTGAACCTCGGTTTTGAATTTATCGGCGTGAACTACTATGATGGCCAAGGCTTCATGGTTAAAAAATCACTCGGCGTGAAATCAGCCAAAGAACTTAGTGGCGCACGTATTTGTCTTCAGTCTGGTACAACGACTGAACTAAACCTTGCTGATTACTTTGCAGCTGAAGGCATGAAATACGATTCAGTTTTGTTCGACACCGCTGACGAAGTTCGTGAAGCATATGTGAAAGACACATGTGACGTTTACACAACTGACCAATCAGGTCTTTATTCACAACGGACAGTCGTTGCAGATCCTGAAAACCACGTTGTTCTTCCGGAAATTATTTCTAAAGAGCCTCTTGGCCCACTTGTTCGCCACGGCGACAACGCATGGGGCGATATCGCTCGTTGGACATTGAATGCAATGATCAACGCCGAAGAAATGGGTGTTACATCTGCAAACGTTGATGAAATGATGAACAGCAAAAATCCATCAGTAGGCCGACTTCTTGGCGCATCTGGTGATCTTGGTGCACAGTTGAAGCTCGATAAAGCATGGGCTTACAACATTGTGAAATCAGTAGGCAACTATGGTGAAGTTTTCGAAAAACACCTTGGTGCTAGCACTCCGCTTCAGATCGCACGTGGTCTGAACGGTTTGTGGAACAAAGGTGGTATTCTTTATGCCGCACCTGCACGCTAAACGTAAATAGCTTTTCAATAAGAGTGTGTGTCTCAGCCGAGGCATGCACTTTTTTTGTATTTTGATTTTGCATCTACTCCCAGAAGGAGCTGCCTAATGACTGCTGATGTCTCAGGCCAAGCTGGAGTTAGTATGTGGCGGGACCCAAAGATACGCGCTGTATTCTTTCAAGTTCTCGTTATAAGCATATTCCTCGCTTTCGTTTTTTATGTTGGAAACAACACGGTTGAAAACCTTGAAAAAAGGGGCATAGCCTCAGGTTTCGGTTTCTTGACACAACCAGCCGGTTTCGGTATCGGCATTGTCGTGCTTATGGATTATAACGCACAGACATCTACCCATACAGATGTGTTAATGATCGGTATTATTAATACGCTTCTCGTCTCATTTGCGGGTATTATATTAGCCACCATAATTGGGTTTACCTTTGGTGTGTTACGTCTTTCTAATAACTGGGTCGTGAATAAAATAGCGGCGATTTATATTGAAATCGTTCGTAATATTCCGTTGCTTGTTCAATTGTTGTTCTGGTATTTCGCAGTTTTGAGCGTTTTGCCTCTGGTTAAGCAAAGTCTGCAATTTGGTGATAGCCCGTTTTTCATCAATAACCGCGGGATTAATTTTCCAAGTATTATTCCCGAGCCAGGTTTTTGGATGATTTGGGTTGGTTTAGTTGTTGGTATTGTTGCTGCGATCGCTGTATCCCGCTGGTCAACTAAACGTCAGGAATCAACAGGCGAACAATTCCCAACATTTTGGGTTTGCCTTCTTTTAGTTGTTGGCGTCCCTGCGTTGGCTGCGTTGGCCGCAGGTCTGCCTTTCACCACTGAGGATCCTAAATTAGGAAAGTTCAACCTTCAGGGCGGCTGGGTGTTAGAACCTGAGTTTTTGGCCTTGTTGCTTGGGCTTAGTATTTATACCGGCTCGTTTATTGCGGAGATCGTAAGATCTGGTATCAATTCTGTAAGCCATGGGCAAACGGAAGCCGCACATTCGCTTGGCATTAAACCAAGCTTAACAATGCGACTAGTCGTCTTGCCGCAAGCACTTCGGGTTATTATACCACCACTGACTAGCCAATATTTGAACCTGACAAAGAACTCGTCCTTGGCGACTGCGATCGGTTATCCAGAAATCGTATCAATTTTTGCAGGAACATCGTTGAACCAAACAGGACAAGCAATTGAAATCATTGGTATGACAATGCTGTTCTATCTCACTATCAGTTTGACAATTTCCGTGTTTATGAACTGGTATAATAAACGTATCGCATTGGTGGAAAGGTAAGTCATGGCTATTGTAACAACAGAACGCCACCCAGATCTGCCGCCACCAGTGTCACAAACTGGTGTAATCGGTTGGTTGAGAGAAAATTTATTCTCAAGTTGGCTAAATGCAATCCTCACTTTGGTTTCCATTTATGTGATCTGGCAGGCAGCAAGTAGTGCTATCGGTTGGGCATTCATTAATGCAAACTTTATTGGGGAAACCAAAGCAGACTGTACGGGCACCGGCGCATGCTGGGTGTTTATTAAGGCCAGATTTGGCCAAAATATGTATGGTTTCTATCCCGAACCTGAACGGTGGAGAGTTAATCTAGGTTATGTCATGGGAGCAGTTGGCATATTCTTGGTCTTGTCCGATCAGGTGAAAAGTAAGAAATGGCCGGCAATATTCCTATTTGGCGTGTACCCATTCCTTTGTTATGTCTTATTCTATGGTGGTTTCGGACTTGAAGTCATCGAAACATCACAGTGGGGCGGATTGTTCCTAACACTTGTGTTGGCATCCGTATCTATCTTTGTGGCATTGCCCCTTGGCATTGTATTAGCACTTGGACGTCGCTCTGAAATGCCGGTTATCCGGATGATTTGCGTCGGATTTATTGAGCTTGTTCGCTCAGTTCCTCTTATCTCCGTGCTATTTATGGCGTCGGTTATGTTGCCTTTGTTCCTGCCAGACGGTCAAAATTTTGACAAACTGGTTCGCGCATTGGTGGGTATGTCTCTCTTCTCCGCGGCCTATATGGCGGAGGTTGTTCGGGGTGGCTTGCAAGCTATTCCAAAAGGACAAATGGAAGCCGCCAATTCCCTCGGACTTGGATTTTGGCAAGCCATGGGATTCATCATTTTGCCGCAAGCTCTAAAGATTGCCATTCCGTCAATTGTGAACACATTTATCGGTCTGTTTAAAGACACGACACTTGTTTTGATCATTGGACTGTTGGACTTGTTGAGCATTGTAAAGGGCGGAACAACAGATAAAAACTGGTTGGGACTGGCTACCGAAGGGTATGTCTTCGTCGCAGCAGTATTCTGGGTCTTCTGCTTTAGCATGTCACGATACAGCATCTGGTTGGAAAACAAACTCCACACCGGACATAAGAGATAGGAGGCCGCGATATGAGTGATGCAGCCATGAAAAATACAGATGATAACGCCGCAATCCAACTTATTGGAATGCATAAATGGTACGGTGATTTTCATGTCCTTCGGGATATTAATCTAACCGTTGAACGCGGCGAGAGAATTGTTGTTTGCGGACCTTCTGGTTCCGGAAAATCAACAATGATCCGTTGCATCAACCGTTTGGAGGAACATCAACAAGGCCAAATTATCGTTGATGGTATCGAACTTACGAATGATGTGAAAAAGATCGATGAGATCCGCCGTGAAGTGGGAATGGTGTTTCAGCACTTTAACTTGTTTCCACATTTGACTGTCTTGGAAAACTGCACTTTGGCTCCAATTTGGGTTCGCAAGATTCCAAAAGCTGAAGCTGAAGAGACAGCAATGAAGTTTCTGGAGCGCGTTAAAATTCCAGAACAAGCATTGAAGTACCCAGGACAACTGTCCGGTGGTCAGCAACAGCGTGTGGCCATTGCCCGTTCGCTCTGCATGAACCCACGGATTATGTTGTTTGATGAGCCAACGTCTGCACTTGACCCAGAAATGATTTCTGAGGTTCTTGATACAATGATCAGTCTTGCTGAAGAAGGTATGACTATGATTTGTGTGACCCATGAAATGGGGTTTGCGAAAACAGTTGCTGATCGGGTGATCTTTATGGATCAGGGCGAAATCATTGAACAGGCTCCGCCGTTAGAGTTCTTTGATAACCCACAAAGTGAGCGGACTAAATTGTTCTTGTCTCAGATTTTGCATAACGCATAACCGCGTTATACATCAAAAGGAAAAGCCCCGGTTTTATACCGGGGCTTTTTTTTGAATAAAGGCTCGATTAGATATTCTAATCTTCTATTGGGTCGATCGTTAAATCCCGTTGTTTATAGGGGACATAGCCAAAACGCTGATACAAAGGCAGTGCCTTTGGGTGATCAAGCGTGCAGGTATTAACCGTTATGCAATCGGGATCTCGAAGCCACGCCTGATTGATCGCCCAGTTCAAGAAATAAGGGCCAAGTTTCATACCAATGAATTCAGGCATAATCCCGAAATAGGCAAGATCAACTGATCCTGGGAATTGATTGAAATTTAATTCAGCATATCCCGCAGGAACGCCCCTAATATACAGGACGTAGATTTCTGTATCTTTGTCATCCAGTATTTCTTTAAGATCGCCATCGCTTAGTTTCTTGCGGTCCGTCCAGGCCCAGTCACGACCAACGGCATCATATAAAAACCGATAAAAGGCGACCGTTGGCTTTTCCGCACGCTGAATAGCATGGGGTATAGCGGGCGAGGGTAGGGCTTGTGGTTTTGGCTTCTCTGACATCCGCAAATACATGATACGTACTGGCCACTGCCCGTTATCATCCAATTCGGGCTTCCGTTTAATTGGCATTATTTGGCTCCACTAGATAGCGGCATGTCAGTATCAAGACCCCATTCGGTCCACGATCCATCATAGACGGCAACTCGTGGATGGCCGATCATATGGAGACCAAAGGCCAGAACACAAGCCGTTATTCCTGAACCGCAGGTGGTTATAACCGGCTGTTTTTTATCAATTCCAGCATTTGAAAAAGCAGATTTAAGCTTGTCTGCAGATTGCAGGGTTCCATCGTCGTTTATCAGCTGATTAAAGGGAAGATTTTGAGAACCTGGGATCCGGCCAGAGCGTAATCCTGGGCGCGGTTCAGGGTCGATTCCTTCAAAGCGTCCTTTGGAGCGCGCATCGAGCACTTGGTTTTTTGCAGTTTCGATATTTCGCCGCACTTGATCTTTGTCTTTGATCATAAGGCCGTTAATTCGCGAGGTGAAATGCCGTTCTTTTGCAGGGGTCGGTAAATCACTGACTGTCCGGCCTTCGGCTTGCCATTTTACGAGGCCGCCATCTAGGATGGAGACATCGTCATGACCAAACAAACGGATCATCCACCACGCGCGTGCCGCACTTCTAATACCTGATCCGTCGTACACAACAATTCGGTTGCCATCACCAAGTCCCAATTTCCGCATTCGGCTTGAGAATTTTTCTGGAGACGGAACCATGTGAGGAAGGTCGATGTCGCTATCTGCGATATCATCTATGTCAAAGAAAACTGCGCCCGGGATATGAGCCTCCGAAAATTCGGCTTTCGGATTGCGATTTTCGTTGGGTAGATACCACGAAGCATCGACAACGCGAATATCAGGGGCAGACAAATGTTGGCTCAACCATTCGGTGGAGACAAGTGATGTTGGGTTGGCGTAAGACATGTGAACTCTCTGTGGACGTTAGATAATTTACTTATTCATCAAAGATAAGAGATACGCGGCGGTTTTGACGACCCTTTTTTTCAATTTTTCGAACAAGTACGCGGCCGATTTCGGATGTCTTGCGAATATGTGTTCCGCCGCAAGGCTGTAAATCTGTTTCCTGTATCTTGATGAGGCGTATTTCACCGTTCCCTCTGGGTGGTTTGACGCTCATGGTTTTGACCAACTCAGGTTTAGCGTCAAGTTCCTCTTCGCTGATCCAGTCAGAGGTAACTGTGAGATCTTGAGCGATTAGGGCGTTTAATTTTTCTGTTATTTCAGCTTTGTCCAGAGTTGCCTCTGGTAAATCAAAATCAAGTCGCCCCTTACCATCGGAGACCTGTCCGCCGGTAACGGGGTAGGGCATAGCTGCGGTTAGCAAGTGAAGGCAACTGTGCATTCGCATTAACCGGTACCGTTTGTCCCAGTCTATCTCGGCCGTGACTTTATCACCGACGGCGGGCAGGGCGGCATTCTCAGCCGCAACATGCACGATCTCATCAGGATGGTCGCCTTTTACAGTGGTGACAATTTGAACAGATGTGCCATTAGGGAACACAATTGTTCCTGTGTCTCCTGGCTGACCACCGCCTGTTGGATAAAACACGGTTTGATCCAGGATAATCCCGTTTTCCTCCGTAACGGCAGTAACAGTTGCCGTACAGGAGGTTTGGTAAGAATCGTCTCTAAACAGGGCGATTGTCATTTGTTCAGGCTCCGGCTTTGTAAATCAGCTCCCTTTAAGCCAGGGAGCAATGGGTAGGTCTTTTTCTTTTAGCATATCAACATCCATGAGCTTGCTAAAGTACTTTTGAGCCGTATCACATAAGACAGTTACGATTGTATGGCCTGGGCCCATTTCTTTTGCCAATCGAATGGCGCCAGCGACATTTACACCCGAAGACAATCCCAGCTGCAGTCCTTCATGGATATTGAGATCATATAAAACAGTTAGTGCTTCGGCATCAGAGATTTGATACGGAAAATCAACCTCTAGGCCTTTGAGGTTTTCAGTGATGCGGCCTTGACCAATTCCCTCTGAGATGGAGCTACCTTCAGATTTTAACTCACCATTTTTGTAATAGTTATATAACGCCGCGCCCATTGGATCAGCGATACCGATACGGATATTCTTATTGCGTTCCCGAAGCGCATCAGAGATACCCGCAAGGGTTCCGCCGCTGCCAACAGCGCAAATAAATCCGTCGATTTTACCGCCTGTTTGGTCCCAAATTTCCGGACCTGTTGTTTTGTAATGGCCGTTTTTATTGGCTACATTGTCGAACTGATTTGCCCAAATGGCGCCGTTTGGCTCAGACTTGGATAACTCATCGGCAAGTCTTCCAGAATATTTGATATAATTATCTGGGTCCTTATAGGGTTTAGCCGCAACAAGACGAAGATCGGCGCCACAGAAACTGAGGAGCGCTTTTTTCTCGTCTGTTTGGGTTTCGGGCATAACGATTACTGTGCGGTAGCCTTTGGCATTCCCCACAAGAGCCAAGCCAATGCCAGTATTACCAGCTGTCCCCTCGACAATTACGCCGCCTTTTTTAAGAAGACCTTTTTCTTCAGCATCCTCAATAATAGCGAGCGCCGCACGGTCCTTGACAGAGCCGCCGGGGTTTAAAAACTCGGCTTTCCCATAGATTTCACATCCAGTCTCCTCTGATGCTGCCGTCAATCTGATGAGAGGAGTGTTGCCGATAGTATCGATAAAGTTTTTTCGTATGGTCATGAGGATCTCTGTGAATAAGTTTAAATACACCTTCTAATTTGTAATTTAGACAATTCCCCATTTGGCTTCAAGTCGAGAGGTGAAAAAAGACACTAAACTGTGACAGATAAGCCAATTTTTTATCACAGGTGAGCCATACGGCTTAAGATTGGTGATAACTGGCTATTATAGCGGCGTTAGATACGGGCGGATCGGCGAAAATCGTGTCATATTCGAGGCTTGGAATTTGTGGATCTGTATCGTTTGCTGCCAGAACTTCATGTACCAACATCATGTCATCGCAAGATATGCAGATATGCAATGTCATCGTTGAAAAAGGCAGGATTATCTCCTCTAGTGCGAATTTTTGTAGATTTGCATAGATAGCCTGTTTGGGCAACGTGATGGAATACTGTTGTTCCTTCGGCCAGATCACATATCCAATTTTTGGTTTTAGTAATTTTCCAATAACAGTAATGCCCTCTGTTTTAGTTTTACGGGAATAGCCGTTTGTTGCAGGTTCCATATTGAGTAAGGACAAGGTTGTGTTGATGTCCATTTCAAGAAATTTGGACAGCAGAGTGATTTCCTTGCTTTGAACGCGCCTTTTTCCTTTAATTAATTCAGAAACACGTGAGGGAGGGAGATCAAGAGCCACAGCTAGATCTCGTTTCTTCTTATTTATGGAGGTCAGCTTTTCTTCAATCCAAAGTCGTTCCATAGGTCAATCTTCTTTTCTAATTATGCACATCTAAATTACGAAAATCGTAAAAACTCTTGACGATTAGATATTTCTAAAATATCTTATAGGTAGAATAAAGAACTAATTACGAAAACATAATGTATATTTCGAGGCGGAATGAATCTGGCTTAGATGTTGGGTATTTGTCAGTAAAACATTCAATTTTCCTGCATTTATCCGGGTTTTGGCTATAAAAATATTTTTGAGCTCAATGATGTTGAGTGAATTTGGTGTAAAGTAAAATTTTATATAATGATGATTCTTGTTATGATTGAAGAGGGGGGAATTTTATGTCTGTAAATCAAAATTATTCTATTAATGCGTCGATCAATACGGGGAGGCACTTTCACATTAACGAACCTGCAAATAACAATTTTCCACTTCCAGAACTAAATCCGCGTTTGGTGAGGGATCTCTGTGAAAAAACATCAGATATAAAGGGGGAAAAATCCCTTTATTTATCTAGCTTCTTAACGAGCAAACAGCTGAAAATAGCTAACAATTTGTACGTTGGGTTTCAATTGAATTCTGGTAAAAAAAACGAGAAAATTCAAACGTTGGATGGCCGGGTCTGGCGAGAATTTGTTTCTGAAGAAGAAAGTATGGATTTACTATTACGCTTTGAAAACTGGATGAAAATCGCTCTTGGCCAAGGTTTATCAGTTAGTGCCGTAGAAGAAATTTTGATTTTTGGGGAAAGTTTACAATCCGTGGACAAATCTCTCAAAAAGTACAACGGTTTTGCAAAGAAAAATTTGATTACTTCGTTAGGTTTTTACCTAAATGACTTTCAAAATACACCATAATATAGAAATCTAATTGACAAGTCTGTTCTAATTGTGTATTATTGTTCTCATAAATTGAAATTGGGCTGGAGCATTTTTATGCGTCATCAGCCCTTTTTTTGTGATATTTAGTCAGTCGCTCATTGAATAATCGAATTATATCAATGATTTGTACCGTGTGTGTATATTTTGAACTAAACCAACAAATGATATTTCGATAATTCGGCACCCTTCATATAATCAAATATAATCTGATCTCTGTGTATCTTTTACACCTTTTGGTAGAAGAGGTAATATTATGAGTTTTTTGAGAAATAGCGATGCGTTTGAAAGCATTCGTCAGGCTATTAGTAATCAAATACTGGGTAGCAATGTAAATATTGCGTTTCTAGATAAGGTGAAAGATCCAAAATACTTCATGAATTTGCTAACTTTAAGAGGGGTAGCATTCAAAAAGAAAGACGAAGAAAAAGTTCGTCATTTTCTGGCGGACCTATTTGCCGGAGAAATTGTTCAGATCGCCGACAATCCTGTTGAAAATGACAATCTTGAGGATACTAAGCCTGATAGCAGAGAGAATGTCGCTCGCTCTAAGCTACGAATTGATACGCGCAAATGGTTGATGGAGCATTTCGCGCCCAATTTCTACGGAAGTTCAAAATTCGATAAAGGCGATAAAGTACAGAAATCATTGTTCCGGGCTAAGGTTTACTTGCCTGAGAATGGCCGCCCTTAAACCACAAAGTGGACCCCAGGAAATTTTTCTGGCTTCAAATGCAGACATCGCTATTTACGGCGGAGCTGCAGGGGGCGGTAAAAGTTATGCGCTTTTACTGGAGCCACTTAGACATATTCATAATCCGAAATTTAGAGCTGTTATTTTTCGCCGAACAAGCAAACAAATTCGGAACGAAGGTGGTCTCTGGGATACGTCGCGGCAACTTTACGCAAAAGTTGGTGGAGAAGCCAAAGAAACCGATCTTTTGTGGCGTTTCCCATCCGGTGCCACTATCAGCTTTGGGTATATGGAGCATGAAAAAAACCGATATGACTGGCAAGGGACCGAAATTACCTATTTGGGCTTTGATGAACTTACACATTTTACGGAAAAACAATTCTTTTACCTGCTAAGTCGCAATCGTTCTACATCCGGTGTTGCGCCCTATGTACGGGCAACGTGCAACCCAGATGCTGACAGTTGGGTTGCACCGCTTGTTAGTTGGTGGATCAATCCAAAAACAGGTCTGGCACAGGGTGATCGGTCAGGGGTGTTGCGGTGGTTCTTTCGAGACGGAGATGAGTTGAATTGGCACAGTAAATCAGACGCGTTGACAAAACTGCAGACAGATCAAATTCCAAAATCATTAACTTTCGTTGCCGCGTCCATAGATGATAACAAAATTTTGCTATCAAAAGACAAGGGCTACAAATCCAATTTGGCGGCCCTTGATCAAGTCGAACGGGAACGCCTTTTAAATGGAAACTGGAACATTCGGCCCGCGGGCGGTCTGTATTTTCAGCCAAGCTGGTTTCCTGTGGTGGGAGTTGTACCGCAGATAGTGAATTCAGTTCGCGGATGGGATTTGGCGGCGACCAGTACGTTGGATGAAAAAAAGACAGCGGGAGATTTTAGTGTTGGCGTCCGGGTCAGTGTCGATAAATCAGGGCGATACTATGTTGAACATGTTGAGCGGTTTAAAGGATCCCCACGGGAAGTCGAAGAGAGAATGTCCAGGTTGGCGGCGTTCGATGGCGCTTCTGTGTCTATTGCCCTTCCGCAGGATCCGGGTCAGGCAGGGAAAGCGCAAGCTCAATCATTGACGCGGTTGCTCAGTGGATACCGGGTGACAGCCAAACCTGTAACGGGAAGCAAGGTTACGAGAGCCGCAGCCTTCTCGTCGCAAGTTGAAAGCGGAAATGTGTTTTTGGTGAAAGGGAGCTGGAATGACGCCTTCTTAAATGAATTACAGGCCTTTCCAAATGGCCGGTACGACGATCAAGTTGATGCAGTTGTTGACGCCTTTAACGCTCTTCGGGATAGAAAACGAACATCACAACGGGAAATGTATTCATGATAGATCCATCAATAACTTCCGCAAGTTACGATGAAATGGCTGGTAAATGGGCACTGCCACGCGCATTGATGGGAGGGACACCGGCAATGAAGAAAGCAGGTAATGTCTACCTTCCACGGCATCCTGCAGAAAACCCTGCTGTATACACCGAACGGGCCAAACGAGCAGTTCTTCGAAATTACTACCGACGGACTGTTCAGAAGATTGTTGGACGGGTTTTCGCAAATCCAGTAATGCCGAGCGACGACCTACCTTCATCTATTCAAAACAACTTTAAAAATATTGATCTGATGGGGCGCGGCCTAAACGCCTTCGCGCAAAGCTGGTTTGAAGATGCTCTTGTTTCGGGGTTGTCATATGTGCTCGTGGATTTTCCGGATCAAAATAAAACATCCCAGGGAAATGAGAGCACTATTCGCCCCTATGCAGTTCATATCCCTGCGGAACAGGTCATAGCTGTTCAGTGGGAGGAGGGATCGGCTGTTCCGAAATTGTCTCAAGTTCGGATCCGGGAAAAAAAGCGAGATTATCAAGGCTTTAGTGAAGAAAATAGGGAACGTATTAGGGTGCTTGAACCCAATCAGTGGTCTTTGCTTGAAGAAACTGAAAAGGGCGATTGGCAGATCATTGATGAGGGCGCCAATAGTCTCGGCGAAATCCCACTGGTAACGCTATATTCCAATCGAACGGGATATATGGAAGCCGTTCCGCCACTGGAGGATCTTGCTTATTTGAACTTGGAGCATTATCAAATTCGGTCAGATCAACGGAATGCGTTAAACGTCGCATCCTTCCCCATATTGGCAGCCTCTGGATATGATCCAGAAATTGATGGTCCTATTGAAGTTGGGCCTAATAAAGTGCTGACAACATCAGATCCAGACGGAAAATACTATTATGTGGAAAGTTCCGGCGCTGCCCTTGAAGCTGGGGCCCGAGAGCTTGCTGATTTAGAAAAAAATATCCGTTTGTTTGGCCTTCAATTTGAACAGGGTCAGGGCAGTGAAACAGCGACCGGCCGGATCATTGATGCCAATGATGCGTTAAGCCCGATTGCAGCCATGACGCTTGAATTGGAAGACAGCCTCAATTCAATGCTGCGGCTGTTTGCCAAATGGAGTGATGTCGAACATTGCGGAGCTCTAAAAATGCAGTTTTCAAAGGCTGAAAACGGGAATGGTACAACGGCTATCAATGACCTGCTTGCCCTTTGGAAAGCCGGTGTCATTAGCCAGCAAGATATCCAAAAAGAAGTCATTTCGCGCGGAATTGTGAGTGATAGCCTTGCCTTTAACGCACCAGAGATTTGAGAGTTCTAGGTTGCTTTATGGGTGCTTTTAAATAAGAGACTTTTTATGAAAGGATGAATATGTTTGATTTTCCCGTTCATGTAAAACACGTAAATGATGTTCCCGACAATTTTCAAAACCTATATGAGACAACTGAAGAAGGATGCTCATTAATTGAAGGATTGGCAGCTAAATTCACAGCCGATACGGATGACAAAATTATTGAAACATTGACGCAAGAAAATGGAGCCTTGCAGCAATCGTTGTTGGGGTTTCGGGAACACGCTGAAACACCCCATGAGTTGGAGCAAAAATTAAAAAGCCTGAATACGAAACTTGGTGATTTAGGCAGCCAACTTGAAACGCGGGACCAGGAAGTATCAGCTTTATCCTTGATAAATGGCACTTTCATGATGGAAGAAAAAGCGATACAAGCCATCGCAAAAGCCAAAGGAAATATTGCGCTTTTAAAGCCGCATGTTTTGAATTTTTTGGAAATTTTAGACGTTGACGGTGTGCGCCAAGTTCAAGTTAAAGACGCTAAAAAATTTGCGGACGGGGATCACGATACACCTCCTATTTCAGTTGAAGATCTTGTGATTAATCTGAAAGATGATCCATCATTCTCTGCCGCGTTCGATGCGAACCCTGTAACAGGGGGCGGCATGAGTCCGATACAAAGCGGGCGGAACTCCCGCCACCTAAACCCAACAGATCAAAAGTCGATCAACTCAAAGATTGAAGAAATCGCCGCCGGTAAAATAACCGTATCTATGTAGGCAGAGGGGCGGCGCCCAAACCTACAAACTTTCCCAGCTAAATATCTTCGGAGAAGAAACCTATGACGAACGATGTGTCGGCAGTTATGCCGAAAATCCTTGCGCGTGGCCTAATGTCTTTACGTGAACAGGCCATCATGCCGCGATTAGTAAATGGTAGCTTTAGCGCAGAAGCAGCAGAGAAAGGCGACACCATCGATGTGCCGCTACCTGCGGATCTTGTGGCATCTGATGTCACGCCGGGGAGTGTTCCTCCGGAATCTTCGTCTTCTGAAATTGAAAAAATACAAATCGAGCTTAACAACTGGAAGAAATCCAGTTTCCATCTAACCGACAAGGAAATGATGGAGATCTCGTCTCATGAGAACTTCATTCCCATGCAAGTGGGTTCTGCCGTCAGGGCGCTTGCCAATGCAGTGAACGAAACCATTCACGATCAATATAAGGGTATTTATGGTATCGTTGGGGCCGCGGGCACAACGCCGTTTGAGACAGATTCAACCGACGCCACCGCAGCTCGTAAAATGTTGCTTAAACAACGGGCACCAAAAGAGAACCGCTATGGCGTTCTCAATTTTGATGCCGAAGCAAACGCGTTAGACCTCGCATCATTTGCTGACGTGGATAAAACAGGCAACAATTCGGTGAAAATCGAAGGTGAAATCGGTCGTAAGTTCGGTATTAACTGGTTCAGTGATGACCATGTTATGAGACATGAAACCGGCGCAGCTACTTCTGGCAGTATCCAAGTTGATATCTCAGGGTCATCAGGTAAAACACTGAAAGCAGATGGCTTTTCAGCCGGCCCCATTGAAGGGGATGTCTTCACCATTGGTGCGGGAGCCCAGCAATATGTTGTGAATACAGCAACATATTTGAGCGGTGAGGTCTATACAATGGCCATCTCACCAGCGCTGGCCGCTGATGTTGCTGATGCCGATGAATTGACGTTCGTGGACAGTCATGAAGTGAACCTTGTATTTAACCGCGATGCTTTTGCATTTGCCAATAGACCGCTGGTTCAAAGCACAGTTGGGGATGGCCTTGGTAGCCAGATTATGTCCATGACTGACCCTCAAACGGGATTGTCGCTACGGTTGGAAGTTAGCCGCCAATATAAACAGGTGGTTTGGGAATTTGATCTGCTTTGGGGCGTGAAACTTGTGCGTCCTGAATTGGCAATTCGTTTGGCCGGCTAGCGACTTGGAGAGCAGTGAAATATCTCCTCTCCTTTTTCCTCAACTGTTGATGCAGGAACTCAATTCATGACTTTAATTGTTGAAACAGGAGCTGGTGTCGTCGGTGCGCTCAGTTATATTTCGTTAGATGAAGCAGATACGCATTATACAGCCTTATCTGTTGATTCATGGGGAAGTGCCAGTACGGGACAAAGGGAAAATGCACTTAAACAGGCAAGTGCCCATGTGGATTTTTACGGCTACCCCGGATCACCTCTCTCACATGCGCAAGGTTTGAAATGGCCGCGCACTGGTGTGCAAGATAAAGATGGTCGGGTCCTGTCAGGGCTTCCCCATGCCCTTACAACTGCCGTTCTAGAACTTGCATCATCTCTTTTGGAAAACCCACAAAATCCCCTTGAAAACAGGCAGGTCTTGAAAGAAAAAATTGGCTCATTGGAGCTGGTTTATTCTGGCAATGGGCGAAAGCCGAGCTTTGTTTTTAAACTGTTGATGCAAATTGGCGCGCGGGCGCAGTCTCATGAAATCATGCGAGGGTAATATGAAGCGTGAAACCATAAAACGGGTCGTGGGAAATGTGTTTGCCAATGCTGGCGATATGGTTATCCCCGTCAGCATCGTCCGAACATCAAATGCCGCACATACGCCGGGGCTTCCTGAGGCTGTCGTTGAGATGTCCTACTCGGCGTGTCTTTTGAAGATGCAATCTCCCAAGGGAAAGTCCTTTTTGGAAACAGGGCCGGTTTTGGATAAATCCTATAACGTCTCGCTTCTTCAGTGCGAGGATTGCGTGCCAGTGCCCGGCGATATTTTGGAAATTGATGGTACCCGTTTTACATTACAGCAGGTGGTTTCTCTCGACAACGGAGCCGGTGTCTTGTTTGAGGCATGGTATCAATGAGTTACCTAAAAACAAAAGCGGCCCTCGAAACGCATCTTCAAGGTGTGGCCGCTGACAGAGCTATCTTTTTTGATCATCCTCAGACATCGACACATGGCGATGCTTACGTTGTTTCAGTGTTCGTGCCGGGGAAGTCGAAAACAATTTTGCTGGGACCGGATTTACCACAAGAGCATCGCGGATCTCTAAAACTAACGGTGCATGAAACCTCAAATCACGCGGCAATGATCGAAATCGACAGCCTTTGCATCCATTTTAAGGCCGGGCAGATTTTGATTTTTGACGGACACGAAGTTCATCTTGAAAAGGTGGAAGTTGGACCGAACAAAACGTCCTTAACGCACACAAATATTCCAGTAACGATATATTGGCGTTGCTATTTCTAGGAGAAATAAATGACTTTTTCCGTTCAATCGAGACATAGCCTTACTTATGTTATTGAAGAAATTTTTGGGGATACTCCCGCCAGTTCATCCCTGTCGCGATTGCGCCATACGGGCTGTGAAATAGCACTGGCAAAGAAAACAATACAAAGTGATGAAATCCGCGATGACCGTCAGATAGGGCATGTGATCCACAGCTTGCAATCGGTGACAGGTGATGTGGAATTCGAATTAAGTTTCGGGTCCCACGATGATATTTTGGCGGCGGCCCTGTATGGGGATTGGAATAGCGATGTCCTTAAGTCAGGTACCATCCAGAAAAGTCTGACGTTTGAGCGGGGCTTTAATGATATCTCGCAGTTTCAAACATTTTCAGGATGTGTTGTTGATGAACTTAATCTTTCCATTCAGCCAGAAAGCCTTGTGGCAGGTCGCTTTTCGGTTATTGGAAAAGGTATGGAGACGGCAGCGACACCGTCTGATGCCGCCCCTTCGGAGTTATCTAATACGGCTCCAATAGACAGTTTTATGGGAACAGTTAGCGAGGGGGGATCCGTTCTTGCCCATGTGGCGGGCATTGATTTGAAGATTGAAAATGGTGCCGAAAGCACATTCGTTCTCGGCAGTGATAAAGCCGATACCATTGTTCCCGGTAGATCAAGAGTGAGCGGAGAACTTGTCGCCTACTTTGAAAACAATGCACTGATTGATAAATTCATAAATGCCGATGAAAGCAGTCTTGAAATCAGTTTGAGTGGCATCGGTGGGAGTTACACAATCTTGATCCCAAAAATTCTGTATACCGGAGCAGATATGCCTGTGAAAGGCGATAAGGTTGTGACCATAAACCTGCCCTTTGCCGGCCTTTACGATGAAAGCGCAGGCACCAATCTCAAAATCACCAGAACAGCAACTTAAGGAGCGAGCATGTCACAAGCTATGTTTGATATTGCAGAACTTGATGTGGGAACTTGTGCCGAAAAAGGAGCAAAACTTGAACTCCGTCATCCGGTAAGTCATGAGATTTTAGGTGTCAGTTTGTGGTTGAGGGGAACTGATGCACCATCTTACCGTCAAGTGGTTCGCCGTCAGATTGATCAACAAATAACCGACGCCAAAGCCGACTTGACAGCGGTAGAGTTGGAAAATCGGCATTTGGAGCGTTTGGTTGCTGCAACCTTGAAGTGGGAAAATGTCAGCTATCACGGGCAGGCGTTACAATGCACGGCTGTGAATGCCGAAAAAGTCTTTCGGGAGCAGATCTGGATCCGCGAGCAAGTGACACAATTTGTGGAGGATAGGGGGCATTTTTTACCCGTATGATCGCGCATTTGTTGTCCTGGGCTGACACTCAGTTTCGCCTAGAAAAACAAGTGAACGATCGCGGTACAACGCAGGCAAAAGCATTGCGGCAAATCGAAAAATCAACGGGGAAATCTCCAAATAATAGGGCCGTCACGCCGCTGCCATCTTGCATGCGGCATGTGTGGGATTGGTTTGTCGCGCTTCTTCCCAATTGTGGCCCAAAACTGCCGACACCAGGGAACTGGCGACAGGATGTAGCGGCTTTGTTCGGGATTGATCCGCAACCTTGGGAAATTCAGGCGTTGGTCTCGCTGTCCGTACTTTGGAACAACAATCAATCTTAATGTGAGGGTTTGCAATGGAAACAGATCTCGGTGTTTTAGGTATTGAAATACAGTCTATTGGGTTCGAGCAAGTGATGGATAATTTGGATCGAATTTCCTCTGCAAGCAAAGATCTTCGAAAAGAGTTTAGATCTTTGCAAATAAATAACGGAACTTCCAAATCTGGCGGAGGATTATATGCAAGCGTGTTTAAGGGCTCAAAATCTCAACTCGGCGAACTTGCAGGTCTTGGGGACAGTGTTGCCGGTAGTTTAAGTGATGTGCTGGGATCGGCTTTCGACCAGTTTATCTTTGGGGGAAAGCAGGCGAAAACTGTGTTGAAATCCCTTGAGGATGACCTGCTTGGATTAGGGAACTCATACTTCACTGGTAAAAAATCTCCGGGTGCTGGGGATATCCTCTCGTCTATGGCGGGCGGCGCGGGGAGTTTTTTGACTGATTTGTTTCCGGGCTTTGCATCCGGCGGACAATTCACCGTTGGCGGTGCGGCTGGACAGGACAGGAACCTTGTGGGTTTACGTCTGTCCCGCGGAGAACGGGTCAATATTGAAACTCCAGCTCAACAAAAAGCAGGATCAAACCCATCTCAATCTCAAACTATCAATATGAATTTTCAAATAAATACACCTGACGCTGAAGGTTTCAGGCGGTCACAATCACAAATACAAAGTGAGGCCTTGATGAGTGCGCAGCGTCTATTGAAACGAAATGGGTGATTTATATGAGCTTCCACGAAATTAGATTTCCAACCTGTATTTCATATGGCGCTATGGGTGGACCCAGATTTTCAACCACAGTCCAAACCTTAAATTCAGGGCACGAACAACGGAATATCAACTGGTCTGCGGCCCGTCGAGAATACCGGGCTGACATCGCACCAAGCCGGGGAAGTGAATGGGAAGAATTGCTTGCCTTTTTCCATGCGAGGCGCGGCCGGGCTTATGGGTTCCGTTTAAAAGATTTCTCAGACTATAAAATCAAAGATGGTGAAATTTCGATTGCTGATGGAATTGAGAAAGTCTTTCAAATCAAAAAGATATATCAAGATCCTCTTCTTATCTCTTTATCCTTCGAACGCCCAGTCCACAAAATCTCTGAAAATTCGTTGACAGTATTTTTGGATGATAGTGCACAGTTTGGCAATTGGTCTGTCGATGTGAACACAGGACTGATCACTTTCACAGATGCGCCGGAAGACGGGAAAGTGATCACCGTTAATTGTGAATTTGACGTGCCTGTCCGGTTTGATAGCGACTTGATGGAGGTGAGCATACCCGGTCCGGATATTCACCAGTGGCAAAGCGTTAAATTGGTGGAGATCCGGCAATGAAAACACTGACGGCTCAATTGCAAAGCCATCTACAGGGTGAAGTCACTAGCCTTGCGTCTTGCTGGTATATCCTGCGGCGAGACGGGGAAGAGGTTTTCCTAACCGATCATGACGCAGATTTGACATTTAACGGTCACCTTTATCGCGCCAGTGATGGATATAACCGAAGTGCGCTTAAAGGCAGTAGCGGAACAGATACCGATGAAATGGATTTATCGGGATGTTTAAACAGTGACTGGCTAAGCGAAAATGATTTACGAGCGGGCATATATGATTTTGCCCAAATTCATTTTTTCCTATTGAATTGGCAAGATGTCTCAATGGGCAGTATCCCGCTTCGAAAAGGGTGGATAGGTGAGGTGAGCTGGTCTGATGGTTTGTTCCAAGCAGAGCTTCGCGGATTATCTAATTCCTTCAAGCGTAATCTGGGGAAGATTTATACGCCGGAATGCACGGCCGATCTTGGCGATGACCGCTGTATGCTTGATATAGAAGCTTTGGCAAGTATGGATGTCATTGCAGATACATCCAGCAGAAATAATTTTACACTGACAAATTACGACGCGGATGATGGAGAACTTGATGGTGGCATTGTCCATTTTATGAGCGGAGGCAATGTAGGCCAAAAACTTGAAATTCAAAGTTGGTTAAACTCGGGCAAGCAGCTAACGCTTTTCATAGCGGCTCCTTATGAGATTTCTGTGGGGGATAGCATCACACTGTATCCCGGCTGTGATAAACGGTTTTCCTCTTGTAAAGAACGATATGCCAATCAGATGAATTTTCGGGGGTTCCCTTATGTGCCGGGCCTCGATGGTTTGTTGGAGGTGCAAAATGCCTGATGCAAACCAAGTGGTTGCAGAAGCGCGCCGGTGGATTGGGGTGCGGTGGCATCATCAGGGACGGAGCTTTGAGCAAGGTGTCGATTGTATTGGCCTTTGCCTGCAAGTTGCCGAAAATTTGGAACTGCAAGTTCCCAAAGTTAGCGGATACCCACGGCGCCAAAATGGAAGTGAACTGGTATCCACTATGGGAAACACCCTCAAACCTATAAGCCGTGACGGTTGGCAACAGGGTGATATTGCCCTGTTTAAGGATGGTGGTTTTCCCATCCATACCGGTTTCCTTGCCTTAAATAACGGTCAAGTGACGGTTATTCACGCCCACGCAAGGCGGCGAAAGGTTGTGGAAGAAGAGTTGGAGACTTTCGGCACTCCTGTAGCGATTTATAGATTGAAGGAGATCGCCTGATGGCAACATTGGCATTAAGTGTCGTTGGCGCTGGTATTGGCTCCTATACTGGTATCGGTGCTGGAGCCGGCTGGACAGCGGGATCAACCATGGGAAAAATGCTATTTCCCGATCAGGACAGCAGTTCAACTTCTTTAAGTGACCTGAATTTTTCAGGTGCCTCATACGGAGCGGTAATCCCATCACTATTTGGGACCATGAAACTGGGCGGAAATATAATATGGGCCGGCGACCTACAAGAAGAAAACGGCGAGAGCCAAATCAGCGGAAAAGGCGGAGCGTCTAATACAACGGCTCAAACGACCCAAAGCTATTTTCTAAATTTCGCCATTGCCTTTTCTAGCGGTGTTGTTGATGAGCTTTTAAAAATCTGGGCAGATGGCACTTTAATATACGATGCCCAATCCGCCGGGGAAAAGAAGGCGGCTGATATCCGGTTTCGGTTTTATAATGGTGGTGAGAGCCAAACAGCAGATAGCGTTATGGAGGCAGAGCTTGGCGTTGGTAATGTCCCTGCGTACCGGGGGATCTGCTATTTGGTGTTTGATGCCCTGCCACTTGCCAATTATGGAAATCGAGTTCCAAATATTGAAGTGCTAATTACCAAAAAGGCGCTCTCAAACTATCCAAAATTAAGCGGCACGACTTATCCCTTTAGTCCCAGCCAAATTGCCCGTGATACGGCTCGAAACGCTCTTTATTCCTATGAGGTTGTGGGCGGCGGGGACGTGTTTCGAAAAATTGATTTATCAACTCTAACCGTGACACAGGAAGCTGAGATCGGCGTTGATTTCCCCAGGCTTGCAGACGCTCAAGCGGGGTTAAGTTTGGATCGAAACGGTGATTTTTGGGTTGGAACCGGGTATGGCAATCTACCCAGCCGGCAGATCCACCGGTTTAACTCAAACCTGATGACAGTGGCGGCTTCAAATGAGCTGCCAGATGGTATTGGCGCGGTAACATATTCAGTAGATATTACAGAACCCATAACGGGTGCCAAATTCCAAGTGGCGGGATCGCAACAGTCTGGCCAAATTGTTGTTTTTGATGATCAGCTTGAAGTGGTCGATTATGCAGGAACGAATAGTCCTGCATGTTCGGGGGTTGTCCGTGACGCGTTTGAAAATGCATGGGTGATAATGACGGGGATTGCTGCGATTAACCCGTTTGCTGATCTTGAAATTATTAAAGTTTCTCTGTGGTCTTCTCCGTCGGAGGCAGGGACCCAATTTAATGGTAATTCAAGCGTGTCTGCGATTGCTGCCGCGGATCTTGTTGCGACAGATGCCGGGGCCGCGAATTGCGTGACGAAGCCAGTGGTGTACTTAAGTGCAACGCAAGAGATTATTCTGCTCAACAATTATCGCCTGATGAAATTCTCGATGATCAGCGGAGATATATCTGCCTATCGTGACGGCGATGTGAATAACTACGAAATAATAGCCAATACGTCTGATGGGGATAGCTTTGTTGTTTTGGAAAACGACAGATGGCTGGTTTATATTTCCTGCGACGATTTGCAGGAAATCGAACGGGTAGATTTGCAGCTGTTTGGCGATATCGGTGATTTTGCGACGGGCTCGTATGATGCAAAAACAGATAGCCTTGTAATCTTGCCCAACAACGCCCCTATTCAGCGATTATATTTACGGCGGTATACTGGTGATAATGTTGCTTTTTCAGAGCTGGTGTTATCTCTCACCGACGCTGCAGGGCTTGATGATACCGATGTAGATGTTAGCCAATTGGACGGTGATATCGGCGGATATCTTATCAATCGGTCGATGACAATACAGGATGCGTTGGATCCGCTGCTGCTCGCCGGGAACTTTAATCTGAGTGAAAGCGGGTATTCCCTGAAGTTTTGCCCACTGGATCACTCATCAGTTATTGAAATTCCAGTGACAGATTTGATGCAAAAACCGGTCCAAAGTCGTATTCAGGAAAGTGAACTTCCGGGTGTTATTACGCTTTCCTACATGGCGTATGAGGCGGGATATCAAATTGGTACTCAAACGGCCAAAAGAAGCTACTCACCCCATGTGACTATGTATGGGCGAAACGAGGTGAGCCTTAAACTGCCAATGGCGCTATCGTCACAGTCAGCGAAAACCGTTTGTCATCAGGCATTATATGGCGCGTGGGCGGAGCGCAATGTGCAGTCCTTGCGTTTGCCAATAAAATATCTCGCGCTGGATCCTGCAGATGTCATTACGCTGACGGGTGAGGGGGCCTCCTATGAGGGACGCCTTAATCAAACCTACCTCGCGCCAGATTTCTCGTTGGATGTGGAGACTGTTGGTGCGTCAATGTTGACGTCCTCGCTGTCATTGGATGCGGATAAAGGGAGTGGCTATTCTGATGGTGTGATTATCGCAACTGCCTTTAGCAAGTCCCATGTTTTGGATATTCCGCTGCTCCGGGATGAAGATGCAACTGCGGGTGCGTTAAGCAGATATTACTTTGGCATATCTTCTTTTGGAGATGATTGGAATAGTGCTGCGCTTTTCACATCAAAAGAAGGGAGCCGATATGATCAGGTCGCCTATACCGCAAACGCGATCGGATGGGGAGTGGCTGCGAGTGCATTGCCCGATGTGTCATCCCCTTGGCAAACGGATACCGAAAACATTTTAACTGTGCGCTTTGCCCAAGGGGGCGATCGGCTTGAAAGCATTTCTCAGCTTGAAATGTTAAACGGGAAAAATGCCCTTCTTGTTGGCAATGAGATTATTCAGTTTTCCAATTTGAATATTCGAGCTGATGGCCTTGCTGAATTGTCAGGGTTGCTGCGAGGTCGCCGGGGTACCGAAAGCGCCTGCTCTGGGCATGTGGTTGGTGATTTGGTCATCCTGCTTGAACAAGATCGCGTATCAAGCGCCGTTGCCGCTCTATCATTCTTAAATACCGCCCATTATTGGAAAGCGGTTAGCGCAGGTCAACTCATAGAAGAGGTAGGCGCAGAGCGGAAAAGCTTATCTGGCACTGACTTAATGCCTTATGCGCCCGTACATGTGAAAGCCGACCGAGAAACTGGATCGCTGCTGCTGTCTTGGGTGCGACGAACCCGTGTCGGCGGCGGAAGTTTGGCCGGTGTAATCCCCCTATCTGAGAGTTCCGAACGGTATGAACTCGTGTTTGAATATGCGGGTGTATCAGTTAGCAAATATGTTGAAAATATTTCTAGTTATGCCTACGAACTTGTTGAATTTAATGAAGATTTTAAATTTACTGAAATAGAAATTCCGCTCTTGAATTTATCAATTTATCAACTATCAGAAGCAATAGGTCGAGGCTTCGTAGCAAAGGAGATTGTCTAGTGGTGTTGTTAAATTTGCCGCAAATAGCGGAAAGTCAGGCCAGTGCATATGTTACGTCAAATGATGCAGATGCGGTGCTTGAAGCCGCCCTATGTGAAGGCAAGCTGGATTATGACGCAAGTTTAGGTGATTTTTCGATTTCAGATGAGGAATTTCAGAACAACTGGTTCCATCAGGTCAACGGTGCCGCGCCTTCTGCCATAACTGCCACAGTACCGGAAATTAAACGGCCCTTCATGGTCCAAAACTTATGCGGCGAAAATCTAACGATCACGACTGGAACGGGGGACAGTTTCCCAATCCTTAGCGGTGAAAACCGGTTGCTTTATTGTGATGGTAGCAATGTTTTGGGCTTAACTGACGATACGACAACAGCCAGCCTTGTTCCAACATTTTCAGGGGCATTAACAGATATAAGCAGTAACATCACCATTCCGGATGGAATTGCTACCGCCATTACCTGGGATGTTCCCGAATATGATACTGAAACCTATTTTGATATCAGTAATCCCAGCCGTTTTACGGTTCCCTCTGGTGTTTCCAAAATCATTCTGCAAGGGCAAGTTCGTTGGGTTTCTGACTTGAGTAATAGCCGTGAGGTGTTGTTCTTAAAGAATGGATCAGCGAGTTATATTGGTCGGGCTTATTGCGTCCATGATGCGCAATCAAAATTGGTAATGAACCTGACATCTCCGTCTCTAGATGTGACTGCAGGAGACTATTTTGAGCTGGCTGCGTTCCAAGATAGTGGATCAGATCAGTATGCGGAAAGTGATAGTTCTACGTGGTTTTCAATTCAAGCCGTTGGTTAGATTAATAATCTGGAATAGGAGATGCTTATGGGGGACCTAGAAAATGAAATCAGTGCCATGCGGGTTCGTTTGGAAAACCTACATTTGAACCTTGTTGAGCTCCGCGACGATGTGAAATCCTTGAGCATGCAAGTTAGCATGGGACGGGGGGCCATTCGGGTCATTGGTATCACAGGAACTTTGGTTGTCGCGTTAACGACACTTGCCGCCTGGATTGGGCAAACACTCAAACCTTTTAATACTTGAAGGAGAACAACGTGTCGTTTCAGCAATTTATGACGCAGTTACCAAATATAGCTATCATCGCAACAGAGGGACTGGCCTTTGTTGTTTTGATAGCAACGGTTATTACTGCAAACTATCCGTCGAGATCCCGCCAGCAAAAACTAGACACTCTTTTGCGATTTCTAAATGTTGTTGCTGGGAACGTGGGCGCTAACAGGAATGCAGATGATTTATGAGGTTTGTGGAAATCGCAAATTGCGCACAAATCGCATATCTTACGGAAAGGCGTGCTGAAATTGCCGCTAATCGCTTAGGCTTTTCATATGATGTTATCGGATGTTCCCAGACATTTTGCTGGATTGGTAAAAAAGACGATAGGGCAGTCGTTGCCATTCGGGGCAGCGTTTTTGGGAATGCCCCCATGAGAAATATTTACGATAACTTGGATAATGAGTTTGTTCCGTGGGGAACGTTGGGGATGGTTCACAGCGGATACCATCAGGCGTTCTCTCGTATTCAAGACGACGTTTGTAAAAGCATTAAGGGATGCAAAAACGTGACTTTTACGGGACATTCCAAGGGCGGCGCAATTGCACTTCTTGCAGGGGTGATGTTCAATGGGGACCGGATTGTTAGTTTCGCTAGTCCCAAAGTCGTGAACACCACTTTTAAAAACAGTCTCGCAAATACAACACGTATATTTAGGTTCGAGAATAGGTATGACTTATTAACCAAATATCCATATAGCGGTGTTGTAAAGAAGAGCGAGAAAAAAATCACAGAACGCTATGTGCATGTGGGGCGGCGAATTCCATTGGCATCCTTCGGCCATTCCATGGAGTCCTACCTTCAAGGGGTGAAGGAAAAGACGGGTATTAAGTAATTCCATTTATCGTTGTTTACAACAAGGGGTATAACCGTGGTTACCATTATTAAAAGCAAAAATTCAGAACAAGATGTGTTGTTTCAAGAGGCTGAGGAGTTGGTTTTTAATTTACCAGCAAATGATAATATCAGTGCTCTTATGATTGATGACGTTGGTATAATTGCAAACGATAATGAGGACGAGCTCGATGAAGGTGAAATTGGTATTTCACTTCAATCTGAAATATTTGCTGATGATGAAACGAATATTATTATGTCAGCAGGGTATCCGTTAGATGAGGATGCTGAAGAACTTGATTTTTCACAGCCCAGTTCCGGTACCCGAGGGTACCTGAGAGAAGATTACAGTCCTAACCGCGATTAACTGTTGTTGGGGGGCGTCACTAGTCACACAAACGTGTGAATTTTCCGCGCATTTGCATATCAGGAACGTCGTCGGATAAGCCGTCAACATTGATGATGTCCCCCTCAATGACACCTTCTATGGTAACCGTGATGTCATCCATACCGAAGACAGATGCTATATTTAAATCCTGACTATGGCGCTTTATTTTGGCTTGAGCATGAAGGGTTTTACCCTCTATTTCATACGTGCCTTTATAAAAAAGGGCAGAGTTTCCTCCCCGAAATAACCCATTATGGAGGTAAATAACAGCCGTGCCTTTTCCAAAAGGGGTTTCAAATTCAGCTTTATATAGCCCTTCATTCATTCTGTACTCTCCATAAGAAAATCTAATAACCCCCATATGGACTAATTGCTGGCGAAGTAAAGGAGCTGAGATCTAGCTTGTTTCCTTAACTCCATGCATCTAGTTGTTTTTCTAGTGTTTGTTTATCTGTCGGGACCCTAAATAGTAAAGTATACATTACAGGAACAAACCCCAATGTAATGACAGTTGCGATGATAAGACCAAAGGCTATCACGCTTGCCATTCCATAGAATAACGCTCCGCCAAACAGGATGAGCGGTATCAAGCCAAGGACAGTTGTTAGCATTGTCATAATAATAGGGCGCAGCCGCGCATGGCAAGCTGACCAAATCGCCTCTAGAGGCTCTAAGCCTGCGGCTCTTTCAGTTTCAATCCGATCAATGAGAACAATACCATTGTTGATCAAAATTCCGGCAAGGCTGAAAAAGCCGAGCAACACCATAAAACCATACGGCGCGCCCATGATAACCAGACCCATTACACCGCCGATCATCATCAACGGTATGGTTGCGATGACAATTGCACCGCGGCGGATCGAGTTGAATTGCCCAATAATCAAAATAATGATTGCCGCTAACGCCAAGGGTAGCATGGCAAATAACTTACTGTTTGCTTCCGCTTGATCTTCGACCTCTCCGCCAACTTCCCATTTATATCCTGCAGGTAAATTTAAGCTCTCTAAGGCCGGGGTCATTTTATCCATTAAGT
>JBALWO010000094.1:0-7172 GCA_036960775.1 Pseudomonas marincola | reverse complement strand
GATTTTGAACGTATTATGAACCGAGCGCTTGAAAAGGCTGATTGGAATGGCTTCGATAGCCGGAAATCCCAATCTGCTGCCAAAGGTTTACGTCGCGGCATTGGCATGTGTTTTTATGTTGAAGCAACTGCAGGAAACCCAACAGAATCTGCGTTTATTCGATTTGAAGAAAATGACATCGTCTCGGTTTCCGTTGGTACCCAGTCTTCGGGGCAAGGCCACTCAACTGCTTATTCACAAATTGTTGCCGAGCGGCTTGGAGTCCCCTTCGAGAATATTCGAATTGTCCAAGGCGACACGGATAAAATAAAAACTGGCGGCGGCACCGGCGGATCCCGATCACTTACAGTTCAGGGGCCAGCAATCCACAAAGCCAGTGATGAAGTGATCGAAAAAGGCAAAGAACTTGCCGGTCATTTTCTAGAAGCAGCAACTGTAGATATTGAATTTTCCGCTGAAGAGGGGGATTTCTCAATTGCCGGTACGGACAGGAAGATAAGCATACTGGAAGTTGCGGCCCGGGCACGTGGGTTGGGACAACTGCCAGAGAACTTGGCCGAAGGATTGGATTCAGAAGCCAGTATCACGCTGGAAGCTTTCACCTATCCAAATGGGTGCCATATCGCCGAAGTTGAGATTGATGAACATACAGGCACAACAGATGTTGTGCGCTATGTTATCGTCGACGATTTTGGCACCATCGTGAATCCGGCGTTAGTGAGGCACCAAGTGATTGGTGGTGTCGGCCAAGGAATTGGGCAAGCACTAACTGAAAACACCGTTTATAGCGAAGATGGACAGCTTCTTACCGGGTCCTATATGGATTACGGTATGCCGCGGGCCGATAATATTCCGCTGGACCTTACTTACGAGACAATTGAAATTCCCTGCACCATGAATCCGATGGGTGTTAAAGGTTGTGGAGAAGCCGGTTGCATCGCCGCCCCGCCAGCGATTATCAACGCAGCATTGAATGGCCTAGAAGAACTTGGCGTTGACCATCTAGATATGCCTGCCACACCTCAGAAAGTGTGGGATGCGATCCAGCAAGCGCGCTAGCCTTCAAACGTGACTGGTAGTCAAAAGCCCGCGCTCGCTATCTCTTTTATGGTGATCGCCATGCTTTTGGTTCCAGTTATGGACGGCACAGCCAAACTGCTAACACAAAGCTTTGACGTGGTCCAAGTTGTTTGGGCCCGCTACGCCTTTCATTTTCTGACACTCATCCCGCTGTTGGCTATGAGCAATCAGATCGAATTCTCCATACCGAAGAACTTTAAACTGCAAATAGTTCGCGCCGCTTTCTTGCTGGGCGATACGTTTTTATTTTTTGCAGCTCTTGCCCTTATTCCCCTGGCGAATGGGAAGGCCGTATTCTTTGTAGCGCCTTTGATTATGACGGCCCTCTCACCTTTTATTCTCAAAGAAAAAGTGGGCCGGCGGAGATGGACTGCTGTTTTTATCGGGTTTGCAGGCGCTCTTGTAATCTTGCGTCCAGATATCCAGGGTATCAGCTGGGGATACGCTTTGGCACTTGCTTCTGCAGTCCTTTACGCCCTTTATTTACTTTACACGCGTAAGCTCGCCAAATCGAGCCCACCCCTGGTTACATTGCTTGTAACCGCGATCTTTGGAACGGCGATAATGTCCGCTGTCGTCCCTTTTTATTGGTCCTCCCCCGACTTGACTGGTTGGCTACTTATGCTGGCCATGGGAGCCCTGGGAACTGTGAGTCACTATCTGATTATCAAAGCTTTTGAATTGGGCGAAATGCCAATGCTTGCACCTTTTACCTATGCAGAGATCGTCAGCGCAAGTGTCTTCGGTCTAATCGTTTTCGGCCAATTCCCAGATCTCTGGACGTGGATCGGGATCACGATAGTAATCGCAAGCGGTGTTTACATTTCCAGACGAGAGTTCAAAAGAAACTAAATCAAAGGATCATATGACCATTGTAAAAGACCTTGTCGTTGTCGGCGACGGCAGAAAATATTGCCAGGTTCACAGTTAGCCCTAATTTGCCCGGCATGTCGATTGAAGGCACGCCAACGCCTGATTTGAATCTTGTCTAGTTCATCAATTCGGCGTCCCAGAAAATATCGACAATACCATTGAAACCATCCTCGAGGGTCAGGTCCATATATCCATCCTTTTTCGTTCCAGACGGACAGCGACTGTCGGCTTTTTATGCCAAAATAGTTTAACGTTACATCCGGAATATTACTGATTTTAGCTTTATCAAACCAGTCGACCGGAAATTCATCCGTGCAATCATTACAGTATTTTCCTTCGAATACTCCCATTTCCAGCATTTGCTTAGGTGTAAAAACCGGCTGAAAACTTTCATCAAAATTCTTGCCAACGGGTGCCACTAATTCATAGACATAATTCTGTTGCATTTTGTCCTGAACTTTAATTATTTCACCAACAGATCCCACGCATCGCCCTTTCTTCAGATATACTAGAACTCATATAGTGCCATTTCAGGAATTGAACAGCTCTTGAGAACTCAACGCAATTTTCCGAACTGTTCGACTGTATTAATGCTCAATTTAAGGAAGAAATAATATGGCTTTGATTATCGACTATAACGGCCCCATTACGATTATCACACTAAATCGCCCGGATGCTCGCAATGCTGTCGACCCGGAAACTGCGGAGGAATTGAGGACAGCATTTAAGGCTTTTGACGAAGACAACGAACAATCTGTTGCCATTTTAACGGGTGCGGAGGGGACATTCTGTGCCGGCTTTGACTTAAAAGTTGCTGCAAAAAGCGGCCCTGACATCGGTCATGATCCAAATAGCGAAGGGCCAATGGGGCCCACAAGAATGCTTTTATCAAAGCCGGTAATTGCGGCGGTCGAAGGCCATGCCGTTGCCGGCGGCTTAGAATTAGCGCTTTGGTGCGACCTTCGCGTCGCGTCAGAAACCGCTATCTTCGGCGTATTTTGCCGCCGCTGGGGCGTCCCTCTCATCGACGGAGGTACGGTTCGTCTTCCTCGTCTTATCGGGCAAAGCAGAGCCATGGATATGGTCCTGACGGGTAGACCCGTCAAAGTTCAAGAAGCTTACGAATTTGGCTTGGCTAATCGTAAAACGGCTGCGGGGCAAGCATTGGACGTAGCTCTCGAACTGGCCCGTGAAATAGCTAAATTTCCACAACTTTGTATGCGTGCCGACCGGATGTCTGCGCATCAACAATGGAATATGGGTTTGCCCGCCGCGTTAGTAAATGAGGCAATAGGCGGGTTGGAACCACTAGCCAAGGAAACACAAGCCGGCGCTGCCCGATTTGCTGCAGGCAAAGGTCGTAGCGGAGATTTCAATAGCATTTAGTCAGCTTTTGGTCAGGATTACCCTGACCAAAACTCATCTAGAAATTCTTATCCCATAACCGCGCCATCATCTCGCATGATGCCGATGATGGTTGATCTTGGAACAGATTGTCCACCTTCAGGGTAATGACCACCGCCTTTTGCACCGGGATGCTGAATTCCAATAAACATGGTCTTACGATCTGCGCTCCAGGTAACACCGGTCACTTCGCATTCGTTAGGCCCTACCATAAAGCGGCGGATCTCCCCTGTTTCGGGATCGCCCACCAGCATCTGGTTGTTTCCCATTCCGGCAAAGTCCCCTTTGTTTGAATACTTGCCATCAGTCTGGATCCACAGAAGGCCTTTCGAATCAAATTTCAAGCCGTCCGGCGCATTGAACATGTTGCCTGCATTGATATTTTTTGAGCCCGCATAAGCGTCTTTGTGAACAGTCGGATTGCCTGCTACGACAAAAAGGTCCCACTCAAATTCATGTGATAAGTGATCACCATTATCCGGGCGCCACCGGACAATTTGACCGTAATTATTTGCTGCTCGAGGGTTTGGACCGCCAACTGGCGTTTCATCGCCGCCTTTATTGGGTTTATTGCCTCTGTTTTTGTTATTCGTTAGCGCCACATAGACTTCAGCCTTTGATGGATGTGCTGCAACCCATTCAGGTCTGTCCATAGTGGTCGCGCCTACTGTTGAAGCAGCAAGACGCGTCAAAACGCTAATCTCTGCTTGCGATTTCATTCCCGTTGATTCTGGCGTCAGGGGTAACCATTTACCGCGCATATCATCAGTGAACTTCGCAGCATACAAGGTACCTTCTTCAAGAAGATCTTTATTATCTCCGCCTTCCTTGAATTGGTTTTTACTGACAAATTTATAAAGAAACTCGCCGCGCTCATCATCTCCGAGGTAGACAACGATCTGACCGTTGTTTCCCAGAGCCAATTCAGCGTTTTCATGTTTAAAGCGTCCGAGGGCCGTCCGCTTTTTTGGTGTAGAGGTCGGATCGAAAGGATCAATTTCAACTATATAACCGAACCTGTTAGGCTCAGTCGGGTGCTTGCTGATGTCAAACCGTTCGTCCACAGTCGCCCAAGCGTAACCCCAATCTTTATTACCGATGCTATATCGAGCCAGTTCAGCAGATGGTTTATTATTTTCATCACTACTGGAAAAATAGCCGTTGAAATTTTCTTCACATGTTAAGTAAGTGCCCCACGGTGTTTGTCCGTTTCCGCAATTGTTCCACGTTCCTTTAGCCAGAACTCCCTCAGGGTCTATCGTGGTTTTCATCAGGTTATGACCACGTGCCGGGCCGGTAATTTCCATAGGCGTATCTGCCGTGATCCGACGATTGTAAGGGCTGTCTTTTACAATGTTCCAGACACCACCAGTAAACGCCAACTCGGCAATCGTTACGCCATGACCTGCTTTGCCTTTATTTACGTCATCCGCATTTTCCGGGCGTTTGCTTTCACGATTTCCGTAAATGATACTTCGACTCACAAACTCATTGTTGAATGCGAGAATATTTTTATCGCCATGCGTGAACAACATCATTCCATCGTTGTTGTCACCCACCGCTTTTATTTGGCTTGCCGCTGTACCACGGCTCACCGAATCGAAGTCCGCACCATCGGACCAAAGCGGATCGCCCCACTTCGTCACCACATGCCAACTATACCCGTCAGGCACTGTCACAGTATCAAGAGAATTTGCCGGCACCTGCTTGAAGGTCAATCGACTTTCTGCGTGTGCAGAGAAGGGAGTGAGGGCCGTAGATCCCAAGACAAATGCAGAAGCCCCGAATGCAACACCACTACCTAGAAAACGCCGTCGAGACAATACGATCTCGGCAATGGCCCCAAAGTCTGTCGTAGCCGGCGGTGGATTGTTGATTTCATCAAATTCATCAAACGAAATTTCTTCAGATTTTGGTTTACGCATTCTGCGCTCCTGCAAAATTAATTTTTAAAATCTATTAAGTATCGATTTTTCATATATGTAATCTGCATAAAGAACGTAGATTACTGTTTTATGTCAATATAGAACTAATTATGGCAAGACCCCGACGAAACCGACACGGTGTTATCAAAATAATTTGAGAGAAAATGGCGCACCGGGGAAGATTCGAACTCCCGACCCCTAGATTCGTAGTCTAGTGCTCTATCCAGCTGAGCTACCGGTGCGCAATGCAGGCTATTTTGCCTAACAACAGAGTGAGCGACAACTGCCGCGCCTCCAAGGATCGGGAAATTAATCAAAAGGGTTCCCCAATGCAAGCGATTAAACGAAAAAAGTAGAAATAGTTGTTGGAAAATCGGTTCTTGTCGCCACGCTCGACATTGGCTAGTATCTG
Source organism: Pseudomonas marincola (assembly GCA_036960775.1). Lineage (GTDB taxonomy): Bacteria > Pseudomonadota > Alphaproteobacteria > Sneathiellales > Sneathiellaceae > Sneathiella. The sequence goes on along the minus strand of JBALWO010000094.1, from coordinate 1,478 downwards.
GCACCCGATTTATTTAATCGGGATATATGGAAGCGAGACTTCGCGGCCCTACCGCGGGTGCTTGCGAGCATAGAAACAAAGAGTGTTTTACAACTATGAAATTCAACATTACCCGACCCCTGACGGTTAGCGCTATTTTGCTGCTTGCCAGCTGTTCTTTTGTCGACGACAAGTTACTTCCGCCGCTTACGGGAGATGAAACTCCCGCGACTTCAGCAACCGGTGTAGCTATTGCTCCGTCCGATGCAGAAGGTAATCCTGATCCGACACTAACAACGACTGCCGCCGCCCCCGCTATGGCGGAAAAGGCCAGTCGCTTTCAGCTTCCCGCAATAACGTCTGCGCCCAGCACAGGGACCGTAGTTGGTGAACGCGTTGAAGGGCTTCGCGGAGAATTGGCGGGATTGCAACAACGTATTAATCAGCACAGCGCACAATTTGAAGAGCTTCAAGCAGCAACAGCCGCAAATTCGCAGCAGTATCACGGTACGATGGCAGCAATAAATGCGCGTCTGCAAATTGGGACAACTAAAGGCAACCCGATTCTCATAAACCAGTGGAATGACGCGCAAAAAGGCCTCGAAAAAATTGCAGACGATGTTTCGCAGATGAATGGTCTGGCGAATAATGTTTCAGCAGATGCCAACGAAGCGGGGTATTTACTCGATTCAACGAAATCTACTTTCGAACTCAGTGGCGCAATCGAGGAAGATCATCGGCAACTGACGGTACTGGAAGATGAAGCAAGCAGAACCTCGGTGATTGCTAACCGGCTTCTAAGCCAGCTTTCAGGAGACATTACCCGACAGACTTCCTATGTAGGCGCTGAACGGGCGAACCTGACCAATCTTTCCGATGCCATAAAAAATGGTGGCTTTCTAGGCAGCGCGGGAAGTAGAAACTATTTGAAAACCTCCTCGGTGTCCGACCCGGTAACTGGTGGCTCAAATGCATTGGTTATCATTCGCTTCGACAGAGAAGATGTGGCCTATGAACAGGCATTATATGAAGCGGTTAGCCAAACCATGCAGCAACGCCCTCAATCAAGTTTTGATGTCGTCTCTATTTCACCGCTGCAGGGAGATGTTGCTGCGAACCAGGCACAGTCAGCCCGCAATGCGGAAAAAGTACTTCGGTCCCTTACGAATATGGGATTGCCGGCGTCTCGAGTAAACCTGTCAGCAACTTCGAATACACAAGTTGCCGCAAATGAAGTTCACATATTCGTACGATAATCGCATATTCGTACGATAATCTTACTTAAGATTACGAGCGGCGGCTGATCTTCAGCTGCTTTTTTTATGACTAATCACTCATTTTTTGATTTACTATGTAATAGTTTTTAATAATTCTAAAAAGTATTTGCAAAAATGGCACCTCCTCCTTATATAAAGTGAGAAATTCAATTACAGCGTTCGGAGACACTAAATGCTTGAAAATATCGAAGGTCGTCAGATACCAACCGTAAATTTTAAAAC
>JBALWO010000093.1:0-7240 GCA_036960775.1 Pseudomonas marincola | reverse complement strand
TAGCCGTAGAAGTGGCACCGCCACCTGACATGACTTCAAACTGCTCAGCTGTCACGAAATCCGTTGCAAACCGCGTTACGTTATTGACCCGCTTCACATCTTTTTCACTTAAATCGTCTCGGCTGACTGACACTTTCTGTGCCTCTAATCCTGACACTGACAACGCCCATGCGATAACACACAGCATGCCTATTTTTCCCGGTTTTTGTAACATTAGCTCGACCACTTTTTTAGAGAAGCAAGTCAGGAAGATCTATTCTTCCCGACTTGCCGTCATTAATTCAGATTATTGAAAGACTGCTTTTGGTTTGTCCAAGCTATCAGAGCCTTCAATTTCGATATCACCAATCCCGAGAACTTTAACCGCCCGCTCAATTGAGCGCGTCTGGTTAATAAGGCCGTCAATTGCCGTCTGGACAACAGCGTTACCTTCTGCGTTACCTTCGCCGATCATTTGATCGTAGGCTTCAATGCTTTCGGCGCGGGCTTTCAAGATGGACATGAATGAAACTGTCTCATCTAACTTAGCTGAAAGTTCTTGATCCACTTTCGCATCTTTTGCAGCCACTAAATCAGATAGTGACGGGCCGTCCACAATGGATCCATCCAAACGACGGTAATGCCCTGTATAGACATTCCGAATACCGATTTGATCGAAATAATGAGAATTATGAGTGTTGTCTGAGAAGCAATCATGTTCTTCTTCTGGATCTTTCAAAAGCAGGCCGAGCTTCATCCGTTCGCCTGCAAGTTCCCCGTACGACAGAGAGCCCATTCCAGAAAGAATACTCATAACACCGCTTTTTGGATTAGACGTCACAGCGGCTCTTGCCTCTCCCCCTTGCCGCCACATTGCCAGCATATCTTTCAAATCAGAGATCAGCAGATCTGTTGCAGACATCAAATATTGGGCGCGGCGATCGCAATTACCACCAGTACAATTTTTAACATCAAAGTCTGTGTATGGACGGTTTCCAGCACCAGCACCGGTGCCGTTTAAATCCTGCCCCCAAAGCAAAAATTCAATAGCGTGATAACCCGTTGCAACATTGGCTTCGACTTCTTCGGCTTCATGCAAAGTTTCGGACAATAGCTTTGGTGTAATATGAGTGGCATCAACTTTCTTGCCGCTCACAGTCAAAGTTTTATTCGCAATAACATTCACCGTGTACAGCGTATTTTCATCTGACTGTTTTCCGTAAGATCCGTCCACATAGTCAATAAGACCTTCGTCAAGCGGCCATGCGTTTACTTTACCTTCCCAGTCATCAACCAATGAGTTTCCAAATCGGTAGACTTCGCTTTGTTGATACGGCGCGCGGGCAGCGATCCATGAGGTCCGGGCAGCATGCAATGTTGCGACTGATGGGGTTTTTACCAGCGTTTCGATACTAGCTTTGAGAGCGTCAGCTGAAATCAGAGAATCTTCGAAAACCGCTTCTGCAATATTTGCATATGTTGTTGTAACACCGCTCTGCGTTACCGTTTTTTCTGATCCTGCATTGGCAGAAAATGGCACTGCTGCACACAGTATAGCGCTGCAAGTGACAGCAATAACCTTCTTCGTGGTCTTCATCTAAACGATCTCCAAATTAAATTCATAAATCCCGTTACGGGATGGAACTCAGCCTTTCATAATTAATATTAATAATCATTCGCAATTGCAACAACTTTCGAAAATATCTGACTCTTTTCAAAAATGAGAAAAAACAATGAGATTTGCGCGGTAGAATTTCAGCACCGTGCATGATAGCGTCAACCGGCAAAAAATAATCACATCCGGAAAACGGAGAAACAAAATGACCGCAATAGCATTTGATTTACCTGAAGATGTCGACCAAATTAGAGAAGGCATCCGTGCATTCGCTAAAACCGAAGTCATCTCGCGCCACGCTGACAATCAAGAACTCCTTGAAAATCCTCGCTTAAAATATGACGAAGACGGAAGACTATCGGCGCCCGTTCGAAAACTGATAACAGAAATTCGTATGGCATCAGCCGAAGCCGGCTACTACCACATGTGCGTTCCAGAACCCCTGGGCGGTGGCGGGCAAGGGATGCAGGCCTATTACGCATGTTGGGAAGAATTATTCCACACCTGCGGCCCCAAAAACTGGATGATGTTATACGCCCTATCTCATTGGGCATTTGGCCCCAGCCGATTACTTGAAAAAGTAACTGACCGGGCCCGTGAAGAAATTTTGCCGCCTCTTATGACCGGCGAAAAGTCCATGTGTTTTGCACTATCAGAACCCGGTGCAGGATCTGATGCGACCATGCTCAAAACCCGGGCTCGCCCAGATGGTGACGGGTGGCTTATTGATGGCCGTAAGATCTGGATTTCCAATGGCCCCATTGCCGACTACTGCATTTTATTTGCCATAACCGACACAGAAAGAGCCGCAGCCAAGAAGGGCGGCATTTCAGCGTTTCTTGTCCCAACAGATGCACCGGGTTTCGAGATGCAACGCGTTGTTAAATTATTTGGACATATTGGCGGCGATGAAGCCGAACTTCGTTTTGAAGATTTACGAGTAGAGCCATGGCAACTTGTTGGTGAACTTCACAACGGTTTTTCTGCGGCCCTTTATGGAGTCTCCTTGGGCCGTATTTATAATTCAGCTAGATCAGTTGGACTGGGACGCTGGTCATTAGAACTTGCCCTTGAATATGCAAAAACCCGCGAGGCCTTTGGCAAACCAATTGCTGAGTACCAAGGTGTTTCATTTCCGCTCGCAGAAGCCGCCACTGAATTGCACGCAGCTCACTTGATGGGTTTAAATTCGACAAAACTGTTGGACCAAGGGTATCCTGCGGTAAAAGAGCTTTCCATGACCAAAGTGTACTCTGTGCAGGTGGGATTACGTGCCATTGACCGTGCTATACAAGCTCATGGTGCCATGGGACTGACCAACGAAGTTGGTTTGGCGGAGGCGTGGCAATATTTGCGCATTATTAATATTGCTGATGGATCCAATGAAATTCTCAATAAAACCATCGCTCAAAAACTGTTGCAAGGTGACGTGTCTATTTAAGCGCATTAGGTAAACGACAATATCGCAGGCGTAATTTTAGTTAAGGCCCTTAAGAAATTTCAAAATTTCGCCTGCGGCTCCATGCTCATATAAATCATTGTGGCCCGCGGTCTCTATTTGATGCCACTGCTTTGGTTCCGCAGCATTTTTATAAAGCCGCTCACCATATTTAACAGGAATCACCGTATCTTGGCTCCCGTGAATGAATAATTTTGGCAAAACGATCTGCGCAATCTTATCCGCAGACTTAAATTGATCTTTTAGCAATAAACTTACAGGAAATATGGGGTAATGATGAAAAGCGACATCAACCATGGAACTGTAAGACGCTTCCAGAATGAGGGCACGTCCATACCCTTCCAATGCCATTTGAACCGCGATCCCGGTACCTAAAGATTCTCCGTATAGAATAACCGCCTTTTGATCTATGCCTGCCTCTTCCAGCACATTCAAGGCAGACCGGCCATCAGAATACAAACTCTGTTCCGATGGGGATCCTGCATTGGCGCCAAACCCACTGTAGCCTGCAAGAAGCACCCCATATCCCTGCTCCATGAAAATCTTGGCTTTATACGCCCGGTATCCCACATGCCCTGCATTTCCGTGAAACAAGACAATAACCGGGAAACCCTTGTTGGACGGCGCGCCATACCAGTGGGCCAAGTTTTCGCGGTTTTCATCTGTCAGGATTTGAAATTGTGGCACACCGTACCGGGCCGGAGCCTCAAGATTGGTATCGGGGTGATATAAAAAAGAGCGCTGCCCGATAAACAAGGCAGCGAGTAAACTAAAATAAAACACGGAAACCGCAACCAGAACACCAGATACGCTCAATGATATATTCCTTTATTAGATTTACCCGCTAACACTGTCAGTTAGACCAATTCCTCATCATCATTTGGGAAAGACAGAACTTTGAAGTCTTTCGCGTTCGAGAGACGTTTTTCCAATTCTGCGGCATTCAGCAAACCACTTTGGGTATCGATACAACTCGCGACAGATGCGGCATTTACTGACGCATTTTGCAATGCCTTTTCAAAAGGCAGGCCAAGAGCCAATGAGTAAGCCACTGTTGTGTTATACGCATCCCCCGCGCCAATAGTGGTTTTCACCTCGCAAGGAAAAGACGGACAGAAATGAATATCTGCGCCTTCGCAAATATAAGCGCCTTCAGCGCCGTTTGTCACAACAAGATACTGGCATCCCGTTTTATGGACCCGTGCCGCAAGCCCAGACAATGAAGTCCTCGCGTCAACAGGTCCAAGCCCGTCCCTTAACAGCTCTGGCAGGGAATTATCCGTTGCCTCTTTGGCTTGAAGGACAGAAACATATCCTTCTGCAAGTGCAGCTGCTTCTGCCTCATTGATGGCGACGAGATCAACAGATTTCAAAGCTTCCTGCACCCGTTCTTTTCGCAAGCGAATTTGACGAATACCAAGATTACAGGCGACAAAAGCGCCCGCATTTTTAGCAAGCTTCACAATTTCAGGAAAAATATCTGCCGATTGAGAACTCAAAGGGGAGATATAAACCAGATCCACACCCTCAAACATTTTATCATTCAAATCATTAAGACGTAGCTTTGTATTGGCCCCCCGGTTCACAAACACACCGCTATTTCGATCATGCGAGGACACAATAACTGATTTTCCGGTTTGTTCCGTTGGATGTTTCGTTACAAAATCTGTCTGTACACCCTCTTCCTGTAATCGCGAAAGAACACGTTCAGCATCAATGTCATCGCCAAGCTTCAAAACACAGGAAACATCGGCCCCCATGCGGGACATTGCAACGGACGCATTGGTAGCACCTCCGCCAATCTGGGTGTCAATACGGCTCGCTTCGACTTTCTTACCCTGCTCCATCATCAAGTAGGAATTTGTTGCATTACTCATGGTAATGCATTCAATATTTTCTGGGTCGATGGAGGTGATAACGTCAATTGTTGCACCGCCAATTACCAATACTTTCATTATTTTAAATCCCTACCGGCAAACAAAGCCGTATTTATTTTAATTTACTGCCCTATTTTAACATAAAATGTCTTTTGACTATTCATCAAGACTAAACCTTTACATTATGCAATACAGGCATTAGAACACACCCAACTTGCGACGCGCCACTGTATTTGATTACTTGTGGCACCTCCTGAAGATTAAAGAACCGTATTCAGGACAAGACAACCTGCGTTCCGAAAGATATATTATGTCCCAAATCGATGGTGTTACACCTTCACTCGCTGCTGCGTTGGAAAAACGTGGCTATACCGTTTTAACGCCTGTTCAAACCGCCATGCTGGCGCCAGAGCTTGAAACTGCCGATGCCTTGGTATCCGCACAGACTGGTTCTGGTAAAACAGTTGCCTTTGGTCTTGCCATAGCGCCAACGTTGCTTGAAGGCAAAGATCGCTTCACCTCAGCTGGTGCCCCGCTAGCGCTTGTCATTGCGCCAACGCGCGAATTGGCGCTGCAGGTTAAAAGTGAGCTTGAATGGCTTTACGAAATGACCGGTGCTTCTGTTGCGTCCTGTGTGGGCGGAATGGATATCCGAACTGAACGGCGAACACTTGAACGCGGTGTCCATATTGTGGTTGGTACACCTGGACGTTTGCGCGACCATATTGAACGCGGCTCACTTGATACAAGCAAACTTAAATGCGCTGTGTTGGATGAAGCCGACGAAATGCTCGATATGGGCTTCCGCGATGATTTGGAATATATTCTAGAGACATCTCCGTCAACTCGGAGAACGCTTCTCTTCTCGGCAACGGTACCTCGTACAATTGCCAGCCTTGCTAAAAGATACCAACGTGACGCCATTCGGATCAGTACAGCAGCCGAGAATAAACAACATTCCGATATTGAGTATCGCGCCCTGACGGTTGCCCCGAATGACCGCCAGAATGCCATCATCAATGTCCTGCGGTATTTCGATGCGAAAAACGCCATCGTATTCTGTAATACACGTGCCATCGTCAATCAGCTCACCAGCCGCCTGAACAATCGAGGTTTCTCTGTTGTGGCCCTATCTGGTGAATTGAGCCAGAACGAACGGACCCATGCATTGCAATCCATGCGGGATGGCCGGGCACGTGTTTGCGTTGCAACCGACGTTGCCGCCCGTGGTATTGACCTTCCAAATCTAGAACTTGTGATCCATGCTGATCTGCCTCGCGGATCCGAGCCCCTTCTTCATAGAAGTGGCCGGACAGGACGTGCTGGCCGCAAGGGAACAAGTGTCCTGATTGTGCCACATAACTGGCGCAAAAAAACAGAACGCCTGTTGAGCGGCGCTAAAGTTAAAGCCGTTTGGGCTAAGCCGCCATCATTAGAAGAAATTATTGTCCGCGACCGGGAACGTTTCCTATCTGATCCAGCTCTAATTGAGCCTATTCAAGAAGATGAAAAAGCTTTCATTGCAGAATTGCTTGAAAAACATAGCGCAGAGCAAGTTGCTGCGGCCCTCGTTCGTTTGCAACATACAGCGAAACCAGCGGCTGAAGAATTAATAGACGCAGCTCCTAATGAACGCGCCCCGCGCGAACGCGATGATTTCAAAAATGGCGTTTGGTTTTCATTGTCCGTTGGCCGCAAGCATACAGCAGAACCTCGTTGGCTCTTACCAATGCTATGTCGTTCAGGCCGTATTACCAAAAATGAAATTGGGTCCATTAAAATTCAAGAAGAAATCACTTACGTTGAATTGGAACCCAGTTGTGTAGACCAATTCCTTGAAGCCGTTGGCCCAAGCCGTAAGATGGAAAAAACTGTCGAGATTCAACGTCTTGACGGAATCCCAACAGCGATCAGTGAAGGTCGCTCTGAAAGAGGACCTCGCCGCAGTGAACGTGGAGATCGAGGCGGTGAACGTGGAGATCGTGGAGATCGTGGCGATCGCGGTGGTCGTGGTGGTGAACGCGGTGATCGTGGAGGCCGTGGCGGTGAACGTGGCGATCGCGGTGGACGCGGCGGTGATCGTGATGGTCGCCGGGGCCCAGGCCCAAGAAGAGAATTCGAAAACAAGTCCCGTCATACTGAAGAAGATACATCGCCGCAAGATCGCGCTGAAAAACGCGATGATCGCTCATTTGATGATAAACCGAAGAAACGTTTCGAGAAACGCGATGACCGGTCGTCTGATGATAGACCGAAAAAATCCTATGAAAAGCGCGATGATCGCTCCTCTGACGATAAACCTAAAAAATC
>JBALWO010000020.1:13475-62761 GCA_036960775.1 Pseudomonas marincola | reverse complement strand
CCAACAGTGAGTTTAAAGCGGGGAAGATCGTTGGTTGAGGGTGTTTGACACTGAATATGCGCTTGATCGACCTTCAGCTCTGTCGCTACGATTTGGGTAAGGCCAACCGCAGCGCCTTGTCCCATTTCCATGCGGGGGCACAAAAATCGTATTTCCCCAGATGGCAGGATCTGCACCCACAAAAGACTATCCTCTGGCTCTGGAGATGATGTCGAGGGGAAAGCTGGCAGCAAGGATTGGCACGACGATAAAAGAGTAACGCCGGCTGCGGCCCATCCTGTGTTGACGAGGAATTTTCTTCGAGAGATTTGCTTCAGGGATTTGTTATTTGTCATGAAGTTGCCCTCCCGCAGCTGTATGAATAGCTTTTCGAATTCGGGGGTATGTCCCGCATCGGCAGAGATTTCCGGACATGGCTTCCGAAATTTCGGCATCGGTTGGTTTTGGGTTTACTATTAGCAGCGCTGTGGCCGACATGATTTGGCCCGGCTGGCAATAGCCGCATTGGGGAACTGCTTCTTTAATCCAAGCGTCTTGGACAGGGTGGAGAGCATCTGTTCTATCTGGGTTTTTGAGCCCTTCAATCGTGGTTATACGGGCTGCCGTGAGATCTTTTAAAATCAGCTGGCAGGACCTTGCTGCGGATCCATTTACATGAACAGTACATGCACCGCACAAACCTTTGCCACAGCCAAATTTTGTGCCTGTTAAATCCAGATAATCGCGTAGAAACTGAACAAGCGGAGTGTTGGATAGTTCGTCAGGGATTTCAACCTGTTTATCATTGATATAAAGCAAGACTGCCTCCATTAATTGGGTGTAGCAATCTTGGTAAAATATGGGAATTTAACTAAAGGCGTTATGATAATCGCGCCAAAAATTTACAGTGGGTTTGCTGTAAAGTGGTGAGAGGCGCTAACCTCTCACCAGATTTTATTTTACTTAGCGAGTTCGAGAATGCTGCAATAGTTTGCCACACCTGATCCGCCCATATTGAAGACGCAGCCGAGTTCGGCTCCCGCTTTTTGGATATCGCCAGCTGTGCCGGTCAGCTGTTTTGCGGCCATGACATGCATAGACACGCCTGTTGCACCAACAGGATGCCCTTTTGCTTTTAGACCTCCAGAGAGGTTGATTGGCAGTCTTCCGTCAGCCATAACGGTGCCGTCTTCTAGTAGCGATGCGCCTTGGCCTTGTTTCGCCAAGCCCATAGCTTCATATATCAAGAGCTCTGCTATGGTGAAGCAGTCGTGAACCTCGGCAAAGTCCAAATCGTTTGCCGTAATGCCCGCGGCGCTAAAGGCTCTGGAAAAGGCTTCACGAGGACCTTCAAATTCAAGCGGTTTACGCTTTGACATGGGTAAGAAGTCGTTGACATGCACGGCAGATTTGAAAGCAATTTGGTGCTCGAAATCATCTGCAACTTCGTCTGACACCATAATAAGGGCCGCAGCACCATCACTGATAAGAGAGCAGTCAGTTAGTCTGAGAGGAGGGGCTATTTGAGGATTTTTATTGCTAACTTCATTGTAGAAATCAAACTCAAATGCGCGGCGCATATGTGCTAATGGATTGTTCACTGCATTGATGTGATTTTTTTGAGCAATTTTGGCAAGCGTTTTCGAATGATCACCGTAGGCATCGAAATAAGCACTAGCAAACTGTCCAAATACAGCCGGGAATGACAAATGGGCTTCTTCTTTTTGATAAGAAGCACCGGCAAGCGCTTTGGTGACACCTGCCGTATCCAGTTCCGTCATTTTTTCAGCGCCGATGACTAAGGTGATTTTCGATGCGCCTGATCTAATGGAATCCCGAGCGGCATAAACAGCGGCAGAGCCTGAAGCACATGCGTTTTCGAGCCTTGTTGCAGGTTTGAAACGTAAACTATCGTCAAGCCCGAGGACGAGGGAGGATGCAAAACTGTCGGGAACCATTCCAGAGTTAAAGTTCCCAAGCCAGATGCTGTCTATATCAGCGGGCGTAATACCTGCATGTTCGATAGCTTCTTTTGCTACCTCAAGTATTAGGTCTTCAAGAGTCTTCTCTTTATGACGCCCGAAAGGGGTGTGTCCCCAACCAACTATCTGCGCATCCATTACATATTCCTTTAAGTCTGTATTACTTATTATTATTCACTGCCCAGTTGGGTTTTAAGTCTCTCCTCAGCCTCGAGCAACTCATTTATGAATTCATAAACAACTTCCTTAACGCTAATTTCTTCTGTCATGTCACCGACTATTTGTCCGACTGGATACGTTAGATAATCCTTCGCTCTGACCCTTTCAACCCTTGTACGGCCCTGTTGCCACCATAGGTAATTCTGTTTGGGGGCGGGCAATACGTCAGGTGCGCCTGGCTCATCCCATGCTTCGCTGAATTTATTGCGTAATGTTCGGCAAGGTTTCCCTGTAACGGTGCGGGTTAGAATGGCGTCGCTTGCTTCTGCTTCGAACATTTTTTGTTTTATTTCTGGGGGGACTTCACTCTGCACTGTTTTAAGCCAGATGGAGCCGCACCACACGCCTTCACAGCCCAGAACCATGGCTGCAGCCATTTGTTTGCCGCGCCCCACACCGCCGCCGCCAAGCACGGGCATTGGTGCAACCGCGTCGGCGATTTGCGGCCATAGAACCATGGAGGAGACATCCCCAGTATGACCGCCCGCCTCGGTGCCAACTGCAATAACAAAATCGCAGCCAGCTTCTTTGTGTTTAAGGGCGTGCTTTGGTTTGCCTGCCAGCGCGGCAATTTTTATATTTTTCGAATGAGCCGTTGCGATTAACTCTGCCGGCGGAGTGCCAAGTGCATTTACAATCAGTTTGATAGGGTGGCGCATGGCCGTTTCAATCATTGCAAGGCTCTCACGCGGTGTGAAATTCATTCCCTTTACAATATCCCGCATAATTTGGGCTTCTTCATCTGCTGGAAGAGGGGGGATGCCCGCCTTATCCAACATGTTTTTCACAAAATCGACATGCTCCTTGGGGATGAGCTTTTCAGGTTCAAACTTTAAATCGCCGGAATCTTCGACGTTTCCAGACATCAAAACATCGATACCATATGGCTTGCCGTCAATATGGGCGTCGATCCAATTTAGTTCTTCTTCGACTCGGGCCGGATCCATGCGGGCCATTCCAAGGACTCCCATTCCGCCGGCTTTTGAGACTTCGACGACGACGTCTCTGCAATGAGAAAAGGCGAAGATGGGAACGTCGATGCCAAACATTTCACAAAGTTTATTTTTCATTTTGAGCTCCGTGCATATTCCGTTGTATTTTTCTGTTATCGGAACAATTTTCTGAAATAAGTATAAGCATAATTTGAAAAAAAGAAATATGGTTGCAGAAACGTCAGTCAAAAACTTTACGCGCGACCTATTAGTTGCCATAATCGCGCAAAAAAAACACCGGACTTAAGGGTATAAAAATGAAAATTGAAGAAGCAATCCGTTCTCGCAGATCAGTGCGGGCTTTTACAGATGAACCTGTTACAAAATCCCAGGTTGAGCGAATTCTGGACATGGCACAACGCTCACCCAGCGGTACCAATACACAACCTTGGAACACACATATCTGCACAGGCGATGTGAGGAATGCCATCGTAAGCGATGTTTCTGATCTGTTTGATCAGGGGAAGGCCGCAAGCTACGAAGATTATGATTATTACCCCAAAGTTTGGAAAGACAAGCATAGAGATCGCCGCCGCGGCGTCGGTTGGGGGTTGTATGGATTGCTTGGGATTGAAAAAGGGGACAGAGAAGGCGGTGCCCGTCAGGCCAAGCGTAATTTTTCCTTTTTCGACGCACCAGTTGGAATTTTTGTTACGACAGACGCCTATCTAGGACGTGGTAGCTGGTTTGATACGGGCCTCTATATGCAAACAATTATGTTGGCAGCCCGCGCTGAAGGGCTGCATACCTGCCCTCAAGCCGCATGGATTTCATTTCAAGAACCCATCTTCCGTCATTTGAATATTCCAGAAGATCAGGTGCTCGTGTCCGGTTTAGCACTTGGGTATGAAGACACGACTGCCATTGAGAACACCTTGGTAAGCGAGAGAGAAGCAATTGAGAATGTTGTCCGATACTCAGGGTTTGACTAAAAAGAACAACTCGTTGAACTGTACTGACACAAACTGTTAGCCTATTTGAGTGCCCATAACTCGGCAAACTCCCTTAAATAACGGAGTTTGCCGCTTTAAATCAAAAAAGTGTCTTTAGTTTTCGAAGTATTGGCTCTGCAAGAGTTTCTATAAATTTAAGGAATGGTGTTCCAAGGGCGAAGGGAACTACTGCAAGCGATATGGCACCGCCGCCCACAATAACATCACTTAACCAATGCGCGCCTCCGAACAATCTTGGGAGGTTGTTCGCAAGGGCAAAAAGAGTAGCAAGAACCACAAGCGACCGACTTTTGAGGAGCAGAATAACAAGGGACGAATATATTATAGTGGTAACCCCGTGATCGCCTGGAAACGAGTTGCGAGATTGGGTTTTCGCTCGAATGCCATCAACTAAAAGGTTTAGATCAACGAAGGGGGTAAGGGTCAGTGACGGGCTATAACGCTCGAAGTCGCGAAAACCAGTTTTGGCGACAATTACACCTAGACCAACCATCAGAACAACGGCTGTTACAGCAGAAAGACGTTTAATGAGTATTTCGTCTTTAGTGAAAAGAAAATACCAGCCTAATATGAGAACCATAAATGCACCGGCCGCATAGTTGGCTTCATGAACGTTTAAGTAGCCCCAGAATTTTGCCCAAAATGGATCGGCGTTTAAGGATCCATTAAACAGGTAGTAAGTCGCTTCATCAACGCGGACCCATAGGTCACTGGAAGGTGTCCATACAAGACTTAATGCGAGTGCTGCTGCCGTTAGGTAGCAATACAGAAAGATATCAGGGCGCCACGCGTAGCCCAGTTGGGGTTTAGTCATAGAAATATTCGATCTTCAAAATACGGCTCATATAATTTTCGCATTCTAGACGAAAGTTTTTTTCACTCAAGCTATTGAATGGTGAGCCCTTTTAATATGATGCAAATGTTCTGATTGAGAGCACCCAAACTATAGTTGAGCCTGCCTTTCAAGCTCTGGTAGTCGTTGAAACGCTTGCGCCAAAAAGCCTTTTGCAATGTCTCTGAAATCTTCTTGATGAGCGGAGTTTTTCATCACTGTTGCCAATATTGTGTAGGTTTCAGTCCAGGCAGCCTTTACCTCTGGGGTGAAAGCTGGGCCTAAACCTTTACCAAGTGTCCATAAAAGGGCTTCAGCTACAGTGTCGTAGTCTTTGTCCTCCACGCCATATTTTTTGTGACTTGCTCCAAGTTTTTGAACTGTCGGGACAATCCTCTCAAGATTAGTCAGGCTGGAGACAGCGACACCGATGGTCGCCATCAATTTTTTACCCTGATCTTTCATATTGCCTTTAAATAATCGTTTTAGGGAGGGATCCAACTCAAATAGCCGACCGTAAAACAGCTCTGCAGCTTTCTCGCTTATGGCGGCGACTGATTTGAAACTATTTTGGACGAGTTGAATTTCATGGGGGGTCATTGATTTTCCTATCTCATCAATTGATGATGTTGAGCGGTTTTTTTAACGCGTAAGTTTACAGCCTGTTTCGGCGATCGTTCCCGATGTTGAGGGGAAGGGTTGTCTCAAGTTCACCTTCACGTAGGTTCTTTGTTATAAATGGATCGACGTATATTTGTTTCATGTCAGCACCGAGCAAGTATGCTTTCCGTTTGGCAGTCGTAACCATTTGCGGAGAACCACACAGGTAAACCAGAGAGCCTTTTAAATTATCATTATTGAAGAATGCCAAGTCTGATGCCAAAGAGTTAAACATGGTATCTTCAAGGGGAGTTGACGGTTTGGACAAACACGGAAAATACTGAAAATTCTTGAATGTGTTTGAAAGCTCAAGCAAAGGTTTGTGCATATATAAGTCGGGCTCAATACGTCCACCGTGGTAAATCTGAATTCTACCGTTATGGCCGGAACTTATGGCGTCCCGCAAAATGCCAACTAAGGGAGCAAGCCCCGTTCCCGTGCCAATCATTAGGATGTCGCCGCTTTCATTTTCTGGCAAATAAAAGCAGTCTCCAAACGGTCCTTGGATATCTAACTTCTGACCAACGTCGAGGTCGTCAAAAAGCCAGTTACTGACAATGCCATTTTCCATTTTTCGGATATGAAATTCCAAATACTCATCTTGTGTTGGTAGGCTGGCGAGAGAGTAACTGCGGATTTCGCCATTGGGCATGCGGATATTTAAATATTGACCTGCATGGTAGAATAGATCTGTAGCAGGCCTAACGCGTATTCGGCAGACATCCGGCGCTAGAAAATCTTTCTCCATTACAGATGCCGCTGAAAAGAGACTTACATTCTCCACATCCTGAAGCGTGATGTCTTGGCTTGTTATGGACTGACAGGATCTGAAATACCCTTGCCGAACCAGGGTGTTTTTTAAGCCGTTTGTTGCCGAGATTGAATGTTCATGATGATCCCCAGCCATGACACAAACGTTGCATACACCGGCTTTACATGAGTAGGGAACCGCAACCTCATGTCTAAGTAAGGTGTCGAGAACCGTTTCCCCCGCGAACGCCGTGTATTTCGAATTTTTATAGGTAATTTTCATTTAAGTGAGACCAGTGAATTTACCGGTTGAGAACATCATCGGCGGTTCCTCCCGCAATGTTCATAATTTCTTCAATCAAGTTTGCAGGGACGTTTAACTCTTTAAGTGTTGCACTGAGATGGCCTGCCACAGCCATAAAATGGCTTTCGTTCAAGCCTTTTTCAACAAGTGGTGCATGGGCGGCGCGCAAATCTTGGCCTGAATAATTATTTGGACCGCCCATAACCATTGTTAAAAATGATTTTTGCTTATCTCGTTGGGCGTCCATATCTGTATCCTCGAAAAAACCTGAAATACTGTTATCGGTAAGAACTTTACGGTAAAAAATATCTACTGCTGCGTCGACTGCGGGTTGGCCGCCAATTTGGTCAAATAATGAGCCGGACATTGTTCTCTCCTTGAGGGTCGGAAGTATGAACCAAGGAGCCTATGGCCTATTCATTTACAAATAATTACATTTGATAAAATTAATATACGTGAATTTGGCACTAGTAAGTTTCGCTGCCTGAAGCAAATTTTTTACAGAGAAACATGGGGCGAGATCTGGAAACGGAATTCAGATAATGATGATTGCAATAATTCGTTTTATTCTCATAGTTTTGCCTTGCACAACTGATCTCATACAGGCAAAGGTATGGTAGATTGAACTGGCGTTCTAAAATGCCGGCAGAATTCTGAATGACATGAGCCATATGCGTGATTTTTTTATTGCCCCCAATCACGCAGCTATATGGCTTCATGTGGACTTAAAAAAAACGGGAGAAACATCGTGTTAGACAAACGCAATTTTTATATCAATGGCGAATGGGTTGCGCCGGCGCAACCAAATGACATGAACGTCATTGATCCTTCGACTGAAGAAACCTGTGCGGTTATTTCTATTGGCGGCGAAGCTGATACTAATGCAGCCGTTGCAGCAGCAAGATCTGCCTTTATCAGTTGGAGCGAAACACCAAGAGAAGAGCGTCTGGCTCTGATTGAAAAGCTGGCTGATATTTATGAATCTCGCATGGCTGAAATGGGCGAAGCGATTTCAAAGGAAATGGGCGCGCCTATTTCAATGTCAAAAACCGCGCAATCGGGCACTGGCTCATTCCATATTCGCAACTTCATTCGTGCTTTTAAGAAGTTCGAGTTTGATAAGATGTTGGGCTCACATGCGCCTAATGATCGGATTTTGAGCGAGCCAATTGGTGTTTGCGGGCTGATCACGCCTTGGAACTGGCCAATGAACCAAGTCACACTGAAAGCTATTCCGGCAATGGCAGTTGGCTGCACAGTTGTGTTGAAACCATCTGAAATTGCACCGCTTTCTTCAATGTTATTTGCCGAGATGGTACATGAAGCTGGCTTCCCAGCAGGTGTGTTTAACCTGGTAAATGGTGATGGCATGGGCGTTGGAACACAGCTTTCTGGCCATGAAGACGTCGACATGATTTCCTTCACAGGATCTACACGTGCGGGCGTTGCTATTTCAAAGAATGCTGCTGACACAGTTAAACGTGTTGCGTTAGAACTTGGTGGTAAAGGCGCGAATGTGGTCTTTGCTGATGCAGATGAGAAAGCTGTCAAACGCGGTGTCATGCAAGTTCTTATGAATTCCGGTCAATCTTGTAATGCGCCAACACGTATGCTTGTTGAGCGTCCAATTTATGACGAAGCACTCAAAATCGCAGCAGCAACGGCTGAAAGCGCCACTGTTGATGTGGCTTCAAAAGAGGGGCGTCATATCGGTCCTGTTGTCTCTGAACTTCAATTTAATAAAATTCAAGCGCTCATCGAAAAGGGTATTGAAGAAGGTGCGACATTGATCGCCGGCGGTCCAGGACGTCCAGAAGGTCTTGAAAAAGGTTACTTCGTTCGCCCAACTGTGTTTGCTGATGTGAACAATGAAATGACCATCGCTCGTGAAGAGATCTTTGGCCCCGTGCTCTCCATCATTCCTTTCGATACGGAAGAGGAAGCTCTGAAAATTGCGAACGATACTGTGTATGGTTTGACTAATTATGTTCAGACAACTGACACAAAGAAAGCCAATCGCATGGCGCGCCGTTTGCGCTCTGGTATGGTTGAAATGAACGGTAATGCTCGCGGTGCAGGCGCACCGTTTGGCGGATACAAGCAATCTGGAAACGGCCGTGAAGGTGGTGTTTGGGGCTTGGAAGACTTCCTTGAAGTTAAAGCTGTTAGTGGTTGGGGCGACGAATAAGCCTGATCTACGATAGTTGAAAATTAAAGCTACGCTGAAATCTCAGCGTAGCTTTTTTTTGCCAAATTTAGGCGGCGAGTTTTCCTGCATTTTCAAGAAGCATCTTAATGTCGTTTAATCCGGCTTGGATTTGTTTATTGAATTCCTTTTGAAGTTTGCCTCTCATCATGAGACCCATAAGGCCCTTTGGCTGATACCTGATGTCAACATGAATGGTGGCTTGCGTCTCATCACCTTCAACACGCCATTTGGCAATGCCGTCTTTTATGGGGGCCGCGGTGTTTGTCACTACATAGGTGAATTCTTCACCCTCAACCCAGTCAGTGATTTCCTCGTCAATATATTGCTTCATCCCCATCATACTGGGGAGATCGCAGTGACGAACGGTACCAACCCCAGTTTGTTGATCGGTCATTAGATACGCATTTTCTATGCCATTGAAATATTTGTGGGCATTTCCAAAATCAGCAAGAACTTTCCATGCTTCTTGTTTCGAAGTATTTAGTGTTACGCTTTGAATTACAGTTTCCATCAATCATTTCCCTAAATATAACCAACCGGTTGGTTATTGTGAAAAGTAAAAAAAATCACCAGTGTTTTAAAATATTCACAGCTCGGGCAGAGCCGTCCAAAATAGCTTCGGGTCTTTTCTCTAGTTTTGAGGCAACCAGGCAGGCGTTCATATTTGCCAAAAGGGCCGACACAATCTCTTTGTTTTGTGATGTTGGGTTGCTATCGTTTGCGGCGCGGTAGTCGTCAGTGATTTGTTCGTAGTATTCCTGGAATACACCAAACCCTTTTAAGACAGCTTTGCGAACGTCCTCGCTTGTGGTCGCCAACTCCACACCGATATTTACGAACGGACACCCAAGGCAGACATCTTCGGCCTCATATATTGAGCGATGCGTCTGAAAGACATTCTGATAAATATTTTTAAGGCGTTGCACTGGATCG
The DNA here is from genome assembly GCA_036960775.1 of Pseudomonas marincola. GTDB lineage: Bacteria > Pseudomonadota > Alphaproteobacteria > Sneathiellales > Sneathiellaceae > Sneathiella. The sequence goes on along the minus strand of JBALWO010000020.1, from coordinate 52,948 downwards.
GTTGAGGCTTCAAAAGCGGTATCAAACACAAAGGTCTGCGTACGGAAGGTTGCGCGCTCAACTGCTGCGACAGCCAGTTTTTCTTTAGACGAAAAATGCTGATAAAGAGTAGCCTTATTCAAATTGGCTGCGCGGCTCAACTCGTTCATATTGACGCCGTGATAGCTTGCCCGCCAAAACAAATCTATGGCTGTATCTAATATTTGTATGCTTGTTTCTTCTTTACTCATATCACTCATATAACCAACCGGTTGGTTTATTTCAAGGGAAGACTATATTTTTCTTGAGGTAATGTTCGATTTGGTCAGAAAAATTGCAATTTGCGAGTACCCGTTCTCTTGTTAGATGCACGGAATAAAAACAACTGATTTCTGGGGTAGATATTGAAAATTGCATTGGGTAAAGTCGCCAGTTGAATGGTGAATCGCTAAATTAATTTTGATCGGCTCGCCCGATGCTTTCAGTTAAGAGATGGAGATCTCGTGAGTACAAAAATTTGGGTCCGGACGGAACATAAAGCAAATGAACATCGGGTAGCTGTGGTGCCAAAAGATGCGAAGGCATTGATCGACGCTGGCTATGATGTAACTGTTGAAAAATCGGCAGATCGGTGCGTGGCGATTGAAGACTATGAGGCTGTCGGCTGCACTATTGCTGAAGAAGGCAGCTGGCCTTCTGCGCCCAAAGACGCGTTCGTTCTGGGAGTGAAGGAATTGCCAGCAGGGGATGATGAGCTGATCCATCGTCATATTTATTTCGGTCATGTGTATAAAGATCAGCCAGGCTGGCAACACACACTTGGCCGGTTTGTCTCTGGCAAGGGAACTCTCTACGATCTTGAGTGCCTTGTAGATGAAAATAATCGCCGTGTTGCGGCGTTTGGCTATTGGGCTGGATACGCAGGTGCTGCGGTTGCCGTGATGGCTTGGAATGGCCAGCAGGCGGGGAGTACGCCGTCAATTGATGTGGTGAATTCTTACAAAAATGTTGATGCTCTTTTGGCATATTTGAAATCGGGTTTAGATAAATCACCTGAAAAACCAAATATGGTTGTCATCGGTGCCCTTGGCCGATCTGGAAGTGGTGCTGTTGATCTTGGTGAAGCGTTGGGACTGGATGTTAGTAAGTGGGATATGGCGGAGACCTCCTCTGGCGGGCCTTTCCCAGAACTTCAGCAACATTCCATCTTTGTGAATTGTATATTGGCGACGAAAGAGTGTCCGCGCTTTGTAACGGCTGATGATATCAAAATTGAAGGTCGTAAATTATCGGTCATTTCTGATGTGAGCTGCGATCCGGAAAGCATCTATAACCCCATCCCGATTTATAATCGGAGCACGACCTTCACCGCTCCCGTATTTTCAGTTGAGGGCTGCACGCCTCCCCTTGATGTGATTGCTATCGATCATTTGCCGTCAATGTTACCACTGGAATCAAGTGAAGATTACTCTAATCAGCTGACCAAAGTATTGTTGGAACTGAACGAGCCTGAAAAGGGTGTTTGGGGACGGGCACTGAATGATTTTAACAAAAACCTAGCGCGGCTTTAGGCATAATTTATAGGACTAAAAATATGACACATATTCATTGGCTCGGTGCCGGATTATCTTCTGTACCCGGAATTCGCCGGCTCGTCGAGCAAGGGCACAATATTACGGTATGGAACCGGACACTTGAAAAAGCTCAAGAGGCCGTTGCAGGTCTTGAAGGATCGTTCGATGCGAGATCATTTTCGTTAGAAGAATTTGAGAATACATTGAACGCCGGAGATGTAGCCGTATCGATGCTACCAGGTGATTTCCATCCAATAGTAGCAAAAATATGCCTTCATGTCGGTGCGCATTTCGTTTCCAGCTCCTACATTTCACCGGAAATGAAGGGTCTTGAAGCTGCAGCAATAGACAAAGGTCTATCGTTGGTGAATGAAGTTGGCCTTGACCCAGGTATTGACCATTTGATGGCTCACGCACTGGTGGATGATTACCGGAAATCAGAGGCGTTTTCCGCTGAAAATGAACATTACTTTAAATCATATTGCGGCGGACTGTCTGAAGAGCCAAACGATTTTTGCTATAAGTTTAGCTGGTCACCTTTGGGTGTTCTAAAAGCGTTGCGGTCACCTTCAAAAAGTATTCGTGACGGTAAAGAGTTTGATGTTGATCGTCCTTGGAATGCTGTTGAAGCCTATGCTGCGGCTCTTCCAAAAGGAGAAGAAGTGTTCGAAGTTTACCCTAACCGTGACTCATTGCCCTATGTGGATGAATACGGGTTTGGTGATGGTCTGAACGTTCAACAATTTGTTCGTGGAACGCTTCGCTATAACGGATGGGCAAAAGCTTGGGCACACATCTTCGCTGAAGTTGAAACACTTGAAGGAGAGGCCGGAGATCAACGACTTTCTGAAATGAGCAATGATCTTTGGGATAAATATGCTGTTGGCGATGATGAAGCTGACCGGGTGGTTTTAAGTGTGGATCTATGTGCCAAAAAAGACGGCAAGGAAGTCTACAATAGATCCTATTTGATGGATGCATATGGTGACAAAAACCATACGGCCATGGCCCGCCTCGTGTCTATACCGGTGAGTTATGCAGTGGAAGGTATAATGAACGGTGAATTTACACCAGGCGTTCATGCCGCTCCAAGTGATCCTGCTATTGCATCTGCGTGGATTTCGAAATTGAAAGAAAACGGTGAAGATATGGTGATTGTTGATCATCTTTCTGCCCGTAACTAAACCCAATTAATCCGAAGCTAACTTGTTTCCTGAAACGGAATTACAATGACCATAATCTATATTGACGCCGATGCCTGTCCGGTAAAAGACGAGATTTATAAAGTCGCTGGACGGCATAAGCTGAAAACATTTGTGGTTAGCAATAGTTGGCTTCGGATCCCGCAAAGCCCTCTGATCGAGCAGTCGGTAGTCGATGATGGGTTTGATGCTGCTGATGACTGGATTGTTGAACACGTGGGAGAAAAAGATGTTGTTATTACATCGGATATTCCACTTGCTGACAGATGTTTGAAGAAAAAAGCTGTGGTTATGGGCCCCACAGGTAAACCGTTCACCGAACAGTCCATCGGCATGGCTCTTGCTATGAGAGAGTTGAATACTCATCTTCGTGATATTGGTGAAATATCTGGTAAGAACGCTGCTTTTTCTAAGAGAGATAGATCCAATTTTCTAAACATTTTGGAAAACACACTTCAACGCCTTCGTAAAGCGTAAGACCATATTGTATGGCTGGTAGCTCTCTTAATATAAAAAGTTTCCTTTAAAAGCGAATGTAGATACTCTTCAAATGAGTAAAAGTAGCTTAGCTGCTATTCTTGGGGGAGTATGAGTAATGAATGTCCAGACACGTCCGGAGCTGGAAGACGGTTCAAATGAGACCGCACAAAAAACTCTTGATGTGATCATCATTGGCGCCGGATTTGCCGGCGTTTGCATGGGAATTAAACTGCTAGAAACGGGAATTTCTGATTTTGTCATATTGGAAAAAACCGATGGTATCGGCGGCACTTGGTACAAGAATACTTATCCCGGCGCTGCCTGTGATGTGCCATCCCATTTTTACTGTTATTCGTTCGCTCCCAATCCAGATTGGTCTCGTGTTTACTCTCCGCAGGCCGAAATCCAAACCTATATAGAAAAATGCTCAAATGACTTTGGTGTTACGCCGTACATCGAATTTGGAATTGATGTCACTGAAGTCAAATTGGATGAGAAAACGGCGCTATGGACAGTCATCCTGCCTAATGGGCAGAAACGACAAGCCCGGCACGTTGTTTTAGGATCTGGCGGCCTGAATACCCCAAGCATACCTGAGATTAAGGGGATCGATGCCTTTAATGGACCTGCTTTCCATACGGCACAGTGGCAAAAAGATGTTGATTTAACCGGAAAGAAAGTCGTGGTGATCGGTAGTGCTGCAAGTGCAGTTCAAGCGGTTCCAGAAATTGCAAAAATCGCTGAAAAAGTGGTGATGTTTCAGCGAACGCCCAATTATATTATGCCCCGGAATGATCGGGCCTATACTGATAAAGAGAAACAATCTTTTCGCAATAATCCTTGGAAGCTCCGACTGCAACGATGGGCAATTTTTTTGCGATTTGAGATGATTTTAACACCGCTTTTCAAAAAGAAATCTAGAATACGCAATCTCGTTACCGGTAAGATAAGGGCGTATATACGGCGTACGATCAAGGATCCTGCGCTACAAGAGAAACTTATTCCAGATTATGAATTAGGCTGTAAACGCGTTCTCATTTCTGATGATTTCTATCCCGCATTAAATCGAGAGAATGTCATTGTAAATACCGACGGTATTGACCGTATTGAAGGCGATGGAATTGTTGACGGTACGGGCGTGAAAATTGACGCTGATGTCATTGTTTTTGCGACAGGTTTTGATCTGCAAAAACAAATGGTCTCAATCAATCTAAAAGGCGAAGGTGGAACCTCCCTTAGGGACGTTTGGGCCAAAGATGCGACCGCATACAATGGTGCAATGGTCAGTGGTTTTCCCAACGTTTATTTTGTAACGGGCCCAAATACCGGGGTGGGTTCCACCTCAATTGTCTTTATGATCGAAGCGCAAGTAAAATTCATAATGCAGTGTATTGAATTGGCCGGCAAAGATAAGCTCTTACAACCAAAAACAGATATACAAGCGGCGCAAAATGTAAAAACTCAGTTGGACTTACAAGAGACTGTTTGGGCGGGGTCCTGTGACAGTTGGTATAAGGATGAAAGCGGACGGATTCACACTTTATATCCGCATACAGCACGTCGTTTCCTGAGGGAGAGATCAAAGTTGAGGTTGGACGACTTCAAAATTGACCAAAAAACAGAAGAACAAATGGGCTAACAGCTTGAAAACGAAAGATCCCAAATAATGATAAAACTCATACTCAAGATTCCGTATATTTTGTACCAAAAGTCTAAATTGTTAAACGCAAGCGATGCTTATTGGGAACGAAAACTTAAAGGTAAAACACTTGCATTAGACGGTCGGCAGCTGAACCCAAGAGCTCAAGGGTTGTTCAATCTACAAGAACAACTGGCAATTCCTGCTTCCAAATGGTCCAAGGGTTTGATGCGCGGAGGCTACCGAAAATCAATTGAGTTGTTTGATGGCCCAAAAACGCCGGTCAAAAATGTAGAAGATATCGACATTGAACTTGAAGGGCGAACACTGACAGGCCGGCTCTATAATGATGTAGATCGAAGTTCTGCAGGGCCGTGCTTGCTATATTTTCACGGCGGGGGTTTTGTTATTGGGGATCTGGAAACCCATGATGGGTTATGCCGGAAATTAGCAGTTGAAACGGGCCAATCTGTTCTGGCCGTTGATTATCGTCTTGGACCCGAAAACAGATACCCTGCCGCCATGGAAGATGCTTTGGATTGCTGGCGCTGGTTACAAACTAACGGAGCACGCCACAATATAGATCCTGGAAATGTTTCTGTAGCCGGCGATAGTGCGGGGGCAGCCCTTGCCATCCTTGTTGCGGCAACGGCCTCAAAAGGTGAACTTGGACAACTTCCCGTCGCGGCTGGTTTGATTTACCCACCGTCACCGGGGATTGAGACCACAAAATCTAGAGAATTGCTCGGCAGCCAAAAAATTCTTCTGACGCAGGAACTTTTGGATTGGTTTGCTGACAATTTTATGACCGCCGACGCGCGAGCGGACGATGAGTATTTGGGGGCTCTTTCCAATGCGGTTCCTGGGAAAATGCCACCGTCATGGATATTGACTTGCGGGTTTGACCCACTGCGGGATGATGGTGTTCACGTGGCTTCGAAAATGCGGGAACTGGGCGCAGATGTCGAATTTGAGGAATATGAAGGCCTTTATCACGGCTTTATTGGTGCTTCTGCTTTATTCCCTGAAGTGGACCGGATGGTTCGGGGCATGTCGGCTTTCATCTGCAAGCAACAAGCTAAGGCTATTGAAAATCAGGCCGTAACCGCTGCTGAATAAATCGCTCGAAAAGAAGCAAGGTGCAAGAAAATGAGTTTTAATGGAAAAGTTGCTGCCATCACAGGTGCAGGCTCTGGCATAGGGCGGGCTCTGGCCATAATGCTTGCAGAACGCGGATGTTCTGTGTCAATCGCGGATATCGACGTCGATGGATTGAAACAAACAGAAGCGCTGGTCGTCGCACATAACGTCGGCAGTAAAGTCACCAAACTGGATGTCAAAAATAGAGAGGCTGTTGAGGCTTGGGCTGATGATACGGTTCAGGAATTTGGTCAGGTCGACTATATTTTCAACAATGCCGGTGTAACGATATTTGATACTGCCAAGGGGACCAGTTACGAAGATTTCAACTGGGTTATGGATATTAATTTCTGGGGTATGGTCTACGGAACCAAAGCGTTCATGGCTTATTTTGAAAAAGCGAACAGCGGGCATGTGATTAATGTCTCAAGTCTTTTTGGACTGATCGCATTTCCAGGTCAAAGTGCCTATAACGCGAGTAAATTTGCTATTCGGGGCTTTACCGAAGCATTGGCACTGGAGATGAGGGGGACGAATGTTCAGGTCAGTTCGGTACATCCAGGGGGCATTCAAACAGATATTGCCCGCAATGCTCGTTTTAAAAAAACAGATAGGGGCGAGAAAAACAGGAAGAATGCCGTTCGGAAATTTGACGCCACGGCCCAAACAACACCGGAACAAGCTGCCGCCGTTATTTTATCTGGCGTAGAGGCGGGAAAACGCCGCATTCTGATCGGTACCGACGCAAAAATCATAGACTTCCTTCAGCGATTAATGCCCATTAGATATGTGGGGTTGTTGAAGCATATTCTTAAAGTTTGAAGTTGCTGTAGACTAAGAAGTTGATGACTGCATGGGCGTGATAGACAGCACTGTCCTGATGAACTAGCTTGGGCATTCCTTTCTATTTATGGGCTTCGAATTATGGTTTCTTTCACGACACATTTCTCTCATGCAATTACGCGTCGTCCGGCACGTAGTATTGTTGATGGTTTGCGCGCCGATGACGGCGGAAACCCAGATTTTGATCTGTTTTTGCAGCACCATGAAATCTATGTAGAAGAGCTTAAGAAAACTGGAGCAAAGGTGACGGAACTTTCTGCGTTAGAAGAATTTGCAGATTGTGTATTTGTGGAAGATACGGCCCTTTGTCTTAAAGAAGGTGCAATCATTATGCGTCCCGGCGCTCCGTCTCGTGCGGGTGAAGCTGGAGCCATGCGGCCCGCTCTTGAAAAACATTTCAAGGACGTCCGAGACATTGAAACAGGACATATAGAAGGCGGAGATATTCTCGTTACAGCACGCGAAATCCTTGTTGGACGGTCAGAGCGGACAGATTTTGAAGGGGTCGCCAGTCTTCGAAAATGCGTGGCTGATTGGGGATATACGGTTCGTGAGCTGCAAACGCCCCCAGATGTGCTTCATTTTAAAACCGACTGCGGTCTTCTTGATGAAAATACAATTCTGTCAACGCGGCGCCTTGCAGATACGGGATGCTTCGAGAACTACCGTGTTCTATACACGGCTGAAGGCGAAGAGGCATCGGCAAATGCCGTCTGTTTTAACGGGGTAGTCTTAATGCCAGCTGGTTTCTCCAATACGGCAGAAATGCTGAAGGCGGAGGGGTATCAGGTGGTAGAAATTCCAAATACCGAGGCCGCGAAGGTAGACGGCGGTATGTCCTGTCTATCCCTTCGCTTAACCCCAAATATTTAGTCAGTTTTACTCAGCGTTTAGGGCCTCACGGTACAGGCTTTCGTATTGTTCAACAGTTGGCTGAACTGGGTTCGTGAAATGACACGCATCTGTCATGCAATGACGAGCAAGCGCAGGTATCATTTCTTCGGTCACCCCCATTTGAGCCAAATTTGCGGGGAGACCGAGGGTTCTGTTGAACTCTGTGATCCAATTCGAGATGTCGGCGTCAATTTCTAGTCCCATTGCGCGCCGGATTTTCTCATATTTGTTTCCCACATGATCTGCGTTGAAGCGGAGTACTGCGGGAAGTAATACAGCATTTAGAGTTCCGTGATGGGCTCCGAGTTCCGGCAGGGCACCCACTGCGTGGCTCATTGAGTGAACGGCACCAAGTCCTTTTGAAAACGCCATGGCGCCTTCGCTCGCTGCCATCATCATGTTCCAGCGGGCATCTTTGTCTTGTCCATTGTCAACAGCCCGTTTCAGGTATTTAACCACCCGTTCAAGACCATCAAGTCCAATTGCCGCCGCTGGTGGATTTATGATGGGTGTCAGATAGGCCTCGATGCAGTGGGCCATCGCATCCATTCCGGTCGCCGCTGTTAGATGTTTGGGTAATCCTAAAGTCAAGTTGGGATCACAAATGGCAATTTTGGGAAGAAGATATGGGCTTGCAATAACAACTTTTTGCCCATCTTCCGTGACAATAACTGTCCCGCCGCCAACTTCACTGCCCGTACCTGCAGTTGTTGGAATAGCAATAATGGGAGGAGCCACACCAATTTTATCGCGTCCACCTCTCACCGCAGACCAGTTTATGATAGGGCCATCATGGCTTGCTTTGAGGGCCACACCTTTCCCCAAATCAATTGATGAGCCGCCACCAATGGCGATAACGCCGTCGCAATCATTCTCGCGATATAATTTAAGGGCAGCATCAACGGCAACCTCTGTTGGGTTTCCTGGTGTTTCATCGAAAACAGTGGCCGCGATATCATTGGGAAGTGCAAGGCGTAGGGCATCATAGATGCCCGTATCAACAATACCTTTATCTGTGCAAATCAGGGGCCGTGAAATCCCATTTTTCTCAAGTGCCGCCCCAATTCTCTCAATTGCGCCAAAATCGATATCCATTTGGTTGTGATACGTGATAAGTGCCATTTTCTAAATTTCTCCCGCGCAGTTTTTCTGCATTAGTTTTCGTTTCTTATCTTTAGTATTACGAGTGCGGCACGTAAGTGGGAAGTTAAATTTCTTAAAATGCATATTTAAAATCGCAACCATCTAACCTTAAAATTGCTTGAACCTCTCTGATGGATCGGAGAATTTGGGATGCAGATTGCATCCATGAAGGAGCGCTTATAAATTGGACCAATATTAGTTTTTGTTGTAATGTGGCATATGGGATGTGTCACTGGAAGACAACGGTACTTAAAATAATAATATTTCTCCCTTACTTACTCCAACAACCAAGCCGTTCTTAGCGGTCGCGGCTACGATAAAAAACCTTCTTTAGGAGTACAAGAATTGAACGATCACTCGGTCATGGCTGTTGAAGCATCCAATATAACGACAAATAAAACACAGCTTCAAATAATGAATGCATTTGCCGTGAATATGATCAGCATTTCTGATGACATTGAACTGGTGTGGTACGTCGCCCGCGAATTGGTAAGTAAACTTGGATTCGATGATTGTGTCGTATATTTGCTTGATAAAGACAGGGACTTACTGTGCCAGCGCGCCGCAATAGGAAAGAAAAATCCAGTTGATAATGTCATTGTTAATCCAATGGAGATTCCTTTGGGTGAAGGCGTGACAGGCCGTGTCGGGGCATCTAGAAAGGCGATAAACTTAAGTGATTTAGATAATTGTGATTTTTATATTTCGGATATCGAAGGCGCTGTGTCAGAAATTTGTGTTCCCATTTTGTGCGAAGATCAGCTTTATGGGGTCATTGATTGCGAGGATATACGTAGAAATCACTTTAAGCAGGAACATTTGGATCTGCTGACTTTTATTGCTGCACTGACTGCCGCAAAATTACAGCTTATACAGAAAAGCCGTGAACTTGTTGAAAGCGAAAAACGTAACCGTTTGATTTTTAACGCGTCATTGGATGGCATTATTACAATTGATGTTCGGGGCAACCTTGTTGAATGCAATCAAGCGGCCCGGAAAATGTTTGGATTTGGCCGAGATGAACTGACGGGCCGAAAATTTACGGATTTGCTCGTTCCTCCAGGCTTTCAAAATCGTTTTAATGAATGGTTCGACAAGTTATCAAAAGTTGCTGGGCATCGGATATTAGATACGCGAGTTGAAACAATCGCCCAACGGAGTAATGGTGTCGAGTTTCCTGTTGAGCTGACAGTTACTGAATACAAAATTGAAGAAGAACGCTTTTTTACAGGTTTTTTACGCGATATAAGCGCTCAAAAACAAGCCGAGGCGTCCCGGCGCAAAGCCCTTGTCGAAGCAGAGAAGGCCAATAAAACGAAATCTGAGTTTTTGGCTACTATGAGCCACGAATTGCGGACGCCGCTTAATGCAATTATCGGTTTTTCAGAAGTTTTAAATAGTCAGATTTTTGGACCTCTTGGGTCAGCTCGATATGAAGAATATACAAATGATATATTGACCAGCGGGCGGCACCTTTTAAACTTGGTTAATGACATTCTTGATTTGTCGGCCATTGAAGCTAACGAGTTATCGTTGAGCAAAAAAGGCTTTTTCATCAAAGATATTGTCATTGAATGTTCCGCAATTATTAGTGGCTTGGCTCAAAAAAAGAACATCAACTATATTGAAGAGGTAGCCGAAGGGTTAAGCGCCCTTAACGCAGACGGGCGTGCTGTTTCGCAGATATTGATCAATCTATTGTCAAATGCTGTGAAATTTACACCTGAAGGAGGCCGGATTTTATTGAAGGTCTCTGAAGTGGGTGCATATCACGTCATAAAAATTGAAGACACGGGACATGGATTTCCCCCCGACAAAATCGAGTCTCTTATCAAACCATTCGTTCGCGGAGAAGATGATGTGCTGAAAGCTCAGGAGGGAACGGGGCTTGGCTTGGCTATCGTGAAATCACTTGTTGATATGCATGAGGGCGAACTTGTCATTGATAGTGAAGTTGGCCGGGGAACAAAAGTCATTGTTACCTTGCCCAATGGGAGTTAGGCGTCTTTAAGTGCTCGTAAGCATGCGATAGATCCACACATTACTAATCCAGCCGATACATAGCAGATTGCTTGCAACGAGATACCAGCATCCAGAGCAGTGCCCACGACGACAGGGCCAAGTGCAGATCCAAACACCATGACTACATTGGCTACGGAACGGATTGCACCCAAATGTTTGAGCCCATAAAGTTCCGGCCATAGGGAAGAAAATGAAGGGCCACTGAAACCCGCACCAAATCCGAAGGATGCCATAATCAATGCTGCAAAAGCGGGATGTGATAGACTGCCAAATAAAATTAGGCCTGTGGTCAAGGGCAATAAAACTACGGGAGCAACGGTGCGGGCCCGAAAATGATCAACAAGAAAACCACTAGTTAAAGTTCCTAAAAATGCAGAAGCCGCGAAAATACTGAAGCAAATACTCCACCATTCTAGGCTCCACCCTTTAAGGGAAATCAGATAGACCTGATGAAAGAAAATACCTGTAATTACACCCGACTGCGCAATAGGGGTAAGAGCCAATAAATAAAAACGCTTATCACGCAGCATTCTTGCTCGTGTCCAATGTTTATCTTCATCATCTGGAGAAGTGAGTTCCGCGGACCCTTGTCCATCTTGAGTTGTTGTGTGGGAAATAAGCCGAGGAATGATCGGCGGCAGAGTGCAGGCAATTAACACAGCCATAGCCAGCCATATGAGTTTCCAATCAAATGCCCCCAAAGCCAATACAATGAGAGGGGGGAAAGAAGTTTCAGCCAATGAAAACCCCAATCCTGCAATTGCAACGGCACGTCCTCTCTCTTTCTCATATCTACGAACCATCGACGTTACGGCGATATGATAAAGCATACCTTGCCCCATAAAACGGACACCAAATATGCCAAGACAAAGTGTGATCGGTCCTTGAATGCCTGCGACCAAAGCCGTTGCGATACTCATAATCACGACAGCCTGTAGGGCGAATTTTTTGAGGGGCATATGGTCGACAAGCGGGCCTGTTTTCCATAGCAATGCGGCACTAGCAAGTGTGGCGATCGTATAGATCGTCCCAAATTCACCGTGGGTAAGATTGAAGTCTGCGCGAATGTGACCGCTAAAAAGAGAAATTACAAATGTCTGGCCAGGGCTGGACCAGAAGGTCAGAAGCAGCCCAAATAACAAAAAACGCCATTCCCGTTTCACAAAGGCTTTTGTTTCTGGCAGTTGGAGCATCAGCAGCAAACTTCATTAGATAAAATTAATTAGTATTCGAGTATAAATATCTATCCTAATTATCGCTCCGGTAGAAGGGAAATAAAAAAGGCCGCCAAAAAGACGGCCTTAAATGTATTGCAATGACTGAATTTAAGAAATAGTCAAACTTCCTACACTGGTTAGCCTTGTGACAATTTTTGTGTTTTCAAAGGCTTTTAAACCTTTTACAGCAGCAAAGGTCACTAGCGGTTCCAGAACAACGAGCGCCATATATGACGCCATGAAAGTTGCCCAAGAGGCAAACGGTGTCGCAACATTGCCCACCAACAACCAAAATCCAACCATGCCGGAAACACCGACATAATAAATGGCATCCAATTTCACAATGTTAATCCAGGAAAGCCGTTTGGATAAGGCTTCTTGGAAATATTGTCTGCCGGAAACATAATGTGTGGTGATAAGCGGTAACATTAATGTCAGGCTATTAACGCCTAAATGAACAAGATCACTTGGATCAAAAGCGATCCCTTGGAATAGAAGGCCAACGCCAAATCCCAGTAATGTTGGTGTGAAACCTAATGTTAAATACATGGCCATGGCACCGACAAAATGCAGCTCTGATGGTCCAATGGGAATACTGTAACTTTGCATGAATAGTGAGAAAAAAGCTGCGGCTAGCAAGCTTTTTATTAAAATCCATGGCTGTTTTAGGAATTCTTTGACTTGTTCTTTAAAGCCCCATGCGAAAACTGCGATGGCGCCAACGTTGGCAATAGCGACTTTGGCCGGAGCCACGAGCCCGGGTTCAATATGCATCTTATTCTCCTTTTCGCACCCACCGTGCGGATAAGTTATGCCAGCCAAAATAGCTGGCTATTTTTGGGTGTAAAAGGGCAGGTCTCCTGACTCGCGCATAATCGTCGATGTCCGCCTTCCCGGAAAACTCCAGTGGCAAGATGGACAAAGACTAACGCTCACAGTTGCGGGGGCAGTCCCGGATCAGATCGTTAAATCCTACCGTGTTCCCTATTATTCCCGAAGGCAATGCCTACGGAAACCCTTGAACGCCTGCAGTATTTAGGAAGCTCTTAGTCTGGGCAAGGCCAAAATAATATAATTTGAAGTGTTAAGATGATTTCAATTTATCAAGCCAGCGCTTGACCCGTTTGCCATTGGCTCCTAAATCAGAACGCCCATAAATAGAACGGCTGTAAATGGCGATGCTACTTTGATTGTCCGGTAATTCAATGACTTCAATTGTGATCAGATCGGGCCACCTCAATACGGGGGTTCTAATAACCAGATCAAACCTTGTTCCGTTATCCTCGCGAACATTGGCATTGCCTTCTGATAGAATAACTTCTTTTAGAACTTTTGTTAGATCCGTAGCAGAACGATCAAAAATTGGAGCCGTGCGGTGGTTTTTAGCTTCCGGGCAATAACCCTCTGGACATACTAAAACCCAATTTGGGGTCTTGGGGTTTTTCAGTTTTCCAAAATCAACAGACTTATACGTTCCAGACGATAAAACACTATCCCAAATCGGTGTGAAGCGAATAATCAATAAGATGGCAAGCGCACCTAGAGAAATAATAGTCGTGTTTAGCATCATCATGGGCCTGTCTTTTGATAAAGTATTGAGGTTGTCTTCTTCTCGTTAGTAGACAATAAATACATTAGGATTGCCAACCGCAAAAATAGTAGGGCGCTAAAGACACAGAATGAACGATTTGCTCGCCGGTGTAATTGCCGCCGTAAACCTTGTCATTACATTGGATAATGACCTTGTGGAGATATCGTTGCGCTCATTGCAAGTGAGCGTCATTGCGGTTCTTATCGCAGCGGTGATTGGATTACCTTTTGGTGCTTTTCTCGCCGTAGCGCGGTTTAGGTATCGCCGCATTGCTATAGCCATTCTAAATGCGCTGATGGGGTTGCCGCCTGTTGTCGTTGGCCTCGTGGTTTATATTCTCTTTTCACGGTCAGGACCGTTTGGAGTGTTGGATTTACTCTTCACCCCAACCGCAATGATACTTGCGCAAGTAATTATTGTAACACCGATCATTGCGTCCTTATCTCATCAAGCGTTGAGGGACTTATGGTACCTCTACCATGATTTGTTAATCTCAATTCATACGACAAAATCACAGCGAATTTGGGTGCTTCTTCGGGATGGACGACGGGCACTCCTGACGGCGACTTTGACCGGCTTTGGTAGGGCAATTGGTGAAGTCGGGGCGATTATGATTGTCGGGGGTAATATCGACCATCTCACACGGGTTTTAACTACGGCTATCGCGCTTGAAGTCGGAAAAGGGGATTTCGCGTTAGCTCTTGGGTTGGGAATTGTTCTGATTACCATTGCTATTGTGATTAATCTTGCTGTCCACAGCCTCTCTAAAACAGAAAGAGGGGGTGTATGGTAGTTTCTATTCTTCCGCTAACTCTTACTAATGTCGCCGTTGAAAAGTCGGGAAAAGTGATCCTTGGGCCGGCCAGTTGGATGCTATCGCCGTCGGGGTGCACCATTGTTATGGGACCAAACGGGGCGGGGAAGACCACATTACTTCGCTTGATGCACGGCTTGCAGAAGCCGACGGCGGGGACAGTGACTTGGCAAACAAGTTTTAAAGCCGCCTGTGATAAGCAATCGTTTATTTTTCAAACACCGGTGGTAATGAGACGATCAGTCCTTGAAAACCTCATTTTCCCGTTACGGGTTCGTGGGACACCAAAATCAGCGGCGATTGAGGAAGCCTCGAATTGGCTAACAGCTGTTGGGCTTGAGAGTTTTGAGCATAAGCCTGCCAGTGTTTTATCTGGCGGAGAAAAGCAAAAGCTTGCCGTGGCTCGCGCTTTAATTATTAAGCCTGACGTTTTATTCTTGGATGAACCGACCACTAATCTTGATGGAGCCTCCACGCAAGCCATTGAAAATTTAATTCAGGCAGCTATTTCTAGCGGGACCCGAATTGTCATGGCGACACATGATATGGGGCAAGCCAGAAGATTGGCGAGTGAAGTTGTGTTTCTATTACGGGGAAAAATTCACGAATTTACCGATGGGGAGCTGTTCTTTACTGATCCTGAAACCCCAGAAGCAAAATCCTTTTTACAAGGCGATATTTTACTATGAGGAACTGGATCGGACTAATTGTGGCTTTCTGTCTAGTGATTATAACGGGGATCGCCTCCGCTGCTGAAATGAGGCTTGCCGTCACCACATCGTTTCACAACTCCGGCCTGTCAGATGTTTTGCTTCCAGAAGTGAAAAGGGATCTGGATTTGGATGTGCGCTTACTGGTCGTGGGAACCGGGCAAGCCCTAAAATTGGGTCAACAAGGTGATGTAGATGCTGTTCTTGTTCATTCCCGAGCAGCAGAAGAGGATTTCATAACGCAAGGTTTCGCAGAATACCGCCGCGAGATTATGTATAACGATTTTGTGTTTTTGGGACCTGCAAGTGACGTCATCGGCGGTGGTTCCCAAAACACGGCAACGGATGTTCTGAAAGCAATACGTCAATCAGGGAAAGCTTTTGTAAGCCGCGGTGATGAAAGTGGGACGCATCGCAAGGAATTATCACTTTGGGAGGCGGCGCACCTGAAACCAGATACGTTCAGTAGCGCATGGTACCGGGCAAGTGGCTCGGGCATGGGAGCGACCCTTAATTTGGCATCAGCTATGAATGCTTACACATTTTCTGACAGGGCAAGTTGGCTTAATTTTGGAAACAAAGGAGGCCTAAAAATAATCTTTTCTGGCGACCCTGCTTTGTTTAACCAATATGCCTATTTGCCCATCAGTTCTGTAAAGCATCCACATGTCAAAAAAAGCTGGGCATTAAGGCTCGAAAAATGGCTGACAAGTCGCAAAGGGCAAGTGTTAATCGCCAAGTATAAGGTGTCGGGCCAACAGCTTTTTGTCCCCAACGCAAAAAACTAGTCGGCAACTGGATTGAAAGTCGACATAATCCCTTTATGGATTTTCAGTCTCTAATTACGTTTGTGGATTTGGCGGGTGTTGCGGTTTTTGCTGCAACCGGTGGCCTTGTGGCCAGCCGAAAGGAACTGGACGTCATCGGTTTTGCCTTAATGGCAACGCTAACGGGGGTTGGCGGCGGAACTGTGAGAGATCTGTTGTTATCCCGCCCGGTATTCTGGATTAATGATCCTAATTATTTGATGGTTTGTTTTTCAGTCGCCCTTTTCACCTACTTTTTTGCGCATCGGTTACAAAAAAGATATGCCGTGCTCATTTGGGGGGACGCCATTGGTTTAGCTGTGTTTGGAGTTATGGGTGCCCATATTGCCCTTGAAAGCGGAGCTCCTTTGTTGCTGTCTATCGTTCTTGGGGTGATGACGGCAACCTTCGGCGGACTAATTCGAGATGTTGTTGCGGGTGAGACATCGTTTTTGTTAAAGCCCGAAGTTTATGTGACTGCAGCGTTGGTGTCTGCGGCCTCTTATATCGGTTTACTGCAAATTGGGGTCAATGTTCTGGTTTCTGTAGGTCTTTCCATTGTGGCCGGTTTTCTTGTCAGAAGCGGGGGTATCTTGTGGGGTTGGGTGTTGCCAAGATATAAAAACAGAGCCGGCCGAGATTATTCGGAGTAGCGGTTTATACCTTGGCAAGGATGTTTATTCGAAACTACCGTGGCGTCCATGACCTTCGGCGAAACGCGCAGCGCCAACTTGAGCCTCTTTTGCTTGAGCCTCCTGCGCTGATCGCCACTCTTCAGCTAATGCTTCGGCTTCTGTCTTACCGTCTTGTGAGTAGATGGCGTCTCTATCAGACAGCATTGCAATGGGTGGGTAAGCCGCGATTTGCAATGCAAGTTTTTCTGCAGCCTCCCTCGCGCCGCCCTTAGGCGTTATCCGTGTGATAAGCCCAATTTCAAGGGCTCGCGCTGCAGTAACGGGTTCACCGCTTAACATCATATCCATCGCAGGCCCCCTCCCAATAACACGAGGAAGCCGTGTTGGCGTACCGTCACTCATAGGGACGCCCCATCGCCGGCAGAAAATACCAAATATGGCGTCTTCTTCAGCTATTCTGATGTCACAATAAAGCGCAATCCCAAGACCACCTGCAACAGCGTGTCCGGCAACTGCCGCTATAATGGGTTTCGATAGAGGTTTATGTAGCGGGCCATCAGGATGTCCCGCCCAGGCTTTGTAATCGGCCCGTCTCGATGTTTCTTTTAAATCGGCACCGGCGCAGAAATAGCCGCCAGAACCGGTTAAGACCGCAACCTTTTGTGTGTCATCATTATCGAATTTTTTGAGATGTTCAGTCAATTGCTCCGATCCATCTTGATCAAGGGCATTTCGGTTTTCTGGGCGGTTTAGGATTATTGTTGTAACAGGGCCATTTATTAGGGAAATGATTTTTTCGCCAGTGGCTTCTTCTTGTTTCATTATATAACCTTTTTATGGGTCCACTGCCCGAATTATAGAATATTCGGGCAGCGATCGTTATAGGTTTATGGGCTCGTCAGAATATGAATGGCTTTATCCGCTACCATATCGGCAGTTTTCTTGCCATATGCTTTCATATGAGCTGAGACCGCATGGGCCATCAAGGCATCTTTGCTTTCCCATTTTTCGATAACAGCAAAGCTGTCTTCTCCGAGTTTTGCTTGAAACCCTCCCATGCCATCAGCATCAACGGCTGCGGCATATTCAATGCAACCGTCTTCTGCGAGAACAGCAGGTACATTTGCGTTGAAGGCTTCTAGTACGGCATCTCTCATGCCAGGTTTTGCTTTAATTATTGCGACAATATTTAACATTTTTTCCCTTTGTCTTTTTATTTTGTAGCGGGGAATGAACTTTAACAAAAAAACGATCCTGCTAAAGCTTTTTTTTTAATGCCTCTATTGCCACGATGTTAATTGATGCAGTAAAGTGCGCCTGCTCACGGGTATCTGAAGTCCATATGAGTGATTTTCACCAAATAAGTGTGAAAATATTTAATTCATACTCTTAAATTTAGAAAAATAGTGACTTAAAAACGAGAATTTTAACCAGTTGTAAATACCAATTTGAGAGATATGTCTCGCAGCTTTGCCCAGTGACTGATTTTTTTGAGTTGGCCCTGACAAATAGTACTGAAGTGATTTCGCTAATTTCCTAAAAACGTGTGATAAACGGAACTATTATGAACGGTAAAATTGGTATGCAGATGGGATCTGGACGGACTGAATATGATATTTGGTGATTTCTTTTTCTTTTTTTGCTTAGCCTTTATTAGTGTATATTTTGGCATTGTCGCCAAAGATAAACTGCGCGATCGCGCGGGCTACAAGCTACTGACTTCAGGCCTGATACTGGCCGCGACAGCGGCTTTCCTTGATTTCCTTTTCATCGGTCCTAGTCATTTACTCCCGTTTAGTATCAGGGGAGAAGCATTTGTTGAAGGTTGGCGAATTTTTGGGTATCTGCCGGGCATATTCTTGGTGTTGCTTGGAATTACGCGATTTCTTTCCGTTGTGGGGAAAATCCACGATAAAGTCGCGGTTCAGGAACAAAAGGAAATTGAGCTTCTTGCGCAAACTGAAGAATTGAAATCAGCCATATCTCGCGCTGAAAAAGCCGAGGCTGTTTTGGTCGAAGCATTGGAAGCGATATCCGAAGCCTTTATCATTTTTGACGCCGATGATCGTGTTGTGGCTTTTAATAAACAACACAAAAACTTGTTTGATGATGTCGATGGAATGTTGGAGCCAGGGGCCACCTTTGAGGAACTTATCAGGTACCAAGCAAAAGGCTCCGATCGGTTCACTGAACCTGGAGACGCAGAACGTTGGATTCAAAAGCGCTTAAAAGCGCACAGAAACCCTTATGGCGTCAAAGAACAGGTCTTTAATGGCGATCAAGTTTACAGACTTACAGAAAGCAAAACAGCCACTGGCGGCACAGTCGCCATTCGGACGGATATTACCGATCTTCGAAAACGGGAAGAGGCACTGAGCCTTCTCAATGAGAGATTCCAAGAAGCGCAATCTGTAGCCCATATTGGGAATTGGTCGTTCGATTTAACCCGGGAAAAACATGAATGGTCCGACGAGCTCTCACGTATTATGGGATATGATCCTGAAACGCTTGAGATTACGTCGTCTGCGTATTATTCACGGGTGCATCCTGAAGATATGAAGCGCATGCGGGCCGCGGTGAAGACGGCTCTAGATAGCCACGAAGACTACGGTATTAAATATAGAATGATCCGGCCTGACGGCGAAATCGTTCATGTTCGAGAAATTGGACGATGTCAGGTAAGTGACGGTGGTAGTGTCGATTATTATCGTGGTACTTTGCAGGATATTACATTAGAGCACTTTACTGGGCTTGAGTTACTGGATGCCAAAATAAGAGCTGAAGAGGGAGCAAAAGCAAAATCTCTGTTTTTGGCTAACATGAGCCATGAGCTTCGTACGCCATTGAACGCAGTTATTGGCTTTGCTGAAGTTATTTCGAAAGAAATTTTTGGCCCCATTAACAACGAAAAATATAAAGAATATACAGGTAATATATTATCCTCAGGACAGCATCTGTTAGCGCTTATTAATGATATTTTGGACTATTCTCGTTTTGAAGCGGGTAAGTATGAAATTGAAAGTGAAGACGTTAGTTTCAGGGATGTGATGGAATGGACTTTCTTATTATTGGCGCCCAAAGCACATGAAAAATCCATAGTGCTAAATATCCAAAAGGATGTAGATTTTCTGTTCACCGGAGACGAGAGAAAATTTAAACAGGTCATGGTGAACCTGGTCAATAATTCAATTAAATTCACACAGGAAAATGGCAACGTAAAAGTATATGTGAACGACAAGTTTGATGACCATATCAGCATCTATGTTGAAGACGATGGTGTGGGGATTAAGAGCGAGGACTTAGAATCAGTCTTGAAACCATTTGTCCGGACCATGAACTCGGTCGCACGTTCGACTGAAGGCACGGGACTTGGCTTGCCACTCTCAAAATCAATTGTCGAATTGCACGGCGGTGTATTGCAAATTGAAAGCGCTGAAAATGAAGGAACAATCGTGGAAATACGGTTGCCACGAACCCGCCTAGTAGAAGCAAGAAAAAGCGCCTGAAAATAAATCTTGATTTTTAGGTAAAAACGGATCATTTCACCACTTCATTAAGATGATTTCTCGGATCGTCTTTTTTATGTTTGTTGAAGCACCAGGACTGGAAACCATTTGTAGTTGGTTGGCCTAACTTGATGTATGGTTGCAAGCCGTTTTTCGAATAGGGATCCACAATTGCAGGTAAAAGAAAAACAAGAAAAGCGAGTCGTTTCGCAATCTTTCCATTTTGAAGGCCTCGCATCATATGCGACGGAGCGAGATGCGATTGTAGCGGAAGACAGCAATGATCCCGTTCATATGGTTTACGGTGAAAAACTCGCAGAAAAAACCGCCCTGTTCTTAGAGCGGTTTACGGGTGCATGTTTGTATGCTGTGAAGGCAAATCCGCATCCCTCTGTTTTGAAATTCCTTTGGGATCGGGGCGTTCGCAAATTTGAAATGGCCTCTCTTCGTGAAGTAGAGTTTATTTCAGAGATGTTCCCTGATGCTGAAATGTATTTTATGCATCCTGTTAAAAGCCGGAAAGCCATCCGTTTTTCGTTTGAGCGTGGTGTGAGATCCTTTGCCTATGACAGTGTGGATGAACTTCGAAAAATTGAAGAAGAAACAGAGTTCGCGACGGACTTAAACTTATTCCTGAGAATTCGTGTTGATCAAACGGCTTCCGCGCATCCCCTCAGCGGCAAATTTGGAGCAACGTTGAACGAAGCGCCGTTGTTGTTGCAGCGGGCCTCGAAATATTGCAAGTCACTTGGGATCACCTTTCATGTGGGGTCGCAATGCCTTGATCCAAAATCCTATGTTACGGCCATCACGCAGTTGTCCAACATGTTGCGCCAAAGCGGATGTGTTGTGGATCGACTGGACGTTGGCGGCGGCTTCCCTGTCTCCTACCCGGGAATGGAGCCTGCGCCTCTGACAACTTATTTTGATGCCATCCATAAAGCCCTTGAAGATGCTGATCTCAGCACATTAGAAATCCTCTGCGAGCCGGGCCGGGCTTTGGTCGCCGAAGGCGGTGGCGTTGCCGTTCGCGTAGAGATGCGAAAAGGGCAAATGCTCTATTTAAACGACGGCACTTACGGATCTTTATTTGATGCCGGTGTTTCAGCATGGCCGTATCCGCTAGATGCCATCCGGGTTGATGGCGCGGATCTGGACCGCGAATTGTCAGCCTTTAAATTGTATGGGCCAACATGTGATAGTCTTGATGTGATGGAGGGCCCATATATGTTGCCTGATAATATCGCAGAAGGGGACTGGATTGTTTTCCGGCATCTGGGAGCATATGGTTACGCTATGCAAACTCGATTTAATGGATTTTATTCTGAAAAAACGGTAGCGATTGGGTAACTCTTCGCTGCCTGTTTTCATGATAAACTTGCGCCACAAATGTAATTCCTTGGGAAAAACCAATGTCTGAACACATCAAATCCGCTGAAAAGGCGGAATTGCTTTCAAAAGTTGTCGAGCATATCGATATCAAGTCTTTTGATGCCCGGCCTATTATTGCAGCAATGGATAAAATGTCCTTCACGTCGCGTGACCTTGCGCGGGCTACCAAGATCTTTAATATGGCGGTTGAAGATCCGGAATGTGCTGTCATTCTGACTTTAGCAGGGTCCACCTCCGCAGGGGGATGCATGGATGTTTACCGCGACCTTGTTGAGACTGGGATGGTGGATGCGATAGTGTCTACCGGGGCCTCAATCGTTGATATGGATTTCTTTGAAGCGCTGGGCTTTCGGCATTACCAAGGCGATCAGTTTGCGGATGATACTAAGCTCCGGGAATTGTATATTGATCGTATTTACGACACTTATATTGATGAACAAGAATTGCAATCTTGTGATGAAGCCGTAAAGGTTATTGCAGATAGCCTCGAAAAACGCCCATATTCCTCTCGTGAGTTTATTTATGAGATGGGACGCTGGTTAAAAGAAAATTCGGTGAAAAAGAACTCTCTCATCGAGACTTGTTACGACCACGGAGTGCCGATTTTTGTTCCTGCTTTCTCTGATTGTTCAGCAGGCTTCGGATTAGTTAAGCATCAAGTTGAAAACCCGAAAAAACATTTGAGCATCGACAGTGTTGCTGATTTTAGAGAACTCACGGATATAAAGATTGCAGCAGGGCGAACTGGTCTATTGATGATCGGTGGCGGCGTTCCTAAAAACTTTGTTCAAGACACTGTTGTTTGTGCAGAGATCCTGGGGGTCGAAGCCGAGATGCATAAATATGCTGTGCAAATTACCGTAGCAGACGTTCGCGATGGCGCTTGTTCCTCGTCTACTTTGAAAGAAGCGTCAAGCTGGGGCAAAGTTGACACTGCGTGGGAACAAATGGTTTATGCCGAAGCTACTTCTGTTATACCGCTTCTGGCATCAGATGCCTATCACAGGGGCGCTTGGAAAGGCCGCGAGCGGCGTAATTTTGCCAAACTGTTTCAAAAATAGGACCTGTGGCTATGGAAATTAATCTTCTGCCGCCCGCTGATGGTTTCCTTGGACTTGACGAGGCTGATGCGTGCGGTTTTGAGGCGGCCAAGGCCGTCATAGTCCCGTTTGGACTGGAAGCCTCAGTGAGTTACGGCGGGGGAGCTGCCAATGGCCCCGCAGCTATGATCGCAGCCAGCCATCAAGTGGAATTATTTGATGAAGTGTTTTGGTGTGAGGCTTTCCGCGAATATGGCGTTGTAACTGCGGCAGCAGATGACTTAGAAGGCTTGGCAATTGCCGATGCACTGGATGGTCTCGCCCAGAAAGTAGAAACACTGCTGGATGCAGATAAATTCCCGCTAATCTTCGGCGGCGAACATTCCCTGACTGCCGGTGCTATTCGGCCGTATGTTGACCGCTATTCAGACCTGATCGTGCTTCATTTCGATGCTCACGCGGATCTACGGGACGGGTATGAGGGGGAACATTTTTCTCATGCTGCTGCAATCCGGCGCGTGCTTGATCATGAGACGTTACCTATTGTATCGGTTGGCATCCGTAATATTTCAGCGGAAGAAATTCCCTTTCTAGAGAATAACCGTCACCGTATTCATATGCATTGGGGCAAGGACCGCGCCAGTTGGAATGTGGCTGAGATTGTAGCGCCCCTAAAAGATCGCCCCATATATTTGACCTTTGACCTTGATGGATTTGATAGCTCTCTTATGCCCGCAACGGGGACACCGGAACCCGGTGGCTTCTTTTGGGAAGATGCGATTGCCATTATAGACGCAGCCAGCAGAATGGGGACGATCGTTGGTGCAGATATAAACGAGCTTGCGCCCATAAAAGGCTTCAATGCCCCAGATTTCCTAGCGGCAAAACTTGCATATAAAATCTTGAATTACGCGCTACTTCCAAAAAAATAGAGCTCTTTTCTATTCATAGCCCTTTATCTGTGTGCCTTTTTATTACCCCAATATCGCCTTTTTGCTAATATAGATGCGCCATATTCACTAGTCATTCTTTCCTCCATCAAACATGGGGTGAAAAAATGAAAATAACATATCAGGAACAATTTGATCTCGGTCTCTTGAACGATGTCCTGCCCGCTGATCACCCTGTTCTAAAAGGCTGGCCCAGATTAATCCGGTTGCTTATTTGTCTGAACTTGATTGGTCTCTTGGGCATATGGGTGGGGAATGCGCACGCGGAAAGTCGCGGGGCAGAACTCATGATGATCCCCATGACGTCTTCAGAAAATACGGAAGTGTCACCGCAGCTCGCCTTTATTACCGCAACGAAGGTGAATACAGTCATAACCGGACATATTGTCCGAAGTCAGGTTGTTCAAACCTTCGAAAATCCAACGGATCAATGGATGGAAGGAAAGTATTTTTTTCCACTCCCTGATGGAGCTTCTGTCGATCGGATGATTTTAAAAATCGGCGATAGGCGTATTGTTTCTGAAATTCAGGAAAAACAAAAAGCTAAAAAAATCTACGAGGAGGCTGCTGCGGCGGGTAAGATCAGTGCCTTGCTTGATCAATATCGGCCCAATGTTTTCTCAACCGCAATTGCGAACATTGAGCCTGGAGCGAAAATATCAGTAGAGATTTCCTTCCAAATGTTGGCGGAACAAAACGGAGCTTCCTTTAAATGGATAATGCCTCTCGCAATAACACCGCGCTATAGCCCAAAAGATACGACTGAGAGCAAAAGAGAAGCAGAATTCGCAGCGCGTGAACTTATAGACGTACAAGGGCCTTTAGAATTTAGTGTGTTGCTAAAACAAGGAGATCAGCTCGCATTTCTTGAAAGCCCAAGTCACGATGTGAAAATGCACAGCCTTGAAAATGGTGACGTACAACTGTCTACGCCAGAACAGATGACGCCTTCAAACAATGATTTCATTTTAAACTGGAAGTTTGAACAAAGCAGCATTGCCAAAGCCCTATTATTTGAAGAAAAAAACGGGGCCGACAGCTATCTGCTCGGAATTCTATTGCCACCGTCTAAGGTCACCGAGGTGCAGTATTCTCCGCGAGATGTCACTTTTATTTTGGATATCTCCGGGTCTATGCAAGGGGTCGCAATTGACCAGGGAAAAGCGGCATTGATTGCCGCATTGGGCAATCTACGCCCAACAGATCGATTTGAAGTCATGGCGTTTAACGACAGCTTCTATCAGCTTTTTGGAAATAGCCGACTGGCTACAGGATCTAATGTTGATCGTGCAAAGCAATATGTTCAAGACTTAGAGGCAGACCGCGGGACGGAGATGTATCCGGCGTTAAAGCGGGCTCTCCTCATGGCATCAGCGCAGAATACAGGCCGCCAAATTGTATTCCTCACTGACGGAGCCGTGGAAAACGAAGCGCAAATGTTCGAGCTTGTTGACCGGAATCTTGGTGATGCCCGTCTTTTTACAATCGGATTGGGACAAGCGCCAAATAGTTGGTTCATGAGGAAATCTGCAGAAATTGGTCGGGGCATTCATATCCAAGTTGATGATGTGAACTCTGCTAAAATAGCTTTGGATGAACTCTTTACAGATATGGCGCGACCAACTTTGCAAAAAATCCAACTATCTATGGGAGCGTCGTCTGACACTTATCCAAGACTAATTCCAGATCTCTATGGCCAACGCCCGATCGTGTTTTTAAGTCACCGAACCGACGGCAACATTCCCCCAACTCTGAAGGCTTTAGATAGTCGCGGCGATGTATTTCAGTTGGATATGCCAGCTGCGCAAAGTTATGAGAGTGCGAGTATATCGAAATTGTGGGCATCAAAAAAAGTTGAAGGTTTGATGGATGCGGCTACACGGGGAATGGATAGAGACATCGTCCGAACTGGTGTTCTTTCTGTCGCTCTAAAACATCAGATTATGAGCCCCTACACGAGTTTCGTTGCCGTCGATAAAACGCCAGTCCGCGTTCAAGAAGATTTTTTACGAAAAGCAGCGCCCGCTATGAAGTTAAGCTCAAACGCCGCGTGGAAACAAGTTCGGGGACCGCAAACCGCCACCCCAATGGAGCTATCTTTCTGGATTGGCTTCGTGGCCCTTGGATTATCCTTATTGCTTATTTTGGCTATGAGAAGGTTTCGGACAAATGTCTAGATTCCTCATGATCGTTCTTATTCTATCTTTAATAGGGATTGCCTTTTGGCAACTTGGTCAAGCAGGCCTAATTGCAGCTAAAGCATGGGCAGCTCCCGTATTAATTGAATATGCATTTGAGCAAACGGAAGAAACAACAATTCCGGTATTACCTTGGCCGTGGGCCGACAGTTATCCGCTCGCAAAACTGTCGGTTCCGCGCCTTCAAACCACAAGATTTGTTTTGTCTCAATCTAGCATGCGTAATTTGGCTTTCGGGCCAACGGTTGAGCGATACGGCCAGAATAAAATTTTCTACGGCCACCGGGATACGCATTTTGGTTTTCTGAAAGATTTGAAGCAAGGTGACCAAGTTCATTATAAATTAGCTGGTATGGATACAGAAATATGGCATGTGGAACAATCCGCCATTCTCTCAAAAGATGATATCTACGTACCTATGGGTAACAGGGAGCCAGTTAGTCTTTTAGTTACCTGTTATCCATTTGATAGTATTTTGGAAAACACGCCAGAAAGATTTGTCGTGTGGCTAAAGCCAGAAAATGCTGTACATAGTTGATTAAGTTTATGCAGTTAGATCTCGCGCTGACCAATTTTTTAAGGGGTTGTCGTTAGAAAATAAGAGGGGATGTCACGATTTTGACATTCTTGCGGTTTAGTCAAGTTAGTGACTAATAACAACCAGTAAGATAAGGCTTTCGGGTGGATTCCTTCCAAATATTTGTGCTCTCACTTGTCCAAGGTGTAACCGAGTTTTTACCCATTTCATCCAGCGGGCATTTACTTTTGGTGCCTCTTCTAACGGGATGGCAAGATCAGGGTTTGGCCATTGATATCGCAACACATGTGGGATCGTTGCTGGCCGTTCTTCTGTTCTTTAGATCAGATTTGGTTTTTATGGTGAAAGCGCTCCTCGGAAAAGGCTCTGCGGATAGTATTATTGGCGGAAGACAGCTTACTTTTCATCTTATCATTGGATCATTACCTGCCATGTTGGCTGGTGCGGTGATTTATTTTATTGCGGACATAGATTTGCGGTCTCTATTGATGATCGCTATGACAACGTTGTTTTTTGGTATTCTGCTCGGGGTTGCTGATTTCTACTTTAAAGGCAGTAGAGATATACGGAACATGAACAGCTGGGATGCTTTGTTTATTGGTATTTTTCAGATTTTTGCTCTGTTTCCTGGCACGAGCCGATCTGGTGTGACCATGACAGCGGCGTTAATCAGGGGGCTGGATAGGGCTGAAGCCGCCCGCTTTTCCATGCTGCTGTCTATTCCCATTATTGGTGCCGCTGGGTTTGCTGCCGTTATAAAAACATCCATCGAAGAAGATTTTAGTTTCGGCTTAGACGCGCTAATTGCGGGCGGTATCGCCTTCGTCGTAGCTTATTTGGTGATCAAAGTTCTAATGCGTTGGATTAATCGAGTTGGATTTATGCCTTTTGTCTATTATAGACTTGCATTAGGAGCATTTTTAATCGGACTATACATCACAGGGTAGAAAATTATCAGCTTCAAAATTTGAACATGATTGAAATCTATACTGCTCATGCCCATATACAGGGACTGATTATTTCTACAGGGTGGAAGTAACGATGAAAACGGCACTATTCGTAATTGGCACAGGTATCTTAACGGCTGCACAGATATGTGTCGGTAATGCCGTTGCTATGGATAATTTGCGAATGACGCATTCTGTGTATCTTGGCGGCCTTTTTATGGGAAGCGTGGATACTGAGATTGATCAATCGCTCTCAGACTACACCGTCAATACCACGGCAAAAACCAATGAAAATATGCGTTGGATGTTTAGCTGGGCCGCTAAAGGTGCCACCATGGGTGACGTTTCCGGTATCCAAGTTAAGCCAGTTCAGCATACCCATTTAAGTCGTTGGAAGGGAAAAGAACGGGGGGCTGATATTAAGTACTCTCCTGACGGGAAGGTCTCTTACACGGTGTCGGGAAAGAAATCGAACAGCCCTAATAAATACACAAAATTGGACCCTGAAGCTGTTCACAACAGTCTGGATCCCATGAGTATGATCCTTGCCGCAACGTTAGAGTTTGAAAAAACTAATGTGTGTGAAGGCCGTTACCCAGTGTTTGATGGACGTCGGCGCTATGACGTTATTTTGACCGATGGGGGATCTCGCAATTTTACTAAATCAAATTATTCCGTGTTCGAAGGTAAAGCCATTGGATGCAAACTTGATATTGTTGAAAAGGGTGGTTTCAAAAAAGACAAGGATTACGATCTGGCTGAAGAAACCGATCTTGTGATTTGGGTCGCGGCGCCTGCACCTGGAGGGCGGGTCGTCCCTGTTCGTATGCAGGTTGATACAGGATTTGGAAAAATGGAATTGCATTTGGAACGTTATCAACACGGGAATGCGAAACTTGCGAGTAAAAACGCACAATAACTACGCCCAGTGAAAGCCGTGCAGTAATAGACGGTAGTAGTATTTCCTAATTTTAAACAATTTTCCCATATATCGGAGGAACAATGTATTTATCCGATCATTTCACGTTGTCTGAAATGACTAAGAGCCGCTATGCATCACGTCACAAAATTGATAACGGGGCTTCCAGTGCAATCATTCAGCGGATGATTTTTCTAGCAACAGAAATACTTGAACCTATAAGAAATCAATTCAACATTCCTTTTTCTCCCGCAAGTGCATACAGGTGTCTGTCTCTTAACCGTGCCCTTGGCTCTAACGATAATTCTCAGCATGTAAAAGGGGAGGCGGTTGACTTGGAGTTGCCGGGCGTTAGCAATTTTGATTTAGCCACATGGATCAATCAAAATTTGAAATTTGATCAGCTAATTTTGGAATACTTTGAACGCGGCAATCCAAATAGCGGTTGGGTTCATTGTTCGTGTGTAGAGGCAGGTGGCCGGGGACAAGTTTTGACGTACGATGGGACTAGCTATACCAAAGGTCTCAAGAGTTGAAGGATAGCTTCATTGATGCCTTTATATCCTTCAACACAATGTTGGAGCGGGCATGGGCAACGCCCGGAATGCGGAATAGAAAATCATCCAGAAACTGATTGAACTCGGCAATGTCTTTCACAACAACACGTAAATGATAATCAGCCTCTCCCGTTGTAGCATAACAGTCTAGGATTTCAGGTCGCAGATTTACAGCCTCTACAAATTCATGGACCGTATTTTCTTCCTGCCGGGAGAGACTAACATGAACGATAGCTGAAAAATTAAATCCAGCTGCATTCCGATCAACAAGGGCGCCATAGCCCGTAATCATCCCCACATCTTCGAGGCTTTTAATGCGGCGCCAGCAGGACGATGGAGATATTCCAAGTTTGTTGGACAGCTGCCCATTGGTAATCCTGCAATCTTCTTGCAGGTAGTTCAAAAGTTGTTGGTCCGTTTCATCAATCATTCCGTAATTTTAAGTAAAAGTAGAAAAATTGTCCAGATTTTATAAATATTTAAAATATATAACCAATAATTTGGCAAATTACGGTTCAGGTTGAAAAGAATTTTCACCTCTCTCCTGTTACACTGTTGGGACGAATAATTGAATAAGGTGGAGAGACCTATGTCCCAGCGATCTGATAAAAATTCTGAAATAGATTTGGATTACAAATTATTGGATCGTTATGAGAAAATGAGTGGCAGAGTGTTTCTGACAGGCACCCAAGCCCTTGCTCGGATCCCCTTAATGCAAAAAATACGCGATGAAAATGAGGGGTTAAAAACTGCTGGATTTATCAGTGGCTATCGAGGATCACCACTGGCCACATTGGATAAAGAGCTGTGGAGCATTAAAGCACAGCTAACGGACAAACAGATTGAATTTCTACCAGCTGTAAATGAGGAACTGGCCGCGACGGCAGTCCTTGGCTCACAACAGGTTGAAACAGATCGCAATAAAACAGTCGATGGTGTATTTGGGCTTTGGTACGGCAAGGGCCCCGGGGTCGATCGGGCGGGGGATGCTTTAAAACACGGAAACGCCTATGGCTCGTCACCCACTGGCGGAGTATTAGTGGTTGCAGGCGATGATCATGGAAGCATTTCGTCTTCCATGCCACATCAGTCGGACGCGGCCTTCCTGACCTTCTTTATGCCCATATTGAACCCCTCCAGCGTATCTGAATATCTGGCTTTCGGTGAATATGGATACGCTTTATCGCGGTTTAGCGGCATGTGGGTGGGTTTTAAGGCGACCACTGAAACTGTCGAAAGTGCAGCTAGCATAGAATTGCAGCCAGCCCGCACTTTCAATGTGCCTGATTTCACGCCAGGGCCCGAAGGTCTTCATTATAGATGGCCGGATTTGCCGGGCCCTCAAATCGAAGAACGCCTTGAAGATAAAAAGCATGCCGTCTTAGCCTTTGCAGACGCCAACCCCATAGACCGACATATTTACGACGTTCCAAAGGCCACCTATGGGATTGTGACAACGGGAAAGGCGCATCTGGATTTAATGGAAGCGCTGCGTCTGCTCGGCATTGGCGAGAAAGAGGCTCGCGATATCGGAATAGATATTTACAAGATTGGCATGGTTTGGCCTTTAGCGAAAAAATCATCGTTAGAATTCGTACAGGGGAAACGTGAAGTTCTTGTGGTGGAAGAGAAGCGCGGCATTATTGAAAGCCAATTTAAAGAATACTTCTATGACTATCCCGGTGCTAAGCCCAAGCGCATGGTGGGGAAAAACGATGAAGACGGCAAACGTCTTATTCCTTGGACAGGTGAATTATCTCCCCTTCAACTCGCGGGTATCGTGGCAAAACGTCTTGATCTTATTTTTGACGGCCTAAATTTGACGAAACGTGCGGAGGCGCTTTTAAAAGAACCCAGTGTTTCGTTGAGCGTTGCGGGGGTAAGTCGCAGCCCCTTCTTCTGTTCAGGGTGTCCGCATAATCGATCAACTAAAGTTCCAGAAGGATCAAGCGCCCTTGCCGGGATTGGGTGTCATTTTATGGCCAGTTGGATGGACCGGGACACGAACTACCTTATTCAAATGGGCGGAGAAGGCGTGAACTGGATCGCTAACTCTAAGTTTAATGGTGGACAACATGTATTCCAAAATCTGGGGGATGGGACGTATTACCATTCAGGAAGTCTGGCAATACGTCAGTCTGTGGCTGCTAAAACGAATATTACATACAAAATTCTCTTCAACGACGTGACGGCTATGACGGGCGGCCAGCCTGCGGACGGACCGATCAGCGTGAACTCTATTGCCCATTCCATACGTGCTGAAGGGATCACCAGAATTGCAGTTCTCTCCAATGATATTGGAAAATTTGATCACGATTTATATCCAGCTGGCGTGACCTTCAATGATCGGTCAGATCTGGATATGGTACAGCGGGAGCTTCGCGAGATTCCGGGTGTCACCGCTTTGATCTATGAGCAACCTTGCGCCACGGAAAAACGCCGCCGCGTGAAAAGAGGGCTGGTTGAGGATACTCCGAAATTTGCGTATATCAATCAAGCGGTCTGCGAAGGCTGCGGTGATTGCTCTGTTGCTTCCAACTGTTTGTCTGTTGAACCCGTACAAACTGAATTTGGCCGCAAACGGAAAATCAACCAAAACTCCTGCAACAAAGATTACTCGTGTGTCGACGGGTTCTGCCCCAGCTTTGTAACCATCGAAGGAGGACAGCGGAGAAAGCCTGCTCACCAAAATCGCAGTGATAAATTAGATGGATACTTATCTGAAGTGACTGAGCCGTCAATAAAAACACTCGATCGTCCATATGACATCGTTGTGACGGGTGTTGGCGGAACAGGCGTCATCACGGTGGGACAACTTATTACCATGGCAGCCCACCTTGAAAACAAAGGGGCGACAGTTCTTGATTTTATGGGATTTGCGCAAAAATTCGGCCCGGTGATTAGTTATGTTCGCCTTGCGTCGAGGCCAGATGACCTCAATCAGGTTCGGACTGATAGCGGCCATGCGGATGCGTTGATTGGCTGCGACGTTGTGGTAAGCACATCACCAAAGGCATCGGCTACCTATAAAACGGGTGTAACGCGCGGGGCTGTAAACCTTGCCAGCATGCCAACAGGCGACTTTACCCTAAATCCAGATGCTGAAATGCATGTGGATCAGCGTATCCAACTATTGGACCAAACCTTCGCTGATGGGGGCCTTGGATGCATAGATGCTAATCGGGTGGCCGAAAAATTGTTGGGGGATAGCGTCTTCGCAAATGTCCTATTACTTGGTTTTGCGTGGCAACAAGGTCTCGTCCCTGTTTCACTAACAGCGCTTATGAAGGCCATTGAGCTCAACAATGTAGCGGTTGCGCTTAACAAGCAGGCGTTTTCATGGGGCCGGGTTTTATCGGTCAATCCAAGTGCGGGAGAGTTTGATCAGCCTACAACTGCCACTATGGAGCCTGAAAGTAGTGAAGACCTATGGAAGAAACATAATTCTTTCCTCACATCTTATCAGAATGCCAAATGGGCTTCGAAATATTCTGACTTCATGAATACAGTGGAAACGGCATTAGATCTCACCGATGTTGACCATCGAGAATTGCGTGAAAATATTGCCAAAAGCCTATTTAAGCTGATGAGCTATAAGGATGAGTATGAGGTGGCGCGCCTTCATTCAAATCCGGAATTTTACAAAGATATCGCAGCAGAGTTTGAGGGTGACTATAAAATTATTCACCATTTAGCCCCGCCATTTATGCCCTCGACTAAAGACGAGCGAGGACGTCCTAAAAAGCGGAAGTTTGGTTCTTGGATTTCAAAGGGGTTCGATGTCCTCGCAAAACTGAAGGGTTTAAGGGGGACGCCGTTTGATGTGTTTGGCTACCACCCAGAACGGAAAATGGAGCGTGAACTCATAGACTGGTATATGCAAAATATATCCAAAGCTTTGAAATCGATCAGCTCTGAAAAAATGAAGTCTTTGCAAGAACTTGCCAAAATTCCCCTGACGATAAGGGGGTATGGCCCAGTGAAGGATAGCGCTGTTAAGCTTGCGAAAGCAGAAATGCTGCTAAAAATGTCCGAATTGTCAGTAAAATAGCAGTCGGAAAATAAATATGGTTTTGACCTCGGATGCCCCCTATATAGTGGTAGATTAGATATTAGTGTCTGTGTTGAAAACGTGACAGGGGAATATTGTGGTCGATGCAACCATGCAAAATCAGGGGTTTAAGTCTATATTGACAACGGCTGATGATTTGGCGGAAACCAATAAATTTTTAAAAGACGCTCTCATCGAGAGCAAACGTGAAGGATTGGTGCTTGCAGCGAAAGCCCGCTTCGCCGCTTTAAGTGTTGTTGGCCTGCTCCTTATTTATCTCGATACCAGCTGGAGTGTTCTTTATTATGAAGCCCTAATTGCAGCCTTCATGTTGAACGGTTGGGCGCAGTCGAGAATTGGTAAAGTCGGACGGTCACGGTCTGAGCTCCTGTTATTGGCGTTGGATTTGGCATTAATGACGGTAACGTTGTTGGTTCCCAATCCTTTCAGTCACGATATTTGGTCAGTGGGGCTTCAATACAAATATGGTGGATTTAGTTTCTTCTATATTTTACTTGCCGGCGCATCACTTGCCTATTCATGGAGAACCATGTTTGCCGTTATTTGGTTTACGGCTCTTGTGTGGGGGCTTGGGTATTTTTGGGCCACGTTCCAACCTGATGTCATTCCTGAAATTTCTGAGCAGTTGAGAATATTGCTGGCCGGTCACCCCAGAATAATCGAATTACTTGATCCCGCAGATTTACATTTCTCCTCCAGAGTTCAAGAAATTGTCGTATTTGGGGTTGTCGCCGGAATATTGGCTTTAAACAGCTGGCGGTCAAACCGACTATTAATTCGTCAAGCAGAGGCTGCGCGCGAGAGATCAAATCTTTCACGGTATTTTGCGCCGACTATGGTCGAGCATCTTGCTGGACGGGACCACCCACTTGGTGAAGTCCGCTCCCAAAAGGTAGTGGTGATGTTCGCCGATATCGTCGGTTTTACCAAGATGGCTGAGCGGAAAAAACCAGAAGAGGTGGTTGCAATTTTACGCGAATTCCATGGAATGATGGAGGCCGCGGTCTTTGAGCATAAGGGAACACTGGATAAGTTTTTAGGAGATGGGCTGATGGTGAGTTTCGGCACGCCTAATACCTCTCCTGATGACTCAAAAAATGCGCTTCAATGTGCGGTGGAGATGCAAAAACAGATGACCCTTTGGAACCAGTCAAGGGTAGCCGCGGGCGAAGAAGCTATTCGGTTGTCAGTTGGGCTGCATTACGGCGATGTGATTTTGGGAGACATCGGATCCGAACGACGGTTGGAATATACTGTCCTCGGAGATGCCGTGAATGTGGCAAGTCGCCTCGAAGCCTTAACCCGGAGCCTGGGTGCGAGTGTTGCGGCCAGCACCGCTGTTATGCAGGCCGCCGGCATGGACGCTGATAATCCGTTCTCTTTCGAGCCTGTTGGTCCCCAGCCCTTGCGCGGCCGGGAAGAGCCTGTTGATGTTTGGACAATCAAGCTAGATAGCTAGTTTTAGGGGTTTTGCTTACCCGAAATTCAAATCGGAGACAAATGGGTTTGATTTACGTTCTCGGCCAAAAGTTGACATCTCGCCGTGGCCGGGAATGAAGGCAATATCATCGCCAAGAGGCCATAGTTTTTCGCGAATTGAGTTGATTAAGTCTTCATGATTGCCCTGCGGAAAATCTGTGCGACCGATGGAGCCTTGGAATAACACATCCCCAACCATGGCAACTTTATGCTCTTTACTGGCAAAAACCACATGGCCTGGGGTGTGGCCTGGGCAATGAATGACGTCTAGAGTTTCGTTTCCAACAGTTACAGTATCGCCGTCTTTCAGCCAGCGGTCTGGCGTGAAAGCGAAAGATGGGGGGAAGCCATATCTTGCGCATTGTTCTGGGAGTTGATCGATCCAAAACTTATCTGCTTCATGAGGGCCTTCTACAGGCACGCCCAATTGCTGTTTTAATTCTTCAGTCCCACCAGCATGATCAAGGTGACCATGGGTAATGAGGATTTTTTCAATTTCCACCCCTTGCTCAGCCGCCACTTCAATAATCCGCTCCAAATCGCCGCCGGGATCAACAACAGCCGCTTTTTTGGTTTCTTCGCACCAGACGATTGAACAATTCTGTGCAAATGGCGTAACAGGGATAATTATTGCTTTCATCATACTTCAAGGCTGAATGTTGAGCCTTGCCTTTTCTTTTTGTTAGGTGGGCTTTATAGCAAAGATGGTTTGAGTTGACTACTCCTCCTGCTTTGCTGTTTCGCGCCTTGCGCTAATATCCAGTTTCTGAGGGCCTTGAGCTTTGGATGTGCGATCTTGCTTGTCGGGGTGACAACTTGAAAAGGGAAGCGCGATGGTCGGTGGATATCGAATAGTTTAACAAGCTTCCCGCGGGCCACATCTTCTTCGATTAACACATCGATACCGATGGCAACGCCGATGCCTTCCATAGCCGCGTGCAATGCCATATCGGCGCTTTCAAAATTCATTCCCTTGTTTGCATCAACACCATTGACGCCTGCCAAGCTGAACCAGCGGGGCCAATCCGTGGGGCGCGGGCTTTCATGTAATAAAGTTACGTTTATCAGATCTTCTGGTCGTTTAATTTGCGTGGCGAGCTCAGGGCTGCAAACAGGATAAGTTTCGATATCAATGAGTTTATCGACTTCAAATCCTTTCATGTGGGCTCCTTCCTTTAGAACATGAATGGATATATCAAAGCTTTCTCCTTCAAAGTCCGCAGGGTTTAGGGACGTTGTTAATTGAATGTCTAATTCTGGAAAGGCGTCATGCAGCTCAGCCCATCTGGGAATAAGCCAGCGAATTGCAAACGTCGGGTAGGTGCAGATGGAAACGGTGTTTTTTCGGGGTTCGGTTTTTAGGCGCTGGGAGGCTGCAGAAATTTTCTGGAGGGGAAGTGAAATCTCGGCAAGATATTGGCGTCCAATAGCCGTGAGCTCAACTCGCTTGTGATAGCGGTGGAAGAGGGCTTTCCCAAGGAAGGCTTCCAGACTTTGGATTTGCCGGCTTACTGCACCTGGCGTAACGTTTAATTCTTCTGCTGCCTGATTGAAACTCAAGTTACGGGCGGCGGCCTCAAAAGACCTTAATCCAGATATAGAAGGAAGCTGAAGCATAAATTTACTCGATCTTGATTGATATTTAGTCAATCATAATCCGAACAATAATCGTTTGTCCAATACTCTCTGTGCAGACACAATAGGGAAAATTAAGAATAATATATTCCAGCCAAAAATTGGAGAGTGCACGTGACTTTTTACCAAACCAGCGATGAATTTAATCCCGAAACCCTGTCAGATTGGGTTGCGCCTGATTGTCACGGATTGAATTTCTTCGAAGCAGACCCATCACTTCAAGATTTGCTTTTCCATTATATGGATGCGCCGCTTCGTGAACACATGACGCCGCATTACGAAAGACTTGGGGAATTAGCTGGTAATGATTTGGATGATTGGTCGCGGCAGGCGGATCGTCATTCTCCCACATTGCATCAGCGCGATCCACGTGGGCGGGACGAAGACTGGGTAGAGTTCCACGGATCTTACCGAAAAATGGAGCAGGTTGCATTTGGTGATTTTGGTCTACACGCCATGAGTAATCGAGACGGTGTTTTGGGGTGGGAAGGTAAAGTGCCGCCAATTGCAAAATACGTTTTTCAGTATCTGTTTGGTCAATCAGAATTTGGGCAGCTGTGTCCTATATCCGCGACAGAATCTTCAGCCATGCTTATTAACCGGTATGCCAGCGAAGAAACAAAAGAACTGCTTCTGGGTCGGATGATGACACAAGATATGTCAGAGATCTTAAAAGGCGGTCAGTTTATGACTGAAAAAACCGGCGGATCTGATGTGTCTAACATCGCGCTTCAAGCCAAAAATGAAGATGGTGTTTGGAAGTTGTACGGCGAAAAATGGTTTTGCTCTTGCGTAGATGCAGATGTTGTTTTGCTCCTTGCGAGACCAGAAGGTGCTCCCGATGGTAACCCAGGCCTTGGGTTGTTTGCGTTACCAAGGACTTTGGAGAACGGGAAAAGAAATAATTACCGGATTGTTCGCCTTAAAAATAAAATGGGCTCGAACTCTATGGCTTCTGGAGAAATTATTTTCGACGGCGCGACTGCCTACCCGCTTGGCGAAGTTGGAGCTTGCGCCAATCGCGGCCTTAAGATGATGATGGATCAAGTGAATATGTCTCGCCTGTCTCATGGCGTGCGAGCTGCTGCTATGATGCGTCGTTGTTTGAACGAGGCCCTTGCTGTGTCGGGAAGTCGCCGGGCGTTTGGCGGAAAATTAATCCATAAGCCGTTACTACGCCGCCAATTGATGAAGCTGATGGTGCCGACAGAGCAAGCGCTTTCCATGTATATGTATACAGCAAAGATGTATGAAAAAGGCAATGACGGGGATGAGCATGCCGCTAAGGTCACCCGCATATTAACACCGCTTCTGAAATATAGAACTGCGCGGGACAATGTGCGCGTTGCAACGGGTGCCATGGAAGTGCGTGGCGGGAACGGATATATCGAAGATTGGGTAAACCCGCGCCTCGTGAGGGACTCCCATTTAGGTGTTCTGTGGGAAGGAACGTCTAATATCA
Organism: Pseudomonas marincola; assembly: GCA_036960775.1. Taxonomy (GTDB): domain Bacteria; phylum Pseudomonadota; class Alphaproteobacteria; order Sneathiellales; family Sneathiellaceae; genus Sneathiella. The sequence continues at coordinate 15,564 of JBALWO010000020.1, read as the reverse complement.
ATGCGCTGGACGTTGTCACTCGTGCTGTAGCGAAATCCCGGGCCCATGAAGATTTGGGCGAGGCTATAACGGGACTTATCGAAAACGAGTCAAACCTGCCGGGCCAATATGCAGGGCAGCTAAAAGGTTTAGTAGATCAATCAGTCGCCTTTGTTGATAACGTAGCAAAAGATGGCCGGGAAACACTGGCGCGTAAAGCGTCCAACGCGCTTTATCACACTGTTACCGCAAGTCTTATGGCGACAGAGGGGGCAAGACTTGGCGCTTCAGGCCGGGATGCGCGGCGGTTGTTGTTATCTCGAATGGTTATTGATCGCAAACTTGGTCAAGAAAATCCGTTTTCCATGGAACCGGGCAAATTTGACGAAGACGCGACTTCTGCATTGTTGGATGGCGGACCAGTTTCACTGGAACAAGCAACTGAAATTTTGAGCAAGTAACGCGTAATAGGAAATATAAAAATGTTTAATGCAAGTACCCTGAAAAAACGTGAAGACCGCTCGCTTGAAGATTGGGTTGCGCCTGATTGTCATGGATTGAATTTCTTTGATATTGATAGCGGTTTGAAAAGCCTGCTTGATGTCTATTTACCGGAAGATTTACGCGACCATATGACACCGGTTTTCCAAAAACTTGGTGAAATCGCAGGGGGGGAATTAGACGATCTGTCTCGAATGTCAGATCGTCACGTACCGGTTTTGCATCCCCGCGATGCACGCGGACAAAATAAGGAATGGATCGAGTTTCATCCCTCTTATACGCAGATGGAGAAAATCGCATATGGGGATTTTGGTATTCACTGTATGTCGCATAAAGCGGGCGTTCATGGGTGGCCTGAAAAGATGCCGCCTATGGCGAAATACGTGTTTACCTACCTGTTTACTCAGTCAGAATTTGGGATGATGTGCCCGATTTCTGTGACTGACACGTCATACGGTCTGCTTGAAAAACACGGACCAAAAGAGGCCATGGACAAATTCGGCTGGCAGATGCTCAGTCAGGATATGGACGAGATCCACATGGGCGCGCAGTTCATGACGGAAAAGCTCGGTGGCTCTGAAGTTGCAAATTTAGCCGTGACCGCAAAATATGAAGACGGCGCTTGGCGCCTATATGGCGATAAATGGTTCTGCTCCTGCGTCGGAGCAGAGGTTGCGCTTGTACTCGCGCGGCCAGAAGGGGCTCCAGAAGGTAATTCAGGTTTGGCAATATTTGCAGTGCCGCGGCATCTGGAAGATGGCAGTCGGAACGATTACCGCGTTGTCCGCTTGAAAGACAAGATGGGTACAAAATCCATGGCTTCAGGTGAAATTATCTTCGAAGGGGCAAAAGGGTACGCGTTTGGCGATGTGGGTGCGAAAGCAAACCCAGGTCTCCGTCAAATGATGGACCAGGTTGTTATGTCTCGCCTATCTCATGGTGTTCGGGCTGCCGGTATGATGCGGCGTTGCCTAAATGAAGCGCTTGTGACAGCACAAAACCGCGAAGTGTTTGGGGAAGCGATTATCGAAAAACCGCTGCTCCGCAGGCAATTGTTGAAACTTATGCTCCCAACAGAGCAAGCGTTGTCCATGTTCATGAATGTGGCGGTGCATTTGGACAAAAGTAACAAGGGTGACAAGCAAGCCGAAAGACTAAATCGTATTCTGACGCCGTTGCTTAAGTTCCGAACTTGCCGCGACAATGTGGATGTTGCCGGCGGGGCACTGGAAGTTCGCGGTGGTAACGGTTTTATTGAAGACTGGGTAAACCCAAAACTGGTCCGGGATGCCTATACAGGGCTGTTGTGGGAGGGGACTTCTAACATCAATGCGCTGGATATAGTTGGGCGCGCTGTTGCAAAAGTCGGGGCGCATAAAGATCTTGCAGAAGATTTGAAGCGGCGATTGGATGAAGCTGAGAGCCTTCCTGGGCAGTATGTTGGCGAATTGAAAGGCTTAGTCGATCGTGCCAGAGATTTTGCCGATGAAGTTGGCCGTACCAATAACGAAACCCTGGCACGTCAGGCATCAAACGCATTGTACCATGCAACTACAGCAACGTTATTTGCAGAAGAAGGCGCGATCCTTGGAAAACAAGGAAAGGATGC
>JBALWO010000020.1:0-13375 GCA_036960775.1 Pseudomonas marincola | reverse complement strand
CCCCTGCGACATCCCACCGCATTGCGACTTTCCACCCAATTTATAATGATGGTAAGGTAGTGGATACACAAGTGTGATGGATGGAGGAAATGTGATGGTAAATTTAACAAAAACTCTGAAGGATGACGAAGACCGTGCAACGAGTGGCGAATGTGCTTCTCAACGTTTTTTTGCGGGAAATTCAGCGCAACCCAAAACCAATTACTGCTCTCAATGCGGCGCGCACAAAACGGCGCTATGCTCCAAATTAAGTGGCGATGATCTGCAGGAATTTGGCGAAAAAAGTACTCACAAGAATTTCCAGCCAGGGCAAATGTTGTTTAACGACGGTGACGAAGCAGCTTGCTTTTTCACAGTTGTATCTGGAGAAGTCCGCCTCTCCCGCATGCTAGATGATGGGCGTCGGCAAATTACAGGTTTCAAATCAGTAGGTGATTTTGTCGGCTTAACAACAAATGGCCTATATTCCGCAGATGCAGAGGCTATTGATGACGTCGTCGTGTGCCAATTCACCGTGCCAGTGTTTGAGAAAACAATTGAAAACTTTGCTGCCGTTCAATCTCGTCTTATGGAGATGATGCAAAAAGAAATCATCGATATGCAAAACCATATGCTGTTGCTCGGCCGAAAAACGCCAGTTGAAAAAATTGCGAACTTTCTCGTCGAACGCGTTCAAAAGAACACAGTTCAGAGTGAAGTTTCCGAAAACAATAATACTGCGGAAGTTCTCTTGCCTATGAGCCGGACCGATATCGCAGATTTTTTGGGATTAACCATTGAAACTGTCAGCCGGACCATTACCAAGTTGCGCAAATTGGACGTCATTGAGCTCAAGTCTTTTCAACATATTGTAATTCTTGATTTTGCGGAGCTGCAATTTCTGGCCGACGGCGACAATTAAGGGCTATTCAAATGATTTCCAATTTAGCGGCTAAGTATAACGCGCCTGTACCGCGCTACACCAGCTATCCGACAGCACCTCATTTTAAGGCGTTTGATGATAGCTCGCTTTACGCAAGCTGGTTGTCAGATCTTGATCCAGCGAAGCCAATTTCAATCTACTTACACGTCCCTTTTTGCAAAAAAATGTGCTGGTACTGCGGCTGTCATACGAAAGTTACTAAGCAGTATGACCCCGTTGGAGATTATGCAGAAACCCTGCGCGCTGAAATTCGGAATGTAGCTGCCGTATTACCAGAACGCTTCCGGGTCTCGCACGTTCATTGGGGTGGTGGAACGCCTAGTATTTTGTCCGCAGATGATTTTAAATCTGTCATGGCCGTCATTGCGGAGAATTTCGATTACACTGCCGATGCAGAACGGGCTATTGAAATTGATCCACGTGTAGTTGATGCAACGAAGGTTAAGGCACTGGCCGAAGCCGGAATTAACCGTGCGAGCCTTGGTGTTCAAGATTTTAACCCTAAAATTCAAAAAGCGATCAATCGTGTCCAATCCTATGAAATGACCGCGGACGTCGTGAATTTATTGCGTGAAAACGGCATTAATAAGCTTAACTTTGATTTGATGTATGGTCTGCCGCTGCAAACCACAGAGGACGTTGCACGTACAATTGACCTATCTCATCAATTGAAGCCTGATCGGATTGCCTTGTTTGGCTATGCCCATGTTCCTTGGATGAAAACTCATATGAAGATGATCAAGGATGAAGAGTTACCTGGAACGGAAGAACGCATTTTACAAGCAACTTGCGCGGCTGATCATCTAACAGAACTTGGGTATCAACAGATCGGACTTGATCATTTTGCAAGCCCTGATGATGAAATGAGTGTTGCGTTGGATAATCAACAATTGCGCCGAAATTTTCAAGGCTACACCACGGATGCAGCAGATACGATGATTGGCATCGGAGCCTCTTCAATCGGAAAACTCCCCCAAGGGTACGTACAGAATTACGTTTCAACAGGCGAGTACAAAAAACGTATTTTGAACGATAATCTTGCTGCAGCTAAAGGAATAGCGGTTTCAACGGATGATAAGATTAGATGCGAAGTGATTGAACGTTTGATGTGTGATTTGTCTGTTGATTTAGATGAAGTAACTGAACAGTTCGGCCAACCCGTTGCGACATTTGATAACGAGATAGAGTTATTAAAAGATTTCCAGAAGGACGGCCTTTTAACCCTTAAAGGGCGCCGAGTAACGGTGACACTGGAAGGGCGCTTTCTAGTGCGGAGTATCTGCGCGGTGTTTGATACCTATTTGGGGTCGGGTGCAGGGCGTCACTCAAAGGCTGTGTAAAAACAAGATGAATTTCTTTCCTTAGCTCTCGCTTATTATTAAAGTGTATTGTTGAATTTGGGAGAATTGCGTTGCCATATTGATCGAAATCAATGCGGATAAGGTTGTTCTACGCCTATTTACACGATGGGGGAGAGGGTTCATTTGGGATTGGGTTTCCAGTTTTCTCTTCATACGATAACAATGTAAAATGATAACAAACGGATGACTGGTATGAACCTGTTATGGATAGCCTTTTCGATCATTGGTGCTGTCGTGGGACTGTTGCTTTCAGCGAAAGCGCAAGATCAAGGCATGATGATCCACGGTATGATTTTTGCGATAGCTTCAATATTTGCAGCTTACGCACTAATTTCTAGACATTACAATCCACAAGCTGCGACTACGTCGGCTTCGGGCGGTATTGTCTTTAACACTGAAATTGTGAAATACGGTGTAATCGCCTCGATGTTTTGGGGGATTGTCGGATTTCTTGTGGGCGTTGTGATTGCGCTGCAATTGACGTTTCCAGTTTTAAATTTGGATTTACAGTGGACAAGTTTTGGACGGTTACGGCCGCTTCACACTTCTGCTGTGGTCTTTGCTTTTGGCGGAAATGTATTGATGGCAACATCTTTCCATGTGGTTCAGAGAACCTGCCGGGCACGCCTTGCAGGTAACATGGCACCTTGGTTCGTCTTCTGGGGTTATCAGCTGTTTATCGTGTTGGCCGCAACAGGCTATGTATTGGGTATTACGCAATCGAAAGAATACGCTGAACCTGAGTGGTATGTAGATATTTGGCTGACAGTGGTTTGGGTTGTCTATCTGTTTGTGTTCTTAGTGACATTGTGGAAACGCCAAGAAAAACACATCTATGTGGCCAACTGGTTCTATCTTGCGTTTATCGTTACTGTTGCCATGCTTCACGTTGTGAATTCCTTGGCAATGCCAGTTAGCATCACAGGTGTGAAAAGTTACTCCCTGTTCGCAGGTGTACAGAGTGCGCTGACCCAGTGGTGGTACGGCCATAACGCCGTTGGTTTCTTCCTAACCGCTGGTTTCCTTGCGTTGATGTATTACTTCATCCCCAAACGTGCGAACCGTCCTGTGTATTCCTATCGCTTGTCGATCATTCATTTCTGGGCAATTATCTTCTTGTATATTTGGGCTGGCCCGCATCACCTTCTTTATACGGCGCTTCCAGATTGGTCGCAGACATTGGGTATTACCTTCTCAATCATGCTTTGGATGCCCTCTTGGGGCGGAATGATCAACGGATTGATGACGTTGTCAGGGGCATGGGATAAGCTTCGGACTGATCCTGTTATTCGCTTCCTTGTTACATCCGTTGCGTTCTATGGCATGAGCACCTTTGAAGGTCCGCTTATGTCGATCAAACCGGTAAACGCTCTTAGCCATTACACAGACTGGACAATTGGTCATGTGCATTCCGGTGCGCTTGGTTGGGTTGCCTATGTCAGTTTTGGTGCCTTGTATTTCTTGGTCCCCGTTCTTTGGAACCGCAAGACAATGTATTCAGACAAGCTGATCTCTTTGCATTTCTGGGTCTCAACCATTGGGATCTTGCTTTACATCACTTCAATGTGGGTTTCCGGAATTTTGCAAGGTTTGATGTGGCGGGCTTATGACGCCTTTGGCTTCCTTGAATATTCCTTCAGTGAATCTGTTGAAGCGATGCACCCATTCTACGGAATCCGTGCATTTGGCGGAATACTCTTCCTGATCGGTGCTTTGATTATGGCTTACAACATGTGGCGGACTATCCGCGGCGATGTTAAAGCCGATGAGGCCGGAAAACTTGTGATAAATCCTGAATATGTCGCAGGAAGGGCCTGAAATGTTTAGTCATAAAGTAATTGAGAAAAACTCCGTACTTCTGTTGATCCTGACATTGGTTGTTGTCTCCATCGGTGGCATTATCGAAATTGCACCTCTGTTTTATCTGGAGAGTACAATTGAAAAAGTGAAAGGCATGCGCCCCTATAGCCCGCTAGAGCTGGCGGGACGGAATATCTACATTCGCGAGGGTTGCTATAACTGCCACAGTCAAATGATCCGCCCGCTTAGGGATGAGGCAGAACGCTATGGCCACTATAGTTTGGCAGCCGAGAGTATGTATGACCATCCCTTCCAGTGGGGATCAAAGCGGACAGGGCCAGATCTTGCCCGCGTTGGTGGACGTTATTCCGATGAATGGCATGTCACTCATATGCGCAGACCACAGGATGTTGTTCCTGAATCTGTTATGCCACCATATTCATTTTTGGCAAGAACAGAGCTTGATGTCCCTGATATCTCAGCGGATCTGATTGCTAATCGCCGAGTGGGTGTTCCCTACAGCGATGAAATGATCGCAAAAGCCAAGCAGGATATGATGACACAGGTTGATCCTGATGCCGATGAAGTGGACGAGTTACTTGCTCGCTATCCAAAGGCTCAAGTTCGTGATTTTGACGGTAATCCCAAAATGGTGTCCGAGCTAGATGCGCTTATTTCGTATCTGCAGATGCTGGGAACACTTGTTGATTTCACATCGTACGATCCTGAAAAAAACAGACGATAGGAGGAAAAAATGGATATCACATATCAAGACGCTTCCTATTTCGCCCAAACCTACGGCCTGCTGTATTTGTTTGGATTGTTTGTAATGGTTTTGATTTATGCACTATGGCCGAAGAACAAAGAAAAGTTCGATGCCGCGGCAAGAATCCCGCTTGAGGAGGAAGAATAATGTCCGAAGTGGAAAAAGATGAAGTCTCCGGAACGAATACGACAGGGCATGAATGGGATGGTATCAAAGAGTTGGATACGCCCATGCCACGTTGGTGGCTTTGGAGCTGGTACATCAGTATTATTTGGGCAATTGGCTACTGGATTGTTATGCCTGCTTGGCCGCTGGTAAGCGACTATACTAAAGGTGTTATTGGGTACTCTTCTCGTGCCGAATTCCATGCTGAAATGTCTGAAGTTGAAGCCGGACGTGCCCATCTTATTAAGGCGCTTGGGGATACTGAACTTGGCGAAGTGAAAGAAAATGCTGAGCTTTATCAATTTGCATTGTCTGGTGGTCGGTCCAACTACGCGGTGAATTGTTCCCAGTGTCATGGATCTGGCGCACAAGGTTCTGCAGGGTTCCCTAATCTGAATGATGATGAATGGCTTTGGGGCGGCAGTATCGACGATATCTACCAAACTGTGAAATATGGCATTCGCTCGGATCACGACGATACGCGGACTGGTGAAATGCCAGCATTTATTCGCGATGAAATCTTGGAAAAAGACCAAGTTCGCGACGTAGCAGAATATGTTCTATCGTTGTCACAGGACGGACGAGATGCAAAAGCAGCTGAACGCGGCAAGGAAGTGTTTGCCGAAGAATGCACGGCATGTCACGGGGACGATGCGGCAGGATCTACAGAACTGGGTGCGCCAAATCTGAAGGATGCTATTTGGTTCTACGGCGGTGACAAGGATACGATCGTTAAAACCATTTCTAATGGCCGGGCGAATGTAATGCCGTCCTGGACTGACCGTCTAGATGACACAGTTGTTCGTCAGATCAGTCTTTATATCCATTCCTTGGGCGGTGGTCAGTAACACCGGCCTTGGTAAAAGTTAGTTGTTTGATGCTAGAAATATGAGTGCGCCACTAGAGTGGTGCACTCGCTCTGGAGCGAAAAAGTGGTGAATTCCCCCATAGAAAAAATTGACGTTCAACCTGTCAATAAAAAGGAAAATAGAGCCCTTTTTGCCAAACGTAAAAAAATCCAACCAAAAAGGGCCACTGGTGACTTCAGGAAACTGAAGTGGATCATCATGGGCGTCACCTTGGCGATCTACTATGTGACCCCTTGGATCCGCTGGGATCGCGGGCTAGGAGCCCCAGATCAAGCGGTTCTTATCGATTTTGCCCATAACAGATTTTACTTCTTCTTCATCGAGTTATGGCCGCAAGAAGTTTACTATATTACGGGGATCTTGATCGTATCCGCGTTGGCGCTTTTTCTTGTTACGTCGCTGTTCGGCCGGGCCTGGTGCGGATATTCTTGCCCTCAAACCGTTTGGACAGACTTGTTCATATTTGTCGAACGGGCCATCGAAGGTGATCGAAATGCTCGGTTGAAGCTTGATAAAGCCGGTATGAGTGCCTCTAAATTTTTCAAACGCCTTATTAAGCATTCTCTATGGATTGTCATTGGGTTGCTGACAGGCGGTGCCTGGGTTTTCTATTTTGCCGATGCCCCGACGTTCCTTGTGGAGGTTTTTACGGGCACAGCGGGAACTGTCGCCTATTCAACCATCGCTATATTGACGACCACGACCTACGTTTTTGGCGGCCTTATGCGGGAGCAAGTTTGTACCTATATGTGCCCATGGCCGCGTATTCAGGGTGCGATGATTGACGAGGAATCTCTATCGGTCACCTATCACGGCGCGCGCGGCGAACCACGAGGTCCCCATAAAAAAGCAGATAGCTGGGATGACCGGGGACATTGTATCGATTGCAATCAGTGCGTAGCGGTTTGCCCAATGGGTATCGATATTCGGGACGGCAGTCAGTTAGAGTGCATTACATGCGCCCTTTGTATTGATGCCTGCGATGAAGTGATGGAAAAAATTGGTCTTCCGAAAGGTTTGATCAGCTACGATACTTATGCGGGCCGGGAAGATCCGTCCCCCATTAAAAAATTAGAAGTTCGTTTCATCCGACCACGGACAATTGCTTATGGTGTTTTGCTAACAATTGTTGGTTTGATTATGCTGGTGACGTTGTTAAATCGATCCATACTGGACGTGAACGTTATCCGGGATCGCAATCCACTTTATGTAAAACTGGCTGATGGTATGATCCGTAATGGGTATACCGTAAAGATTTTGAATAAAATTCATGAAACCAGGCGCTATCAGATAACGGTCGAAGGCATAGATGGTTCAAGAAGCTGGTTGCAAAGCGAAGGTGCCCAAACGTCGGATCTTATCGTTCCTGTTCCAGGAGACGCGCTGTCGAGCTTCAAGTTGTTTGTAACCGCCCCTCCAAAAGCGATTGAAGGTGGCAGTCTTGACATTACAATCATTGTAAAAGACCTTGTTAGTAGTCTTGTGGAAGAGCAAACAACGACATTGAAAGGGCCAAATTGATGGAGGCTGTAGTGGAGAAAAAACTAGAAGGTCGGCATGTTCTTTATATGCTTTTGAGTTTTTTTGGTGTGATGGTCTCGGTCAACCTTGTCCTGGTCTACTTCGCCCTGACAAGTTTTTCTGGCTTGTCGCAAGATGATCCCTACAACAAAGGGATCAATTACAATCAGGCCATTGAGGCCATGGAAGCCCAACAGAACAGAAACTGGTCTATTAGTTTGGGCGTTGAAGGTCCCGCAGATAAGACAATTGTGGAATTTGCTTTGAAAACTCAAGGCGGACAACCGATTGTTGCTGAAAAAGTGACAGCAGTTTTTCGGCATCCAACAAAAGTTGGACAGGATATCGAAGCAATACTGATACCAACCGCGGGAAGCTATACCGCGACAATAGCGCTGGCATCTGCAGGGCAATGGGATCTTTATATTACGGTAGATGGCGGCGGCTATGACGTGCCATACCGCGTGGAAAAACGCATATGGGTGAAATAGTCCAATCCGCACAGATTACTATGGCGAACGCCCACCGTGATGTGGGCGGCAACTGCTGCTCTGGCGGGGCTGTAGCTTTTGCGTATTCCAATACACCTGCCGCTGACTTTCAAAATTTCCTATCGGCAGACCCAACGGCCTTTGTCTCACAAGATGAAGATGGAAATGCGCTCCTGCATATGTTGGTTGAGAATATGCATTGCGCCAATTGCATCCGGACAATAGAGAAAACATTGACGAACAATCCAGCCGTCCTGGAAGCCCGCGTCAATTTTTCAACGCGGCGATTATTGGTCCGTTGGGATGAGGTTAAGTCAGACGCTGCTGATCTGGTAAAGCCTATCATCGATTTGGGATATGCCCTGACACCGTTTGACCTCTCCCTCATGAAAACAGCAACGGAGGAGGCAGACAAACGGCTCCTTAAAGCTATGGGTGTAGCTGGATTTGCTGCTGCCAATGTTATGCTTCTGTCCGTGTCCGTTTGGGCCGGAATTTTCTCAAATGACATGGGACCGTCCACCCGCGATTTTCTGCATTGGATATCGGCGCTTATAGCAATGCCTGCCGTTGCCTATTCGGGACAAGTGTTTTTCAAATCTGCCGTTGGTGCACTGAAAGCGGGGCGTTTAAACATGGATGTTCCGATTTCATTGGCGGTTATCCTCGCCGTTGGAATAAGTTTATCTGAGACAATTCAAAGCGGGGAACATGCGTATTTTGACGCGGCTGTAACGCTGTTATTCTTCCTGCTAATTGGGCGATATTTGGATAATAGGGCGCGCACAAAAGCAAGATCCGCAGCGGAAAGGCTTTTGTTATTAAAGGCTGTCGCAGCAACGATTATTGAACCTGATGGTTCTCACAGATCAGTACCAGTCGATACGGTAACGGTCGGGACAATAGTTCATGTGGCTGTTGGCGATCGCTTCCCAGTTGATGGCCAAATTCAAAAAGGATTTACCACAGTCGATAACAGCTTAGTCACTGGGGAGAGCCTTCCGATTGATGCCGCCGTTGAGACTGCCGTTTTTGCAGGCACACTTAATTTATCGTCCCCCGTGCAAGTGCGCGCAACCAAGACCGGCGATAATACTTTGTTGGGCGATATCGTCCGCTTGATGGAAAATGCAGAGCAGGGGCGTGCTAAATACGTTCGAATTGCCGATCGAATTGCTGAATATTATGCACCCGTTGTTCATATCCTTGCCGCCCTGACATTTGGGGGTTGGTGGATAATGGGTTTCGAATGGCAAGTGTCGTTACTTCAAGCCGTTGCTGTTTTGATTGTTACCTGCCCCTGTGCGCTTGGTCTGGCCGTACCTGTTGTTCAAGTGGTGGCAAGTGGTCGTTTGTTGTTACGGGGTATATTGGTAAAAGCGGCGGACGGTCTTGAACGATTAGCCCAAATCGACACCGTTGTTTTTGACAAGACAGGAACGTTAACAGAGGGGCGTCTAGACCTTATAAATCGAGCTGATATTCCTGAAAAATCACTAAACCTTGCTGCCTCTATTGCCAAAGAAAGTCGACATCCGTTAGCGCAAGCAGTGGCGCGCACAGGAAGCAATACCGTTGATTTAGCCAACGTGCAAGAGCATCCGGGGCGAGGTCTATCTACGATGTTCGATGGCAAACGTGTTCGTCTTGGAAGCCGAATTTGGTGTGAAATCCGAGACGATGCTAACCAAAGTGATAATCTACCAGAACTATGGCTCGATGTTGACGGCGAAAAACCTGTCCAATTTTTATTTGAAGACTGTTTACGGCCAGAGGTTGCAGTGACTATTGCCTCATTGCGAAAACTTGGGATCGAGATTGAGTTACTTTCGGGTGATCGAGGGGCCGTTGTGCAGATGATTGCATCTGATGCTGGTATTAGCCAATGGCGGGCAAGCGTGACACCCGAAGATAAGGTCCAGCGTCTCGAAGAGCTAAAAGAAGCGGGCAAAAAAGTGCTTATGGTCGGGGATGGACTAAATGATGCGCCTGCGCTTGCGACGGCCCATGTGTCTATGTCACCTTCTACAGCATCTGATGTTAGTCAAACGGCTGCTGATTTCATCTTTCAGGGGCGCAGCCTACACGCTGTTCTAGAAGCTGTTCGAGTGGCGCGGATGTCGCACCGACTTGTGGTGCAGAATTTTAGTTTAGCGTTTGCCTATAACGCCATTGCTGTACCGCTTGCAGTGTTTGGCTTTGTAACGCCATTGTTCGCGGCCATTGCCATGTCATCGTCTTCACTGATAGTCTGTGCAAACTCTATGCGATTGAACGCCGTACACCGGGAGGAAAAATCATGACTGTCTTGATATATTTGATCCCCATCGCCCTATTTCTTGGCGGTCTCGGTCTCGCTGCTTTTATCTGGAGCTTGAAATCTGGACAGTATGAGGATCTTGAGGGAGCCGCCAATCGTATCCTGTTTGATGACGAGGACAAATAGGCAGCTTCCCAGATATTAGGTCGACTGTTGTATAAGAGCTTCTTCTTCTGGAAAACGCGGACCTTTAACGGTTTCATTTCCGGGCCTAGGTGCCAACGGAATGTTGAATGACGCCAACAAGGACAGCGCTGACATTGCAGCACCTGCAAAGAACACACTGGCAGGCGAGGTTAGCCACAAAATACCGAACAGAACCGGAATGACCACCGCTGCAATATGATTGATAGTGAAGCTTACGCTTGCCGTAGCAGCCATGTCTTTAGGATCAGCTATTTTTTGGAAATAGCTTTTAATGCCGATTGCGAAGGCAAAAAATAGATGATCAATTACATATAGAGAAGCCGCTATGTTGCCGTTTTCGACAATGGCGTACCCTGTAAAAACAAAGATAAGTCCGATATATTCGAAAATGAGGGCTTTTCGTTCTCCCCAATGGGCAATGAGTTTACCAATTTTGGGTGCAAGGAAGATATTTATCGCGTGATTTAGTAAATATAATGATGTGATTGTCGGGATGTCATAACCGAACTTCTCAACCATCATGAAACCCGCGAATACCATGAAAATTTGACGGCGCGCGCCGGACATAAACGTTAAGAAGTAGTATAACCAATAGCGTTTTCGAAGAACGATTTTTTTGGTTTGGACAACATGGGCATCAAATTTTGGAAATGCTTTCCAGCAGACTAATGCCGCGAAAATAGAGACGGAACCACCTAAAGCATACATAGTTGCAAATTCAACATTGGCATATTTTGTGCCAAGAAAAATCAATCCGTAAACCACTAGGGATGCAAAGGCTTGAGCCGAAATTTGACGCCCCATAACCAACGGAGTTCTTTCTTTAGACACGAGTTGTAACGTCAGAGATTGGCGTAAAGTCTCGTGGTAATGGAAGCCAATGGACATTAATATCGTCGTTAAATAAAACCCGATTTCAGAGGGAAAGGCCCCCGTAATCGTGACGCCAATACCAAATACAAGGAGGGAAACCATTAACAACCGTTGCTCGGCGACAAAAAGTAAAACAAAGATAACAGTAAAGGCTAATAGCCCCGGAACTTCCCGTAGCGACTGTAATATGCCAATTTCAACGCCCGTAAAACTAATGACGTTCACAGCAAAATTGTTCAGCAGCGCAAGCCAAGTTGCAAAGCCTGCTCCCCAAGCCGCGGCAGTGATCATAAGGAGTGTTTCGGGGTTCTGCCATTTACGGGAATGCATGATTAAGTACTTCTTGGTAATCGATATGGTGTAGGATTCAATTAATAAGGCGTGAGCCAAAGAATAGTTGTTTGATATTAGGGGCGACATATTTAAGACACAGAGTCAATTTACGCCAGTTGTTTAGAATTACTCCAAAATTGGTGAAGAACGCAAACATTATCACAACTCAACCGACTAGCCGTTTATTAGTGGCGCTGATATAGTTGGGTGAGCTTATTCTTTGGAAAGAAACAGTATGGCGATTTGGGGGAAAATTCTGGGCGGAGCAGCTGGCTTATTGCTAGGCGGACCGCTCGGAGCATTGCTTGGTAGTGTGGCTGGGCATGTGGTCGATAAATATCGCGATAATGACGATCACGGCAACGACGAAACCGCGAGCACAGGGGTCAAGCAAGTCGCTTTTACCATTGCTGTGGTTGCTCTCGGTGCCAAACTTGCCAAAGCCGATGGTGTAGTGACACGAGACGAAGTCGATGCATTTAAGCGCGTGTTTGGTATTCCAAAAGAGGAAGAAGCCAATTTTGCTAAAGTCTTCGACAGGGCCCGCCAAAATACGGCTGGCTATGAAGGTTACGCGCGGCAAGTTGCTCGGATGTTTAAAAGCAGCCCACAAATTATGGAAGATTTACTTCACAGTTTGTTCTCAATCGCTATGGCGGATAGTGTTTTACATCCCGACGAAGATACATATTTGAGGAACATTGCGAGTATATTTGGCTTTAACGATCAAACGTATGATCGTATTCGCAGTTATCATTCTGGTGAAGAAGCCCGTGATCCTTATCAAATTCTGGGCGTTCCTGCTGATATATCAAATGAAGATTTGAAAAAAGCGTACCGTAAATTAATACGGGAAAATCATCCAGACAAAGTAATGGCAGAAGGGTTGCCTCAAGAGTTTGTCCAACTGGCTAACGACAAAGTTGCAAAAATTAATGCAGCTTATGATATCGTCTCTAAGCAACGCGGACTATAGGAGAGACCTATTCGATGGCAAATGCGCCCCTCATTCAATCGTTTCCGTCTCCCAATTTTAATGAGAGGCGAGAGGGCGCAAAGCCAACTCTCCTCGTTCTACATTATACTGGAATGCAAAGTGCAACAGCAGCCTTAACGCGGTTATGTACACCGGAGGCTGAGGTAAGCGCTCATTACTTGGTCGAAGAAGACGGACGTATCCATCAAATGGTTGAAGATAATATGCGCGCATGGCATGCCGGTATTGGAAGTTGGCGGGGTATGCGTGATATTAATTCAGGGTCAATCGGAATTGAAATTGTAAATCCGGGTCATGAATTTGGATATCGGCCGTTTCCAGAAATACAAATGGCATCGGTTCTTTGGCTCTCTCAAAAACTGGTGCGGCAGTACGAAATATTGCCTGTTAATGTCATCGGGCATTCAGACTTAGCACCCGGCCGAAAAGTTGATCCGGGGGAGTTGTTCGACTGGGAAATGCTATCAAAGAACGGTGTTGGACTATGGCCGATCGATGATTTGGACGAGCCTGGAAGCGAGGTTTCGTTTTTCGCGAATTTAGCCTTTATTGGATATGATATTACCGAACCTGAATTGGTGACGGCTGCATTTCAGCGACACTGGCGGCAAGGTGAGGTTTCTGGCAAAGCAGACACGGAAACCAGAAAATGTGCAGCCAGTCTTCGAAAGCAGGTCGAAGGCTTGACCAATTGAGTGCAACCGCGTAATCAGTGAGCACCAGATGGCTGGATGACTGCTGCGTACTTTTAGTGCGGGGAGGAAAGTCCGGGCTCCACGGAAATACGGTGCCGGTTAATGGCCGGCGGGG
>JBALWO010000092.1:5936-7396 GCA_036960775.1 Pseudomonas marincola | reverse complement strand
CAGGATGTAAAAGACTTTTTTCGTATGGGCCGGGCCATGTGGGCCGCGGGTTTCCGTCCTGGAAATTTGGTGCATAATACTTTTTCCTATCATATGACACCCGCCGGAATGATGATGGAAAGCGGCGCGCGCGCTGTTGGCTGTCCAGTATTTCCGGCAGGTGTCGGAAATACTGATATGCAGCTTCAAGCCATCAGTGAATTACGACCTAAAGCTTATGTTGGAACCCCTTCTTTTCTCCGAATTTTACTAGAAAAAGGGCAGGAAGCGGGTCTTGATATGTCCTCCATTACGCATGCTAGCGTTGGCGGTGAGGCGTTACCGCCGTCCCTCAGATCCACATTGATTGATTTGGGGATGAAGTCCGTTACCCAGTCTTATGGAACAGCAGATGTTGGATTGATTGCCTACGAGAGTGATGAGATGGAAGGCATGATTATTGACGAGGGTGTTATTGTTGAGATCGTGCGTCCGGGTACGGGCGATCCAGTCGCGGCCGGAGAAGTCGGCGAAGTATTGGTGACGTGTTTTAACAAGACTTACCCGCTTATCAGATTCGCCACAGGTGATATGTCTGCGCTACTGGAAGGTCAAAGCCCGTGCGGTCGAACCAATGCTCGAATTAAGGGCTGGATGGGACGGGCTGACCAAAGAGCAAAAGTTAAAGGTATGTTTGTCGATCCCTCTCAAGTTGTCGCGGTTCATAAACGGCATGATGAAATCCAGAAAGTAAGGCTTGTGGTGAGCAGCAATAACAACGTGGATGCCATGATGTTACAGTGTGAGATACGTGCTGAGGTGAATGACCAGCTTAAAGCCGCCATTGAAGAATCCATACAAAATCTCTGCAAGGTGCGCGGGTCTGTGGAATTTGTAGCTGCCGGAAGTCTGGCGAATGACGGCAAGGTTATCGACGACATCCGAACTTACGAATAGTAACCTTATTAGAGTGACGGCTATGATTTGCGCTAACATCAGCAATCCTGTAGTCATGGCAGAGGATTTCTATTGATTTGGAATGAAGCTGTTACTTTATGAGTTTGAGCGTAGAAAATTTGACCTGCATCCGTTCGGATCATCTTGTTTTTGAAGATGTCTCCTTTCAGGTATCTGCAGGGGAAGCGCTTTGGATCAAGGGTAAAAACGGCGCCGGTAAATCGTCACTGCTCCGCATTTGCGCGACGTTGTTAAAGCCGGCTCAAGGTGACATGAAATGGCTTGGTAAAAGCTGTTTTGACGATCCCGACAGCTATCGTGATAAGTTCCTTTATGTGGGCCATCAAGATGCCCTGAAAACCGCGCTGACGGTTGCTGAAAATCTGAGATTTTGGGCACAATATCTCGGTGACGGTACTATTGATCGCGCGCTTTCCGAATACGAGCTTGGTCCATTGATGGACACGCCAACCGGATTGCTATCAGCCGGTCAAAAAAAACGCGTAAATCTTGCCCGACTGCTG
>JBALWO010000092.1:0-5836 GCA_036960775.1 Pseudomonas marincola | reverse complement strand
AGCGCTATCTCTCTCAGCCTTAGTTTTTTTGTTATTGTTATCGTGTTGTTTCCATTGGGTGTCGGTCCGGAATTGAATATTCTGTCCAGGATTTCTGCCGGCGTAATATGGGTCGGTGCGCTTCTAGCCTGTTTGCTGACACTGGATCGCTTATTTCAAGCGGATTATGAAGATGGCTCTCTTGATTTGCTGGTCTTGGGACCTTTGCCGTTAGAAATGCTGATTCTTGGAAAAATCTGTGCTCACTGGATTTCTTCGATTCTACCCCTCATCATAATCACGCCCATTCTGGCTTTGTCGCTGAATATGAACCTGGCAGGGATCTGGGTTATGGTGCTGGCGTTGCTCATAGGGACACCGACATTAAGTTTGATCGGGGCAATTGGTGCGGCATTAACCGTTGGAATGCGGCGCGGCGGCGTATTGTTGTCGCTTTTGGTTTTACCTCTATATATACCAGTATTGATTTTTGGCGTTGCTGCTGTTGAGGCGGCAATCGCTGTATTACCTGTATCTTCGCACCTAATGTTATTATCCGGTATTTCATTAGGGGCATTAGTAGTCGGGCCGGTGGCCGCTGCCGCTGCATTGCGATTAACATTTGACTAAGTGCAACCAGAGAAATACTGACGGAAATAATGGCGATTGATTTACATAAATACGCTAACCCTCGACGGTTCTTGAAGATAATCTCGGTGATTTATCCGTGGTCTGTTGCTGCGACGGTTATCTTACTGGTTGCCGGGCTTTATTTTGGATTGTTCGTTGCCCCGCCTGACTATCAACAGGGCGAAACGGTTCGAATAATGTTCGTCCATGTACCTGCGGCCTGGATGGCGTTGTCGATTTATACGATGATGGCCGTATCGTCTGCAACCGGATTGATCTGGAAACATCCTGTTGCTGATTTATCCGCCAAAGCAGCCGCTCCGATTGGGGCGAGCTTCACGTTTCTGGCGCTTATTACTGGATCACTTTGGGGCCAACCCATGTGGGGAACTTATTGGGTCTGGGACGCTCGCTTAACAAGCATGCTTATTCTGTTGTTTTTGTACCTTGGTTATATGGCTATTTGGGAAAGCTTTGAGGATCCGAACAAAGCGGCGAAAGCCGCTACTATTCTTATTTTGGTCGGTGCCATAAATGTACCCATTATTAAATTTTCCGTGGACTGGTGGAATACGCTGCACCAACCCGCAAGCGTCGCAACAATGCAGGGTCCTAAAATACATAGTTCAATTCTGACGCCTCTGTTAATTATGGGATTGGCCTATACGTCTTTCTTCTTGATGGTTTGGATCATTCGGGTGAAAACAGAAATATTGGGACGCCGCCTTAGAATTATGAATATGAATGCTCTTCGGGATAAATAGCAGGATTTTGGTCATCGCGGCATTGTGACGCATAATTGTTGTTGGTGCGTGTATTTTGGCTCGATAAGCGATATATGAAGGATTGACTATGTCGCGCGCAGATTACAGCAAGATTTGATGGAACCGATGGAAAAAATCGAGGCATTTTTTAATATGGGAGGTTATGCTGGTTTTGTATGGCCGTCCTTTGCCATTTCCGCTATCTGCCTTTTATCATTGTATGTCTGGAGTCAATCGAAACTCAAATCGATTGAGAACAAATTAAGTGCGGCCGAACAAGAACGGCCGAACCGTCGGCGTGGTACATCCGCACCTTCATCGAAGGGCACTACATGACACGTAAAAAACAACGATTGTACTTCGTTATTGCGGGAATGAGTGTCCTGGCTATCGCGGCTGTACTCGTGTTGACTTCTTTCGAAGACAGCCTCGTCTTTTTTCATAGCCCGTCAGATCTGGCGGAGAAAACTGTTCCTGCCGGTAGAACTTTTCGTCTGGGCGGGTTGGTCGAAGAAGGAAGTGTCGTGAAGAAGGGTGTTGTTGTCCAGTTTCGGGTCACGGACATGGCAGAGTCGGTTCCTGTGACCTTCGAAGGATTATTGCCAGATTTATTTCGTGAGGGGCAAGGCGTCGTCACGGAAGGCCAATTGAACGACGACGGCGTTTTTGTCGCCTCCAATGTATTGGCCAAACATGACGAAAATTATATGCCGCCTGAAGTCGCAGAGAGTCTGAAAAAATCGGGGCACTGGCAACCTGAGGAAAACAAATAATGGTCGCGGAAATTGGCCAATTTGTTCTGGTATTGGCGCTGGTAACAGCAATCTGTCAAGGCACTCTGCCGCTTATCGGCGCCCATAAACAGAACACAGCACTGATGAAGCTTGCTGAAAATGCCTCCTTTGTCCAGTTTGCGGCTTTGACGGGCGCCTTTATCTGTCTGACAGTTGGTTATGTGACCAGTGATTTTTCAATTCTAAATGTCGCTAGCAATTCGCATTCTCTCAAACCGCTGCTCTACAAAATTAGTGGGGTGTGGGGTAATCATGAGGGTTCGCTTCTGCTTTGGGTCTGGATATTGGCGCTGTTTGGGTTTGCAGTCGCATTGTTTGGCCGCAACCTCCCGGATAGTTTGAAAGCACGTGTTCTTGCCATTCAGGGATTGATTGGTGTTGGATTTCTTCTTTTCGTCCTGTTTACATCGAACCCTTTCGAGCGCCTTATACCAGCGCCATTCGATGGTAACGGACTCAATCCACTGTTGCAGGATCCAGGCCTCGCCTTTCATCCGCCTTTTCTATATCTGGGCTATGTTGGGCTTTCCGTGACTTTTTCGTTCGCCATCGCGGCGTTAATTGAAGGCAAGGTTGACCCTGCTTGGGCGCGCTGGGTTCGCCCCTGGACATTGGCAGCCTGGGCCTTCCTAACCATCGGAATTGCCTTGGGCTCGTGGTGGGCTTACTACGAATTGGGATGGGGCGGTTGGTGGTTTTGGGATCCCGTCGAAAATGCGTCCTTTATGCCGTGGTTGGCTGCAACTGCCCTCTTGCATTCGGCCATCGTTGTTGAAAAGCGCGATGCCCTTAAAAACTGGACAATTTTGCTGGCTATTATCGCGTTTAGCCTGAGTTTGCTGGGAACCTTCCTGGTTCGATCCGGTGTTTTGAATTCCGTTCATGCGTTTGCGTCCGACCCTGCGCGCGGCGTATTTATTTTGATGTTTCTGATTTTCGTCATTGGTGGATCCTTGGTGCTCTATGCCGTGCGGGCACCGGCGATGAAAGGCGGAGGCCTCTTCGCACCTATAAGTCGAGAAGGTGCATTGGTTCTGAATAACCTGCTGTTATCGACCGCCGCCGCAACAATATTGCTTGGAACGCTTTATCCTATTTTTCTGGATGCGTTTACCGGAGAGAAGGTTTCCGTCGGGCCGCCATATTTCAACGCTACCTTTTTACCGCTTGCGGCACCGTTGGTTATCGCCATGGCGTTTGGCCCCTTCCTTCCTTGGAAAAGAGCAGATCTTGGGAGCGTCTTGTCGCGACTGAAGATTGGCTTGTTCGCCGTACTAATTGTTCTTGGCCTGACCTGGTGGCTGCAAACCGATGGCCCACTTCTAGCCTTGGTCGGTATGAGCCTTTTTGCTTGGCTTTTAACCGCCTCGCTTGTTGAATGGGCAGACCGGATAAAGTTATTTCGCGCGCCGCTCAGTTCTAGTTGGCGGCGGATGATAAATTTACCGCGCAGTGCCCATGGCATGACAGCCGCCCATATTGGTGTGGCGCTGGTAGTGCTTGGTATCACGGCTTCTGAAGCGTGGCAGTCGGAACGGCTTGGTATCATGAAGCCTGGTGAAACAGCTACTGTCGGGGGATATGAGTTTACGTTCAACGGAGCCGAACAGATTGTGGGTCCTAATTATGATGCCCTTCGTGGCTCTTTCACGGCTTCCAAGAAAGGCGGCGATGGATACCAGATGTTTCCGGAGCAGCGGGTCTATACAGACCCGCCAATGATGACGACGGAAGCTGCAATTCGTCCGATGCTTACCGCTGATTTGTATGTTGTTATTGGCGATGAAGACGGCGCTGGTGGCTATGCAACGCGGATTTATCACAAGCCGTTTATTTCCTGGATCTGGCTCGGATGTTTGACCATGTTTTTTGGCGGCTTTTTGAGTTTGAGTGACAGACGGTTGCGGCTCGGTGCGCCGAAAAAGAGACAAATAGAAATCAAGGGCGAAAAAGTGCCCACTCGAATATAAGGGTCCACAAATGCGGTTTCGGTTTTTAGCGCCGGTATTAACATTCTCAGCAATTGCCGTGATCATGTGGTACGCCCTTTTTAATCTGGACCCTTCGGAGATCCCGTCCGAATTGGTGAGCAAACCTGTTCCCGAATTTTCGCTATCGGGTGTTCCGGGGTATGGGCCTGATTTGGCTTCTACAGACTTAAAAACCGGGAAAATTACACTTCTTAATGTGTTTGCTTCTTGGTGTGTTGCCTGCTTGGCCGAGCATCCGCTTTTCATGGAACTGAAAAAGCAAGGCAAAGTAGACATATATGGGCTCAATTATAAAGATAAACCCGGTGCAGCGGCCGAATGGCTTAAACGCAATGGCAATCCTTATGTCAGAACGGGAATGGATGAAAAGGGCCGGGTTGGAATTGATTTTGGGGTGTATGGCGTGCCCGAAACCTTTGTCATTGGCCCAGACGGAAAAATAATGGACAAAATAATCGGCCCCGTAAGCCGGGATATTTACGAACAGAGGATTGAGCCGCTTCTCCAGGGGAATAATTCTTGAGTGCTATTTTTCGATCAGGCTTTATCGCTGCTATTTTCACAGTTCTTGTTATTGGCAGCGCCGGTGCTGTTTTCGTGGAAAAGCAACTGGATGACCCTGCGCAGGAAACCCGCGCTCGTGAAATCTCAGAAGGTATCCGCTGTCTCGTCTGCCAGAACCAATCGATCCTCGACAGTAACGCGGATTTGGCGCGGGATCTGCGCCAGATTGTTCGTGAACGGATCCTTGACGGAGATACGGACGCAGAGGTCAAAAACTTCCTTGTCGTGCGATATGGAGACTGGGTTCTCTTGGACCCGCCCTTTAAACTTCGGACCGCGGTTTTATGGTTAGGACCGTTTGCGATCTTTATCTTTGGTGGAATCGCGGTCATTCTGTTCGTCCGCGGGCGTGGCAATGTTGACAGTACGGAGATCGTCGCGTTGACACCTGAAGAAGAAGCCGATTTCAAACAAATCATGCCTGCTGATAAGAATGAGTTACCGAAATGATATGGGTCTTTGTCGGCGCTATTTTAGTTGTCTCTGTTGGAATTCTAATCTGGCCTTTTACAAAAAAAGGACTGGCCTCTATTTCGAGGACGGACGGCGGACTGCAAGTTTATGAGCAGCAGCTGAATGAATTAACCCGGGACATAGAACAAGGAATTATTAGTGCTGACGAGGCAGAATCCTTGGCAATTGAGATTAAGCGCCGGATGCTGCGCGTCGACCGACATGAAGGGTTAAAAAGTGCGGGCGGTTCTGACATCAATCGATTGCTAATGGTTGGTTTGGTATTGTGCATTCCCTTGGCCAGCCTGTTTATTTATTTTGACCTTGGGTCTCCGGATCAACCATCGCAACCATTGGCCGCACGGGATCTAGATACGGAGAAAGCGGCCTTTACTGGAAATAATATTGATCAGCTGATAGAGAAGCTCATCGACGGGCTTAAGTCGCAACCGGATAATCTCGATGGATGGATATTGCTCGCCAGAAGTTTGTCGCGTTCTGAACGTTATAAGGAAGCGGCGGAAACCTTTCTACAAGCAACAACCCTAGCAACCAATGATCCTGATCTTTATGTTGGTGCAGGAGAAAATTTTTACTTTAACGCCCAGGGCGTCGTCGATGCTGATGCAGAAGATGCCTTTCGAAAAGCACAGGATCTAGA
>JBALWO010000019.1:0-62841 GCA_036960775.1 Pseudomonas marincola | reverse complement strand
GCAAATCACCCGCCATAATAATTCTAAGCCATGCAATGAATATTCAGTTTGTTGCCGTCCAGATCCCTGAAGTATCCGGCATAGAATCCGTGACCACGGGGGCCGGGCTCTCCTTCGTTACTGCCGCCAAGCTCGAGAGCTTTGGCGTGGACGGCGGCAACCTGCTCTGTATTTTTGGCTTTCAGCGCCACCATTACACCGTTTCCGATAGTCGCAGGGTTGCCATCTGCTGGTAGGTGTATGGAAAACGCAGGCGAATTTTCATCTGTCCCCCAAACGATGAAATCATCTTCTTCCATCATGCGGACAGCGCTCAGAATCTCGAATATGGTATCGTAGAATGAAGCCGATCGTGCAAAATCATTGGTCCCAATTGTCGTATATCCAATCACAATATTTCTCTTTCTTATGGTTCAGATGAGATGAGTGTCTTTGTTCCGTCTCGTCGTCAAATTTCAATGCAAATTTACTTTGTTGTTTGGATATAGTCATTTGCATTTTTGAATAAAATAGGCAATTTTGAAAATTAGATTTGCAAATTTGAAAGGTTGTTGAATGGATTGGAATTCCCTGAAGCTATTTCTAGCGATTTCTACCAATCGATCTCTTGTGAGTGCGTCTCACCAGCTTGGAGTTAGTCACACCACCGCTTTTCGTCATCTGAATGCCTTCGAAAAGGAAATCGGAGTGCGCCTATTCGAGCGGATTAGAGGCGATTATGAACTGACAGAAGTCGGTGAAGAGCTGTTGGTACTGGCTCAAGGTATTTCTGGATCGTTTGATGTGATCAATCGCAAAATTATGGGTCAAGACATTCAGCCCCGGGGAGTTGTGAAGGTGACCGCCCCTAGTAGCTTTTCCTATGGGTTCCTTCCCGGGTATCTTGCTGATTTCAAAAAGCAGCATCCGGATATCCAAGTGGAATTGCTGGTTACCAACCAAGAACTCAATATGACAAACCGCAATGCTGATATCGCTTTGCGAATAGTAGATTCCCCTCCGGATCATCTCGTTGGACGGCACATTCGCTCAATAAAGTGGGGCGTCTTTGCCAGTGAAAGTTATCTTCAGGAATTTGGAACACCGACTTGTATCGATGACCTGAAAAATCACGTTTTGATTGGAGCTACAGGCGCCTTGCAGCTTCATCCGACATTTTCTTGGTTGGAAAAGCAATTGGCAGAAAACATCAGTCACCGGTGTGATGATTGGTTTGCAATGTCCTGTCTTGCCGAAGCGGGGAACGGACTTGTTATTATTCCAGACGAGCTCTGCAAACCGGGACTGCAGCGGTGCTTTACGTTTGAGCCTGGCGGTAAAAACAAGTTGTGGGTATTGACCCACCCTGACCTTCGGAAAGTGGAGCGTATTAAAATCTTGATGCGTTTTCTGGCCTCAGCTTTCGCATCTGACGACAGGTTGGTATAACCCAGTGCAATCCGGCGCGATCAGCCGCCAATAGCTTCACCTTGGTTTGGTCTTCCCTCATTTCTATTCCACTTGCCTTCTGATTTTGAAATTCTGTCCCGTTGTCCCAAAATTCAAACTTCAGGCCTAGCTGGTAAAAATTGACATAATCCGATATTTGATTAAAATATCGATTTAATTAGTATTTTAAATAAAAAATAGATCATATGGTTCGACCATAATAAGAAGGAGAGGGATGGAATGATGTTGAAATTCAATAAGCTATTGGGATTATGTTTTACAGTTCTGGCGTTGACATTTTCTGCGGTTCAAACTGCAAATGCCGCGGATGCTAAGCCTGATTTTCAGGTTGTAATGCTAGGGGTTGGTACGCCTGCGCCGTTTATGCATCGTTTCGGTCCGGCCACGCTGGTTATCGCTGGTAATAAATACCTTCTTTTTGATGCCGGTCGGGGTGTGACGCAACGGTTATGGCAGGATAAAATTCCGCTTGGTCGAATAGACACCCTTTTTCTCACTCATTTACATTCCGATCACGTCGTAGGTATTCCGGATCTTCTTTTGACCGGTTGGTTGAAATCGCCTTTTGGTAAGCGCAAAGGCAACTTCCATGTACGCGGCCCTGAGGGAACAGCTGCGATGATGGGTTATCTGGTCAAAGCGTTTGAAGGGGACATCAGTATTCGTGTTCTGGATCAGAAATTTACCCGTGAGGGCGTTACACCTGATGCCAAAGATATCACAGCAGGCGTGGTTTATGATGACGGCGGTGTGAAAGTTACCGCTATTGAAGTTAATCATGGTGAGTTGATTAAACCGGCATTTGGCTATCGGGTTGACTTTGATGGGCGCTCAGTCGTGATTTCAGGAGATACAAAATATCATCCAGCTCTAGCTGAGGCTGCTAAAGGGACAGACTTGTTCATCCATGCGGTGGCCGCTGCAAAAACGGAACTTCTCGCCTCTCATAAGATGTGGAAAACCATCTTGGCGCATCACACTGAACCAGAGGATGTTGGTCGGATTTTCAAACAGGCTCAGCCAAAAATGGCAGCTCTCTATCATTTGGTGACTTTAACCAATGGTAAGATCAAACCGCCATCCGTTGCGGATTTGATTGCGCGGGTGAAAACAACGTATGACGGCCCAATTACTGCGGGAGCAGATCGGACACGGTTTATTATTGGTAAAGACGGCGTTGACGTCATTTCGCCCAAAAAATAGGTTAGTTTCTAAAATTCAAAACCGCCTTGGAACATAACTTTCCTCGGCGGTTTTTTATTTAATTTTTGGCACATAAAATTAGAGTATAGTAATGTAGTGTCACGCTACAATTGCTAAATGAAATCAAGAAGTCCGACGATAACATCCGCGTGGCCGCGCAATAACACCGACCCCAGAGTAAGAGTAAATTACCCTCTACAGTGGTGACTAGTATACCCAATTCATGAAAAGTAGCTAATGGATAGGGGGTAGTAACGGTAATGGAACGAGAAATATAGTGATCGCGATATTGAATTAGTATTTAATTATTCAATGCATGTGAGAATATAAAATATCTGATCGTTCTAAAAGTCAAAGAGCAACAACAAAATGGTAAAAAACAGCCCTTCCAAGCAAGAACGCCTCCAGTGGAGTAAAGAGCGATTGCTTGATGAACTGGAAGCTGCAGAAAAGAAAGTAGAATTACAATCTTCTTTGTTAGCTCAAGGAGCAACCGGCTCTTTGGGCCAACTTCAACCTCAATTTTCCGAAGAAATTAAACGGTTTTGGGGCATATTGACCAACGCTTTAGATGCGATCAACGAGGCAGTTGTTTTATATGATAAAGATAAGAACCTTGTGTTTGCGAACCAAAAACACAAAGAGTTCTATCCTGACCTTGCCGATCTTTATAGTAAACCCGGAACACCCTTGCTGGATATTTTGATGATACGGGCAAAGACAATTCGGCAGTCGGATCCAGATTTTGATGTGGATGGATATGTTGAAGATCGTCTTAAATGTAAGAGTTTTGTTCGCGAGGAACGGCAACTTCCTGATGGACGATGGATCCGGTTAAGTTCTCGCCGCGGCAGAGACCAAAGCATAATTACCACACGCTTGGATATCACCGGCCAAAAAGAAGCCCAGCGAGCGTTAGAACTCGAGAAAGCCAAAGCCCAGGAAGCAAACGCCGCGAAGTCCAATTTTCTGGCAACAATGAGCCATGAAATTAGGACGCCTTTGAACGGTGTTCTTGGCGTGGCTCAGCTTCTTGGAGATTCCGATTTAGGGGACAAAGACAAGGAAAGAGTTGAAACGATCTTATCGTCAGGAAAAACTCTTTTAGCCATTATCAATGATGTATTGGATATGAGCCGTATCGAGGCCGGGCATATGGAATTGGAAGAAACGCTATTTGATTTTAAAGATCTCGTTTCAGTGATTGCAACCCCATTTCAAAGTCTTGCAGAAGCCAAAGGCGTTAAATTGGTAGTGAATATAGAGGGTGCCCGTGATCGTTATTTGATGGGAGACCCTGTTCGGTTCCGTCAGATACTTTGGAATTTATTAAGTAACGCCGTGAAGTTTACAAAACACGGAACAATCCGCATGGGAATCTCAATAGGGGCGACTAACAGCGAAAAAACAATTGTTCAAGTGTCTGTAGAAGATAGTGGGGTCGGAATAGCAAGTGATCGAGTTGATGCTATTTTCGATGCTTTTACGCAAGAAGATAATTCCACTACACGAAAGTTCGGGGGAACAGGCCTTGGATTATCAATTGTCAAAAAATTAGTTGAAATGATGGGCGGAGATATTGCGATAAGTAGCAAAATCGGTGTTGGAACTAGATTTGATATTGATATTCCGTTTGCTAAAGTTTCGGAGGATGAGGTCAGACGTTTAACCCAAGATACTCCCTCTGAACTGGATTTTTTAGCCGAAGAGCAGCAGTCGCTAAAAATCATTGTCGCCGAAGATAATTCGGTCAACGCCATGATTGCAACTTCGTTTCTTACGAAACTGAACCACGAAGTTAGGCATGCAGAGAACGGTATAGAAGCTGTGAGGCTTGCATCAGAAAATTGGGCCGATCTGATATTGATGGATATTCACATGCCTGAAATGGACGGTGTAGAGGCTGCGCATCTAATTCGATCAACCAAGGAAATCGAATATGTTCCAATTATTGCGCTGACAGCAGAAGCTTTTACGGAGCACCACAAAAAATTCCGGGAGGTCGGGATGGATGATGTTATCACAAAGCCGTTTACAGAACATCGATTGAAAGAAGTCGTCGGCAAGTTTGGCGCGAAAAATAGGCTTTAGAATTTTTTAGCCTGCACAATATATGCTTCAATTACCTCTTCACCCAGGGCAACGCAGGCTTGCAAGCGGTGGTACCCCTCAATCAACACATAACGGTCTTTACCGACGCGCACTTGAATGGGGCGGAGTTGTCCATTTTCTAGAATATCTTCTGCAAGTTCGTCCACTTTCTCAGCTTTAAGTGTTTTCCGTCTGGGGGCCGGGACGTAGACTTCATCGATTGAAATTTTATGTATTTGCACTGATTTGACCTTTGTAATTCCGGATACTCATCGCTTTTCCATTCAACTAAGAGGCCTTTATCTTGGCACTGTATTTTGGAAAAAGAAAGGCTTCTTCCGACCTATCATCTGGGATAGCCATTTGAACCGGAAGTCCAAAAAAATCTTTGCTACACAATAGGACTGTGTATGGTTGAAGAGGACTAAGTGAGACTTCGGTGAGAACTTGTAAAATGGCAGAAAAAGCATGCCATAAGGGGTGTGAAGATGGATGACGTCTTAGTTAATGTAATTCTGCCAATGGTGCTCTCTGTAATGATGTTTACCATGGGGCTGACACTTACAGTCGCTGATTTTACCCGCGTTGGACGCAAGCCCAAAGCATTCTTTCTAGGCATTTTTAATCAGATGTTGGTCCTGCCTTTAACTGTTTTTTTTCTTGTCTCCCTTATTGATATTCGTCCGGAGTTTTCTGTTGGCTTTATGATCCTTGCAGCTTGCCCTGGCGGTATAACGTCAAACGTGATGTGCCATTACGCTCGCGGAGATACGGCTCTTTCCATCAGTATGACAGCGGTTGTTAGTTTGGTTAGTTTTTTGACCCTTCCCTTAATTGTCGGTTTGTCCATTAATCACTTTATGGCCGCTGATCAGGTGGCCAATGTTCCCGTTTTACGCATTGCGCTGTCTTTGTTTTTTATCAACGCAATTCCGGTTGGACTGGGAATGTTGGTATTGCAAAAATTTCCGGCAATGGCTGTGAAAATTGCCCCTTGGTTCGATCGGATAACGGTCCTTTTATTTGTTGTTGTGGTTGTTGGGGCCGTCAGACGGAATTGGGAACTCGTTGTGGTCAACATGGAAGAGCTCGGCGGCATAGCATTACTGATTTGTGTGACTATGCTTGTTATTGGGTATATTTCTGCGCGCCTTCTAAAATTGGATAAACCACAAGCAACAGCCATATCTCTTGAAACAGGCGTTCAAAATGCGGCAACAGCTATTCTAGTTGGTGGGACAATATTGGGGAGCGAGTTTTTCTATCTCCCAGGTGCCATATACGGCGTGAGTATGTATCTTCCTGCAGGGCTGCTCCTCATCGCAGCCCGCTTTATGATGAATAGGCAAAAATTGTCAGTGGAATAGAGAGGGCGTTAGTTGGGCCAGAAGAAACGCAAGGGGCTTGTCCCGAGGATAACTGAACTACGGTATTCAAATTGCCAAATTTGTTCTAATCTCTTTTAACTGTCGTTAGTTTTGATGACTTAAATGTGTGGATTGAATCAAAATAAATCCCTGCGAGCAAAAACAAAAAGAAAGAAAAAATATGCGAGCAATAGTTGTTGAAGAGTTCGGGCACTACCGTGAAAAAGCAGCGTTGAAAGACTTGCCCATACCTATGCCGGGGGCAGGTGAGGTTGTTGTTAAAAACAAAGTTGCAGGTGTTAGCTTTGCCATGTCCCTTATTATGGCGGGTAAATACCAACGGAAGCCACCACTTCCCTTTACGCCGGGAACGGAAGTTGCCGGCGTCGTGCATAGTATTGGTGCCGGTGTAACTCGTGTATCTGTTGGTGACAGGGTTATGTGTAACGCTGATGAAGGTGGAAACGGCGGATATAACTGCGTCGATCAGCTTTGTTGTCATAAAATTTCTGACGATATCAGTTTTCAAGAAGCGGCCATGATGGTGCTATCCTATACGACATCATATGGGGCATTGGTTCGGCGCGCGCGCCTTGAAAAGGGAGAGACCCTACTTGTACATGGGGCAGCGGGTGCCGTTGGCGTTGCCGCTGTTGAAATTGGAAAAGCGCTAGGGGCAACAGTGATTGCGGTTGCCGGGGGCCAAAAACACTGTGATATGGCAAAGCGCCACGGTGCCGACTTCGTAATTGATCATCGGACTGTCGACTTCCGCGAGAAGGTCCTCGAAATCACAGACGGTAAAGGGGTCAACGTTGTCTACGATAGCATTGGCGGCGATGTGACCCATCAATCTATACGGAGTATGGCTTGGGAAGGTCGATTGCTAACCATTGGTTATGCTTGCGGCGAGATCCCGAAAATACCCGCGAACCTTCTTCTGTTGAAAAATATTTCGGCCATGGGATTTAATCTTGGGCATTATTATGGATGGACCCCAGGAACTGAACGTAAAGACTACGCCCATATGGTTGACGAAATGGTCGCAGGTGTTTTGAAGCTCCATAGCCAGGGTAAAATCAAACCCGAAGTCGGTGCGGTGTTCCCTTTGTCACAATTTCATGAAGCCATGGATGCTGTATTAGAGAGAAAAGTTGACGGAAAATGTGTCGTTGAATTGTCAGACGCAGACTATTAGGCCGCGAATATCAAAAGCTAGCAGCGGGCAGATGACGTTGTTAGCTTTTTCGAATTTATTCAAATGTAGCCCGGAGTTTCGCAAGCGTACCCTCTCTCGCCATTTTTGTGAGTTCTCGTTCGATTTTAGGAATAAGGTCGGCATGTTTGATATGGAGGTAGGGAAATAGTCTTGTTTCACTGAGGATAACAATTTCTTTTATCTTCGAATGACTATATTTTTCTTTAAGCAAGGCTTTGCTGACAATTCCCGGACCTCCCAGAAATAAATCTAAATGGCCCAACTCAATTCGGTCGAATGCGTCTTGCGGACTATCAAAGGGCACGCGATTTTTGGCTATTAAACCAGACAGAATGCTCTCTGCTTTTTTACTGCCCCGCAAGAAACCCACACGAAGATGTAGATTGTTTCCATTCTCAATGAGGCTCTGTTGATCAAAAATGTGTGTTTTTAAGGATGGTTTTGAGGAAAATAAGATGTGCTTGACGGTAAAATGTGAGGCTCCGATCATTTGAACATTTGGAAAACCCCGCAGTGCCATGCCACTAATTCTGGCCGCCATACCGTCAAATTGTCCGTTATTTGCAGCGTGTATGGCTCGTTTCTTAGGAAGCTCATGAATGATGAATTTTATATGGGTTCGGTCCCCTAGAATATTGAAAATATCCCGTAAATACTGTGTGAAAACCCCTTCATCTTCAGGTGTTGTTAGGGTCAGTATCTGCTTTTGAAGCGTTTCTGCACTTGATGCAAATGTGCTGATGAATAGACAAGTGAAGAGAGCCAATAACGGCAGTTTTCCCCATTTTTTTGCACGTTTGTACCCCCTGCACAGTTTAAGCCACTACTGCTTAACCACATAGGGCACGTGTAATGAGCGTCAACGATTAGATGATTTGGAGGGGTGTTTGACAAGCAGTCTATCGTATGGGTAGCGCCTATTAACCGGGAGGCAAAAGTCGATCATGGAAAGAAGAAGATCGTTGCAGCTCTCAAGTGGGAGAGCTGCAACGATTGTTTAGGCGGAAAGAGGGACCCCTTCAAGGGTAATCCTATGCATAAGGCGTCTTTCACCGTGGTAGTCGTTCAAAGCTTTGTGCCAAGTCGCGCGGTTATCCCACATGGCGATGGAGCCTTTTTCCCACTCAAAGCGGTAAGTGAATTCAGGTTTGCTAGCATGTTCATAGAGGTAATTTAGCAGCCCCCTACTTTCGGCGTCAGTCCACCCAACAAAGCGCAAGGTAAATCCACCGTTCACATAAAGAGCTTTCTTACCGCTAATAGGATGGCGAATAACAACCGGATGTACTGCATCCTGCGTTGCTTTCGCCGCGTTGCCAACGCGACCAGTGGTATCTTTTTTATTAGATCCTAAAAATGATGTTTCGCCAAATCTATGGCGCGAGGAATGTTCAGCTTGCAGTCCATCCAAGACCTTTTTAAGACCATCTGACAACGCATCATAGGCAAGGTACATATTTGCAAACATTGTATCTCCGCCGTGATTTGGGAGCTCTTTTGCCAGTAAGATCGATCCTAACGCGGGAATTTGGTCATAGGAATGATCCGTATGCCAACCTTCACCAATCGCATATTTTTGATCAGGTTCTTTTCTAACTTCTGCTATCTGTGGATGACCATCAACAGCTTGAAAAAAACGGTTTACGTTAATTTTGCCCATTTTTTCTGCAAAACTTTGATGAGCTTCTGGTTTTAATTCCTGATCGCGGAAAAACAAAACACCGTGCTCACCAAGTGCTTCAGTGATTTTGGTTACGGATGAAGAGGTAATGCCTGTCGATAAATCTACGTTTTCTACGAATGCGCCCACGCCGCCGTTAGTTCGGCGAATGGATAATGTATCTTTGCTCATAAAAATGCCCCTTATGGTTCTTTTTTTGCCATTTTAGTTGGTGCCACAAGCCGATATTAGAGGGTAATCGGCTCTCATTTCAATGTTTATTTTGTTTTTCTAAAATACATTGGTATGTGCGGGTTAGACCGTCAAAATTCGGCGAAATTATAGTATTATTTCGCCATATATGGCTTCCCGAAATTCTTTGCGGAGTGGATAGGAATCGGATGGCATATATTGAGTTAGTAAAATGGCGCCAAGGCCAACGCGCGGATTAATGAAAAACGCAGTGCCCGCAGCACCAGTCCATCCGTATTCACTTAATGATTGCGGAATTCCAGTTTTTTCTCCATCGGTGATAACACTGAAACCCAAACCAAAACCTATTCCGTCCCAATTACTGTTACCAAAGCCTTTTGCGCCGAAATTTTCCATGTCCGTTGGCAAGTGGTTACGGGCCATTTCTTGCAGTGTTTCCGGTTTAAGAATACGAACTCCGTTATGTTCGCCCTCTTTGAGGAGCATTTGCATGAATTGAAGGTAGTCATTGGCGGTGGAGGTCAAGCCGCCTGATCCACAGGCAAACTCAGGTGGGTTCAGGAAACTACTACTTCCGCCCGTATCAATTGCGGAGCTGAGTAACCCGTCTTCAATATTATAATTGGTCGTTACACGTGATGTGTTGGCTTCAGAGATCTGAAACGCTGTGTCGGTCATGCCAAGGGGCAGCAGAATATTTGTCGTTATGAATTTTTCGAATGAAATTCCGCTCCATATCTCGACCAATCGGGCAGCCACATCCGTCGCCATGCTGTATGCCCATTTTGAGCCGGGCTCGTGTTTTACGGGCATGGCACCGAGTTTGTCGATAATTTCCGGAAGGTTGCCTTTACTTCGCATACCATCAAGTTGTTTCTCCAGGTAAAGCGGCGCCAAATGATCGTCACTAAAGGCGGGCAGAGTAATACCTGCTGTGTGGCAAAGGATATGGCGAACGGTTATGGGAGAGTTGGCTGGATGGGTTGTGCCGTCTTCGCTTAGAATTCTTGTGTTCTTAAATGAAGGCAAATACTTACCTACCGGATCATCTAAATTAAACTTGGCTTGTTCCCAGAGCATCATAGCGGCGACGCTGGTGATAGGTTTGGTCATTGAGTAGATCCGAAAGATGGAGTCCCAAGCCATAGGAGAGCCGAGCTCTCGGTCTTGATATCCACGGACAAAGCGATGGTGTATCCTGCTGCCGTCCGTTATGGCGGCAACGACGCCTGACAGTTGATTAGAATCTATGTAGCGGGTTAGCAAGGCGTCGACGCCCGCAAAAGCAGAATTTGTATCAATTTTCATTGGAATCACCATTTTCTAGTGCTTTAGGTCTAGGGAGAAGGTCGTGCTTTCCGAAATTTGTTTCGATATGCAAAACGTAACAATTCATGTTTTCATTTTTGTTGACTTTATAGTGGATTGCATCTGACAATAAGGGCGAAGAAACGATAAATAAAAACAAAATTCAAATTGCGAGATAAAAAATCTCGCTGGCGCAAAAAATAAATACAAACAAGAAGCAATATTTTTACTCTGGGAGGAATAAATGCTGACTTTTAAGACAACTAAGGGAAATTTCCTATCTTCACTAGCCATGGGCGCGATGTTGTTGGG
Source organism: Pseudomonas marincola (assembly GCA_036960775.1). Lineage (GTDB taxonomy): Bacteria > Pseudomonadota > Alphaproteobacteria > Sneathiellales > Sneathiellaceae > Sneathiella. The sequence goes on along the minus strand of JBALWO010000019.1, from coordinate 52,019 downwards.
CCTCGGTGCCACAACAGCTCAAGCCCTTGAGCTTCGCTATTCTGATCTTGGTCCACCACGTGGCCCCCGTGCAGATACCCTTCAATGGTGGGCTGAAGAGCTGAAAACGCGCACAGGCGGTGAACTTACAGTTAAGTTTTTCTGGAGCCAATCTCTTGTAAAAGGGAAAGAAACCATGAAAGCCGTGGGTGCAGGCCTTTCTGACACTGGAACAATTTTGGGTATTTATACACCCGCAGAACTTCCTATCTGGAATTTGGCTAATGCGCCGTTTGGTGTGCAAGATCCTTGGATTGGCACACGAACATGGCAAGAAATGCGGGAAACAGAACCTGCGCTTCGCAAAGAAACACAAAAACGTAATGTTAAAATTTTCTTCAACTTCACAACTGGTGCCGTTGATCTTATTTCCAAAGATCCAATTAGGTCTGTCGAAGATATTGCTGGTAAAAAAATCCGTACCAGTGGTGGTTGGACTGGACTAATTAAAGCATTGGGTGCGACACCTGTTAAAATCGGTTTTGGCGAGCTGTATCAAGCACTTGACCGAGGTACTGTTGACGGAACCATCAACTACATGGCTGCCGCAAAAGCGTACAAGCATTATGAAGTTGCGGGTAACTTTACTGAAATCCAAATGGGTCAGGTACTGGGTTATGGTGCTGGTATCAATCTGAAGACCTACAACAAGTTTTCAGATAAAAACAAAGCGATTTTTGATAAATTGGGCATTGAATTTATGGACCAATATGCCAAAAATTATCTTGCAGGTGCAGCAGCTGCCAAAAAAGCAATGATGGCAGGTATCGATGGGAAAAAAGTAACTTTCCATACGGTAACCGACATTGATAAATGGAAAGCCGCAGGCGCAAGCTATACGACTGATTGGATTGCAAAAATGTCCAAAAAGGGTATCGACGGTGAAGCCTTCGTCAAGAAATTTGAAAAAATTAAAGCCAAATACGAAGAAGAGCTGAAAACTAAAGGCTACCCTTGGACCCGCTAGGGTTTCGTCACTAGATATGATGCGCTCCTCCGGGGGCGCATCTTTTATTCCTGAGGGAGTATTTATGTTTAAGGTTGTTGATTGGTTCAGCCGGGCATTCGCTTATGTAGCAATGGCCGTGCTGATTTTTATCATGTTTTTTATTACCGTTTCGGTGTTTGGTCGCTATTTCTTCAATATGCCAATTCCAGACGACATTGTTATCATGCAGGCCCTGCTCGTTGTTTTGGTGTTTTTACCCTTTGCCTATGTGCAACAGGAAAAAGCGCATCTTTCAGTTTCAATTTTGACAGATAGAATGGGACCTCAAGGCCAGCATTTTTGCGATATGCTTGGTTTGGCTGTCGGAATGGTCTTCTTGGGTATTGTGGCTGCTGCGTCATTTGGAGATGCTTGGACTTCTTATATTGACGAGTCCATTTTCGAAGGTCCTTTGGAAGTTCCTGAATGGCCGGCAAGAGGATCTGTGTTCCTAGGAACTGGATTGCTTCTGCTCAAGTTATTTACCGACTTTATAAAAGGACTAATTGAAGGTCCGTCGGATGTGCAAGTACCGCACATGCCTGATCACTAGGATTTAATTTCTCATGGAACCATTAACTTTAGGTATTTCAGGTCTCGTTGTCCTTTTGACGATGATTTTTGTGCGCATTCCCATAGCCTTTGCTTTGGGAGTTGTTGGCTTTTTCGGTTTGATTTTGGCTGTTGGTTGGCCGAACGGCGGAGAACTTGATCTTGAACGTGGGTTTGAAGCGGCTTGGTCTTTTGTCAGTTTCGAGCCGTTTTCATTCATTGCATCGTTTTCATTGGTTGCCATTCCTCTATTTCTTATGATGGGGTATGTGGCATTTCACGCGGGCTTTACAAAAGATATTTATCATACAGCCCGTATGTGGTTGTCTGGGCTAAAAGGTGGCTTGGCAATGGCATCTGTTGCAGGTTGTGCAATGTTTGCTGCTGTCAGTGGATCCAGCTTAGCCACGGCTGCCGCAATGGGGAAACTCGCTGTCCCCGAAATGCTACGCTATAAATATGATAAAGGTCTTGCGACTGGTGTTGTGGCCGCAAGTGGTACTTTAGGGTCGTTGATCCCACCAAGTATTTTGATGATTTTGTATGGTATCTTTACCGAGCAATCCATCGGAAAATTATTGATGGCGGGTTTCATTCCTGGCGTATTGTCAGCCGCAATCTATATGGCAATGATTTGGGTGCGTGTTGCTATCAATCCTGAACTCGCTCCAACTTCAGAAAAAGCAAGCTGGACTGAAAAGGTACATTCTCTAAAAGGAACATGGTCCATAATCATTTTGTTTGTGATTATTATGGGCGGTATCTATTCGGGCTTTGTGACACCAACAGAAGCTGCCGCAGTCGGTGCTATCGGGGCATGGGTTCTGGCCTTTTTGTCTAAGCGCATGAACAAAGAACGCTCTAAAAATGCAATCGTTGAGACCATAACGCAGATCAGTAGTATTTTTGCTGTTGTTTTGGGTGCCAAAATCTTTGTTGGCTTTATTGCGATCACGGGTGTTGCAAGTGTTCTTGCTGATTGGGCGATCACTTTGGATTTACCGCCCCTTGGTATTTTGCTGGCTCTGTCTCTGGTCTACATCATCCTCGGAACCTTTATGGATCCGCTGGGGATTATGCTTCTAACATTGCCAGTTGTAACGCCAGTGGTTGAGCAGCTTGGTTTCGATTTGATTTGGTTTGGGGTCATTATGATCAAGTTTCTTGAGATAGGTTTGATCACCCCGCCCGTGGGGTTGAATGTTTATGTCTTGAAGGGGGTTGTGGGCAATACAGTTCGTCTGGAGACAATTTTCAAGGGCATCATGTGGTTCTTGCTAATGGATGTTGTAACTCTCTTCATCCTGATTGCATTCCCACAAATCACTTTGTGGCTACCAAACTTGTTGTAAACACACCACTCGTTTACTGATGAGATTAAATGCGCCAAGATCATGTCATGTGATCTTGGCGAATTGCGTTTGGGCAGAGCAATTGTTCCTAATTAAAAATTAATGAATTCCGGAAATAGATTTTCGTTGATACTATTAAAATAACGAAAAAATGCAGGGAAATAATTCGATGGCAGCACCATCTGAAGACTGGGAACCACCGTCTTCTTTCGAAGAGAAAATGAAGTCTCTCTTTGTGCCACCTCAGCTCTATATTTGGTATAAAGCGAAGAAAGAGCTGAAAAAAGGGGAGGCTGAAATTAAGTTGCTCCCCTTTTTAGCACCGGCTGACCGGGTTGCATTGGATATTGGTGCGAATAAAGGTGTTTGGAGCTATATGCTGTCGCAACAATGCAGCCAAGTTCATGCGTTTGAGCCAAACCCGAAGATGTTCAAAATATTGGAACGTTGCGCAAACTCTAAAACTACTGTCCACAAGATTGCATTATCTAATGAAACCAAACAAAGTGAACTTCTTGTTCCTTTTGGGGCAAAGGGATATTCCAATCAAGGGGCGTCTTTGAGCGCTGTGAAAGTATCGGGCAATCACAGCAGCGTGCCTGTTGACGCGCGCCGACTTGATGATATGGATCTTGGGGATATTGGTTTTATCAAAATCGATGTTGAAGGTTTTGAATTGGAAGTCCTTGAGGGCGCGCGCGAAACACTTGCAAAATATCGTCCTAACCTCGTTATCGAAATGGAAGAAAAGCACACCAAGCTGCCGTTAGAAACGTTGATTGGTACTGTTTGCGAGTATGGCTATGAGGCGTTTGCTTTAAACGGTGGTGCTCTAACTAAATTTGATCGGGCTTTGGCATCAGATCATAAAGATCACTACGGGAACTATTTGTTTAATTTTATATTCCTGCCTAAAGACTAATAAAAAAGCCAGGCTTGGGGTATTTCCTCAAGCCTGGCTCAATATAGATATTTTCAGTTAGATGTATTTGTTACACGGTCCGAAGCTCGCGCCGCAAAATTTTACCAACTGTTGATTTTGGCAGCTCATCAATGAAAACAATTTCTTTCGGGTTTTTATATGCCGTTAGGTTCTTCCGGCAATATTCCTGAATTTCTTCAGCTGTAATTTCCTTGCCCGGTGCCTTGACCACAAAGAGTTTAACCGCTTCACCCGTCCGCTCACTTGGAACGCCAATACAGGCGCATTCAGCGATATTATCTAGCTCTGCCGCAACGGCTTCGATTTCGTTTGGAAACACGTTGAAGCCAGACACAATGATCATATCTTTTTTGCGGTCTACAATGTGGAAATATCCGTCTTCCGCCATGTAAGCGACATCACCTGTGCAGAAATAACCATCATCGGTCATGACCTCATTGGTCGCCTCTTCACGTTTCCAATAACCCTTCATGATTTGAGGGCCTTTAGCGCAAATTTCACCGGTTTGGCCTTGGGCAACTTCATTGCCATCATCGTCCCGAATGGAAATATCGGTCAAGGGAATTGGAATACCGATTGAACTTCTGAACTCACTTGCTTTTGGAGGATTAAAAGTCAAAATCGGGGATGTTTCCGACAGACCATAACCTTCCCGAATATGCCCACCCGTTAATGCTTTCCACCGATCGGAAACCGCCTTTTGAACAGCTGTTCCGCCGCCAGCAGAGTTGCGGAGGTTAGAGAAGTCGCACTTCTCGAAGCCAGGTGTCATTAGCATTCCGGCAAACAAGGTGTTTACCCCAGTGATCATAGTGAACTTATGTTTTTGGAGTTCCGCGATAAACGCCGGCATATCCCGTGGATTGGTAATCAGGATATTTTCAGCACCCGCAAGGAAGTAACTGAGGAAATTCACCATCAAGGCAAAGATATGATAAAGCGGCAAGGCTGTGATGATGAGTTCTTCACCTTCCTGCACCAAATCTCCAGAGAATGCGCGATATTGAAGAACATTGCTGACAAGGTTACCGTGGGTAAGCATTGCACCCTTTGATACGCCTGTTGTTCCGCCAGTGTATTGTAGGAAGATTAAATCATCTTGAGTGATCTCAACGGGATCAAATTTTAGATTTCCGCCTTCAGAAAGAACTTGAGTAAGCGGAGTGCTTTCTGAAATCCCCTCATGGACAGGAGGGCTGGGAAGAGCTGCATTGCCAAGGTCACCCAATGCAACCGTAATTACGTTTTTAATGGGCGTGTTTTCGATGATTTCTGCAAGTACAGGTGTTGATCCCGTGAAGAGGACGATTGTTTCCACATCCGCATCATCGAGCTGATGTTGAAGTTCTCTCGCTGTATAGAGTGGATTAACGTTCACTTGTACAAGACCTGCCCGTAAGATCCCGAGCATGGCAACGGGGAAACCCAACATATTTGGCATCATCACTGCAACACGGTCACCTTTTTTGTGCCCGAGGGTTTTCTGAAGGTATGCCGCGACTTTACGAGACGCTGTATCGAGATCCCCAAAGGACAGCTTGGCGCCGAAGTTTTGAAAGGCAGTTTTGTCTCCAAATTTTCCAACGGCTTCATCGATCATGGCGATGACATTTGGATATGCATTTATGTTCAACTCAGTGGGAATGTCGTTACCGTAATGTTGATACCAAACCTTATCAGTCATTTTTTAGCTTCCTGCCTATTAGAATTTGTTTTTCTTAGTGTTCATTATTTATCTGTGGGAATTGGAAGCGATCGTAAAATTCCCCGAGCTGGTTTTCAACATTTTTCGCAGCCTCTAAGCAGATATCTTCACGATATCGAGTTGAAATCAATTGAACCCCCACTGGGCGACCGTTTTCCATGTCGATAGGAGACACTATTGCTGGTAAACCAAGGAAATTGATCGCTGTGGTGAATCGCAATGAATTCGCGAGGTGTACAACAGCGTCATGACCCTTTAAATCAGCATCCACTGGGATAGACCCGATGGTTGAGACTGGTGTCAAAATAAGAGGATACTCTTCAAGGAATAAGAGCCACTCACGGAGCATAGCAGAGCGTTCTGCCGCAAGTGTCATATACCCCTTCAAATCCAACAGTTTCCCAATTGAAAAATAGCCGTTTAACACTTTGAGAATTTTATCAGAGCCGGCGGTTTGCATCGTATCCCACTGTAGAGTTTGAATTTCTGTTGTCATGACATCAAACCAGGCTTGAAAGGGAACTGAAATGTCGGGCATAGGGGGGCATGACACGTCGTACCCTGACTTTCTAAGAGCTTCAGCAGTTTTTTCAAGACTAGCCCTGACAGAAGGGGCGAGATCTGTCGTTTTCGCTAAATCAATCATGGCGACACGTTTGGGAAGGGAGCGACCGTCGCCGTTCAACGGGGCAGGGACAGACCATGGGTCTCTGGCATCGAAGCCTGTCATGATCTCCAACCCAAGTTTTAAATCATCCACTGTTCGGGCCATTGGGCCTTGCACTGACATGAGTTGGGAAAATAGGGATCGTTCTGCTGATGCGGTTGCATTATACGCAGCGACGCGACCAAATGTCGGACGGATGGTATGGACACCATTACAATATGCAGGCCAACGAAGAGATCCGCCAATGTCATTGCCATGGGCGAGGGATCCCACGCCAGCTGCCAGCGCTGCGCCCGCGCCGCCGGATGATCCGCCGCACGTAACGTCTTCGTCCCAAGGATTTAAGGTTAAGCCATAAATTGGATTGTCTGTCATTGTCCGTAGTGAAAATTCAGGGACATTGGTTAATCCAATAACGATGGCCCCGGCATTTCGGAATCGTTCGACAAGGGGGGCATCTTCAGCTGCGATCAATGTTTGCAACGCTGGAACCCCGTTTGAATTTGGGAACCCCTTAACATCAACATTATGTTTGATAGTAATTGGAAGGCCAAATAACGGGCCGATTTCGCCGCCAGATGCGAATAAATCATCAGCTTTTTCGGCTTCAATAATGGCAATGTCGCCCCTATCGATGGTGATGGCGTTTATTCGGCCATTTACGGCCCGCATGCGGTCAACATGTTCGCTAATGACATGTTTGACGGTGATTTTTTTGTGAGCAATAGCCGCAACTGTTTCCGTTGCAGACCATTGCCATATTGGTTTTGTGGATAAGGTCATAAGTATAATTTACCGTAATAAGACTAGAGATAATTGCGGGATGTAGGTAATGAGCGCTAGGCCGATCAGCATGACGAAAACAAACGGCAATGCTGATTTTGCGATGAGGTTGAAGTTTTCCCGAAAGGCCGTCATCGCGATTATTAGATTCAATCCAAGTGGCGGTGTTAAGAGGCCGATTTCCAAGTTTACTGTCATGATGATACCCAGATGAATGGGATCAACACCGTAATTTCTGCCCAAATGCATTAGAATTGGTGCCAAAATCAGGATGGCTGATGTCATATCCATTATGCAGCCCACAACCAAAAGAACTGCATTCATGATCAGCAAGAAAGTGAATTTATCAGTGATTAGACCGCTCATCCAATTGGTAAGCTCGGCCGGAACCTGATGACTTGTTAAAAGTAAATTGACACTAAGTGCGATGGCTAAAACTGGAAAGAGCGATCCCATCAATGTCGCTGTTTCAACGACTGTATCGTATAGGTCGGCTAAGTTGACTTCTCTGTGAACAAATATCTCGATAATGAGTGAATATGCGAGAGCTATGGCGGCGGATTCTGTTGGTGAAAAGAAGCCTGAATATATACCGCCCAGCAAAAGAACCGGCATTAATATTGACCAAATACCTGATCGCAATGCTGATAAAAACACGGTGGCATCGAACCTTTTCCGTTCCATCTTTCGGGCACGCCAAAGGGCGTAGGTTGACAAAAGAAAGGTGAGCAGGATGCCTGGAATAACGCCAGCAATGAACAAGTCAACGATAGAGGTCTCTGTGACAATGCCATACAAAATCATGGGAATAGAGGGTGGGATAATGACGCCCAATGTGCCGCCTGAGGTCAGCAGTCCAAGAGAGAACGGTTTCCCATACCCTTCTTTCAAGAGTGCGGGATAGGCAATGGAGCCGACCGCAATGAGGGTGACTGCGCTGGAGCCTGAAATGGCAGCGAAAATTCCGCATGTGATAATTGTTGCAATGCCGAGCCCACCGGGAAGTGCCGCAGTCATGGTTGTTGCGATGTTTATCATTCGATTGGCAATGGCACCCTTAGACATGACGCTGCCACAAAGGAGGAACAGAGGAATGGAGAGAAGAACCTCTTTGTCGATAGCCACCCACATGTCTTCTACGATGTAGCTTAGAATGCCGTCACCCCAAACGAAGTGAATATAGGCAGCAAGTATAAGGAGAACCCCAACAAGATTTACGCGAAGGGCCAATAGACAAATGACGAGGCAAAACAGAATTATGGCTTCAATCACGGGCTCTATTCCTCTTCAGGTTTGAGCTGTGGATACAGAAAGTGGAGGGAGTAACGTAATCCAGTGGAAAAAAAGGCATAAGGGACAATGAGTTGTAGGTACCATAGGGGAATTCGAATGACCCGTGCGAGATCTCCGTATTCATGGGTTTCAATGACAAAACCTGTGGCAACAATGCCAAAAGTCAGAAAGGTGATCGCCATGACGAGCGTGCCGATGCGCGATGCTGCAACCTGAAAGGGCTTCGGTATTAAACCATCAGCGAAAGTTGGCCTCAAATGACGGCCGCGGGCTGCCGCTATACTTAGGCCTAAAAAGCCCGTGCAAATCATGGCATATACGGAAGTCCGTTGGGCGCCGGAAATGGACGTCCCCGCAAACTCACGTAACAAAACATCAGCTAGTAGGAGGAGCGCAATTCCTGTGAATGCGAGCACAGCAATTGCAGTCTCCCCCTTATAAATCGTTTCTAGAAGTTTCTTGGCAAAAACCACTAATCAGCCTCCACAGGTTTTCTTGGCAGCCAGAATTTTTGGCCACAATTTTGAGGATTGCCCGCCGAGTGTTTTGACATAATCAGGCCAGTTGGGAGAAACTTTAGCGGCCCAAGCTGTACGGTGACCATTTTTCATATCTCTGACATGGCCGCCCGTGGCTGCAAATTTTTTGATTAACGCGTCGGACATGCCGCGAATTGCTGTTCTCACTTCAGCAATTGGTGGCAAACTGTCAGTGAGTATTTTTTGCAATTCGGGTGAAAGGCTTCCAAATCTTTTTTGGCTGATTAATGTCGCGCCCGCTTGGTGATATTGCTTCAGATCCAAATAGTTTGGGGCAATTTTAGCCAACCCGAAGGCCATAAATCCGAGAATGGTTGTTTCACCGCCCTTTACGATACCGGTTTGAAGAGCTGCGGGCGTTTCAATGTAAGGAACTTCAATTCCAGATGCGCCAACAGATTCCCACATTAATTTTGACATGGGAGTTGGGGCGGTCCGAATTTTATATCCCTTAGCGACCGCAGGGTCTGAGAGATCGTCCATTGCATAGGCACTGATCCAACCGGTCTCGCCCCATTGCAAGTTTTTCATTTTTTTGGCGCCAATCAAATCCTCAAAGTCAGCTCTCATCTCACGGTCATAAATACAATCAATGGTGGAGGCTTTGTCAAAAAGAAAAGGAGTGCTCATCAATCCAAGTTCAGGAATGTTTGCCGAAATAACGGCCCCTGAAAATACTCCGATGTCAACTCGGCCGCGAGCAACCTGTTTGTAAACATCATACTCGTTCCCTAGCTGTCCGCTCGGGTAAAGCTGTAAGATGAGTTCCCCGTTCGAGGCTTTTTCCACCCTATCACGCCATTTTTCCAAATGACTGAACCAGGGTGTTTTAGGAGGGGCAATGGTTGCGATTTTTAGCGTTGTAGCAGCTTCCGTAGCGCTAGCAGCTAACAGTGCGAATGCCGTAGCAAATAATACCGACTTGTAGGTTTGTCTCATTTGAATTTTCCCTCCCAATTGATTGACCCAGTTTTTTCAAAATCGTATTCCAACAGATTATTCCAAATATTATGGGATATAATAAAATATGGTAATTGATTCACAAAAATTAGAATTGCTATTCTATTTACGATAAGTAAAGACTAGCTTGTGTGCAAGAAAAAGATTTAATGAGATCAGGAAACACAATTAATGAGTCCTTCATCCGAAAAAATGAGGCCAGCGAAGCAGAAACGCAGCGAAATCTCACAAAATAAAATATTGGACGCCGCGGCCATTTTGTTTGCGGAAAAGGGGTATTCGAAAACCCACGTGAGTGACATTATTAAGCTATCTGGCGTTTCAACAGGGTCGTTTTATCACGGGTTCAAGGACAAGATGGCCGTCTTCTTTGTACTCCTTGAAAAGTATGTTGATGAAAGTAACGAGATCATTGCGTCTTATGATTTTTCGAAAGACACGCATGCTAATTTACGAGAATTGTTTTTGTATTTAACCGAAACTGGATCTGAGCGAGCTCGAAAAAGCCGTGGCTTTTTAATGGCTGCAAATGAAGTCTCTATAGATCAGCAATATGTCTGGGATCGGATGAGAGATCTTACAAAGTATCTTTGTGATCGAGCCGCCGAAAATGTAGATGATTATGCTTCTGAAATCACTTGTGATGCCCCAAAAGAGGGCATGCGTCGGGCGGTTCAACTGATGATCTCGGTATTGGTTAATAACGAGATTCATCCAGCAGTCTATATCCCCACTAATCAAGCTGATAAAGTTAGTATGCTTGCTGACGCCATGTTGGGTATCGTTCGACCCCATAGCTAATACCATTATACCCGGGTTTGTGAACGCCAGCTTTGTCTGGTCTTGTTACTTTTAAGTATGAAAAATTCTTCCAAAATTTTAAAATACTATTTTTTACTAATATTTAATTTCTTTTTTGCAGAATAACTTGTCACAAATTTTACTAATTAGATTTTTGACGTATATGGGTGTTAAGCGCCCAATAACATCTGTTCAATCACCCAAAGAGTGATGTTCCTAAAAAAAATATTTGGCGTAAGTAGTAAATTTGGAGTTTCAAGTTATGAAAATATCTCTTGCGAAGATGGTCGCGGCATTAGGTTTGTTAAATGCGGTAGCGCTGCTACTACTGGGAGGGGCTTTCTATTTCTACAATTTCTCCCAATCCGAGGTTACAAGAAGCCACGAAAGTAAATATCAATCATATTTACTCGCGGACGAGCTGCGTCAGAGTTCTGACGATCTAACGCGCCTAGCCAGAACATATGTTGTATCTGGGGATCCCAAGTACGAAGTCCAGTATTTTGACATCCTCAATATTCGGAATGGCAAAAAACCAAGACCGGCAGAATACCATCGTATTTATTGGGATTTTATTGCAGCAGATTTACCTAAGCCACGCCCTGATACTGGAACTGTTGCGCTGAATGATTTGATGAAAAAAGCTGGTTTTTCCAAAAAGGAATTCGAATTCCTTGCTAAAGCACAAGCCAATTCCGATGGATTAGTTGGGTTGGAAGTAAAAGCGATGAACGCTGTTAAAGGTCTCTTCGACGATGGGAAAGGGAATTATACGGTCAAAAAAGATCCAGATTTTAAACTTGCGAGAGATCTGCTCCATTCAGTCGACTATCATAAGTATAAGGCCGATATTATGGCACCCGTTGATAGTTTTTTTGCTTCTCTAGAAATACGAACAAATGCAGCGGTTACAGCCGCAGAAGAACGTTTGAAGTTTTTTGGAACGTTAGCAACAATCGGCTTGTTGATTGTGATTGTTTCAGTCGCCATGACATTCTGGTTGGTCGTTAAACGTGTTATTCATAGCCTTGGGCGCATGCAAGAAGCGATGACTGAGCTTTCAAATGAAAATATGGACTTCGAAATTCCAGAAGCTGATAGAGAAGATGAAATCGGCGAAATGGCAAGTGCAGTTCAATTCTTTAAAGATGGCATGCTGGAACGCCGGGCACTCCGTGAAGAAGCCAGCAGCGCTGCAAAAGAGACCGCGATGAGAGAAGAGCGAGATCGCGTTCAAAAAGACGAGCAAGACGCCGATCAACGCAAAAAAGAACAAACTGAAATCGACGCTAGAGAAAAGAGGGCGAAACGCATTTCAGACATGATTTCGCAGTTTGAGCAGAAGACTTCAAATTTGTTGAAGACACTCTCTGGTTCAGCTTCGGTCCTTCAAAATACAGCCAATTCAATGGTGGCCACTGCCGATGACTCTCGTGAGTTATCAGCGACAGTAGCCTCGGCTTCTCAAGAGGCGTCAACCAATGTCCAAACGGTTGCTGCAGCTTCAGAAGAATTGACGTCCTCTATTCGTGAAATTAGCCGCCAGGTTCAACAAGCAAGCAGCGTCTCTGAAGATGCTGTGGTCGAGGCGGCAAATAGTTCAAATTCTGTGTCAAACTTGGCAGATACTGCTCGCAAAATTAGTGAAGTTGTTGACATGATCAGCGATATTGCAGAACAGACAAATCTGCTGGCGTTAAACGCGACCATTGAGGCTGCAAGAGCTGGTGACGCAGGTAAAGGGTTCGCAGTTGTGGCATCTGAAGTGAAAAGTCTTGCAAACCAAACAGCCAAAGCCACGGAAGAGATCGGAGCTCAAATTACCGATATGCAAAGTGCCTCCGATGCCGCGGTTTCGGCCATTGCAAATATTGGGGATGTCATTAAGTCCATTCGCGAAGCGACAGTGGGTATTTCGTCTGCCGTGGAAGAACAAAGTGCCGCGACGAACGAGATCTCTCGGAATGTTCAAGAGGCTTCTAAAGGAACAAATGAAGTTTCGTCAAAAATTGAAATGGTTTCTGAAAAATCGAACGAAACGGGCGCTGCTGCCAGTGAAGTTCTTTCAGCTTCGTCTGAGCTAGATAAATTATCTACCGACTTGAGAACTGAAATTGAAGCGTTTCTTGAGGAAGTGGCCGCTGCGTAAAGTGCGCTAAAGGCGACAAGGCATTCAGTTATACGGATGCCTTGTCGCGATATTCTATTAGCTGTGCGCGGAATAATGCCATAAGGCGTTCTATATTTTCAATCCCCACATAATTTGGCCGCGTGATGAAAGAAAGTGTCCTATGCGGGCCTGGCTCATTGAGTTTTAGTGCTCGTAAATCTGAGCTTTCATGTAGCATTTGATCAAGCGCCATATGAGGAACCAATGTGGTTCCCATGCGCCCCGCAACCATCTGTACCAACGTATTTAAACTTGTCCCCGCTAACGAATGATCTAAATCGGTAGCCGGTAATCGGCATGCTGACAAGGCGTGATCCTTTAGGCAGTGGCCATCTTTTAAAAGTAAAAGCCGCCTTGTGTCTAATTCCTTGCTGGTGATCATGGTCTGGTTTTTACTGACGTCGGATGCATGGGCTATGACATAAAAGTCTTCGTCCCAGAAATCAAAAGCATGCAATCCAGAATGGGCATAGGGCAATGCCAGAATTGCAGTGTCTATTTCGCCGCTACGAACCATTTCCACCAAAACATGAGATTGCTCTTCTGCAATAGTCAGTTTGAAATCTGGATATTGTTTGCGTACCTCTGGCAGAACTTTAGGGAGCAGGTACGGCCCAATGGTTGGAATTACGCCAATTGTCATTGGGTGGCCAAGCGCAATCCCTTTATCCAGGCCCAGAAGATGTAGGCCATCAATTTCGAGTTTGATGTTTTTTGCTTTTTCGAGAACTTGCGCGCCGACTGAAGTTACCAAAACTTTTTTGTTGTCTCTTTCGAAAATCTGGACGCCGAGTTGTTTTTCAAGCTCTGAAATGGCTGTACTTAAAGCCGATTGAGAGACAGAACATAGCGCTGCCGCTCGCTTAAAATGGCGTGTTTTCTCAACGGCAAGTGCATATGTCAGTTGTTTAAAAGAGATCATTTTATAGTTCTAAAAAATTGAACATCAAATTCAAATTTATTCATTTTACATTAATGACGCAAGCCCCTAAATTCCCAATCAACGTTAAAGCAGACGTTGAAAATTGAATATTCGTACAGCTTAGGAAACTTATTAAAAATGTCTATTATCAACCAAGAAATCCCTGAATTTACAACAGAAGCCTTCCATAATGGTGAGTTCAAAACGATCTCATCTGAAGATACAAAAGGCAAATGGTCAATTTTCATGTTCTACCCAGCAGACTTTACATTTGTTTGCCCAACTGAACTTGAAGACATGGCAAATCACTACGAAGAACTTCAGGGTCTTGGTGTGGAAGTTTATGCAGTTTCAACTGACACTCACTTCTCACATGCGGCATGGCATGGTTCAAGCGCGGCAATCGGCAAAATCAACTACCCAATGCTGGGCGATGCAACACACACTATCTCACGCGGTTTCGATGTTTTGATCGAAGAAGCTGGCCAAGCCCTTCGCGGCACGTTCCTTGTAAACCCAGAAGGCATTGTTAAAGTTTCTGAAGTGCATGATCTTGGCATTGGTCGTTCAGCAAAAGACATGGTTCGTAAAGTGAAAGCTGCACAATATGTAGCAAACCACGACGGCGAAGTTTGTCCAGCTGCATGGGAAGAAGGCGAAGCAACATTGACACCAAGCCTCGACCTTGTTGGCAAAATCTAGTTTCAGTTAAATTGTAAGTGGACGGCAGGCGGGCATTTCTGCCTGCCGTCAGTAAAAGAGTAGGCAGAAACATGTTAAATCCAGAAATCCTCGAAGCCCTAAAAGGCTATACCGCTAACATGTCAAACAAAGTGGCTTTGGTTCTGCAAACCGGTAATCATCAAAAGCGCGCAGAACTCGTCAAGTTTTTGTCAGATTTTTCAACAGTATCCGAAAATTTGACATTTGAAGAGCGCGAAACAAATGGGCTCCTTCGAAGCCCTCTCAGCTTCATGATTGAAGTAGATGGCACCCCCAATGGTATCGTTTTTTCTGGAATTCCGGGTGGCCATGAATTCAATTCTATGGTCTTGGCGGTCCTTCATTCTTCTGGTACTGCATTAAAACTTGATGATGGCATCAAGACTATTGTTGGCAACGTTCAAGAGGCATTGAAGTTTGAGGTTTTTATAAGCTTGAGCTGCCACAACTGCCCTGATGTTGTGCAGGCGCTAAATCAGTTCGCCATTTTAAATCCCAACATCACCACAGAAACACTGGATGGCGGGTTATATCCAGAGGTTATAGAAGAGCGAAATATTCAAGGGGTTCCAACTGTTTTCTTAAATGGCAAAGTGTTTGCAAACGGAAAAATTGATACAGCGCAATTGTTGGATAAATTGACAGCTGAATACCCGCAAGCATCTGCAGTGGCATCAAACGTCCCTACATTGCCGTTGCAGGATGTAACGATCATTGGTGGCGGCCCTGCTGGTGTTTCCGCGGCAATCTATTCCGCTCGTAAGGGGTTGAACGTGACGATTGTTACCGACCGCATTGGGGGGCAGGTGAAAGATACAATGGGGATCGAAAACCTGATTTCGATTTCCAAGACAACGGGTCCTGAACTTGTTGGTAATTTGATCACTCATATGAATGACTATGAAATTACGGTCAAAGAACATTTGCGGGTTGATCGGATCGAGGTGGGCGCAGAAAAAACAATTACGTTGTCATCTGGTGAAAAGATCCAAACAAAAACCATTATTGTCGCCACTGGCGCAAAATGGAGAGAGCTTGGCATTCCAGGTGAAAAAGAAAATATCGGCAATGGTGTCGCCTATTGTCCGCATTGTGATGGTCCCTTCTTTAAGGGGAGAGATATCGCGGTTGTTGGTGGTGGCAATTCAGGTATTGAAGCCGCGCTGGACCTTGCTGGAATTGTGAAGTCGGTTACGGTTTTTGAATTTCTTCCAGAACTGAAAGCAGATCAAGTTCTGATCGAACAAGTGGAAAAACGTGACAACATCAGCATTTTAAAAAATGTTGCGAGTAAACAAGTTTTGGCAAGTGACGGTAAGGTTACGGCGCTGGAATATGAGGAAAGAGAAACAGGCAAAATAAAAAAGCACAATCTTGCGGGCGTTTTCGTTCAAATCGGCTTGCTGCCTAATAGTGAATTCTTGAAAGATATCGTGGCGCTCACTCCTTACGGTGAAGTTATTGTAAATGAGCGCTGTGAGACGAATGTTTCAGGTATTTATGCCTGTGGTGACGTGACAACAGTCCCCTACAAGCAAATCGTTATTGCCATGGGTGAGGGATCGAAAGCGGCGTTATCTGCTTACGACTATTTACTGAAGTCCTAAATTTCATCCTGAACTCAATAAATTTAAAGATCCGCCGTGAAATTAGTAATTCACGGCGGTTTTTTTGTGAGAAAATTTAGACGGATTACATCATTTGATGCGTTATATTAATTAGGGAACAATGACAGGGAGACGCGTATGTCTGATGTAAATGCATTTATAGCCTTGAACAGGTTTGGATTAGGTGCGCGGCCCGGTGATCTTGAAATGGTTGCTGCAAATCCAGAGGAATGGCTCCGTGCCCAAGTATCAACACATGCGGCTCTCGCTCCTGCTTTAAATGATCAGCTGAGTTCTTCTGAGATCGTGAAGGATATATTTTCGGTTCGAAAGAAAAAAGACAAAGAACTATTCAACAAAACCAAAAAGAAATACCGGAAATATTTCAAATCTGAACTAGCCCGCCGTATGGAGCACACGGTCACCACTGATACACCGTTTGCCGAGCGGATGGTCGCTTTTTGGTCAAATCATTTTACCGTCTCCAGAACCAAAGCCATTACCGGACCCATTCTGCCGGCGTATGAGCGTGAAGCGATCAGACCTCATGTGTTTGGGAAGTTCGAAGATATGCTGCAAGCCGTGACCGGGCATGTGGCCATGCTGTCTTATCTGGATAACACGAGATCCATTGGTGAAAACTCTGTTAGGGGAAAACGCCGCAAAAAAACTATGAACGAAAATTTGGCTCGTGAAATATTGGAGCTCCATACTCTGGGCGTCAATGGAGGCTACTCTCAAAATGATGTTATGGAATTTGCAAAAACCTTAACGGGCTGGAGTTTTGGTGGCGTGCAAAGCCGGAAAGGCAAAAATAAAAAACCCATTCACGGTGATTTCGAATTTTTTGATGTGACCCATGAGCCGGGAAGCAAAACTATTCTGGGGAAAACCTACCAGGAAGATGGGGTTAATGAAGTCAAAAACGTTCTAACGGATTTGGCAAACCACCCATCAACTGCGAAATTTATTGCCACAAAGCTCGTTCGGCATTTTGTCAGCGATGATCCGCCAGCGTCCGCTATTCGTCAAATTGAAGACGTCTTTATGAGCAGCGGCGGCGATCTTGCGGAAGTCAGTACCGCCTTAATTTCTCTACCGGAAGTTTGGGAAGAGCCACTTCCGAAAATTAAAACACCTTACGAGTTGATCATCTCAGTCTTACGGGCTGTGGATGGCGAGCGCATTCCGCCTTATGTGTTGGTTAAAGGTTTGATCAACATGAGGCATGATCCCTTCAACGCCCCGTCTCCAGCAGGTTGGCCTGACGTTGCATCCTACTGGATGTCACCAGAAGCTTTAATGCGTCGCATCCAGTGGATGAAGACGGTGTCTACACGAATTTCGGGAACAATGAAGCCTGAGGTATTACTGGAACAGACAGTGGCGCCGGTTGCGTCTGAACAGCTTCGGTTCATGATAACGGGAGCCCCGTCCGCGGATGTTGGTGCGGCACTCCTGTTTTCCAGTGCAGAATTTCAAAGGAGATGACCATGATTAACCGGAGAGATTTTATATGTGCGTCAACAATGGCTGGGTTAGCTGCCACATTGGGTGGCTCCAGCGTCGCCTACGCGTCGGCTCCAAGCGATAACCGTTTTGTCATGATCATATTGCGCGGTGCCATGGATGGCTTACATGCATTACCCCCATTTGCAGATCGCGATTACAAACGGTTGCGCCCAAAACTTGCCATTAGAAGCCCCGGCGAAAAAGGCGGTGCCCTTAATCTAGATGGTAGTTTTGGCCTACATCCAGCATTTAAAGATCTGCAGCCATTATATAACAACAAAGAGCTTCTGTTTATTCCTGCAACATCTACCCGTTATCGAAATCGGTCACATTTTGACGGGCAGAATTTTTTAGAAAATGGAACAGGCGTACCCTTTGGGTCGAACGATGGATGGCTTAACCGGGCTCTATCTCATCTGAATGAGGGGGATCAGAGACTTGGGTTGGCGTTGGGATCAAGCATTCCTCTGATATTGCAAGGAAGTTCAGCTGTTCAGTCGTGGGGAAAAAGCCCGTTTGGGGAATTGAACGAAGATTTTCTGATGCGACTGACCTATGCCTACGAAAATGATCCATTGTTTTCTTCTGCGCTTTCTGTTGCACGCAACGCCCCTAAAATTGAAGGGATGGATG
The DNA here is from genome assembly GCA_036960775.1 of Pseudomonas marincola. Taxonomy (GTDB): domain Bacteria; phylum Pseudomonadota; class Alphaproteobacteria; order Sneathiellales; family Sneathiellaceae; genus Sneathiella. The sequence goes on along the minus strand of JBALWO010000019.1, from coordinate 33,830 downwards.
ATGACGGGACAAAGAAAAAGCGGAACAAAGAGAGTGTCCCTTTATTTGCAAAAGCGACTTCCGAGTTGCTATCACGGAATGATGGGCCGCGTATTGCTGTGATGGAGATGACCGGGTGGGATACGCATTTTGGACAACTGACGAGGTTGAATAAATTGTTTAAGCAGCTGGCAGACGTGATATTGCAGCTTAAATCAGGGCTAGGCCCTCATTGGCAAAAAACACAGGTCCTTGTTGTGTCTGAATTTGGGAGAACAGCCGCAGAAAATGGAAGCGGGGGAACCGATCACGGCGTTGGCGGGCTGGCCATGTTTGCTGGCGGGAACATAAACGGCGGACGGGTGCTTGGAAAGTGGCCGGGATTATCACCATCGGCCTTGTTTGAAAATCGGGACGTTCGTCCAACGACAGATCTTGAAAGTATTTTTAAAGCAGTTCTGCTCAATCATTATGGTCTTGCAGAAAATGTTGTTGAAGATCAAATATTTCCAAACAGCCGAAAATTGAAATCCCTAACAGGTTTGAGTCTATAGTCTGCCGAAAGGACATTGAGCTCTAGTAAAAGTCTTTTTCAGTACTTATGTTTTATGCCCATGGATGCAAAACCCCTGTTTTGGAGACTGATTCGTATTATTGTAATATAAATATTACTTTGCACTCATTCAAAGTAATAAAATTGTTTCTTATACTATAATATAATCTAAATAAGTAATGAATAATAGATAGTGAAATATTACTATTGTTCGTAATTCCAGTTTGTTTACAGATTAGGAGATAATTCCAATAATACTTGAAGTTAAGTCTGTTTCAGGGAATACTAATCTTCATTGGCCAGTTGCTTAACTGTCCCAAAGGATATCTCCCCTCGATATCCGACCCTAGTATCAAGTAGTGTAATTAGTATCAAGTACCAGTATCAAGTATCCGTTGGTTGCGTAAGTTGTAAAAGTATTAGTACCGAGTAGTTGCGTAATTAACATCAGTATTATGTACCCGATTACCCCACTGGAATGTTGTCCATTTCCAGATGATATTATGATCCCGGCACATCCCCCCCCGTGCCGGGTCATTTTCATTTTAGACCCTTTTAATTTCGTCTTTATTTTTTCGAGCCCAGTAAATCTCGCAAATTGTGAAGATAGGCGTCTTTCACATTTATCTCATCCAAATGATCAACAGTATTTTCTAGGTACTCTCGGCAAGTCCCAAGGTAGCCTTCTCCCTGCTCTAGGCGTATTAGGGTTTCCTCTTCAGTCAAATCGGTTACGTAGCGTGAGTGTTGCTTGTTCACGATGAAGGTGAGCCCATGTACGATCTTCCCCTGAAGCTTAATCTGCGCCCAATGAGGGAGGTAGGCACCCGACAACATTTCCCGCATCCAGAGGATACGAGTTTCACTGTCTATGTCTTCAGGCTTGATTAGAAACGCACAGCCATCACAATGACCGCCAGTATCGAGAGCGAGCATAATTCCAGGTTTATCGACACTGCCCCGTCCCATATTCAGATGAAGGCAGAAATGCCGTCGAAACCCCTCCAATTTAGCAGGTTCGCAAGACACGAAGTTAAAGGCAGGGTTCCATAACAGGGAGCCATATCCGAAAACCCAAAGTCCTTCGCTTGGGATTGTCGCGGTTTCAAGGAAATTTTGCCGACTTTCCTCTCGGGCCTCGTGAGTGAGCGCTTCATACGGGCCATGTGTTCGGGCTTCTGCGATCAAGGCATCGATCCGTTCTGGGGTAAAATCTTCACGCGAGAGCATTTGTCGATATCCTATATTGTTTGGTCAGCTTAAAGGGCGAGTTTTTCACTTTTGAGTTCAAGATAGATAGGCTCTAGTTCTTTGGCCAGAGCCGCCTGTTCTTTCGTTAGATTGACGTCCCTATCGGCATAGTCAGTAAAACCTGTGGAGGCTTCAACAGCATTATACCAGTGAGACCCCCAAACACCATCTTCAGGACGGCGACCAGAGGGCCAGCTTAACATATGGTCATAGAAAACAATGCCGCACGCCTTGCACAATTTTTGAAGCATATTCTCTGGGGATTTTTGAATGTCTTCGCCTTCTACGATCAGAGGTTTTGTTTTGGCGTGTTTACTAAAATATTCGAACAGCTTCAATTGTTGGCGAAAGCCTGTGGCTTCGGCATCCACTTGATCCCATTTTTCAGAAAAAGAGGCAATGACAAGCCTTGGATCCCGAATAAGAAAGCAATGGGCATGCGATGTCATCTGAGATAAATCGATATGGGGAAGCATATGTTGCGTCATATGCTTCAAGTATAGAACTTCTGTTCCATGGGGCTGCTGGGCATCCAATTGTGACAGGACATCTTGCCAACGATGCGGCTGTGTTTCGAGGATCGCGTCGCGCATAGGATGTTGAAGGCCTGTGGTCTTTAGATAATAAGCGTAAAATGGCTCATCAATAGCCGAGCAATCGGGACGATTGCCAAAGGACCTCATCATCGCGGTCGAAATGTTGCGTGGCCCTGACCACATAGATAAACGGGTAAGAGGCCAGTTATTCACTATGACTTCTCCGAAAAAAAATGGCGAATACCGAAGTATTCGCCAAATATAACTTAAAGACCCAGTATCAGTTTTGCCATGATATTGCGTTGAATTTCATTGGATCCACCGTAAATAGAGACTTTCCGTGCATTGAAGAATCTTGGAGCCACACCGCTTGCGTAATCAGCTCCCAATGGTTCCTCATTTTGGCCCGCTCTAAGCGGAATAAAGGGTAGGGAATAATTTCCGACAGCTTCGAGTGCGAGCTCGACCACTTCTTGATAAAGGTCAGTTCCGCGGCATTTCATGAGAGAGGATTCTGGTCCCATATTCTGGCCTGAACTTAACTTACTCAAGATCCGAAGTTCTGTCATTTCGAGGGATTGAATACTAACCTCAAGTTTCGCAAGTTTTGCTTTGAAGGAAGGATCGTTGAGAACAGGTTCTCCGCCAGCCATTTCGGTTTTAGCGATATGCCGTATTTTTTCAGCACCGCGTTTTAGACGGCCCGCATACGCATTGCCGCGTTCAAACTCCAAAAGGTATTTGGCGTAGGTCCAACCTTTGTTTACCTCTCCAACAAGGTTTTCTTTGGGAACAACAACATCGTCAAAGAACACTTGGTTCACTTCTTGAGCGCCGGCTACCGGAAGGTCGATGGTCTGAATAGGTTCAACGGAAATGCCCTGGGTGTTCATGTCAATCAGCAAGAAGGAAATACCTTGCTGGCGAACGCCCTCGTTAGAGGTTCTCACCAGACAGAAAATCCAGTCGGCGTGTTGCGCGAGTGTCGTCCAGATTTTCGAGCCATTGCAGAGGAAATGATCGCCCTTATCTTCTGCTTTCATACTCAATGAGGCAAGGTCAGAACCTGAACCCGGCTCAGAATACCCCTGACACCACCAGTCCTCATTTGACACCATACGCGGTAAGAATTTTTCTTTTTGAGCGTCGCTTCCAAATTTCAAAATCACCGGCGCGCACATTTTAGTTCCGAACGGAATGACACCCGGCGCGTTATGGTTCGCCATTTCAGTTTCAAAAATATATTTTTGAGTTGTCGTCCATCCTGCACCACCATGTTCGACTGGCCAGTCAGGGACGAGCCAACCCTTTGTGTTGAGGGCTTTCTGCCAGCTGACATGATCTTCTTTTGGAAGGTAACTATTGCGGTTTTCAGCCATCTTCTGCTTCAAATCAGCATTTAGATTCTGGTCGATAAATTCGATAACTTCCGCGCGGAAGTCGTTGTCTTTCGCCGTAAATGAAAGGTCCATGCTTTCCTCATTATTTTTTTATTGCTTGTTTTCCGCCTAGCGCCTTTGGAACGGAAATTGTAGCATATTTATTTGATATCGTGTTCTCGATAGCAACAGACTACAACTACATTCTTGGAGAAGAAATGAAAAAAACAGTAAAACAAATGGTCAAAGAGGCAAATAGCCGAATTGAAACCCTCTCCATCGAAAAAGCGCTCGCTTCATTAGAGCAGGAAAACACCTGTTTTGTGGATATTCGTGATGTTCGTGAATTAGAGCGAGAAGGCTGTATTCCGGGCGCAATTCATGCACCACGCGGAATGTTGGAATTCTGGATTGATCCGGAAAGCCCCTATCACCGGGAAGAGTTTGCTAGCGACAAAAAATTCGTATTTTTCTGTGCCGCAGGTTGGCGGTCTGCATTGGCAACGGATACTGTGCAGTCCATGGGCTTAGAGAATGTCTGTCACATCGAAGGAGGGTTCGGCGCGTGGAAACAGGCCGAAGGACCCATTGAAGCTCGAAAATCCAAAAGCAAATAAACCTTGGTGAGTTTGCGTTTCTAGCTGTGAAATTAGGAGAAAGTCAGCGATATTTGGCCCAAAGTTGGTCCATTTGACCGCTTTCTTCTAACTTCTCTAACGCATCATTGATAGAATTCAACAATTTATCTGGATTTTTGGCAGCCTTTGAAATCATCAAATGAAGGTCAAACGTCACATCTGTATCCGCCGGAACTATCTTTAAATCTGACTTCATGCCCGCCTTCTTAGATCTCAATATGGTGTTGGCAGCGACCTCTCGAAGTGTCAAGTATGCTTGACAGCGGTTACTTAAGACCAAATCCAAACCATGTTCCACGCCGTTGGTTCTTAATGTAATGTCAGTATCACTAAACCTATAGGCGGCTAAATTGGTCCCTCTATTTGCGCAGATAGTGTTTTTGGCTTTAAAAAAATCAGTAGTCGCTAATTTCTCTTGGTTCGCCCACTTAGATTCTTTTCGGACAATGATTGACGGATGAAGAATATGCATTCTCCGGCTGTATAAGAAAAATTCCTCACGACTTGTCTTATAGGATCCATCAGCGATGATGTGATATTTTTCACCGCTTTTGACGAGACCATAGCAACGTTTCCATGGGAGTGCTGTGACCTCAACGTCTCTGTTCATGGATTTAAAGATTTCAGAGATAACGTCGATAGTAATTCCGCTCATTGGGCCGTGTGTCGAGCCATCAGGTCTATAATGGTAGGGGGGGTATCCACCGTTCCCATGACAAATTGCCACTTTATCGCTTGCATTTGACGCAGCGGGAAGATGGAACAATAGAATAACCAGAAGAGACCAAAAATACTTCATGCCGCGATCAGTTCACTACGAAATGTTAGATTAGGAGACTTCTAATTTGATCAATTAAAAATAAACAATAGGTTAAAATTGTTCATTTTTTGTTATCATCGAAGGCTATTTATCAAAGGGGTATTGATAAAATGAAAAAACTTCTGGTTTCTATTGTATTTTTATCAGCTATTTCCAATCTGACACAAGCTGATCAGGCCAAGAAATTATTTGATACGCATATCCACTATAGTCACGATGCTTGGGATATGTTGCCACCAAAAGAGGCGGTAAAAGTTCTCCAAAAAGCGGGTTTAACACACGCATTCGTTTCAAGCTCAAGCGATGAAGGAACGCAACTTCTGTATAAAGAAGATCCAAATCTTATTATTCCAGTACTGAGGCCATACCGTAGACGCGGAGAAATCAATTCTTGGTATCGGGATGAAAGTGTTATCGGCCTTCTAGAAGAACGTCTGGCAAAATATAAATACGCCGGAATTGGTGAATTCCATATTTTCGGAGATGATACAGATCTTCCTGTTATGAGAAGGGTTGTTGAGCTTGGAAAAGAATATGGGATTTTCTTGCACGCCCATGCGGATGCTGAAGCAGTAGAAAATATTTTTAAACAGGATCCTCAAGCAAAAGTTCTCTGGGCACATTCAGGATTTGAAGGACCCGAAAAAATTGGGGAAATGCTCGCGAAATACCCAAACTTGACGGCTGACCTTGCTTTTAGAAATGAGCATGCTGATACAGGAACAGTTGAAAAAGACTGGCGCAAATTGTTTATGAGCTATCCTGATCGGATCATGATTGGAACGGATACTTATACACCGGAGCGGTGGTATTACGTGGTCGATCATGCGGATTGGACCCGCGGATGGTTGGAAGATCTCCCTGCAGATGTTGCTGAGAAGATTGCTTATAAAAATGCCAGAAAACTTGCGGATTGGGCTTTGAAAAAATGAAAATAATTGGCCGTTGTCTAAGTGTTCTTTCTCTCGTTTTATGGGGAAATTTAGCCTTAGCCTGTGTGATAGAAAATACAGCAAATTCACTAAAAGGCACGGGAGAGGTCTATGCGGTGTCTGTAACGACAATTCCCGCTCAAGTTATGGTTGGTAAGCCTTTTTCAGTGAGGGTATCTGTCTGCTCTAAAAAGGGGCAATCGTTTTTGGGGGATATCAAAATCAACGCCATGATGCCAATGCATAAACATGGCATGAATTACAAACCGTCCATTGAGAAAATATCTGATGGAAAATTTGAAATGAAAGGGTTTGTTTTTCATATGCCTGGGAAATGGCAGTATAAAATTGACCTGAAACAAGGGGATTCGTCCGATAAGGTCCTAATTGATTATAAGCTATGAAGATATTGTTAGCGGCTGCAACCGGTCTGTGGGCTTTATGCAGCCTCGCTGGAACAGGAGTGGCCGCAGAGGTATTCTCTGAACAAGAACGGACAATTATTCAAAGCTTTGGCCCTTGGCCGTTGCCCTCAAATGCTGACCCCAGTAACAATATGTCGGATAACAATGCAGCCATTAAGCTTGGGAAGGCTCTATTTTTTGATAAACGTTTGTCAAAAAATAATGATCTTTCTTGTGCAGATTGCCACGATCCTAATAACTCGTTTGTCGATGGTCGAGCTCTTAATTCTGAACACGGGGATGCCATCAGAAACACGCCTAGTCTGTTTAATCTCCGGTGGAGTAGTTGGTTCGGATGGGGAGGGGAGGCCGATAGTCTTTGGTCACAGTCAATTCGACCGATGCAATCCCCTGAAGAAATGGCATTAACGGGCGAGAAATTACGTAACCTTTTAGGTGAAGATCTCGTGCTGAGCAGTCAAATTCAGCAGGTTTCTGGGATTTCTATCGCTGCTGAAACAGATGAAATGCTGTTTGTCTTGATCGGAAAACTATTGGCCTCTTATCAGGAAACTCTCGTGAGTGATCCAACGGCATTTGATCGGTTCCGACTGGCGCAAGAGGCCACTGATTTAAATTCAGACACAGAGTTTTCTAATTCCGCAAAGCGAGGGCTTAAAATCTTCATTGGTGAGGGGCGCTGTTTTCTTTGCCATTTTGGGCCGACTTTATCGAACGGAGAGTTTGGCGATATCGGGATCAGCCAATTCATATCAAAAGGTAAGATCGATCGCGGGCGGTATGCTGGCATTAAAACGTTGAAGGCTAGCCCATTTAACCGGCTCGGTAAATATAACGACAATCCGGAAAAAGTCGAAAAGACCAGAACAGAACATGTATCCCTGCAGCATAAGAATTGGGGAGAATTTAAAATTCCGTCTTTGCGGAGCGTGTCGAAGACGGGTCCATATATGCATAATGGCAGTCTTGCCACGTTAGCGGACGTTGTGGACTTTTATTCAAACCTCAATGAAGAACGACTTCACACGCAAGGAGAGGCTATATTGAAGCCCCTTAATCTTAGTGACGCAGAAAAAGAGGATCTTCTTTCGTTTTTGAGAACCCTTTAACTGTTGGCAAAAGATAGCCAGAGAGAACAGTTTGCTCTCTCCGGCAATGTGGTTAGTTTTTCTTTGTTCCAAACAGGCCGCCTAGGCTGCCTTTAACACCATCTGTTAATCCACCCAGAGCACCTTTGCTATCACCGCCCTTGAGGACGTTATCAAGCTGTTCTTTGCCGGATTTTTCCAATGTTTCTTTTAGCGCTTTCGGATCTGCAATATTACTGAGAGCACCTGCAAGGTCCGGAGCGTAGCTTGGATCATCCCAGCTCCCCGAGATCTTGATAGGAACAGTTATGCCACCGCTTGCGCCGCTTCCTTGGCCTTCAGTCGATGCCGTGACTTTCGGCTCTAACCGATAATCCAATGTTTTCGGAGGCATACTAACCGTCCCCTTACCCGTAACCTGAATAAACGGGTTCAGCAGTTTCAAGTCAGTGTTGGTCAAGAGGCCATTTACAATAGTGTACGTCCCAGAGAGTTCCGCAAAATCTGTTTTCTGAACTTCACCACCGCCTGTAAAGGCACTTGTGACATTCCGAGCCATAGCGGCAAGATTAACGCCAGTGATTGCGCCGTCAGCAAACAGAATTTTGCCGTCTCCGTTTAAATTGTCCACCATGGTTTTTTGAGACGTGCCAGAGGTTGTAATTGCCAACTGGATCATGCCAGTTCCCTCAAGACGTTCGAAATCGGCAGCGTCCGTCAGTAATGGTTTTAACTGAAGTCCTTCAAGTGAGAATTCCTTCGAAATTTTCGCCTGTGCGCTTCTGGCGTCAAGAACGACTTTCCCTTTGCCTCGGCCATCGTATAAAGCCAATTCCTCCAGATCTAGGGTTAGAACACCGTCTTTTAGAACAGCCATCAACGTGGTTTTATCAATTTTCACTTTCTCGATAAGCAATTGACCGAGATTGAGTTTGAATTCAGCGTTTGCCGCTTTTAGGCCGCTGAAATCAAAGGGCGTGCTGTCCCATTTTTCACCATTTGCAGCTGCGGGAGTTGCTTCGGCAGTTTTAGAAGCAGAGCCGTTATTAGAAATATATGGATTTGTATCCAAAACCGGCAAATCCAAACGGCCTTTTAATGACGGAACCTTACCGCCAAGATCAACAGAGAAATCGCCATTTGCCTGTATTGCATCAAACCCAAAATCAGCATTGGTAAATGAATACTTGCTTCCATTTACGCCAACATCACCCTTGATTAATACTTTTTCAAACGTGCCATCAGCTGCATCCAACGGAGTGGCTGCCCAGGCAAGAAGACCTTTTAAGGAGGGAACATCTAACTCAGTTGATCCGTTCAGGGTCAAAGGAGCTGTTGATTTTAGATCCCCTGAGAAAGTGAGATTAACTTTTGATGATTTGACCGAAGCTTTAACGGAAGTTGCTTTGTTTTCAAGAACCGCACGAAGGGCGCCAAGCTCAGTGTTGAGCTCGATCTTCTCGCCTTTCCAGACGGCAGAGCCTGTAGTCCGGAAAACTTCATCTAATCCGCGTAAATCCAATGAGAGATTTGCGTCAGTAATTTCATGATGAACATCGCCTGTGGCATCGGAATAAGTGATTGATCCGCCGATAATTTGAACGTCACCAAGATTTAGATCCCGAATACCCAAATCTGGTGCATCGTTATCATCATCGTCAACTTTTGCAGCTGATGCGTCGTCCTTTGCATCCACTGATGCAAATTCCCAATTCTTGTTGCCAGCTTTATCGACTTCAAGAACGATGACCGGTTTTTCCAAAATAAATTTATCAACAGACACTTGTCCAGATAAAAGGGGCATGAGGTTGAGCTCAATGGTCAACTTATCAATGCTCGCCATATTGGGAATATTGCTGTTCGGTGCATTCGAAAACGATACTTTTGTTGCGTTTAGTCCAAGTACCGGAAAAACACTGACGCCAAAATCGCCATCAATAGACAGTATGCGTCCTGTTGCATCATTTGCGGCAAAAACCAGTTCCTCTTTCAGCTTTTCAGCCGGGATGAGAAATGGCAGGGCAATTGCTGCGACAATGACTAAGACAACTAACCCAACGATGCCATACGCGAGCTTCTTCATAATTTTCCCCTTTGCGGTTCAGCCTATTTTTGTGTTCGGCTGACCAGATAAAGTCCAGTGAATATCAAGATAATACTTGGTAAAATATACCACTCGAAACTCTCGCCAAAGACGAGGTATCCGAAAAACAGTGTCGTTATTGTAATAAAATAGGAAACCTGACTGAAATAAACAGGATCCGCAATACGTTGCAATTCAAAATAGAAGATAAATCCAACATAAGACATCATAATATTACCACCTAAAATGGCAATTTGAATATTCGATGATAATTGCGGAATAATTGGGGCGCCGGTTATCAAAAGAGCAGGTAACAACAAAATACTCGTAGCAAGTAACATTCCAGCGGCAAGTGGAAGCGATGCTGATCCTTTGGGCCACTTCAGGCTTCTATATATATTTCCAAAAGATAGAAAAATCGGAATTGAAAAAGCTAGCAATATCCACATTAGAGAAAAATCATCAAAATTAGTGGTACTCGTTGACAAAAACGGTGGAAGCACCACTAAGAGAGCACCGAATAAACCCAACAGCATTCCCAAAATTTTCTTCAAGCTGGGCTGGTCAATTCTAATGACTAAAGAAAACGCATATGTGAATATTGGTGAAAGTGGGTAAACAAGTCCTGTAATGGCCGCTCCAATGTTAACTGATGACATGAACGCAAGTGTTGTCGGGAGCGCATTTCCAAGAATTCCGGCAATAAAATAGTAGCGTAAATATTGCGGATCAAACTTCATTGGCTGACCCTTCAAGAACGCAGTTAGGGCCATAAGTAACCCACCCGCGAGCATCTGCCAAAAAACAAGAGACAGCGGTGAAATGCCGTTATCGGCACCGACTTTTGCCATGGATATGGTGGTGCCAAATAAGACGCCAAAAATCAGTACGTAGAGGGGAGGGCGTAAATGGGGCTGGAGTAACCCGGGCATAATGTTGTTATTTCCCTGTCATGAGTTTGCAAGAGCCAGTCTACAGGAAAATAAAAGGAAAGCCCTAAGTTTTGAGGCTTAGGGCTTTTCTTTTTATCAGATCAATTTGTTATAATCTCTGGCCCCATAAGTTTGGTTGGAAGCCAGGTGGAGAGTTCCGGGATGTAGGTCACCATTATCAAGAAGATGAACATGATCCCAACGAAAGGAAGTGCCGCTTTTACAACGTTTAAAACGGACATCTTCGCGACGCCAGCAGTTACAAAAAGGTTGAGACCCACCGGCGGCGTTATCATGCCGATCTCCATATTCACCACCATAATGATACCCAAGTGAATGGGATCGATCCCTAACTGAATGGCGATAGGGAAAACCAGCGGTGCAACGATAACCAGAAGTCCAGATGGTTCCATAAACTGGCCACCAATCAACAAGATAACGTTGACAACGACTAGGAACATTATGGCCCCAAAACCGGCACTTAGCATTGCTTCTGTGATAAGTTGCGGGATACGTTCTTCCGTCAGTACGTGCTTCAAGATAAGCGCGTTGGCAATAATGAACATTAACATAATGGTCAGCTTGCCAGCTTCAAGAAGGGCTTTCTTCGTATCTGGATGCCAGAATACCGAGAGGGCATTAACAAAGAAGTTTTTAGCCCGTTTGCCACCTTCGCTAAACGGACCCATATCGCGATAGACAAAGTTTGCGATTATGAAGGCGTAGACTGCGGCAACAGCAGCAGCTTCCGTTGGTGTGAAGACGCCACCATAGATACCACCGAGAATAATCACGATGAGCATTAGACCCCAAAAGGCGTCTTTTGCTGAAATGTAAATTTCTTTCCATCCCGCCCAAGGTTGAGAGGGAAGCCCCTTCCACTTGGCGGTAATATAAATGCCCATCATCAACATTAATCCCGCGATTAAGCCCGGAATAACACCTGCAAGGAACATTCGTCCAACAGACACATCTGTTGCAGATGCATAGACAACCATAACAATGGATGGTGGGATCAAAATCCCCAAAGTACCTGCGTTACAAATAACACCGGCTGCAAATTCTTTGGTATAGCCGGCTTGACGCATTCCCGCGATGACGATCGAGCCAACGGCAACCACTGTTGCAGGAGACGAGCCAGACAAAGCCGCAAACATCATACAAGCGAACACAGATGCGATAGCCAAACCGCCGGGCATGTGACCTACGGATGCAATGGCAAAGCGAATGATCCGCCGGGCAACACCGCCCGTAGACATAAAGGTGGACGCGAGAATGAAGAACGGAATAGCCAGCAGGGTATAGTGCCCTTGAAAGGCAGAAAACATTGTTTGTGCGACGGAGGTTAAAGATCCATCAGAGTACACAAGAAGGAATATGATACTGGATAGCCCTAGAGAAATCGCAATGGGCACACCAAAGAATAAAAGCCCTATTACAAGAGCAAAAAGAATTACAACTGCCATTGATCAATCTTCCCCATGTGGATGTGCAGACATGGTTTCTTCCATGTCTTCGGCTTCATGACTGGCAATAATGATATCTATCTTACCCGTTATGATTTGCCACGCAGCTTGAAGAAAACGGTAAGTTAGGAGCAGCATTCCAAGCGGTAATGCGAAGTAGGGGATAAACCTTGGAAGTTTTTCATATCGCTCACCCTCGTTTAGCCACTGGGATAAAAATTGGAGAACCTCCGGGATTGGAACGTCGTCGGTTTCTAAAAACGCGCGTTGGTTCACAAAAGGGTACCAATAATCCCAACTTCCTTTGAGCATTAAAAGGCTAAAGGCTAGGCACGCGGTGATGGCGAACAAGGCCATTAAGCGCCTGGTCGGTGCAGATACCATGTTAATGATAACATCAACGCCAAGATGCAGGCTCTTTTTCGCGCAGTAGGAAACGCCGATAAGGACAAGCCAGGCGAACAGGAAGACTGTCGCTTCTAAAGCCCACAAAAGATTATCGTTGAAGACGTAGCGAGCGACGACATTAGCAAAGGTAATCAGTGTCATTAATCCCAGAAAAACTGCGATTAATGTTTCTTCAATCTGATCTGCCCATTTGGCTAATGGAGATTGTGATTGGGATGTCATTGGAGCCTCCCCAGGGTCCGCAAAATATACTAAGTAAATATTCCGAGGTTCAAATCACATTTACTGCAAAGTTAAAACCTCGGAACATTTGTGTAGCCAAGCGAGTTGGCTATTTATGCATATGTCTTAGTTAGCAGCTTGAGCTGCGGCGATGATGTCGGCACCGACGTCGCCTTCAAATTTTGCCCATACTGGTTTCAGAGCATCAACCCAAGCTTGGCGTTGATCGGCTGTCAATGAACGGACAGTTCCGCCAGCGGCAATGATCTTAGCTTTGTTGGCTTGGTTAACTTTGAAAGACTCGCTGTTCCGAGATTTAGTAACTTCAGCGATGATTGTGCCAAGCTGGCTCTGAACGTCGGCTGGAAGACCATCCCACCATTCGCCAGATGTCACGAGCAAGTAATCAATGATACCGTGGTTGGTTTCAGTTACGCCATCTTGAACTTCAAAGAATTTTTTGCCGTAAATGTTTGACCATGTGTTTTCTTGGCCGTCGATAACTTTAGTTTGCAGGCCACCGTAAACTTCCTTAAAGGACATTTTCTGTGGGTTAGCACCAAGTTGTTCGAACTGCGCAACTAAAACATCTGAAGCCTGAACGCGGAATTTAAGGCCGCTGGCGTCTGATGGATTAATCAGTGGTTTGTTAGCTGACATTTGCTTCATGCCATTGTGCCAGAATGCAAGACCTTGCAGGCCTTTACGCTTCATAGCATTTTTGAGTTTTTGACCGGCGTCAGAATTTTGAAATGAATCTACTGCGTTAATGTCTTTAAACATGAACGGAAGATCGAAAACACGGAATTTTTTTGTGAATTTTTCGAATTTTGACAATGACGGTGCCGCCAATTGGACGTCGCCGTTTAGCAATGCTTCGAGAACTTTATTGTCGTTGTAAAGGCTGGAGTTTGGGAAAACTTCCATGCAAGCTTTACCGTTCATTTCCGCATTCACACGTTCTGCAAGAACCGTGGCCGCGATACCTTTTGGATGTTTGTCAGTATTCGTAACGTGACTGAATTTGATTTTTGTTTCGCCTGGATCACACTGAGCAAAAGCCTGTGATGCAGATGTAAGCATAAGTGCGCCGACAGCAGCGGCTGTTATCACTTTATACATGAATATTCTCCCTGAATTTTGTTTTCATATTTATTAGGATCACTAACGATCCAATGATCCATATGTAAAATTTGCAATACATGTGCCAAACGAACGCTGTGGGAGGAAATAAACTGAAAATTGTCTAAGGTGTTGATTGTAAGTGTTAAATCGAAAATATCTAGCAAGGCCGATTTTGTGCGAGTTCTATTCGTGGGTAGAAGCTTACCCATTTCTGAATTTCAATGAGTAGAGAGTCACCCACGGATGGGAGACTATTCGTCGATGGTATCCGTGGCCGTCACAAATATCTGATGTTTTTGTATTTTGTCGTAAAGAGTTTTACGGGAAATTTGAAGTGCCACATATGTATCCTTAAGACTGTTATTATTCTTGAGGAGCGCCGTTTCGATCAGTTTCTTTTCCAACGCGTTCATTTGCAGGGGAAGGCTTTGGGTCTCGTCGAAGTCGGTGATCTCGCCGCTTTTGGAACTTACCAGTGTATAGCGGATTGCAGCATTTTGAAGTTCACGAACATTTCCCGGCCAGTTGTGGGAAATAAGATCGGAGATTTTCTCAGATGATAAGGGCGTTTCTGTCTTATTGTATCTTACGCAGGCTTTGTCGGAAAAGTGCTTAAACAAAAATAGGATGTCGTTTCGGCGCCTGCGAAGTGGGGGCACGTGTAGGGAGAGAACATCAAGTCTATAATATAGATCTTCCCTAAATTTGGCCTCCGCAGATAATTGTTTTAAATCTTCTTTGGTTGCGGCGACTATACGCACATCAACAGCAATTTCATCGTTGCTACCGAGGGGGACAACAACTCTATCTTGAAGAACGCGCAGGAGTTTGATTTGTAAATCGAGCGGCATGCTTTCGACTTCATCGAGGAAAAGCGTGCCGCCGTTTGCATGTTCAATACGGCCCACGCGCTTTTTTAGGGCACCAGTGAAGGCACCCGCTTCATGACCAAATAACTCACTTTCGATCATTGTTTCAGGCAAAGCACCGCAATTTATGGCAACAAAGCGCCCGTTTTTACGGGGGCTATAATCGTGGAGACTTCGGGCAACTAACTCTTTGCCAACTCCAGTTTCGCCGTTTATCAAAACATCTGCGTCAGTCTCGGCAAAACTCTCTATTTCAGCCCGTAACCTGTTCATTTCTGGCGATTGCCCTACAAGCCTTTGCTCAAGACCTTGGGCTTTATCTAGTTCAGTTCTGAGAGCGTGATTTTCAAGAGCGAGGTGCCGTTTTTCAAGAGCCCTTCGGACAGTCTCCACTAGGATTTCAGGGGCAAAAGGTTTCTCGATAAAATCATACGCACCAGTTTGGATGGCAGCCACCGCCATCTGAATATCGCCGTGCCCTGTTATTAGGATAACCGGAAGCGTGGGATCGAGCTCCATGGCTTGTTCCAAAACCTCGATACCGCTGGAGCCTGGCATTCTGATGTCTGTAATGATCACTCCGGGCCAAGATGGGCTAACGTTATCCAAGGCACCCTCAGAGTTGGCGTAACTTTCTACAGTGAAATCAGCCAGTTCCAGAGCCTGAGAGCAGGCGGTCCGAATATGCTCTTCGTCATCAATTAATATGACTTTGTTCATTGGACTGCTGCCTCCTTGGCAAACTCAGCTCTTTTTAGGCGAAGCGTGAATATAGCGCCGCCATCAGACCCATTTTGGGCCGTAATGGCGCCGCCGAATTGATGGACGAGGGCGAGAGTGATCGACAAGCCGAGCCCCATACCTTTTCCAACTTCCTTAGAAGAATAGAAGGGATCAAAGACGTTTACAATCTGCTCTTCATCGATCCCGGGTCCCGTATCCCTAACATCGATGAGGACATCTTCGTTTTCATATGTCGCTGAAATGTAGATTGTTTTTATGGGTTGCTCCTCTAATGCGTCAATTGCATTGGAGAGCAGATTAACGAACACCTGCTGCAAGCGGACATCCCCGGCCATGACATTTATGTGGGTCTGGTCGAGAGTATTTGAAATTGTAATGCCTTCACTTCGAATACGTTGATCCAAAAGAACGAGGCTTTCATCCACTGCCGATGCAAGAGACGTTGATCTGACTTCAATGGTTTCTTCGCGAGCATAGGTGCGCAAGTTTCGAATAATTCGGGCCATCCGTTCTGTGAGTTCAGATATGCCCTTCAGGTTTTCTTTTGCCGTGTCGTGCCGTTGTCGTTCGAGAAACTGCCGGGCGTTATCAGCATAGGATCTGATAGCAGTTAGGGGCTGATTAAGTTCATGGCTAAGGCCGGCTGACATTTGCCCAAGGGCGGCGAGCTTAGCTGTTTGGATCAATGTGACTTGTGCTTTTCGGACTTCTTCTTCTGCGCGTTTTCGCTCCGTTATCTCGTTCTTCAGTTCGCTGTTTACATTGCTAAGAGCGTTTGTGCGTTCGAGAACTCTTTTTTCCAGTTGAATATTCGACTCGTCCTGAACTGCAATGCGATCGGCAATTCGCCGCCTCCGCTCATAAATGGCAATGCCTGCGAAAAGGAGGCTGATTAGAAAAATGGCAGCCGTTGCAACAGATGTTCTGACACGAGCATTAACCTCTTTGGTGTTTGCCAGAAGCAAAACACGAAGTTCTGCATCGGCCATGTTTTTCTCTTCAATCAGATATGTTTCTTTGACTTTCCGGGTGCCATTTTTGGTGGTAATGGCGATGATCTCACCGTCCGTAAATTTGATATTATTCGGTGTCACGGGCAAAGGGTCCAGAGGCTGGTTACGATACCGTTTACTGAATTTGAGTTCGCTCTTTAGGTTTTCGGGCAACGGGGCCAGCGTGTGAAAATTCCAACTTGGCTCACTGCTCAAGAATATGACACCAGATTTATCGACAACAATGACTTCAGCGTTTTGTTCTTGCCAAGCTTTCTCATGATGACCAACTTGGATTTTTATGACTGCCGCGCCAATTATGTGTCCGTTGTCTCTGACAGGATAGGCGAAATAATAACCCCGCTCTTGCGACATGGTGCCAAGGGCGAAATATCGGCCAAGCCGTCCTTGCATCGCAGCTTGGAAATAAGGACGGTAGTCGAAATTTTTACCGATAAATTTTGGATTACTTGCGGCAATAGTCAAGCCATTAACATCCATAAGATAAGCATCAAGAGCGCCGGAAATCGCGGTTATTCTTTCCAGTTCCTCATTAATGAATTTTAGATTGGCGGGAGACGGCTCGCGGCGAAACACATTCTTAAAACGCTCATTCTCGCCAAGCATTTGAGGCAGGTAGCGGAATTTTAGCAAATCACCATGTAAGGTCTGTACTATTAAGTTGAGGGTATGCCGACTACGTTCCCCGATTTGATCAATGGTGATTAGTCGTGACCAATACGCCGTTTGCCACAACACCAACGCGCCGACAATTATGCCCATAACAATCAGCTTAATCCGGGTTTTCCGTGTCATGTTATTGCGCATCAATTGCCGATCACTTACAAAAATAGGGTTCTGTGACGTATAGCTGATAATACCCGATCCGACTTTTAAAACAAATTTGCAATACCAAAGGGCGTAAATCGGCATTTCTAATTTTCTCCGGCCTGATTTTTGCCGTGAATGTATGTATAAATTGTCAGACTTCAAATTTCATCGCGACCACGGAACATTATGAAACTAATCACCCTGCATATCTTGCTGTTAAATCTTCTTATGTTTGCCCCTACATCCGCATGGGCAGAACAAGTGGATGTTCAAATTGTTATGGCGGTAGATGTGTCATCTAGTGTGAATTACGACGAATTTGATTTGCAGATGAGGGGTTATATTGCAGCCTTTCGTTCCCCCGAGGTGATTGCGGCAATTGGATCCGGCACTCACGGAAAGATTGCAGTTGCTATGACGCAATGGTCTGGGCTCAAACAGCAACAACTTGTTATGCAATGGCAGGTGATTTCCTCAAACGAAGATGCTGAAAAGGTTGCACGGTTGTTGGAATATGTCCCGCGGGCCTTTCCATTTGGCGGAACAGCCATAGCGCCGGCCCTGCAACATGCCTATAGCCAATTTGGCTCTTCAGGACATGAATCTTTGCGCCGGGTTATCGATATTTCTGGAGACGGTAAGGTGTCGGTAGGTGCTAACCCTGCTGCTTTTCGAGATTATATAACAGCCAACGGTGTTACCATAAATGGGCTGCCAATTTTGAACGAAGAGCCGGATCTTGATGGGTATTATTTACAAAATATTTTGGGTGGTCCCGGGGCATTTGTAGAAGTTGCAAAAAATTATTCTGATTTTTCTCGCGCAATATCAAAGAAACTAGCGCGAGAAATCAAAGCTGTCTTCTACGGAATGTAGGCCTGCTAAGGCCGTTTGTCTTGACTGGCTTGATCAGGGCGAGACAGGCTGAAAACTTCTTTTACAGCAGCATAATCCTTATAGCCAAGGCGCGCTAACGGATGATATTTGGTCATATCAATCATCCCATCAGTAATTATGTCATCGCTGATATGGACGCCGATAACTTGTCCTAATACCATTTTGTTTGGAATTGACGCATCGTTGGTTGGAAGATCGATAACCTGCAACAATTTACATTCCATATTTACCGGGCTTTCTTTCACCCTTGGAACATCAATCATATTGGAAGGTATGGCGGTCAAGTTTGCCAAATCAAATTCATCCACTTGGCGGCTAACCATTTCGGATGTGACGTTCATGGCGTCCCTAATTTCATAGGTTACGAAATTGCAAACGAACTCGCCTAACGCAATAATGTTTGCAAGCGTATCTTTGGGGCCGCCTTCAGAATGATTGCCACTAAATCCCAAAACGACAGTGGGTGGGTTATCAGACATTGCGTTAAAAAAACTGAACGGTGCTAGATTGAGTTCCCCGTTTTTGTTCTTGCTACTAATCCATCCGATGGGCCTTGGCGCAACGAGCGCTTTGAACGGGTTATGTTTAAGGCCGTGATGTGCAGAGGTTTCGTAGAACATGTTCGATCTTTCTTAATTTTTCTCTCATCCGCCCGCTAGGGTGTTCGAAATATATAGAACAATGACCACAGCAATACTGTTTTATTTTCTTTATTTGGTGGAATTGTTGTGTTAAATCGTCTGCATGATACAGCACTTACAAATCGAACGACGACGATAACCTGCGCTTCTTGGCGCTAACCGTCGTTCCTGCCTGCTCTTCAAAATAGATATTAGACGCGTTCGAGCTTGCAGATTATTGTCCTGTTATTCCAGTCGGAACTTGTCATGTATCAGATTATCCACGAGCGGGCAGAAGATGCTCCCGCAATAAATACTCTCTTAGATCAATGCTTTGGCCCTGAACGGCACCATAAAACAGCTTACAAAGTGCGCGCAAATTCATCGGCAATAGATGCCTTGAGTTTCGCCGGTATCTCTAATGGAGAGTTGGTCGCATCTATAAAATATTGGCCACTACTTATCGGAAATATAACGCCCGCAATCCTTCTTGGACCAATCGCAGTTCATCCTGATCGGCAAGGGGAGGGGATTGGTGTTAAACTTATCCGCGACACAATGCAGACGGCAAAAGATCTAGGTCATTCACTCGTCGTGTTGGTTGGTGATCCTGAATATTACGAGCGTTTCGGCTATGTCTCTGCATTTGATCATGGACTGGAACTGCCGGGCCCTGTTGACCGTCACCGGTTTCTTGTTTGTGAATTAACCGACGGTGCCCTTGAGGATGTGCACGGCATGATCATGGGGGTTTAACGCGCCACACTGATTTGTCCGAAGGCTACCGTCCTTCTTTCCACCAAAGCAAGCAGCAGATGCCCATGAGGATAAATACAGCGAGGTAGGGCGGAAACAGCGGGACCAAAGTGTATCCATTTATCTGGTATTGCTTGTTGGCACGAAGTCCCCACCAAAGGGGAGATGCTTGTTGGGACGATGGGCTCGTGCGTATAAAACTTGGCTGGTCGCCACCAGATATCCAATGAATACCGCCCCGGCTTTTTTCTGTTGCAGGTTTAAGAAGTGTGTCCGTTGCCCGAATATTCTGCTCTTCTACTGGGTTTATGGATCCAACGGCAATAGTAGCAGCTAGGGCATCAGAGCGCAGTTTATAAATCCCGCGAACGGTCGCCGGAATTGATCCCGATTGCAAACCCTCCCCAACGTCAGTCAATGAAATTTCTGCAGTGATGTTCCCGGGTAATGTGATCTGTACAGGCTCATTTGAGCTTGAGAGTGATTGCCGAGTGATCACAAGGTTTCTTCCAGAAAGGCGGGCGGTTAGGTGTTCTTCTTCAAGTTCAGGTTCTTTCATCAACCAATGTGCAATTCGCCTGAAGAGTTCTGCCTGCGGCCCGCCGCCTTCAAAACCACGCCCCCAAAGCCATGCGTGATCTGACATAAGCTGGGCAACGCGTCCCTTACCTTGACGGTTTAACACTAACAGCGGTCGATCCTCTGCTCCGGTCATTAGTGTGGTTCCAGATTTAATGTTTGTATCAATGAGCCTAAACCAACGACCCCATTGGGTTTGAGAAATTCCAGAGTTTAGGGATCTTGTGACCGGATGTTTTTGTCCTAAATCGTTGAGTTTTGGCTGGTATGGTTTTTCGAAAACCGTTCCCGTGGGGCTTCCAGGAAGAACGACCGCCAGCGGTGTCGCATACAAACTGAGAGGAGACGCGAACGATGGGCCCGCGGCCTCTAACAATGCGCCGCCATTTTCAACATAATTGACGATATTGTTGAGGTAGCGGGTGGAGAGGACACCCCGTTTTCGATAACGATCAAAAACGATTAAATCAAAATCGTTTAGCTTTTGCTCAAATAATTCGATGATAGGGAACGGGATAAGCGATAACTCTTTTAACGGGGTTCCGTCTTGTTTTTCTGGTGGGCGCAAAATTGTAAAATGGATCAAATCTACGGAAGGGTCAGATTTGAGAATATTGCGCCAACCTCTCTCCCCAATATGTGGCTCGCCCGAAATTAACAGGACCTTCAATCGATCTCTGACCCCATTGATCGTCGCAACGGCGATGTTATTCTCTGAACTTATCTCTCCCGGTAGGGGTTCAACTTCCAATATGACATGATTTGCGCCGCCATGCGGGATGTCCAGTTCTAACTCTCTCTGTTGGCCCGTTATGGCAACGGCCCTTTTAATGATTTCACCGTCTAACTGCACAGTGACGACAACCGATTGTTTTTTATTGGAGACACCATAATCGCGAACTTGAAATTTTACTTTTACAGGTTTGTTAATGATCGCGTAGCTGGGTGCAATGTCAAAAGCGATAACCCGATCAATCTCACCTTTTTCTCCTGTAATTAGGCCATGTATTGGTCCCGCAGTAGATATGGTCTCCAGGTTTTGGCTCTTCGCGTCATGAATTTGCCCGTCAGTGATCATTATTGTTGCCGCGATCCGCTCATTGGGTAGGGCATCCAAGGCCGCATCGCGTGCTTTGAAAAGATGTGTTCCGTCAGGGTTTTTGGATAGTAGGTCCGCGTCGGATTTGACAGACACTATTTGGACATCGATATCTTTAAATTGACGGAGCTCTTCAGTTAGCGCGGTTTTCGCTTGTTGAATTTGTTGCGGTCGATCACCGATGGTCTGGCTAGTGGTTTCATCAACAACGAGTAAGACAATGTCGTTCAAATAGGTGCGGTTTTCAGAAATTATAGAGGGGCCGAGCAACCCAAAAAACAAACCTCCCAGCAGAAGAGCTCGGTAAGCAAGGGCTTTTGCATTTTGCCAATAAGCGTAAGCAAGAAGCAGGGCTGCAAACACACCAAGGGGCACAAGGACGCCGAGCGATATATGAGGCGAGAAGGTCAGTGCCGAAATGAACTGCAGGTCATTCATTGGCTCAACCTATCAAGGATGGCTGGAATATGAACTTGATCGGCTTTGTAACTTCCGGTGAGTGCATACATGACGAGGTTGACGCCAAATCTCCTGGCATGTTCCCGTTGCTTCTCTCCTCCGGGGATAACAGATGCCATGGGCCTGCCATTCGCATCGACAGCCCAGGCTGCGGCCCAATCGTTACTGCCAATTAGGATAGAGGACACCCCGTCGGTATTGGCAACATCTGAAATATCAGATGCCCATAATTCACCCGTGTTGTAGCGACCGGGAAAGGCCTGCATCAGATAAAACGACCGGGTGAGCACATGATCAACGGGGACAGGCATTAATCGCGGTGTATGAATACGTGAGAGAAGTTGCCTCAGTCGTTTGTTCTCTGGGCTGCCCGCAAGGGTGCCGCCGTACCTATTGCTTGCATTTTGATTTCGTGTGTCGAACAAAATGATGCCGCCGGCGGAAATGTATTTGTTGATATTGCCAACTGCCTGATCACTAACAACTGGGAAATCATCCGTCATAGGCCAATAGATAAACGGGAAAAAAAGAAGTTCATTTTTTTCAATATCAATGGAAAGTGGCGAGCCTGTTTCAACAGAAGTCCGGCGCGATATAACAGTACTTAATCCCTGCAATCCCGCCTGAGACATAAGGTCAACTCTGTCGCGGCCAGTGATGACGTAGGCAAGCCGTGTTTGTAGGGTCGCGTCGAGAATGCGCTGAATATCGTCCGCTTGGGCCGGTGCCGGTCCACCCCACAGAAAGCCCGTAAAATATAGGACGAGAGCGACACTTATTCTGGAGCCGGGTTTCAATCTCCCTTGGATATATAGAACTATCAGCAGATCCATCAGGATAAAAAGAAAGGCGAGCAACAACAAATAGGGCATTAATTTTGTCTGTGGGACTGAGCTTAACTGAGAGACCACCGCGTTTGTGCTTGCCATGTCTAGAGGTTGATAGTCGGATAGGTGGTCACCTATATTTAGGGCGATTTTGTAATCTTGGGTCCCATAGTATCCCGCGGGGTGAAGAGGGCCAATCCGAGGGGGCGTATTTCCGTTGAGCGTAAGCATTTGGGCAGTTGCGACGGTGCCTGAAAATTGTCCAAATCCATCTATGAGGGACAAAGGAGGGAATTTCATCTTGTTTGAAAATAAGGCAACATTGTTTGTCGCCAACTGTCCAATTTCACGTAACATTTCAACAAACAATCCAGACAGAGCGAGGTTTGACCATTTTGTCGTTGCTGTTGTGTGGAACAGGATAATTGTACCGGCGCCCCATTGATCTGCGGTAACCAAAGGTGTTCCATCGGTCAGTTTCGCCCAGGTTTTAGTGGCAAGGTCAATAGATGGCACAGCAAGAACTTGTTTCTTTATCGTAACGTCTTTTGGAATGTTTAGATGCTCAAACGGGCTGTTTTTTGATAATGATCCGATGGGTGCTGGCGTGCTCCACGATATACTGCCGTCAAGATTACGGCTGCCGGCCCGCAGGCGTACTGGAGTTATTGTTGTCCGTGAGTTCGAAAGTTTGGGACCCGCAAAACGAACAAGAACACCGCCTTTATTTATCCACGCTTTAATTTGCGCTTCTTGTTTGGGTGAATGGGTTCCGGCATCACCTAAAACGATAATTGAGTTATCGCTGGTGAGTAATCGTCCAAGCGGTTCTTTCTCCAACTCGAAATATGGGAATAATGCCTTCTCAAGATAATGATTTTCATCCAGAAAGGCTTGAGATGGTGATGTTTGTTGGCTGGAAACCAATCCCACTTTTTTACGTTGATGTCGGTTATCCATCAGGTATTTGGAGGCGGCACTATTTCCGCCAACAACTTCGAAACTCGTAATGTCATTGCGGATTTGAAGGGGAAGAGTGAGCGATACCAATGTTTTGTGCTGATCATCGTCAAAGCTGAAGTCTTTTTGAACAAGAATTTTACTCGCATCTCCTCTGGCAACTAATGTTCCTTTTTTTAGGAGACTTCCCACGGGCTTAGATACAGGGATAATAGTTGTCTTTCCTTGAAATTCGGGTGCTGAAATCATCAACGGAAACCGTGTTTGGTCAGCCCTATAAACAGTCAGCGGTCCAATCTCAGAGATTTCTGAAAAGACGCGCTCACTGTCCTGTTTGTGTTTCGTGTCTTCGAGCCCGCTACTAAACCAGTGAAAGGAAACACCGTCGATTTTTTTTAATTCCGGAATTATCGACTGGATTTGGCCGCGATCCAAAGGAAGAGACGTGGGCTGCATGGCCAAAACCTGATTGAGTGCATCTTCGGGGCGCAGTGCAGTTAGTTGCAAGGGGTGATTTGGAGGCTGAAGGCTTAAGGGGACCAAGTAAACGAGCTGTTGTTGGCCTTTTAACAGGTCCAAGAGTTGATTAAGTCGGGTTTCGATTTTGTCCCAGCTGGGGGCCGTACCCCAGTTGTTATCAATAAAAATGACAGCAGGGCCGCTTGACTTAAATTCGTCGGGTGCGTCTAGTTTGGGTCCAGCCAAGCCGACGATAATGAGAAAGGCGATCAATAATCGTATTGCCAATAACCACCACGGTATGGAGGTGGTTGTCTCCTCTCGTTGCTTTAAGGGGAGCAGAAATTGGATGGCAGAAAAGGCAATGATTTTGGGGCTTGGTGGGCTTATCTTAATAAGCCAATATAAAGCAGGAAGTCCCAGAAGCGCGGTCAATATCCACGGGTATGAGAAAGACATCGATAGCAGAGAGGAAAGCATCTATTTTTCTCCGCTTAAGTGACGATAAAGCGTAGCAAGCACGGCGGCGGCATTATCGTCTGTTTTGTGAAAGACATACCGCCATCCATAATCGCGGGCGAGCTGCTCAACGCCAGATTTATGCTGATTAAATAAAGTACGATA
Organism: Pseudomonas marincola; assembly: GCA_036960775.1. Classification (GTDB taxonomy): domain Bacteria; phylum Pseudomonadota; class Alphaproteobacteria; order Sneathiellales; family Sneathiellaceae; genus Sneathiella. The sequence goes on along the minus strand of JBALWO010000019.1, from coordinate 9,277 downwards.
GTCACTTCTGATTTTTTCCACATTCCCAATTGTCAAATTCGGCGTTCCCGAGAGATCTGTGAACTGAACACGGCCACTAAAAGGCAGTGACGTTTCAGCGGGGTCAGCAACATGAAGTAACACCCCGTTTAGGCCAGATGCAGCCGCGGCTTGCAGGTTTGTTTTTAGGTCTTGCAGAGGTGTTAGAAAATCACTTGCAACAAGCAGGCGTGATTTTTTTGGGATGTTCCCTTCCTCCAAAATAGTGCCAAATTCTGATTTATTTTCCTGCATCAAAAGTTTCGCAAAATGATGAATATGGGATACCCCATGAGCTGCCGCCTCTCCGCTCTCAAGAAGGGTGTAATCTTCATACCCTCTGTTTAGCAGGAGAGCCAGCGCGAGGAACAAAGTGCGCGTTTGGTCCAGTTTGCTAATGTCAGATAACGGAGAGCGGTAGTTCATGGAAAGGCCTTTATCGAGCCAAAACCAGACACTCTCATTTGTCTCCAACTCGTGTTGGCGAATATGGAGGTCTTTTCGTTTAGCGCTTTGTCGCCAATCGATTTTGTTAGTGCTCTCGCCTTGCGTATAAAGTTTGAATTGCCAAAAATCTTCGCCAACGCCACTTTTATGCCGACCGTGGACGCCTGTAGATGCGGTATTTGCAATTTGCTGGGCACGTAAAAAAAGCGCAGGTAGCGTTTCCGCCAAATTTTCAGAGGACAGCTGTTGCCGGTTTGTGTGTCGCGGTTTCCAAAGGCCGAATGCCATTGTCTATCTCAAAGGTTCCAAAAGCACTGAAATGATTTTCTCAACCGTTAGGTTTTCTGCACGTGCAGAATAGGAGAGGGCCATGCGGTGTTTCAAAATTGGTGGTGCCAAAGATATAACATCGTCGATGGAGGGGCTGTATCTGCCATCAAGGAGCGCTTTGGCTCTTACCGCTAAGATCAAAGCCTGGCTGGCTCTTGGGCCGGGTCCCCAGGTTAAATATTGCGTCACTAAACTATTATCGCTGCTTTCAGGGCGGGCGCTTCGGACCAAAGTTAAAATGGCCTCGATAACGTGATCGCTTACAGGAATATCGCGAACCAATTCTTGCGCCCGTATCAGTTCTGGACCGCTCAAAATCGGGCGAATTTCGCTTTCGTGATTACTGGTCGTTTCCAGTAAAATACGCCTTTCCGTATCAGAATCAGGGTAGCCAACGTCTATTTGCATTAGGAAACGGTCGAGCTGGGCTTCTGGAAGAGGGTACGTGCCTTCTTGATCAATGGGATTTTGGGTTGCCAAAACATGAAATGGTGCGGGCAAATCATAGGGGACCCCGGCAATGGTAACTTGCTTTTCCTGCATGGCCTGCAGAAGTGCCGATTGAGTTCTAGGGCTTGCCCTGTTTATCTCATCAGCCATCAATAGCTGACTAAACACAGGACCCTTGATGAAATGAAAATGCTGCTTGCCATCATCGCCTTTTTCCAAAATCTCAGAGCCTAGAATGTCAGCTGGCATAAGGTCGGGAGTGAATTGGATACGTTTCTCAGACAGTCCTAAAACAATGCCAAGAGTTTCAGCTAACCGAGTTTTGGCTAAACCCGGAACGCCGATTAGCAGAGCGTGGCCTCCCGCTAGAACTGTAATAAGGGTTTGCTCGATCACTTGATTTTGCCCAAAAATTTTCAGTCCAATTTCGTCTTTTAGATGGCTGAATTTTTCCGAAAGAGCATGTATCTGTTCGAGAGTTTTTTCGTCCGAATGAGTTAAATTTTCCATCGTGGCAGCAAGTTCCTTTTGAAAAATTGGTAACCTCTAGTACATATTACTATAAAATAAGCTAGGATAAGGCTAAATTATGACAAACACTGAGTCCATAGACGGACTGAACGCAATAATAAAACAAATCAAGGATAAGAAGCACCCGCCGGTTCATCTGTGGAACCCGGATTTTTGCGGTGACCTTGATATGAGAATAGCGCGGGACGGCGTTTGGTACTATATGGGGTCTCCCATCGGCCGAATGCCATTGGTGAAATTATTTTCCAGTGTTTTGCGTTTGGACGACGATCAAAAATACTATCTCGTCACACCTGTTGAAAAAATTGGAATTACGGTTGAGGACGCTCCGTTTGTGGCCGTAGAGATGTTTCGAGAAGGTGATGGAAAAGATCAGATTTTGAGTTTTAGAACTCATGTCGATGAATATGTGGTGGTTGATGCAGAACACCCACTACGTATCGAATTTGACGACATCACAGGAGAGCCGTCGCCGTATGTCATGGTGCGGTCAAATTTGGAAGGCCTAATCGTTCGATCCGTATTCTACGATTTAATTGAACTTTCAGGCGAGGAAGACATTGATGGTGAGACGAAGTTCGGTGTTTGGAGCAGCGGAATATTTTTTGAGTTTGGTTCAGTAGATGAAATTTTTGGCGACAAATAAAAAAGACCTGAGAGACGTTTTTCAAGAATTTTTGGAACCATCTCCAACTGGGTTTTACGAACATCTGGGTAGGGATGAGGGGTTTAAAGGCGATCACGATCTCAACCCAGCGAGTTATCCAGGCGAAGTGAAAACGTTGAAACCGGCTGCGGTGTTGGTACCAATCGTTGTTCGTGATGACGAACCATCAGTTATTTTGACAAAACGCGCACCGCATATGAATAAGCACGCTGGGCAAATTAGTTTTCCAGGTGGCCGCGCTGAGCAAGAAGATGAAACGGCCGTCAATACGGCACTGCGCGAAAGCCAGGAAGAAATCGGCTTGGACCCCGCGCTGGTGGAAGTTGTTGGCACATTAAGTACATATGTCACCGTCACTGAGTATTCGGTTACGCCGATTGTCGGGCTCGTGGAGCCAACATTTGATTTGAAGGCGGAAGTCAGTGAAGTCGCCGAAATATTTGAAGTGCCACTGCGGTTTTTGATGGATCAACGTAATCATCAGAAACATAGCGGTTTTCATAACGGCATTGAACGTTTTTGGTATGCAATGCCCTATAATGATTATTATATTTGGGGCGCTACAGCTGGTATGATTAAAGATCTTTTTGAAAGGGCTCATCGCTAATGTTTCGTGGACTTCTTTTTCACATAATTCCATTGCTATCTCCGTTCGTCGTTTATGCCGTTTATTTGTACTATTTGAAAAAAGCAGGCGGCGAGAAAACATGGCAAGGTAAGTCCGTTGCGGTTCTGACCCTAATCGGCTTGGTGCTTATGGCAATTAGTTTTGTGGTTATTTGGGCGCTTCAAGATCGGGCAGACGACGGTGTCTATATTCCACAGCATATGGAAAATGGAAAATTGGTAGATTCTCAAATCGTCCCAAAGGCGAACTGATTTCCAGATGAGTGAGCCGGTTCCACTATTCGATTTAAAGAAAACACCGCCGCGCTGGATGTCTTGCCCGGAAAGTCAGCTGCTTTTTGCCTCTTTGCGAAAAGCCGGCGGTGAAGGCCGCTTTGTTGGCGGGTGTGTTCGGGACGCTCTGCTTGGCGAGATAAGCGATGACATTGATGTCTGCACTAATCTGACGCCCGAAGCTGTCATGAGTGGGCTTTCTTCATCGAATATTCGTGTTATTCCAACTGGACTAAAGCACGGGACGGTCACTGCAGTTGTCGGTGATTACAAGTATGAAATTACGACATTAAGGGTAGATGTGGAAACCGATGGGCGGCATGCAACGGTCAGTTTTACAGAAAACTGGCGCGAAGATGCGGCGCGGCGTGATTTTACAATCAATGCCCTTTATCTGACAGAACAAGGCGAGTTGAACGACTATTTTGGCGGGCAGCAGGACTTGCAGTCCGGCATTGTCAGATTTATTGGTGACGCGGATGCGCGCATCGAAGAAGACCGGTTAAGGGTCTTGCGGTATTTTCGCTTTTTCGCAAGATTTGGCGAGGGTTTGCCCGATGATAAAGCGGTTAAAGCCTGTACCAAAGCAGCGTCACACCTTGGGAAACTCTCCAAAGAACGGATAACCCAAGAATTCATGCGACTTTTAGAGACAGAACGATCTCCAGAAGTCTTATTGTTGATGGCAAAAACAGATGTGCTCGGGTCAATATTACCGGGTGAAATTTCACCTGATCGTTACAAAAACCTGATGGTATTATCTGTTGGTAGCGACGTGACGCAGCGCTTATCTGTGTTGTTTCAGGGGAATAAAGATTGGGCGAAAAATATTTCATCCTATCTTCGTCTTTCAGGACGCACCGAAAAACGTCTTCAAGCTATGTGCGCGGAAGATCTTCCTCTTACTTTAAGCCTAGAAGAACAACGTGCGAGCCTCTATCAGTTGGGTGTCGAGACTTTTACGGACCGTTTGTTGCTGGCTTGGTCGAAAGGGGCCAAGGATGAAATCTGCTTGCAATATCTGGATCTGGCGAAGAGCTGGGAAATACCAACCTTTCCAGTATCGGGTAGGGACCTCATAAACAAGGGCCACCATCCGGGTAAAGTGCTAGGTGAGTTATTGGCGAAATTAGATGCGATTTGGATTAAGAGCGATTTCCAAATGACGAAAAGCGATCTCCTCGCAAGATTATAAATCGCTGAGACCCAATATCCAGCCTTCTTCATTTTGCGCAAGTAGGCGCGCATCTTTATCTAAATCATCAGGTGCTGCAAATAGCCGCTTGATTGAGCCGCTAGCGTTATGATCCCAGAGCCAGTTTAGGCAAGCCATCACTTGCCGGGCATCTTTAATAGGATGATCAATTCGATCGAAATTGTTTAAGCTCGGCCAGACTTCTGCCAATATAATATCATCTAGCTGCTCATCCCAATTTGTCTCAAACGGCCAAAATCGGACGGATTTTGTTTGTCCAAATTTTTCACTAAAACTGAATAACTCAGCAAGTCCAGTTAGGGTCTGACTGCCAACTGATCCTTGTCCCAGCAATTGCCACACGTTCATAATGCGCTTTCCTTTGTCCCGCAGGCGTTTTTCAACTAGTCGCCATTCCGCGAAAGCTGTGTGGGTGAACGCGGGTTTAGTTGTCGTCAGGTTTTTAAGGCTTTTGGCTTTGGGACATCCCCAAAATGGACCGTCAGCTTCCGCAATTTGTCCGTTTAGAATATCAGCAACTTCAAAACGATTGTTGCGATCTTGATCATCGGAATGGAGTAAGTTTGCGATCCGCTTACCGGCCGCCTTTCCGCCGCCCATTTGGGATCCTGCGGGATAGCCAAACGGAAAATCAAAGGCAAATAGCACGGGCCCACTGGTAGCTGTGGCCAGTTTCTCAAGATGTGTCATGCAGTCGCGGCGCGTCCTGAAATAGTCAACGCCTGAACCGCCTGAAGTATCCTGCCATGCTATCCAGCACCTGTCGGGGCTTGGCTTGACGGGCCCCGGCGTATTCGCGGCAGACCAGTCGATGACAGCAATTAAATCAAAAATGTCTCTGCTCCAGCCTAGTCCGGTGGTAAAATGGGATATTAAGCGGTCTTAGGTGTTTTTGAAAAGATCGTATTCACTTGTTCATGAAAAAGACAAAAAGTGAACTTAGGTTGGATAAATAGGGCCGCGAATTTACAGGAGCGATTAATGAGGCAAATACTTTTTGGGACAACCATTGCAGTTTTCGTGACAGCTACAACTTTGGTTGGGGCAAGCGCAGATGAAAAAGGGGCCGATGAGTTGGCAGTGGAGGGATTGAGTAAACTAATGAACGCCCTCAGTCTATTTGTTGATGCCATTCCCCAATATTCGGCCCCAGAAATTTTAGAAAATGGTGATATTATCATCAGGCGGAAAAACAAGAATACTGAAGAAAACGAGACCGACGATAAAAAGCCAGAACTTGAGGAAACCTCTACATAATTTCCGATTTTGATTGGATGCCGGATAACGGATAGTCCTTTCCCGTCATGGGCCTTATGAATATGATCAAGATTGATTATGAGGATGGGCGGTATGAAAAATAACGAAATGAGGACGGCTGTTGCCACAAGAGATGCCGAATTTGACGGTGTGTTTGTATATGCGGTGAAAACCACCGGTATTTATTGTCGGCCTTCTTGCCCGTCACGGCACGCAAAACCGGAAAATATGGTGTTTCTGGAGGATGCGAGTGCTGCGGAAACCGCTGGCTATCGCGCTTGTTTGAAATGCTCTCCCGAACTTATAGCGCCGCAAAGCGCAGTCAATGAGCTGGTGCGAGAGATCTGCAAATTTTTAGAAACTGCCATGACTGACTATGACGGTGTTAAACCGACTTTAGGTCAATTATCAAAGAAAACTGGATACAGTGAAGATTATTTGTCCCGCAGTTTCAAAAAACAAATGGGCCTTGGTCCTATGGAGTATTTTGATGCCCTTCGTAATCGCACATTAAAACAGAATTTGAAGAACGGGGAATCCGTTGCCGAAGCTGCATTCGGCGCAGGGTTTGGCTCTTCCAGTCGGTTATACGAAGGGGCGAAGCAACGTTTGGGAATGTCACCGGCCTCCTACGCTAAAGGCGGAAAAGGCGCCCAAATTGCCTATGTGATTGTTGATTGTTTTTTGGGGCGCATGTTAGCCGCAGGAACTGAGCAAGGCGTATGTGCAGTCTATTTTGCAGATGACGATAAAACTCTAATTGATGATTTGAACGAAGAGTTCCCCAAGGCAGAAATCGGCCAGGAGGTCGGAGAACTTTCCTATTGGACCCAGAAAATTACAGATTTTCTGGAGCATGGCGGAAAGGTAACACCAGATATTCCGTTGGATATGTACGGAACGGCGTTTCAACGGCTGGTTTGGCAAGAGCTTCTTAAAATCGCGCCGGGAGAGACAAAAACCTATAAACAGGTTGCGACGCAAATTGGCCGGGAAAAATCATCACGTGCTGTAGGGCGAGCCTGCGCCACAAACCCTGTTTCATTGATTGTGCCCTGCCACCGGGTTCTGGGAAGCGACGGGAAGCTCAACGGATACCGATGGGGACTAAACCGTAAAGCTGCGCTGGTGGCGTGGGAGGGAGGGGCCTAGCCCTTTTCTGCGGTCTTTGCTTGAGCGATATTTCTAAGCTGCACAGCTTCCATTTTTTTCCGTAAGGCTTCTCTTCTAACCCGGTATTTTTCTCGGGCCTTTGCCATACGTGCTTTTGTGTCTCTATTCCGCTCTTCTTGCCAGATTTTCATGACTTTTTTGCGGTAGGGGATGTAGTATTTCTTTGTTTGGGAATGATAATAGGCAATTGCCACATTCCACGAGCGGGAGCTTTTCTGTAGTTTTTTAAGCAGTTTTCCTGCGTAATCGGTGTTGATAGTCGGATCAAACGCATCTTCTAAAGATGAGAAAGCCTCTGGATGCCAATAAAGGTTCACTTGCATACATCCCACATCAATATTCTTCACGCCTTTTGCCTTCAATTTTAAGACTTCGGCAATTGCGGCCCGTTTGCTCGGCAAATACCGCCCTCTACCTTCTGAATAGACAGTCCATGGCCAGGCAATAATTTCCCGTTTTTCGGTGTGCCACCGACCGGTTTCAGTCAAGGATATGGCATTTAAAAGACGTTTTGGAAGACGGTAATCTTTCTCTGTTTTAGCGGTTGCCTGACGGCAAGTGTTTAGGAATTCTGCGCCGCTCACCGGAAATTTGGCAGCGAGAGAATTGGCCGAAAACGTAACTAAAACGAGGAATATTACAAAATACAATACTTTTGGCATCTGGGTTCTCCTGATACAATTATGTCAGAAGCGATGCAAGGCGTGTGCCGTTTTATGAGTTAGTTCTCAATTACAGGGAAATTCTCTTGAAGTTGTTTGATGATTTTACTCATGTTGACTTTCAGATCATTTAGCCCTTCAGTGGCCGTGAGGGATGATTGATCCATATATAAATTGCGATTTATTTCAATTTGAAGCGCGTGAATGTTTTGGGATTGATTAGCGTATCTTTGCGTAATAAACCCACCGGCATATGGGGAGTTATAGGAAACCGAATAGCCCATATCGGTTAAATGCTCGTAGAAGAAATCACTCAGAACTTCATTGCAGGACCGTCCGTACCGGGTCCCTAGCACAATGTCTGATAACCCGCCCACTGTCGCTCCGTGAATTCTGTTATCAGGCATCGAATGGCAGTCAATTAGCAAAGCCGTTCCAAATTTATCGAGGCATTGTTTTAAAAGGGTTTGTAATGTTTCATGGTAAGGAAAATAGCACATATCTAAGCGTCTTCGTGCCTCTTCAAATGTAATCTGACCTTTATGGATGGGTACGCCAGCGGTTACCACCTTTGGGATGGTGCCAATGCCCGCTAAGACGCGAGGAGTATCTGTCTTAACATAGCTGGGTAATGTCTCTTGAAACATCGATTGATCAAGCTCGTAAGCGTCTCGGTTGACATCACAGAAGGCGCGGGGGTAGCGGGCTTTTAGCAGCGGCGCACCAAATTCAGGAGCCGCCATAAATAACGCATCAACCATAAAATCTTCTGATTGGCGAAGTGCTGTGGGTTCCAGCACGGACTGCAATATGAAGTCAGACGGGTAAAAGCTTCCGCTGTGCGGGGATGAAAAAACAGCAGGTATCGTCCACTTATCTGGATAGTGGATTTCAATCGGCTCAATTTTCAATCGGGTCACTTAATTACTCCAATAATTTGACGCAATTTTATACTAAAACTAATTGGGCGAAAGGTGATTTTTTTTAACACTGTTTTTGCCATTCCTACGTCAATAGTATAGGTTGGTAATCAGAATTCAATGATAGACATACATACGTATACGGTGGCACTAACACGAAATGGCACGCATACTTTTAGCAGAGGACGACAATTCAGTCCGTTACTTTCTCGCTCGCAGTCTCGAACAGGCAGGGCATGAAGTGCTTGCGTTCGCTGATGGGGAAGACGCGCTACCAACTCTGTCTGCAGGCCCATTTGACATTCTAATCTCTGATATTGTGATGCCCCGATTAGGCGGAATTGAGCTTGCAATGAAAGCCAAAGAAGTCATGCCGGCTTTGCCCGTTATCTATATCACTGGTTTTTCTGCCGTCGCTATGGAAGACGCAGGTGACACGAACGGAAGCAATCAAATACTCTCCAAACCGTTCCATTTAAACTCCCTCGTGGATGCTGTTGATCGGGCTCTTCAAACCAAGGAAGCCTCCTAGGTCGAATTAATTGCTACTCGGTCGTAAAAGAGACTTGCCAAGCCACTTTCAGCAGACTATAAATCGCCCACTTCATATGCTCAAAAGCATTGTGGGTGTATAGCTCAGTTGGTTAGAGCGTTGCCTTGACATGGCAGAGGTCACAAGTTCGAATCTTGTTACACCCACCATTTA
>JBALWO010000091.1:0-7603 GCA_036960775.1 Pseudomonas marincola | reverse complement strand
ACGTCCAGTCCACCAATATCGAAAGCGCTATGAAACGCGGCATGACCCATGATGGCTTTATCAATTTGGGCACAGTATTTACACTAGGCACGACCGCAATTATTACGACTTTTGGCGCTCTAGCTATCATCGATCAACAACTCAGTATTGGTGCGTTGATCGCAGCAAATATGCTCTCAAATCGCGTTATTGGGCCGTTTAGCCAACTGGTTGGCGCTTGGAAAAATTTCACCGCCTATAAACAATCTAGGGACCGACTTGACGAGGTGATGAATTTGCCTGTGGAGCGTACAGCGCAAACTATTCAGTTAGATCGGCCTACTGGAACGCTCGTCCTTGAGAAAGTTTCATTCAAGTATACTGAAGACGGTGAATTTGTTCTCGAAAACCTGTCTGCGAATTTTGCTTCAAACGCTGTTCATATGATTATGGGACCAAACGGAGGCGGTAAAAGCACTCTCATTAAATTAATGAAGGGGCTCTATATAGCTGATCAAGGTCGCATTCTGATTGACGGAGGAGACATAACTCAATTTACACGGAAGCAACTGACAGCCTGGATTGGATACGTCCCGCAAGAAACAGTTTTGATTGATGGAACTATTAAAGAAAATATCTCCGGTAAGCGAGATTACATAACGGACGAGGAAGTTGTCGCTGTTTGCACGAAAGTGGGAATTCATAAAACAATAACTGACTTTCCTGATGGCTATGCGACAAATGTGGGTGAGGCAGGGCGTTCGTTATCGGGTGGTGTTCGCCAACGCATTGCCATTGCCCGTGCTCTCATAGGTGAGCCACCAATTTTGATTTTTGACGAACCTTCCGCGAGTTTGGATCGATTTGCAGAAATTCAACTGAAGGGCCTTTTGCAAGCGCTTTCAGAAAGCTGCACGATAATTGTCGTGTCGCATTCTCCAGTATTACTAGGGGTTACGTCTTATCTCCATCTTCTGGATAAGAAAAATATCATTATATCTGGTCCGAAAGATGAAGTTCTTCAAGCACTAGAAAAACGTCCAAAAAATGAAGCCCCTGTTGAAAAAGGTGATGTTAATGGAAGCGCGCGGGTGGGAGCATGAACAAGTTCTCAACTTTGGAGAGATCCTACCCACTGAAAGCTTGGCGCATGTTTGGCTGGCTCATTGTTGCCTTGATTATCGTATTTGTGGCTTGGATCAATTATGCAGAACTTGAAGAGGTGGCCGTACTATCTGGCGAGATTGTTCCGCAAAATCAGGTCAAAACCATTCAACATCTTGAAGGCGGTATAATTAAGAAAATCTATGTGAAAGATGGCTCGCTTGTTAAAAAAGATGATCCCTTGATGCAGTTGGATTTAGCGGTAAACGCCATTAACGAAGAGGGGCTTAAAATTCAGTTGGCTGGCATTCAAATAAAGAGAGCTCGTTTGGTGGGGGAGAGCGAAGGAAATCCGCCCAAATACCCGATTGAGAGCCAATCGAATATTCACGCAGTTTTGAAAGCAGAAAAAAACGTTCACAAGGCCCGGATTGCTCAAGTAGACGCGAAAATAAGAATATTGAAGGAAAAGGCTCGGCAAAAGAAATTAGACGTTGATCAACTTCGCATTAAGTTGTCCGCGATTTCGTCCGATATGGAAGTTTCTCAGCGAAAATTTGCAATGTCTAAAGAACTTCTTGCCGCAAATCTCACACCAAAAATTGAACATCTACAGCTAGAGACCGAGCTCACTCGGCTAACAGGCGAGGTGAACACCTTAAGGCCAGCCATCCCTCGTGCAAAGGCGGCGGCATCAGAGGTTCAGGCGAAAATTAGTGAAGAGCGGCTAAATTTCCGACGGGAAGCCCAAGAGGAGTTAAGTGAAATAGAAGTTGAGATTGCCCGGCTAAAGGAATTGCTCATCACTGCCGTTGATCAGGTGACGAGAACGACAATTCGAAGCCCGATTGACGGTATCGTGAAGAATGTTCGAAATAACACAATTGGCGGAATTGTCCGTCCAAGTGACGCTGTCATGGATATTGTCCCCTCCAGCGATAAACTGGTGGTGGAGGCGAAGCTTAGCCCGTCTGATCGCGGCTTTGTTGAAGTTGGACAGGATGTGACCGTTAAGCTGACCGCGTATGATTTTTTCACCTACGGGGGTTTGCGCGGAAAAATCGCAAATATTGCAGCAGATTCAACAGTTGAAAAAGATGGTCAAACCTTTTTCAAAATAATCGTTGAGACTGAAAAAGAGGCGGATGGCGGTATGACCGGCATGTTGGTCTCTCCAGGGATGCAAGCCATGGTGGATGTGCATACGGGAAAGAAACCAGTTCTTCAGTACCTGTTGCAACCGGTTTTGCGGCTGAGACACGAGAGCTTTAGAGAACGATAGGAGAGAATTGTAATGAGGAAGGGTGTGCCCAAGTTAATTCGCAAACCGTACCAATTTTTATTTGGCTCCATCGGACAAAAAGTGGCGTGGAGCATCCTTGTTCTAGTCTTATCCATCCACTACTTCAATTCGCCAATTGTCGAAGGAGTCCGCAACAGATCTTTTGACATCTACCAACGGCTTGCACCTCGTGCGCCCGATAAGGTTTCCCCTGTCGTTGTCATCGACATTGATGAAAAGAGTTTATCAAGGGTCGGACAGTGGCCGTGGCCGCGAGATATGTTGGCTGAGATGGTGACCCGTCTTACTAAAATGGGGGCTGTGGTTATTGGCTTTGATATGGTGTTTCCAGAAGCAGATCGGTTGTCGCCGCCGTTACTTGCAAAAAGCCTGCGCGGAATTGATCAGGAAACACGGGACAAACTATCCAGCCTTAAAAGTAATGATGAAGTGCTTGCCAGCGCGCTAAAGCGAAGCCGTGTGGTTCTTGGCGGATTTGTGAGCAATGATGCGGAAACTGTTCAAACGGGAACACTTGAACGCCTGCCTAGTATCAATTGGATCGGCAAAAATCCGAACCGTTTTGTGCGATCTGCATCTCAATTTGTGGGAAATGTCGACGTTATCGAAGAAGCGGCTTCGGGATACGCAAACTTTACGTTGGATAGTGACTTTGACGGTATTATTCGCCGAATTCCGCTTTTAACAAGGGTCAAAGACAAACTCATACCCATTTTGGGGCTTGAGGTGTTGAGGGTTGCCACAGGACAGAATGTGTTAGTGAAGGCTAGCGAGAACGGTATCGAAGGTATTGTCGTTGCACGAACGCTAATCCCAACAGATGGGTTTGGCCGTATGTGGATCCGCTATTCGAAGTTCGATGCGAGCAAATATGTGTCTGCGGTAGATGTCCTAAATGGCTCACTGGATCCCCAAAAGATATCTGGCAAACTTGTTTTGTTTGGAACGTCAGCGACGGGCTTGAAAGATTTACGCTCAACGCCTGTTAATGCGATCGTTCCGGGAGTGGAAGTCCATGCGCAGATGCTTCACACAGTGCTTGCAGGTGATCATTTATTTCGCGGAGATTTGATGCGTGCTGTGGAATGGTTGATCATATTGATCGCAGGCATAATGTTGATTGCGTTTATGCCGCTTGCCGGGGCTAGCACAACGTTTTTTATTCTTCTATCTATGACCGGAATGTCTGTTGGAGCGGCGGCCTATTTGTTCGTGGAAAAATCAATTCTGATGGATGTCACGTTGTTTGTCGGAACCTCACTGCTCCTCTATATTGTTCTTGTGTATTCCAATTTCAGATCTGCAGAACAACAACGCAGTCAAATTCGGAGCGCTTTTGCCCACTATTTGTCTCCCGCTATGGTGAGCCGCCTTATGGAATCTCCTGACCAGTTGCAGCTCGGCGGTGAGGTGAGGACAATGAGTTTCCTGTTTTGCGATATCAGGGGTTTTACCGGTATTTCTGAACAGTTTAATGATGATCCAAAAGGATTGACCAAGCTTATCAACGATTTTTTGACACCAATGACGGACATCATTCTCACTCACGGCGGCACTATCGATAAGTATATGGGCGATTGCATTATGGCGTTTTGGAATGCGCCATTGGATGACCCTGAGCACCAGAAAAATGCGGTGGAGGCCGCGAAACTGATGCATATCGAGCTTAATAATGTGAACGAAAAGACCCGATTGAAAGCGGAAGCTGAGGGACGCAAATTTATCCCTATAAATGTTGGTATCGGCATAAATTCCGGGCAATGCGTTGTTGGAAATATGGGCTCTGAGCAAAGGTTCGATTATTCTGTTCTGGGCGATGCCGTTAATTTGGCTGCGAGGCTAGAGGGGCAATGCAAAGCCTATGGTATGGAAACGATCATCGGCCCTGACACTGCGGCTGAAGTCAATCAAACCACAATTATGGAGCTGGATTTAATTGCGGTTAAAGGAAAAAGTGAAGCCGTTAGGATCTATGGATGTTTGGAGAAAGAGGCGGAGTCTGCTGAAGTCGATCTTCGGATCTTGAAAGAGACGAACCAGCTGATGTTGGACGCATATAGATCAAGGCAATGGACTGTAGCAGCGGACGCCGCTCGAAAATGTCTTGGTATCGCACCGCACTTAACCGCGCTTTATTCCCTGTATTTGGAACGAATAGAAAATTATGAATTGAACGCACCAGATGCAGAATGGGGCGGTATTTATGCCGCAACAACCAAGTAAACGACAAATTAAATATAAAAGTATTAGCAAATTGTTGGCGTAATGTTGTTTGTCTGATATTTTTCTGATATTAACACTTTAAAATAGAATCAAATGTGTAGCATGTCTATAACTTGTAATTGCTGCAGTGTCGTCTTCGGGGGGAAGTGATGTTTCGTTGGTCAGTGTCTAAGAAAAATACTGTCGCGCGCATGAATGTTGCTTTGGCAACAGGCGCAGCGCTTTTGTGCATGGTAACTGCGGCACAATCTGGAACCCTTGAAGAAGAACTGAAATTTCTGTTGGAAACCCATCCACAATTGGATGTCGGTGCTCAAGGCGTAAAGACAGCTGAAGAGGGTGTAGATGCTGCTTATTCTGGGTTCCTACCAAAGGTTTCTATTAACGGTGACGCTGGCTGGGAACATACAAACAATGACACGCTGACCGAGGCTTATGATACAGACCGGTTCCGCGCTGGCATTGAAGCCCGTCAAAATCTGTTTCAAGGTTTCCGGACAGAGGCTGAGATTAAAACGGCTGAGTCCCAAAAAGAAATCGCTGAACTGGATCTGTCTTTTGTAGAGCAACAACTCCTTTTTGAAGGTGTCATTGCTTTTCTCAATGTTGAAAGATTTGGATTCCTAACGCTTTTAGCACGGGAAAATGAGAAAACGCTCAAAACCCAACTCCGCCTTGAAGATGAGCGTGTGCAACGCGGTGCAGGTATTGAAGTTGATGTCCTGCAAGCTAAATCACGACTACAGAGGGCAATAGAACGCCGTGTTGGAATTGAAGGTAGCCGACACGAGGCGGATGCACGCTATTTGCAAGTGTTTGGCAAAAAGTCCGACGATTCCGGTATATTCGAAGCCGTTCCGCCTTTAGATAAACTGCCAGCCAACCTTAAAGATAGCTTGGCGCGTGCCGTAGACACAAACCTTCAAATACGAAGTAGTAAAATTCAAACACGTGTTGCCGAAGCCCAAAAAGAACAGGCTGCTTCTGGCTACTATCCGTCAGTTGATGCCGTCGCTAGGTATGACTGGGAAAAAGATGTGGATGGTACAGCGGGAACCGAGCGCAGCTTTTTCGGTGGTGTTGAGCTGAACTGGGAGATTTTCTCAGGCTTCTTAACTGATGCACAAGTTGGTCAAGCGTCTTCACGGCACAACAGCTCACTGGCATCTCTGCGATATACCAAACAGAAAGTTGAAGAAGAAGTCAGGGTTGCTTGGCGGTCATTGGAGACAGCGCAAGAAAGAGAACAGCTGCTGGAGAATGCGGTCAATATCGCAGCAGAAGTTTTTGTTGCCCGGCAGAAGCTGAGAGACGGCGGCAAAGAAACCGCTCTTAATGTTTTAGATGCCGAAAATGAATTCTATACAGCCAGAATTGCCCAAGTCGGGGCTGCTTATGAGGCGCGTTCCGCCGTCTATAAATTACTGCTGGCTATCGGAGAATTAAACCCAACCACACTGGGGCTAATGTAAAGAACTCATAGGGTGACGCGATTTTTTGCGGCTGAAAATATGTAAGCATGCTTATTTGATTCGGCAGATAAAAGCTCTCAGGTGTGGTAATCTCAAATCAAACTTACGAATATTTCAAAATATTAATATTCGTGTGAAAAAAATTAACCATACTTGTTAAGGTTAATTTTTCTTCAAAAGTTGACATATCAATACCCCAAATGAGAGCCATACCCTGAGTTGGGATGTAAATTTGTGCTCATGTGTTGGGCTTGATCGAAAATTTCTACAATAAAATCAAATGGTTATGTTATTTGTCGATTGAATTTTCTGGGTTGCGGGTGTTTTTTCATTGGTTTGAGTGATAAACGCAGCGTTTCAACCGGGGGCTCTTAACTGTTAATTTTGCAAGCCTACTCCCCCTTAGTGTTGAAAAACCTTTTCAAAACATTAATTTTTACATAAAATTTATGAAAATTAGCGAAACCTAAGAATCCGTTAGGAATAGTACGTTTGGGTAATGTGTAAGCGTAGCAGTCTCTGTGTAGTTGTTACGAATAAGTCTTTATCTGATATCGCTGGTCAATTGATCGGGCTGAGGGGGAAACGTGGCTATTAATTTTTCTGACACTTCATCAACTGAAACTAAACTTCAAAATGATGATGTGATCCTCCAAGAGAGTGCTCAGGGCCTCTTTTTTGAAATCCCTTTAGGCAGCTTTATTTTCAACGCCGATTATGCTCGTGATGGGCAAGATCTTATTTTGAGCGATGATTTGGGGCGTGAAGTTGTCATTGATGGATATTTCACTCAGGATCAGTTGCCAGCTATTTCAAACGAATTTGGAGCATCGGTCGCGGGCAGTTTCGTCGCTAAATTGGCAGGCCCTGGACAGGTAGCGCAAGCAGGCGCGGCAACATCTTCATTGGGCGAGTCTGTGGGTGCCGTTGAAACCATGGAAGGCAGCGCAACCGTTCGTCATACGGATGGTACGAGCGAGCCTCTGCTCATTGGTGATGAAATCTACAAAGATGATATCATTGAAACCGCCAGTGACGGGACTTTAGGCATTTTGATGGGTGACGGATCAGTGATTGGTGTTGGTCCCGGATCTCGTATGACCATCGATAATTTTGTATATGATGTATCTTCAAGTGAGGGAAGTCTTGGGCTGTCGTTCTTAAAAGGTGCTGTCTCTTTCGTTTCCGGAAAAATCGCCAAAAACGACTATGACGATGTTGATATTAAGGTTCCCTTCGGATCAATCGGTATTCGCGGAACGGAGTTCGTGGTTGAAATTGGCGACGATGGTATTGCGACTGTATCGGTTATCCAAGGTGCCGTTGCCGCAACAGTCGGCGGCACTGAAGTCGTATTGAACCCGGGCGAGCTAATCTCACTCGCCGCCGCAGGTCTATCAACTGTTGAGACAATTTCTGTGGAAGCTATTCGGGCAAAACATTCAGGCGTTCTTGACGCGCAGAAGAAAACACAAGTTATTAAAGAAGGCCGCGATGAAGAAGGTGGCGGTGAAGATCCTGC
>JBALWO010000090.1:0-7644 GCA_036960775.1 Pseudomonas marincola | reverse complement strand
ATGGCGGAGAAGGTGGGATTCGAACCCACGATACGCGTGAACGTATACACCCTTAGCAGGGGCGCGCCTTCAGCCACTCGGCCACTTCTCCGTCGGCGCGCAATATGGCAGATATTTGGGGCAAGTCAAAGCGTTTATTCTTCGAAAATCGCAAATTTCTGTATTTTATTTTCAATCCGCAATCGACGGCCCATATTCAGGGAGATTATTCAAATCCGAATACGTAAATCATGCAACTAAAAGACGTTTTATTTACGGTCTTAAATCGCAGAAAACAAGATATTAACTTTCTGTTAATATATCATCTATAACATATTTACTAATATTAAGGGCAGCATAAATGTAAATGTTTATAAGGTTTTGAGGGAACTCACTACTAGCAACATTTATTCGGGGGGATATACATGCTGGGGTCTTACGCGTTAGAGGACGTCTTTTTAGATGCACTCGATAACATTTCCGAAGCATTCGTAATTTACGACAAAGACGGGTATTTAACGACCTGTAATAATAAATTTCGAGAGCTTTACGGGTATTCCAAAGAACAAACCAAGGCCGGCGTTCATTATCGTGAACTTGGCGCACTGGATATGGTTCTTGATAATGTCGTTGTGGGTGATGAATTTGGCTCTGGCGAGGAATACCTGAAACGCAAAAATGAATACCGAAAAAAGCTGAAAGGCTCGTTCATCGTCCAGATGAAAGACGGCCGATGGTTAAAGACAACAGATCGCCGCTTGTCTAAAGGCGGATTTGTATCTGTCCAAAGCGATATTACGGATTTAAAGCGTAATGAAGAGCTACTCATCCAAGCAAAAGAAAACGCAGAACTTGCTAATCGCGCGAAATCTGAATTTATAGCCAATATGAGCCATGAACTCCGTACCCCGTTAAATGCAATTATCGGTTTTTCCTCCCTTCTATCGGCAGAAGTTTACGGTGCACATTCGGATATTCGGTATCAAGAATACTCTGTTGATGTTGGGAATGCCGGATCACATCTGCTAACTCTGATAAATGAATTACTTGATCTTGCAAAAATTGAGACGGGTGATATTCAGCTCGATGAAACTTCCACAGACATTGCCCAAATCACTAAATCATGCCAGACAATGATCACAGCGCGGGCCATGGAACGTAACATTAAAGTTTCAACAAAAATAATTCCATCAGACCTGTCTTTACTGGCTGATCCCATCAAGCTTAAACAAATTTTGGTGAATCTCGTCGGGAATGCCGTAAAATTTTCCCATGATGGTGGTCGTGTGGAGATTGAATGGCTCCAACAAAATGGGCAAGTATCATTGAAGGTGACGGATGAAGGTGTGGGCATTGAACAGGAATTCCTCCCCCACATATACCAGCCGTTCAGAAGAAGCCGCATTGCGCAAAACCTTCAATGCGAGGGAACAGGTCTTGGCCTTACCTTGGTAAAACGGTTTAGTGATGCCCATGACGCTGATTTATCATTGGAAAGTAAAGCCAATGAGGGAACCACTGTAACAATAGTATTTCCCGCGTATAGAACCGAGAAATACGCAGAGGAAATCGCCTCTTAGACAATCCAGTAGGTTCCCGGCGTTTTCAGGAATATTAGTGAGATAGATACCACTGACGCGCTAGTTTTTGAGCCGCTGAGATTTCTTCGCTAGACATGTCTTGTGAAATTTCGGCTCGGCTTTCGCGGGCTTCAATAACGCCGTTCATAGCGGCAAGGTTTAGCCATTTGTGGGCTGTCACCAGATCGATGGGAACACCATCGCCAAGGGCAAAGACTAAACCTGCACGATATTGATCATCTGGGGATCCGTACTCTGCTTTTGCGCTTAAACTTGAGATATATTCTCTATCTAACTCTGCCACAACCGTCTCCTCCATCAAAACATATCAACAAAAAATCAAATAAGGTTTCTTAAAACTATTTGCTTGATGTCTATGATGAGGGAGAAATCATTAACAAAATATTTCTCTAATTACTTTTTTCTAATTTTTATGACTTCAAATGTTGAAGCAACATAAATATTACACTAAAAAAGCGATAGCATTTCAAAGTACTATCGCTTTATTAGTTTACTGGTCTACTGATCAAAATCAGCCTTTTGGAAAATCGAGTCCCATTTCCCGATATCGTTCAGGATCATCCAACCATTTTTCGCGAACTTTCACAAAAAGGAATAAGTGAACTCGGGTCCCAAGAGATTCCTCGAGTTCAATGCGAGCCATTTCGCCAATTTTCTTAATGGCTTGACCGCCCTTACCCAAAATCATTGGTTTATGGTTCTCACGGGATACGTAAATAACCTGATCAATTTTCACAGATCCATCTTTACGATCTTCCCATTTTTCAGTTTCAACCGTTAAAGAGTACGGAAGTTCCTGATTCATGCGCAGGAACAATTTTTCCCGTGTGATCTCCGCAGCCAAATTCCGCATCGGCGCGATTGCCAGCTGATCTTCTGGGAATAACCATGGTCCCTCAGGCATTTGTTTTCCAAGGCTAGAACGAAGGTGGGCCACGCCATCGCCGTCGAGAGCTGAAATCATAAAGACTTCATCAAACATGCCCCTATCGGTCAATTCCTTCGCCAACCCAAGCAAACTATCTCGTTTGATTAAGTCAATCTTATTCAGGACAAGATGTGCTCTTTTCCCGGTTTTTTCCATGCCTTCGAGAATACGTTCCACATCTTTTGAAATGCCTCTTTTCACGTCAATGACCATGGCAAGAATATCGGCATCTTTCGCCCCATCCCATGCGGCGTTGACCATTGCGGTTTCAAGGCGGCGTGACGGCGTGAAGATGCCCGGTGTATCTACAAAAATAATCTGCGCGTTATCTTCGATGGCAATTGCGGTTACCCGTGCCCGTGTTGTTTGCACTTTCGGCGTCACAATAGCAATTTTTGCACCAACCAATTGGTTTAGCAAAGTTGATTTACCGGCATTTGTTGCGCCGATTAACGTGACATAGCCACATTTGGTCGCTTCGGGGGTACTAATTTCGTTATCCATTTTCTTGCTCTTTCAGCATCTTTTCTGCCGCCATTTTCTCTGCTGCCCTTTTCGAGGCTGCCATAGCAACTGTGGGCGTACATTTATCAACGCTCACTTGAATTGTAAATTCCCGATTGTGATCGGGTCCTGTTTGTTTAAGGACCGTATAAACCGGCGGTTTTCGTCCTTTTTTTGCGGCCCATTCCTGCAAAGCTGATTTTGGGTCTCTATGGGCTGCGTTCTCAGCGTCAAATCGGGGCCACCAATGTTTCTCAATAAAATGCTTTGCAGCACCCATCCCACCATCTAGATAGAGCGCTGCTATCATTGCTTCCACACAATCTTCAAGTATAGCCGGATTTTCTGCACCGCCAGAGGCTCGCAAGTCAGGAGCTATCTGAATAAATGCTGGCAATCCCATGTTCATTCCGACATCGGCAAGTGTCTTCTTTTGGACTTGCGCATTGTATCTGCGCGACAGTTGGCCTGCTTCCGCTGTTTTGTATCGCCGATATAATTCTTCTGAGATAACCATTCCCAAAACCCGGTCACCCAGAAACTCAAGGCGGTCATAGTCCTTGGAGAAAGCGCGATTGGCTTTGTGGCTCCCCTTCACCAAAGACGAATGCGTTAAAGCCTCAATTAACAGATCCGTGTCCTTGAACATATGTCCAAGTTCCTGCATGAGAGGCTCTAAGTCCGGTAAATTCGTCATCTTAGGACAGTAATGTGAAAAGGCGATCCCAGCGAGCCGCAAATGGTAATTTCCAAATTTCCCACATAGCCACGTCCCCTTCAATTGAGAAGAACAGAATTTCCGCGCGCCCCACAAGGTTTTCAAGAGGAATATAGCCAACTTGGGTCAAGAAACGGCTATCGGTGGAATTATCCCGATTATCGCCCATGCCAAACACATGGCCTTCTGGAACTGTGTAGACGTCCGTATTATCAGCAGAGCCGATTTTCACCATATCAAGTGTGGTGTAGCTCTTTCCGCCGGGGAAAGTCTCCCGGTACTGGGCAACACGGCGAACATTTCCATAAGGGTCACGATCCACATAATCTTCAATACGTTCTTTTTTGACCTGTTCCCCGTTGATATATAAAACGCCATCTTTCATTTGCAGCTTGTCACCCGGAAGGCCAACAATCCGTTTAATGTAATCGATGGGATCACCAACTGGTTTTTTGAACACAGCAACGTCACCACGTTCAGGCACAGATCCTAAAATCCTGCCTGTAAACGGTCCCGCACTAAAGGGGAAAGAATGCCTGCTATAGCCATATGAATATTTGGAAACAAAAAGATAGTCGCCAATTTTCAAAGTGGGCAGCATAGATTCAGATGGGATTTTAAACGGTTCAAACGCAAAAGTTCGAATAACCACGGCAATCAATACCGCATAGACAACAGTCCGCGCAGTTTCCCCGAACCATCCTTCTTCTTTTTTCGCCACTTTTTCTTGCATATTCAATAGCCTAACTATCTTACCTAAACGCACACTTTAACAAAAATGATGTCGTTTAATAACAATTTCAAATTATTTAATCTCATTGGCTTCGATCATTACAATTGCCTGCGCTTGCGGAGGCTCATCAGTAATGGTCAAATGAATAACAGCTTCCATTCCCTCTGGGGTAATAGATTGAAGCTGTTTTAACGCGCCGCCTGTCAATTTCATCGTTGGCCGACCAGAGGGGAGATTTACCACCCCCATGTCCTTCCAGAAAACACCTTTTCGAAATCCAGTTCCAAGCGCCTTTGAGCAAGCTTCTTTTGCCGCATAGCGTTTGGCATAGGATTCTATTCTATTTAATCTACGATCAGATTTTTTAATTTCAATATCTGTGTAAATTCGCTGGATAAAACGATCACCAAATCTCGCAACGGTTTTTTCAATCCGTCTGATATCAATTATGTCGTTTCCCAGTCCAATTATCATTGTGCAAGCTCTGCCCGGGCCTTGTCCATAAGGTCTCGCATTTCCCGTATAGCCGTATCAAGACCAACGAAAATAGCTTCTCCAATAAGGAAATGCCCGATATTCAGTTCCACAATATTGGGAATCTTCGCAATTGGCGCAACTGTATCATAAGTCAGCCCATGTCCCGCATGGCATTCTAATCCATACTCTTCAGCTACGGCTGCGGCCGCTAAAATCCGATCCAGTTCTCTTTGGCGAAGATCTCCGCTTTCCACGTCGCAATACGGGCCCACATGGAGTTCAACAATATCAGCGCCCAATCGTTTGGCCGCCTCCATTTGTTTCAAATCTGGTTCAATAAATAAGGACACTCGAATATCATTATCTCGAAGCGCATCAATATAACTTTTCAGCATGTTATGACCGCCGAAAGCGTCCAAACCGCCCTCTGTCGTCCGCTCTTCGCGTTTTTCGGGCACTAAGCAGGCTGCATGCGGTGAGTGTTTCAGCGCAATTTCGAGCATCTCATCGGTTGCTGCCATCTCAAAATTAAGGGGGATGGTCAGGTTTTCCGCAAGCAGTTCAATATCTTTATCTGCAATATGCCGGCGATCTTCCCGCAAATGCGCTGTAATACCATCCGCACCCGCAGCTTCAGCCATTTGAGCTGCCCGCAAGGGATCAGGATGCACCCCACCCCGAGCATTCCGGATGGTCGCCACATGATCAATATTCACACCAAGTCGCAAATGTTTCATTCCGCGTCCTCGTTTTTAAACGCTTTAAAATCTAATGATGCCGCTTGTGCTGAATTTGCATAACGGGCTGCAAGTAAAGCTTCAGCTCTCTTCATATGAAATCTACGGATAAGAATGTTCAGGGGATAGAAAAAAATCACCCAAACCACAAGAAATATCGGTAGTGAGCCAATTAACATGGGGAAAATGACAGTCGAAAACACGTCAGCAACACTTTGCCAGCCATTTTCAATGAGGTTATGGAAAAATGTCTCCATGGTGCCTGCAGAAAATGCACCGTTATCTCTTTTTTCCATGCCCAGCATCCAATATCCCAAGTGATAGGTTGCCGTCCAAATAAAGGGAAACGTCCACGGGTTTCCAACGGCTGTTCCGATGGCCGATGCGAGAATGTTCGCCCTGAAAGCCCACGCAAACAAACCGCCCAGAATAAAATGAAATCCAACGAACGGCATAAAGGATACAGCTGCGCCAAACGCAAAACCGCCCGCCAGAGAATAAGGAGTTCCTGGAAGCCGAGCCAGCCGATACCCAAGGTACCGGGTTGATCGCCCGAAACCGATTGAAGGCCAGAAAAAATCCATCACCCTGCGAAGTATGCCGGGCTTTTCTCTACGTTGAAACATCCAGGATCACTTTTCTATTTTAAATTTCTACTACCCGGTTTGATTGCTGGAATGGCGGCAAGCTCTGGTGGCAAATCATCTTCTGCATAAACTTTTACGTCCATTTGCATCAACGAAAACAGGGGTACGCCAACAT
Source organism: Pseudomonas marincola (assembly GCA_036960775.1). GTDB lineage: Bacteria > Pseudomonadota > Alphaproteobacteria > Sneathiellales > Sneathiellaceae > Sneathiella. The sequence goes on along the minus strand of JBALWO010000090.1, from coordinate 1,205 downwards.
CTGCAGTTCCGTTAGAGCGATCGATCAGGCATGTGGCGCCAACAACTTCCCCGCCTGCCCGATTAATAACGTCAATACATTCTCGGCTCGACTTTCCTGTTGTCACAATATCTTCAGACATAATCACCCGCGCGCCCTTTGGCAATTCAAAGCCGCGGCGGAAAGCAAACTCTCCCTCAACGCGTTCTGTGAACATACCCGGTACGCCTAGCTGACGAGCCATTTCATATCCAACCACAACACCGCCCATTGCCGGTGCCACAACAATATCGACAGCCCCATCGCCGAGGGCCGCAATAACTTTATCCGCAAGCGTCCTGCACAGCAGAGCTGACCGTTCAGGGTGCATCAAAACCTTGGCGCATTGAAGATACCTGCTGGAGTGCAGACCTGAACTCAGTAAAAAATGGCCTTCTAGGAGGGCATTTGTTTCACGAAAATGGGTTAAAATTTCATCTGGCGTCATCTCAAAAATTCTTTCTTATCCACTTGCTCGTTCAACGGAACTAATTACAGGGTCTGCGCGCAAGGCGGCAATTATATTGGTCAAATGTTTAACATCATGCACTTCGATATCAACACGCATTTCGAAAAAATCCTGACTTCGATTTGAAATCACCAGATTATTTATATTGCCTTTATTCGCTGCAATGGTCGATGTAATGCTCGATAAAGCTCCTGGCTCATTGGCCATGACGATGCTGATACGGCCCACTTGCATATTGGCTTCTTGCGTATTTGTATCCCATGACACATCAAGCCAGCGTTCGGGGACTTCTGCAAACTGCTCCAAAGTGTCACAATCGATTGTGTGGATTGTCACTCCGCGCCCTGTGGTGACAATACCGACGATGCGATCGCCCGGCAACGGATGGCAACAACCGGCAAAATGCATTGCCATACCGGGAATAAGGCCTCGTATGGGAATGGCGTGATCGTGCTTTTTCTTCCCGGCAGATTTAGATTTGCTGATGGGGACAACATTGTCTTTATCAGTTTTGGTTTTCTCGCCCGGAAATACTATTTCAAGGAGTTTACGGCCTGTATAGGTGCCGTCGCCAAGTGAATAATAGACATCATCCACATTTTCCAATTCCCAAATTTTAATGACTGGCAACAAAGCTTTTTCAGCGAACGCCTTACCGTGCATACGGAAGGATTTTTCCGCAATAGACTTACCAAGTTCAATATATTGATCGCGTTGC
>JBALWO010000089.1:0-7666 GCA_036960775.1 Pseudomonas marincola | reverse complement strand
TCCTGCAGCGGCAATCCGGCACGTAGAACCATGCCGCCGCCATCTCCGGTACAAGTATGGGCAGACGTGCAACTGAAGTAAGCCCGACCAAACCCGCCTGTGGCAAGAACAACCATATGAGCGCGGAACAGATGCAGCGTACCATCTTCCAGACAAAGACACAGGACACCTTTGCAGGAGCCGTCTTTATCCATAATCAAATCAAGAGCAAAATACTCGATAAAGAATTCCGTATCATGCTTCAAAGATTGACTATAAAGCGTGTGCAACATCGCATGGCCGGTCCGGTCGGCAGCTGCACATGTCCGCTGCGCCGCAGGGCCTTCACCAAATTGCGTTGTCATACCGCCAAAAGCACGCTGATAAATCTTGCCCTCTTCTGTACGGCTAAACGGCATACCAAACTGTTCGAGTTCAAGAACAGCGGCCGGTGCCTCGCGGCACATATATTCGATCGCGTCCTGATCTCCGAGCCAATCCGAGCCCTTGACGGTGTCATACATGTGCCACTGCCAGTTATCTTCTCCCATATTGCCGAGGGATGCAGATATACCGCCTTGCGCTGCAACCGTATGGCTCCGGGTTGGGAAAACTTTTGTAATTGCCGCCGTTTTTAAACCGGCTGCGGCCATGCCCATGGTTGCACGCAATCCGGCACCACCAGCGCCGACAACGACAACATCAAATTTATGTTCAGTAATTGGATAGGCGTCCGACATTCTTACTTTATCCTCCTAGCGCGAGCTTTAAGACAGCAAGCGCGGCAGCCAACCCAATGACCGTACAAATAAAACTATTCAATAACAGCAAAGCGATTTTCGTTCTCTCGGTGTGAACATAATCTTCAATAACAACCTGCAACCCGAGTTTCATATGATAAAACATGGCGCCGATGAGAAGTAACATAACCAAAGAGGAAAACGGCAAGCTTAAAACATAAACGACGCGGTCATAGCTTGAGCCAGTAAGGCTAATGGCATAAGCAAGCGCGATTATAAAGAGTGGGATCAACGCAACTGCTGTCACTTTTTGATGCCACCAATGTGTCGTTCCTTCTTTCGCAGACCCCAATCCACGTACCTTTTTTAGCGGTGCTCTCATTCCCATGATCAGCTCCCCAATCCATAAGCCAAAATCCAAGTCAGCAACGTCAATACGACGGAGGCGATAATCGCGGCCATACCGCTTTTTCGCATTGTCGGAAGCTCAAATCCTTTTCCCATGTCCCAGAATAAATGACGTATTCCGTTACAAAGATGGAAGAAAAGCGCCCAGGTAAATCCGAACATTACCAACTGGCCAAACCAAGAAGAAATAAAGCCGCTGACAGTTGCAAAAGCGTCCGGACCGGTCGCTGCAGCGATTAACCACCAAGTAAGTAGCAAAGTACCAACACCCAGAGCAATGCCAGTCGCGCGGTGCGTGATAGAGGTCACCATCGTAATCTGTGGCTTGTATATCTGCAGATGCGGCGATAGCGGTCTTTCAATATTCGCCATGGGAAAGTCTTTCTCGCTGTAAATTTTTCATATATTATTGATTATCTTCAACTGGAGTGGATTTTAGTCCTCCACTTCCCGAAGTCAACCGAACCCTGCCTTATTTATGAAACTTCCTGCATTTTAGGCATGATCACCCAGTAATCAAGGTCTAGAACGACGGCAGGGTCCCGTTTTCCATCTTCCGATTTGTCCGGGAAACTTTCACAGGGCATATCCTTTGTTGCCAAAGTCCGTATTCTAAGCGCACCGGCATCCGTTCGATCCGGTAAGTCAGCCTTTTCAAGAACTTCGCTCCAGGCGTAAATCGTGTGACCCGCAAATGTTGGTGCCGTATGTGATCCACCGTTAATCGCGGCTATCAATTGCGCGTTTCCCAAGCCATTGAATGTCAGCGCGCGGGCAAGGCTTATAATATGTCCACCATAAATCAATCGACGTCCAAATCGATCATTTTGCATTTGATGCTGATTAAAATGGACTTTCGCTGTATTCTGATAAAGGCGTGTTGCCATCATGTGCTCGGCTTCTTCGATCGTCATCCCGTCAACATGATCAATTTTCTCACCGACTTCGTAATCCTCATAAAAGTGAGGTGATCCAGCAAGTATTGCGCTATATGCAGAAAAATTAAGATCCGGAGCGATCGAAAAATCTGCGGGATCAACACGGTCCGTCAATTGTGGAACCGCTGGTGTCGGTGCCACAGCGGTTTCATCTCTTTTACGCACCATTACCCAACGGACATAATCAAGAACAACTTCATCCATCTGATTGGTGCCAATGGACCGAACATAGACAACACCTGTTTTGCCGTTGGAATTCTCTTTCAGTCCAATTACTTCCGAAGAGGTTTGCAAACTGTCTCCTGGATATACAGGCACTCGGAACTGCACATCCGCGTAGCCCAGATTGGCTACCGCGTTAAGTGAAACATCCGGGACTGTCTTCCCAAATACAATATGAAATACCAGCAAGTTATCTATTGGTGCAGCCTCTAAGCCGCAATCCATGGCAAAGCTGTCGGCAGATTGCAACGCAAAGCGACTTCCGTACAACGCCGTATAAAGAGAGGCATCTCCTTCGGTAACTGTTCGCGGGGTTGCGTGATCAAGAACCTGGCCTATTGAGAAGTCTTCAAAATAATTACCGGGATTGGTTTTCGTTGTCATGCTGTAGAGTTCCTATTCTGCCATTGCCTGAATGGCATCAGCCATCGCGACTTTTGATTTGGCTATTTCTACATGAAGATTTTCGATTAGCTTGCCCTCGACAAGAACCACACCTTTACCTTGAGCCTCTGCCTCTTCAAATGCAACGATCACTTTTCGGGCATGCGCGACTTCCTCTATCGACGGCGCAAATACGTCATTGGTCGGCGCTAATTGTTTAGGATGGATAAGCGTTTTACCGTCAAATCCGAGTTCAAGACCCTGAACGCAGGATGCCAGAAATCCATCTTCATCTGCCAGATCCAAGTAAACACCGTCGAGAACTGTGAGCCCATATGCGCGACCTGCCAATAAACACAAGCCCAATGACGTGATGACGGGAAGACGCAATGTCGTATGCTGTGCTTGCAAATCTTTCACAAGGTCAGAAGTTCCCATAACAAAGCACTCAACCCGTGGGCTCGAGGCGGCTATTTCTTCAGCTTTAAGAATACCTAGTGGTGTTTCCATCATGCACCAAATTGAGACTTCGGGGCCCGCGCCCGCGGCGCTCATGATCCCCTCCAGCTCCATGACCTGCCCGGCGCTTTCCACTTTCGGCAGTAAGATAGCGTCTGGTTTCGCGGCGGCGGCGGCAACAATATCATCCCGTCCCCAGGGTGTATCCAATCCGTTCACCCGAATTATTATTTCACGATTACCATACTCGCCCGAAGCCGCATTCGCGCATACGATAGCGCGCGCCTCTTGCTTGGCATCGGGAGCGACTGCATCTTCCAAATCCAGAATTAGTGCATCGGCAACAAGTGTTTTCGCCTTTTCCTGTGCACGAGCATTTGATCCCGGCATATAAAGCACGGAACGACGCGGACGTATGGTTTTCGTCATAATATATCCCTTAGGCGTTCGTTCTCGCCTCTATTGATTTTCTTCATGTTTGAATTAGCAAAAAGTTCGCCGCCATCATAATCAGTTTTTGCTGCGACGCAATAAAGTTGCGGCGGTTTTCTCGCTTACGCAATAAAAAAGCCGGGACAGGAACCCTGAACCGGCTTTAATCGAATTATGATAAACGTGCTATGCTGCTTTTTTAAGGTATTTCCGGCCAACAAGTTCCGCGATCTGAACCGTATTTAACGCCGCGCCTTTGCGTAGGTTATCAGAAACACACCACAGATTGATACCGTTTTCTATGGTTGGATCGTCGCGAATACGAGAGACGAAAGTTGCGTAATCACCAACACATTCAACAGGCGTGACATATCCATTCTCTTCAGGATTATCAACGACCAGTATACCCGGCGCTTCCCGAAGAATACGGCGTACATCATCTGCGCTAAGTTCGTTTTCAAACTCGATATTGACGCTCTCCGCATGGCCAACAAAAGTCGGTACACGGACACAAGTTGCGGTCAATTTGATAGCCGGGTCGACGATTTTTTTCGTCTCCACCACCATTTTCCACTCTTCCTTGGTATAACGATCATCCATAAAATCATCGATATGCGGAATTACGTTAAAGGCTATTTGCTTGGGGAACTTAGACGGTGTTGGCTCGTCATTTACAAAGATACCTTTGGTTTGAGAAAACAACTCATCCATTGCCGCATTCCCGGCCCCAGATGTAGATTGATATGTTGACACCACGACGCGTTTTATTTTCGCGATATCGTGCAAAGGCTTTAGTGTCACAACCAGTTGCGCAGTCGAGCAATTTGGATTGGCAATGATATTCTTTTTTACATAACCTGCTGCATCTTGCGGATTAACTTCGGGAACAATCAATGGAACGTCCGGGTCCATCCGAAAATGAGATGAGTTATCGATTACAATACAGCCTTGCGCTGCGGCAATCGGGCCATATTTAGCCGAAACCGAACCACCCGCAGAAAACAAGGCAAAATCCATGCCCGTAAAATTAAAACCATCCAGAGCCTGTACCTTCAGATTTTTATCACCGAAGGAAACTTCCCGTCCTACTGACCGTTTTGAGGCCAGAGCAATGACTTCTGTGACAGGAAACTGTCTTTCATGCAGAATGTTCATCATTTCGCGGCCCACGCTACCGGTGGCGCCGACGACAGCTACTCTATATCCCATGATCTTAATCTCTTCTCTTTCCCGGATTTTCCATTCCCGGGGTATGCTTCTATTTAATACTATCTTGGTACTAAGCGTTGGCTTTATTCAGTTCCTTTAAAATGGCGTCGCCCATTTCAGTTGTAGAAACCTGTGTCATGCCGTCCGCCATGATATCGCCAGTCCGCACGCCACTTTCAAGTACTTTTTCGACAGCACCTTCAACAAGGTCTGCTTCGTCGCCCATATCAAAGCTATAGCGCAGTGCCATGGCGTAGGACAAAATAGTTGCGATTGGGTTAGCCAAATTTTGACCAGAGATGTCGGGGGCTGATCCGTGAACCGGCTCGTAAAGAGCCTTTCTTCGACCTGTTTCATCAACATCACCCAAAGACGCGGACGGCAGCATTCCCAGCGAACCGGTCAACATTGCCGCGCAATCCGATAAAATATCGCCAAAAAGATTATCCGTTACAATAACATCAAACTGCTTTGGCGCTCGTACCAACTGCATGGCAGCATTATCCGCATACATATGGCTCAACTCGACATCCGGAAACTCTGTTTGTTGAATATGGGTGACTTCTTCGCGCCAGAGCACACCAGATTCCATGACATTTGCTTTTTCGCTAGAGCAAACGCGGTTACCGCGCTTCTTCGCCAGTTCAAAGGCGACCCGTGCGACACGGTGAATTTCAGGTGTTGTGTAGACTTGCGTATTAACGCCACGACGCACACCATTACCCAAATCTTCGATACCACGTGGCTCTCCGAAATACACACCGCCAGTCAGTTCGCGCACAATCATAATGTCCAGGCCACTGACAAGCTCAGGCTTAAGACTGGAGGCATCAACAAGCGCATCAAAACAAACAGCAGGCCGCAAATTGGCAAACAACTGCAGATCCTTGCGAAGGCGTAATAGGCCTCTTTCAGGCTTAATAGAAAAATCCAGATCATCCCATTTGGGGCCGCCAACTGCACCAAGCAGCACGGCATCAACGTTCTGCGCTTTTTCAACAACTGCGTCGGTAATCGGAATACCGTGTTCATCGATAGAGGCGCCGCCAACCAGGTCTTCATCTATATCGAAGGCGACCGCGCGGTTTTCTTCCATCCAGCCAACAATACGGCGCACCTCAGCCATAACTTCAGGCCCAATGCCATCACCTGGCAGTATCAATAGTGACTTGTTCGATGTCATAACGGTTTACTCTCAATAACAGGACTAAAGGTGTAACCAGGGCTGGTCGATTTTACGGATTTCTTCAAATTCGGTCACTTTATCTTCTTTCTTCATAGTCAGGCCGATCTCATCAAGGCCCTCAAGAAGACAATGTTTATTGAAATGATCAATATCGAATTTGATGACACCACCATCCGGACCGTGAATTTCCTGGGCTTCCAGATCTACAGAAATTGTCGCGTTTGCACCGCGCTCTGCATCATCCATAAGCTTTTCCAGCTGCTCGTGGGTTACCTCAATTGGCAGGATACCATTACGAAAACAGTTGTTATGAAAGATGTCTGCGAAACTTGTGGAAATCACACAACGAATTCCAAAGTCTTTTAAAGACCACGGAGCATGTTCGCGGCTGGAGCCACAACCAAAATTATCTCCCGCAACCAGTATCTGAGCATTCCTATAAGCTGGCTTGTTCAGTACAAAGTCTTCGTTTTCATTTCCATCATTGTCATAGCGCATTTCAGCAAACAGGTTCTTACCAAGACCCTCACGTTTGATGGTTTTCAGAAACTGCTTCGGAATAATCATGTCCGTATCGATATTGACCAGGGGCATCGGTGCTGCAACGGCTGTTAGTTTATTGAACTTATCCATTTCCCTACCCCTTATGCCAAATCACGAATATCAGTTAATCGACCCGTGATGGCTGCCGCTGCAGCCATTGCCGGGCTCACAAGATGTGTCCGCCCACCACGACCTTGACGACCTTCAAAATTACGGTTGGAAGTCGACGCACAACGATCGCCATCTTCCAGCCGATCTGCATTCATAGCCAGACACATAGAGCAACCCGGTTGGCGCCATTCAAATCCAGCCTCTTCAAATATGATATCCAATCCTTCTTCTTCAGCTTGAATTTTTACTAATCCAGACCCTGGAACAATAATTGCGTTGACGCTGTCTTTGACTTTCCGTCCTTTGACGACGTCGGCCACCGCCCGCAAATCTTCAATTCGACCATTTGTACAAGATCCAACAAAAACATGGTCAACTTCAATATCCGTGAGCTTCATACCTGCTGTAAGGCCCATGTAATGCAAAGCACGCTGGGCCGCGATTTGTTTGCCTTCATCGTTAAAATCAGCTGGCGCCGGAACATAGCCCGTAATCGGCAACGCATCTTCCGGGCTCGTACCCCAAGTTACATAGGGAACCAAATCATCGGCTTTGAGGGTAATTTCAGTATCAAAATGGGCCCCTTCATCAGTTTGAAGTGACTTCCAGTAAGCAACGGCCTGCTCATAAGCACCTGCCTTTGGTGCGTACGGACGCCCTTGAACATATTTGAAAGTTGTTTCATCGGGGGCAACCAGACCGGCCCGCGCGCCCGCTTCAATGGTCATATTGCAAAGGGTCATCCGACCTTCCATTGACAATGCACGAACGGCTTCTCCGGCATACTCAATCACATGACCGGTACCACCAGCAGTTCCAATTTGCGCGATAATGGCCAGCGCAAGATCCTTGGCCGTTACACCGGCCGGAATATCACCTTCCACCGAAACCCGCATGTTTTTGGCTTTTTCTTGAACAAGTGTCTGCGTCGCCAGAACATGCTCAACCTCTGAGGTACCAATTCCGTGCGCAAGCGCACCAAAAGCACCGTGGGTCGATGTATGAGAGTCACCGCAAACAATTGTCATGCCAGGCAACGTCAAACCTTGTTCAGG
>JBALWO010000018.1:51990-66140 GCA_036960775.1 Pseudomonas marincola | reverse complement strand
GTTGCCTTGACATGGCAGAGGTCACAAGTTCGAATCTTGTTACACCCACCATTTATCCCAATGACTTAGCAGAATTTGTAGATCTCTTAATAAGCTTCGGGGTTTTCGGAACCACTCCGTTTATCTCGTCACTCACGATTAAACCACTGCAAAGTTGACGATGTCATCTAATGAAATTTTTCTAAGTTAGTCATTACCAGCCACTGTCAAGTTCCAGTTACGGCGCTACTATTACATGATAATTGATTAACACTTTTCTTATATGAACTAGTCCCCTTATGACCCCGAGCGGAAGTAGTGGGTTTTGTGAAAGTAGTCAGGTATTGTGGAAATCGGATTTTATTAAAAAGGATAGACAATGGCCAAAGGTAATAATTCTAAAGGTAATAAAGAAGCTAAAAAACCCAAGAAGGAGAAAACAAAGGTCTCCGCAACAGCAAACTCAGGCGCTGGAAAAGCGGGCGTTGTTATCTCTGGTAAGAAAGCGAACTAGACAAAAATAAAATAGGCTAGCGCACTGTAAGGGCATGATCGACGAATTTATGTCTGTTTCGTCAATGTAAGCGGAAGTTATTTTAGAGAAATCTGAAAATTCAAAATCTATGTCCGTTGTGAGGGGGCTAAGCGGAAGTGATTTCGGGCAGGCGAAAAAGACCGAATTTGACCCAGAGCGAACTTGCAATCAAGGCAAGTTTTTGAAAACTATGCAATTCAAATATTTCAAAGCTTTGTAAAGCTGATGGGTCTTCCGAAAAGCCAAATATGCATGCACTGACGGTAATGGTTAGGACGCAATCTGCACATAGAGGTATGATTCAGTTTACCTAAAACCGGACTGACGTAGTTTGGCGATTTAACACATAAACCGGAATGCTTGAAAAAAAGATGAGCTTCTGGATAAGTCAATACACCTTCATCGCTGAAAATCGGTGGGCTGCCTTTAACGATTTATTTTTGTATGAGGGAAGTTAGATTTCTAATCTGGCTATGATTTGGTCTTCGGCGACGGGATCGCCTTCTTTGACTAGGATCTCGAGCAGTTTGCCGTCTTCGGGGGCATCTACCGGGATTTCCATTTTCATGCTTTCGAGGATAATAATCGCATCGTCTTCATCGAGAGATTGGCCAATTTCGGCTTCGATTTTCCAGACTTTGCCTGCGATTTCGCTTTTTACGTCGATAATTGCCATTTTCCCACACTTCTTTCTGTTGATTTTCGGGACCTTCATGTTTTCACAAGAGGCACCGAAAACCAACAGAAAATTAAAGCGTGCGGTATTTAGCCAGTAATGCTTTTAGACATTCTCTTACGCTCAGTCGGGTTCAGGAAGCGTTTGCGCAAGCGCACAAAGTTTGGTGTCACTTCTACCAACTCGTCGTCGTCAATGTAGGCAATGGCTTGCTCTAGGGACATCTTACGAGGCGTTGTCAGGCGAACAGCTTCATCCGTGCCAGATGCCCGAACGTTTGTCAGTGCTTTGGCTTTAAGCGCGTTCACTTCCAAATCGTTAGGGCGGTTATGCTCACCAAGGATCATGCCTTCGTAAACTTCGACGCCAGAGCCGATAAAGAAGAAGCCACGAGCTTCAAGATTGAAGATAGCGAACGGTACAGATTTACCAGTACCATTTGCAATAAGAACACCATTACGACGACCTGGAATTTCACCCTTATGTGGAACATAAGAATGGAAAATACGGTTCATGATACCTGTACCGCGTGTATCGGTCAGAAACTCGCCGTGATAGCCAATAAGTCCGCGTGTTGGGCAGATGAAGGTAATCCGTGTTTTTCCGCCGCCAGAGGGACGCATGTCCGTCATTGTGCCCTTACGAGCCGCAATCTTTTCAACAACTGCACCAGAATATTCTTCGTCAACATCCACAACCACTTCTTCAAGCGGCTCTAGAGTGGCGCCAGTGGCTTCATCTGTACGGAACAAAACGCGGGGACGGCTAATGGAAAGCTCGAACCCTTCACGGCGCATAGTTTCGATCAAAACGCCCAATTGAAGCTCGCCGCGACCAGAGACCACGTAGCTGTCGTCTTTTTCGCTATTTTCAACGCGAATAGACACGTTACCTTCAATTTCTTTCATCAAACGATCGCGGATAACACGGCTTTGAACTTTATCGCCGTCACGTCCTGCAAGCGGTGATGAGTTAATAGCAAATGTCATGGAAATTGTTGGTGGATCAATTGGAAGCGCGTCAAGGGCAACTGTTTCTTCAGGTGTCCCTAAAGTGTCAGCCACTGTTGTTTTTGACAGACCAGCGATGGAGACGATGTCACCTGCGCGGGCTTCGGTAATGGGTTCGCGTTCAAGACCGCGGAATGCCATAATTTTAGATGCACGTGCATCTTCAATTTTTGTCCCATCAGGAGAGATACCTTTAATGGCATCATTTGTTTTTAAGACACCAGATTCTACACGGCCAGTTAGCAAACGTCCAAGGTATGGGTTGCTTTCAATGGTTGTGATCAGCATCCGGAATGGCGCTTCTTCATCAACTACTGGCGCTGGTACATGTTTCGCGATCAGTTCGAACAGAGGGTCAAGATCGTTTCTTTCAGCATCCATCTCCGCTGCGGCCCAGCCTTCTTTGGCTGATGCATAGAGAACTGGGAAGTCCAACTGATCTTCGTTTGCATCAAGAGCAACCAATAGATCAAAGCATTCGTCTAAAACTTCTTCGGGGCGACCGTCAGGGCGATCCGCTTTATTGATCAAAATAATCGGCTTAAGGCCCAGTTTCAGGGCTTTCTGCGTTACGAATTTTGTTTGTGGCATTGGGCCTTCAGCGGCGTCCACAAGGACAACAACGCCATCAACCATGCTCAAGATACGTTCCACTTCGCCGCCGAAATCGGCATGGCCTGGTGTATCCACAATGTTCATACGTATTCCGTTCCACTCAACGGAAGTACATTTTGCAAGAATGGTAATGCCACGCTCACGCTCCAAATCGTTGGAGTCCATGGCACGTTCTGCCACCTGTTGGTTTTCGCGAAATGTTCCGCTCTGTTTAAGCAGTCCATCCACAAGAGTGGTTTTCCCATGGTCAACATGGGCAATGATGGCAACGTTACGAATTTCCATGATATCTTTTACAATCGCTAAATGAAGGGCGCGCGCAGTATAGCGGCGGCGGCACATATAGCAAGCCTCCTCTGAACTTTCATAAAAAACCTCTAATGCAAGTGTCTACGAGGTCTGTTTTGCTTCCCTTGAGAACCATGACGTATATGTAAAACCGGGCGGGTGAAAAGCAATGGCCGACCAGATAAGTTTCCGGTGGGCACCATAATATCGACGAACAACTTTTAAGCCTGCATCTCCCTCAGAGACCTGCAATTTTTCCGCCATTGAGGCAGAAAGCCGGTGGGGGAAGATGTCTTGGGCGACTTCTGATACTTGTTCGCCGTAGCCTTCTTGAAGCAATTCATGGGTAATTAATGCAGGTGTTTTTGCGATGATTTCAATGAGATCCAGATGGCTCTCTTGAAAATAAAGATACAACAGAGCATCTGGCGCTGCACCGATTTCAGGAGATCTTAACAGGCAGACACGCCACCAGTTTTCTCTGTTAGCGCTGTGAATGAGTTCCGCTTCAACTGTGCTTAAGGTGAGTTGTTCGCAATCAAGTTGGGTTATGCAAGACTGCGGTCCATGTTGGATGAGCTCTCCCATGGTTCCGACTTTTTGAACAAATTGTTTAGCACCGCCCTTTGATCTGACGATTGTGCCAGATCCGCGGCGGCTAAAGGCAAGTCCCCAATCCTGCAGCAGACCAATTGCATTTCGGATGGTCTGCTTGCTAGAGGCAAACTCACAGGCAAATGCAGCTTCCGTTGGTAGCTGGCTTCCAATCTCATATTGCCCGTTCTTAATCCGCTCTTTTAGGGCGTTGGCAATAGTCAAATATTTGGGTTCGATTGCTTTTTTTAACATAAGGTCATTATTACTCAAAAACCTAGAACGCACTTTCGGGCATATCTATTGTTGTTGTATCGATGGATTTTATTAAATGCGCCCAAGGGGTAACCCGGCAAAGTTCATATTTGAAAAAATACCGGGACGTGTTTATTTTTCCTGTATAGAAGTTTTTATCATCTTCTGAAAGCTCTTCAGACAATTTAGCCGTCGCAGTAAGCGCTTGTTCCAGCCATTTCCAAGCTATGACGACATGTCCAAACATATCAAGGTACACTGTGGCATTAGCAAGCGCTGTATTGACATTCCCTTGTTGAAGCTCCGCTCCGACGGTTTGTGTAACGTGAATAACCTCTTCCAGTGCGCTTTGCAGCAATTCAGAATATTCAGCTAGGGTTTTATCTTTTTGAGCGGCCATTATGGTTTGGCCGATTTTGGACGCCACTAGTTTAAGGCCGGCGCCGTTGTTTAACATGACTTTGCGGCCCAAGAGGTCAAGGCCTTGAATGCCGTGGGTTCCCTCATGGATTGGGTTCAGCCGGTTGTCGCGATAATATTGTTCCACTGGGTAGTCGCGGGTGTATCCGTATCCACCTAGAATTTGAATGGCGTGCTTGTTTGCTTCAAGGCAGAACTCACTAGGCCAGGATTTTACGATTGGTGTGAGTGTATCAAGCAGCAGCGATGCTTCTTGGCGGGCTGCGTCATCAGGGGCAGTGTTCTGCTCGTCAACCAAACGTGCTGCGTAGAGGCAAAGAGAAAGACCGCCTTCAACAGCTGCTTTCTGTGCGAGCAATAACCGTTTGATATCGGCATGTTCAATAAGCATCAATTGTTTAGATGTTGGATCTTTCCCGTCCGGGTGACGGCCTTGTGGGCGATTTTTAGCATAATCCAAACTGTATAGATAACCGGCATATCCAAGGCTAACAGCGCCTAATCCGACGCCAATTCGGGCCTCGTTCATCATGTGGAACATGTAGAACAGGCCTTTGTGCTCCTCCCCGATAAGATAACCAACAGCACCGTCATCTTCGCCAAAATTGAGTAATGTATTCGTCGTGCCGCGGTAACCCATTTTATGGTTTAGGCCGGCGAGAGTGACGTCATTTCGCTTGCCAGCTGAACCGTCCTCGTTCACTAGGAACTTAGGGACAATAAACAGGGATATGCCTTTAACGCCATCTGGTCCGCCCGGGATTTTTGCAAGAACTAAGTGGATGATGTTTTCTGAAAGTTCATGTTCTCCCGCCGAGATCCACATTTTGTTTCCGGTTATGCGGTAAGTGCCATCATCTTGCTGGATCGCTCGTGTTTTTATATCTGAAAGGGATGAGCCCGCCTGTGGTTCAGATAAGCACATCGTGCCAAAAAAACGTCCCTCAATCATAGGCTCCATAAACGTTGTTTTCTGAGCATCTGAGCCGTACGCCCGAATAACGTTTGATGCGCCAGTCGTCAGGAAAGGGTATCCAGCAGTTCCCACATTGGCGCTTGTGAAAATGGCGCTGGCCGCCATAGCGACAGTGGCTGGGAGTTGCATCCCGCCCACATCGTAATCGTGTTGTGCGCCAATAAATCCAGCATCCAGATAGGCGTCCAACGCTTCCCGCACTTCTGGTATCATTGTAACTGTTTTGCCGTCGAAAGTTGGCTCGTTCTGATCGCCTTTTTGGTTGTGGGGAGCGAATAGCTCACTCGCTATTTGGCTGGCAGTTTCAATGACAGCTTTAAAGACTTCCGTGTCGTGATCCTTAAATCGGTCCCGCGTGCATAAATCCCCTACATTTAACATTTCGTCTAAGTTGAATAGTAAGTCGCGGTTGCTGATTGTGGATACGGACATTTTTTCTCTTCTTAATTTATAAGCAAGCTGGTTTTTCTATATTTTTCTTGCCTGAGGTTAGCACGCCTGAGTGGGAGAGTATTTAATTTTGTACGTCAAATGCAACAACAGTATCTGGAACCTTCACGTTTATTTTTGATTTGAAAGATCTGTTGGCAAACCAGATGAAAAATGGAATAGTGGCAACATAGTGTGATCTGTATCACTAAAATTTGTATATGTTGTGTGGCGGTCGTCACGAAATCGAACTGCCCTGGAGAACAAACATGATAGTCATTCCGTCTGCACCAATGCGGAATAATAAAATAGCATCTGTTTACGTAAATACGGTGTTTTCAGAAGAAGAATGCGACCAAATTCTTGCCTCATTGAATGAAAAAAAATGGGAAGAGGCAATGGTTGGCGGCATCAATGAAAAAGGTGTTTTTTCTGTAGAGAAAGAGTGCCGGAGCAATTTCCAGCAAACTGTGCCAGTTGATGATCACGAATTTCCTCTAAACCGAATTGCGGAAGAAATTAGCAAGGCAAACTCAACGCTTTGGCGGTTTGATTTGGGCGGCTTTGCAAATGACGATTTGCCGTGGATAATGAAATACAGCCGGCAAGGTGATCATAACGATTGGCATGTGGATGTTGGGCAGGAAGCGACAGCTTCCCGCAAACTTGGTTTTTCACTCCAACTTACTGATGGCGACGAATATGACGGCGGCGACCTTGGATTCCATCGTATTGCAAAAGATCGCAAAGATCTGACCCGAAAAGGAACTTTGATCGTATTTCCAGCTTTTTGGCTGCATAGAATAGCTCCCATGACTAAAGGGACTAGAAATGTAGTTGTGGGTTGGGTTCACGGACCGAGTTTCAGGTAAGGAGTATATAAAATGAATAAAATTTCTTTATTGCCGCTACGAAATGCAGATGTATCGCTATCTATGCATTGGCCTGTATTTTCATCTGAAGAATGTACTGAAATTGTCGCTCAATCAAAAGGGACTGAGTGGCAAACTAAATTGCCTGTTGGTCCTGGAAATGTCAGCGTTTTTCCAGATGCAACTGAAGTTAAGCATGTTGAATATCAGTCGTTGAGGCTGGGCAAAAACGGATACCCTCTCGATCAAATTAATTTTGGGGTTAGTCAGGTCAATTCAGATGGCTGGCGCTTTGAACTTACAGGTATTCCGGCAGACGATATGCCGCGCATGGTTCGGCAGAAAAAGGGCGGCGCTGAGAGTGACGCTTGGCACAGTGATCTTGCTGCGTCTTTCACGTCATCTCGTAAATTAAGCTTTATCCTGCAGCTGACCGATCCCAATAATTATGAAGGTGGCGATGTGGTTTTGCATAACACACCTGAGAACACTGAAGGGTTTCGCGCACAAGGCACACTCATTGTCTTCCCATCTTATTGGTTGCATAAGGTTACGCCCGTGACCAGAGGAACACGCCATTCAATCGTTGGATGGATGCACGGTCACAGTTTCCGCTAAACACTACCCCCAAAGTTCGGAGCTTGGGGGATGCATCACACTTTCATCAAACCGAATACCATTTGGCCGGTCTTTATCAAGTAGTAGAGGACCGTCCAGATCAACAAACCGTGCAAAACCGCCAAGCTGCATTGCGGGAGCCATTCCCAAGCTTGTTCCCAGCATGCATCCCACCATTATTCCAAGGCCAAATTCTTTTGCCGCTTGAGCAAGAAGTAAAGCTTCGGTGAGGCCGCCGGTTTTATCGAGCTTAATGTTGATATAATCGTAATTGGCAGCGATTTGATCTAAGGTTGACGTGTCATGGCAACTCTCATCCGCACAGATGGGAACTGGCCGTGCCATATTCCCAAGTTCCATGTCTTCCCCGGCGGGTAGTGGTTGTTCAATGAGCTCAACGCCCAAGTCGGCCATAATGGGGAAATAACTTTCCATCATTTCTACCGTCCACGCTTCATTGGCATCAATGATCAATCGCGTCTTTGGGGCAAATTCCCGAACGGCTTGCACCCGTTCAATGTCGCCATCCCCGGCGAGTTTAAGTTTGATCAGTGGCCGGTGAGCGTTATGTTCTGCCGCAATTCCCATTTTTTCAGGCGTATCTAACGAAAGAGTGTACGCTGTGATTAAAGGGCCGGGGGCCGTGATACCCGCAAGTTCACTAACGCTTTTCCCCGATAGTTTTGCCTTCAAATCCCACAAGGCGCAATCCACAGCGTTGCGCGCAGCACCAGAGGGTAGCAACGATAAAAGGTCCATGTTGCCCGCGCCGTGGGAAATCGCATCTCGCACAGTGGAAATTTCATCCAAAACCGTGGAAGGGCTTTCACCATAACGCGGGTAGGGGACACATTCTCCGCGCCCGGTGATACCCTCTTCTGTAATCTCGACGATAACCACATCAGCGGTCGTTTTAACGCCGCGGCTAATTCGAAAACTTCCCCGAATAGGCCAGCTTTCTCGAAATGCGACTAATGATCGTTTTGCCATTAGAGTGCATCTACAATAGAGGCAACACCCGTGCGATATGCATCAACACATGGAAGACCATGTTCTTTTTCAAGATCTTGAAGAAGTTTGTCGCCTTCTTCTACAGACAAGCCAGAAGTGTTGATGCTGATGCCAACAAACTTCGCATCTTTGTTGGTAAGGCGAGCAGTTATCAGATTTAATGCCATGCATTCTTTCAAGTCAGGTAGCTGCTGGTGGGGAATGCCGCGCATATGGGCGCGGGTAGGCTCATGACATAGAACAAGAGCATCGGCTTGCGCACCATGCAAAAGACCCAAGCTTACGCCTGCGAAGGACGGATGGAACAAAGATCCTTGTCCTTCAATAATATCCCAATGATCAGCATCATTTTCTGGTGACAAGACTTCAACAGCGCCTGAAATAAAGTCGGCAACAACAGCATCGATTGATATACCAGTTCCAGCGATGAAAATGCCTGTTTGGCCGGTGGCTCTAAAATCACATTTTATGTCGCGGGCCTTCATTTCTTTTTCAATGGCAAGGGTTGTGTACATTTTGCCAACAGAGCAATCTGTACCAACGGCCAGCAGGCGTTTCCCAGATCTTGGGGTGCCTTTACCAGTTGGTACATCTTCACTGGGGTGGCGAACATCGAATAGTTGCCGGCCAAGTCGGCCCGCAGCCTGTTCCAGTTCAGGAATAGAGGAGAGGCGAATATGAAGGCCGCTGGCGATATCCATGCCAGCTTCCATCGCCTCAATAATACTGTCAATCCAATGCGGGGGAAGAAAGCCGCCAGAATTCACAATTCCAATGACCATGGTTTTGGTGCCATTTTCGGCAGCGTCCTTAATGGTAATGTCTTTAATGCCCAAATCAGCCTGACAACCGGGCAAACGCATTTGACCGAGGCACCATTCTGGACGCCAATCAACAATCCCTTGAGCGGTTTTTGCGCCAAGTTGGTCAGGGACGTCACCTAAAAACATTAAATATGGATGTTGCATGCTATTCTGAAATCGCCTTAGTGGCAATTTCCCCTTCTTCTAATTTATTCTGTTCAATGCGTAATTTTTCCATTTCCGCATTCATTGCCGTCATACAATCGTCGCTCGCCCATTCACGATGTTCGTTTTTTATGAATGCAGCAGCATTCCGATAGTACATGAACGCGTTAAGTCGACATTTAGCATAGTTGTTATGTGTTCTGACAACCTTGCCAGGGGTCCCCATTACAATGGAATTATCTGGTATCACAGTGCCTTCACGCAGGAAAGTATGACCTGCGATGATACAATTGTCGCCAATAACACATCCATCCATAATGGTACTGTTAATACCAATGAGGCAATTGTCGCCAATTGTGCAGCCGTGAATAGTGCAATGATGAGTGATGGAGCAGTGAGACCCAATGTAAGTGCCTGTGGTGTCTCCAATATGGATCATGGCGAAATCTTGAATGTTTGTATAAGCGCCGATAACAACTTCACGGGTTTCTGATCTAATAACTGAATAAGGCCACATAGATGCGCCTTCCCCCAGTGACGCCTTGCCGTAAATCAAGGCAGAGGGGTGAATAAAAGTCGCCTTACTAACGGATACATCGGGGCCAAATCTGCTCATGATTGTTACACATTTCCTGTTGATTTAGATTATTTTTATGCCAGAAAATTCCCAAATCAGAGCGGGAAGATTATTCTACATTTTATCAGGAAGTTGTGGCAGGTCAAACAGATGTTGCGCAGAAATGAGGCGAACTATTATCGCTTAGCTTCCGATAGCCCATGGCGAGCGAATGAGCCAGTTTTCCAGAGCTTCTTTTTCTACTGGGCGGCTCATATAGTAGCCTTGTGCCACGTGGCATCCAAGCCCGGCAAGCATATACCATGTTTCCCGGTCTTCAACACCTTCGGCAACAACGGAAAGATCAAGATTGCGAGCGAGCTCAAGAAGCGTCCGTACAATAACAGCATCGTCGGATACAGTGTTCATATTAAGAACAAAGCTTTTGTCAATTTTGATTTCATCTACAGGCAATTTGCGGATGTAGGCAAGAGATGTGTACCCAGTTCCAAAATCATCGATGGAAACCTTTACGCCTAGATCATGAAGGCGAGTGACAACATCGGTTGCACGAACAACGTCTGAAATGATCGCACTCTCGGTTATTTCCAGTTTGAGTAATTCAGCTGGAAAACGAGCTTGTTCTAGTAACCTGTTTACAATATCTGGAAAGATCGGATTGTGCAGGATAAGAGCTGAGATGTTTACAGAGACGGTGAGGCGCTTGCCTTTGCTCAACCATTCGGCACCCTGCTTAATCGCAGCATCCAGAACCCAACGGGTTAGCGGCTCGATACTTCCTGAACTCTCTGCAAGTGGTATGAAATTGTCTGGGAAAAGCAATCCTTTTTGAGGATGTTGCCATCTGACAAGTGCTTCTACACCAATAACAGTGCTGTCATGCATTCGGATCATTGGCTGATAGTGAAGGCGGAGTTGCTTAGCTTCAACTGCATCGGGCAATTCTTGCGACAATTTCAGTTGCTGACGGCGTTCCGTATCTTCTTGTTTCGTGTAAACCATAAAACGGTTTTTATCGCGCTTCGCGGTGTAGAGTGCCGACATAGCTTTATGAAGAAGCGTGTCTGGCGAATCTTCTTCGTCCAGTTTAGCGATGCCCATTGTCGCACTGAGAGATGTCGCTTGACCGTCTAGATAATAGGGTTGGCGTAACTCGTGAGAGAGACGGGCCGCAATTGTCGTGTCGGATATTTTTGAGAGGCCACGACCAAATAGAAGCAAGGCGAATTCATCATCGCCCATCCGTCCGACCAATGATCCTTCGGGAGCAAATTGAACCAACCGTTCAGCAACGGTGGAAAGAACTAGATCACCAAATTCGTGACCTTTGCTTTCATTAAGTCCTTTGAAACTATCGATATCCAAAATAATAAGGGAGACAGCGGTGTTGGCTGCAAGGGCTTTGGCGCTCACTTCCTCCAACTTGACTTTGAAGGTCGTCCGGCTAACAAGAGATGTTAGGGCGTCATAGGAGTGAGAGGTCTTCTGCTGAGCTGCGTTTTCTTCTGACTGAGCGTGCAGACGCCTAAGGCGCCCCGCATGAATTACCGTGGCGCTTAACTTGTCAAGGGTCAGGTCTTCGAAGGGGATGCAGTCTGCGGCACCGTGGAGCATGAGATCGGCTGGGCCGTCGATGATGATCACTGATAGATGTGGGCTAACTTGAGAGTATGTTTCCAAAAATAACACTGTGGCTTCATGGCCAATTTCGTAATTTATAAAAACATATTGAGTGTTGTTTTCTACAATTTTTGCCGCAAGTTCTTGGCTTGAAGGCGTGTAAGTGCCACAAACTGAAATTGCAAGCAAAGTGAGCTTATTCGTCAAATCTTTTTCGGATTCCACCACAAGCGGAAACGTGCTTTGAACATCGTTCAAAGACGCTGAAAATCCCTCTTTATTACGCTTGGCCATTCTTCGTGATACGAGGGGGAACGCCAATGATGTAGTGCCAACTGAAATCAAAATATTGCTCGACTATAAAGACTCAATAAGGAATGAGGGTCCATTCCAATTTGGCGTGAGAATATAGGATAGTGAGTAAAGAAGGTCTTAACCTTTTCGGTAAAGTTGAAATAAAACCGGCAAGATCTCCAAAAAGGAGGAAGGGCCGCAGTTGTAAAATTCTTTGAATTGAAAATGATGCAAATGTATCATTTTTTTTATTTTGAATCATACGTTGCTTTAAAATTTTACTGGGAGTAAGCTTTTCTAATATTACTATGACGGTTGTTATTGGGAACGGTATCAAGAATGCTTGCGGAAGAAAAAACAGACCTGCTCGTCGATATTGAAGCGAGTTATGAGCATCTGAGCCCGCAATTAAAGCAAGCTGCCAGATATGTGTTAAACGCTCCTGACGAAATTGCTGTCTACTCAATGCGTGAGATTGCGGACAGAGCGTCCGTCAAACCGCCGACTATGCTTAGGTTGGCGACCAAACTAAATTATGGCAGTTACAATGAGTTCAGAGATGCGTTCAGACAGAGGATTTCTGCACCGCAAAGCGGCTATGCCGCGCGGGCTAGGCGTTTGCAAGTCCATCAATTGAAGGATGGAAAACAGGGCCTGGTCGCGGAAATGGCCGAGACTGAACACTACAATATACAAAAGACTTTTGAGCAGATCGACGCAGAAGATTTTGCGTCAGTAGCTGAAAGTATGGTCGGAGCGGATACAGTGTTTATTGTTGGTCTTAGAAAATGCTTTTCGCTGGCCACATTTTTCCATTACGCAACACGGGTTTTACTGAAGCGAAGTCATTTGATAACCGGCGCTGGGGGTATGTTCCATGAAGAAGTGTCACAAATTTCAAGTAAAGATGTTCTCTTAGCTATTGCGTTTGAGCCCTACACCTATGAGACAGTTGAGGCTGTCAATGCTGCCAAAAAAGCGGGAGCGACAATTGTTGCGGTGAGCGATAGCACGGTGTCTCCGCTCGCAACAGCAGCGACACATACCTTTATCGCCGCAAATCGAAGCCCGTCATTTTACCGGTCGCTCTCTGGGGCCTTACTGATTTTGCAAACACTGGTCGCGGCACTTGTTACGGAACTTGGACCTGCAGCCGTGGACGCATTGGATGGATCAGACCAAAAACTGCGCAAACATAACACATACTGGAATAGTTAGGTTTTAAGATGAGTAACGTATTTCATAGAGCGTTAAAGACAAAATATCCAACCGCTGTGAGCGGCGATGGCGCCTACATTCTTGATGCGGATGGAAAGCAGTATCTTGATGCATGCGGCGGCGCGGCGGTTTCCTGTTTGGGGCATAGTAACCCAGATGTGTCCGACGCCATTAAGGATCAGCTAGACCATATCGCGTTTGCCCATTCCGGATTTTTTACAAATCAGCCGATGGAGGAGTTGGCTGATTTTCTCATCGAGAATGCCCCTGAAAATTTAGACAAAGTCTATTTCGTCTCGGGCGGATCTGAAGCGGTTGAAGCTGCTTTAAAAATTGCGAGGCAATATTTTGTGGAGCGAGGAGAGACCAGTAAATCGCGTTTTATTTCGAGGCGGCAGAGTTATCATGGAAACACTCTGGGGGCATTGTCGGCAGGCGGCAATGAGTGGCGAAAAGAGCCATACAAGCCATTGCTGATGCCAGTTAAGCTTATCTCACCGTGTTATGCTTATCGGGATAGGCGAGAGACTGAGAGTGAATTCGACTTTGGACAGCGAGTTGCAAATGAGCTTGAGGCTGCAATCCTTGAGGCTGGAGCCGAAAACATTTGCGCTTTTATTTGCGAGCCAGTGGTTGGGGCAACTCTTGGGGCCGTTCCGGCTGTTCCCGGCTATTTCAAACGTATACGTGAAATTTGTGACACGTATGACGTTTTACTTATTCTTGATGAAGTCATGTGCGGCATGGGCCGAACAGGATCACTTTTCGCGGTTGAACAAGAAGGCATCTCCCCAGATATTCTTGTTACGGCCAAAGGTTTGGGGGCCGGTTATCAGCCCATTGGTGCCATGATGGTTTCAAAAAGCATATACGAGACTATCCTTGAGAGAAGCGGATTTTTTCAACACGGCCACACATATATGGGCCATCCCTTAGCCTGCGCAGCCTCACTTGCGGTTCAAAAATACATTGCAAAACACAAGCTGCTTGAAAATGTTGTGACCAGAGGTGCGGAACTTGCTGATGCGTTGCTGTCTGAATTTGGTCAGCACCCCTATATTGGCGATATTCGAGGGCGCGGGTTATTTCAAGGACTCGAAATTGTACAAGATAGGACAACGAAAGATCCGTTTGATCCCACCCTCAAAATTCACAGCAAAATTAAATCGGCTGCCATGGACGCTGGATTGATGTG
>JBALWO010000018.1:44814-51890 GCA_036960775.1 Pseudomonas marincola | reverse complement strand
CCCTCAAAATTCACAGCAAAATTAAATCGGCTGCCATGGACGCTGGATTGATGTGTTACCCCATGGGCGGAACGGTTGATGGCAGGCAAGGGGATCATATTCTTATTGCGCCTCCTTTTATTTTGACTTCTGACCAAGTGGGCGAAATTGTTGATAAATTGAAGCGCGCTTTAGATGCGACTTTTACGAATCTGCAATAGATATGAAATTTAAAAATCGAGAACATAGGCAAAATGAAAGGTGATTCTGAAAAAATAAAATGTTTGGGATCAGCATAATTAGCCAGTTTGAGACTTGAAATGAAGGCCAGTTTGGACGCCAAGGCTAGTTTAAAAGCCAAGTCCGCAGGGCTTTTACGCCGATTGACAATAAAGTAACGTGGGCAGCTATTGCGTTTGAGGTCCACGTCAGAGTAGGCTTTTAAAATAGAGTGTTTTTTATCGCCTGTAGCCGAGTTCAACGTAACGAGGATCAGGTTGTATGAGTTTCGTTAAAATCGATGTTGGTAACGTCCACTACAAGGCCGGCCAACAGATCTGAAGAACATCGTAATCTAGTAGTTAGTTTTGAGTTGTCGACGGTTTTTCAAGCCGAGGACAGCAGAATTCGAATTTTCCGTGAAACTTTTTATTGGTTTCGGTCGGAAATAATGGCCCCTTGCCGGAATTTTGACGGTAAGGGCAAATTAATCGGAAATTCGCTAAGCGGTTTCCGATATCTAAGACAGGGTGAGGAGAATAAAATGATGAAGGTCTTTTCAATTGCAGCGACTGCTGCAGTAGCTTTGGGCGGTGCGATGATTGTATCTGCGCCAGCTCAAGCAGAAAAATTTATTACAATCGGTACAGGCGGCCAAACTGGTGTTTATTACCAAGTTGGTGGTGCGATTTGTAAATTGGTAAATCGTGGAACTAAAGACCACGATATCAAATGTACGCATACAACAGGTGGTTCCACGAAAAACATCAACGGTATTCGGGCTAAAAATCTAGACATGGGTGTTGCTCAGTCAGATTGGCAATTCCACGCATACAACGGAACGGCTCCTAAGCAATTCCCAGATGGTGCATTTAAAGAACTCCGTGCTGTTTTCTCAGTACATCCAGAGCCATTTACTGTTGTTGCTCGTGCAGACGCCGGCATCAAAACATTTGCTGACCTTAAAGGTAAGCGCGTGAATGTTGGTAACCCAGGCTCAGGCCAACGCGGTACAATGCAAGTTGTTATGGATAAAATGGGCTGGAAGATGAGCGATTTTGCTCTTGCTTCAGAACTTAAATCCTCAGAGCATTCAGCAGCACTTTGCGACAACAAAATCGACGCATTCGTATTCACTGTTGGTCATCCAACAGGTAACATCAAAGAAGCCGCATCGACTTGTGACGTGAAGCTTATTCCAGTAACTGGTGCAGCAATTGATACCTTGGTTTCTGAGAACGATTATTACGCTAAAGTGTCTGTTAAAGGCGGAATGTATAAAGGGACTGACACTGACACGCCTGTGTTTGGTGTGGGTGCAACATTTGTGTCTTCTACAAACACAGATGATGAAACTGTTTATCAAATCGTAAAAGCTGTTTTTGAAAATTTCAAACGTTTCAAGAAAATGCATCCTGCATTTGCTAACTTGGACAAAAAAGCAATGATCACGAACAACCTTTCAGCGCCTCTGCATCCAGGTGCAGTTCGCTATTATAAAGAAGCTGGCTTGATGTAAATCAGTCAATTTGGGCGAGAGGAAACTCTCGCCCATTATTTTTTTATTCGCCAGTAATTAACGGGGCTGGGCGAGTATGTTGCGCTAAATGTAACAGGGGGGAAAATGAGTAACACTTCACCAAATGATGGCCCACTTAGCTCGAATGAGCTTGAGGATCTAGTGGCCTCGACGGACACAGGTGGTCGCTCACCTGATAGTCGGTCAATTGCAACGTTAATGGCAGGTATCGCACTTGTCTGGGCGCTATGGCAGGTGTGGATAGCATCTCCATTGCCGTATATGATCGGTTTTGGCGTTTTTTCAGGAAGAGAAGCACGGCCGATCCATCTGGGATTTGGTATGTTCCTAGCATTTCTGGCCTACCCTGCCTTTAAAAATTCTCCGCGTCATCGGGTGCCCTTTGCTGATTGGATATTGGCAACGATAGGAACTCTGTGTGCGCTTTACATATTTGTTTTTGATAGTGCCCTTGCGGATTCCATATTCGGTACACGATTAAGCGATCGCCCCGGCAATCCAAATACGACTGATATTGTCGTTGCGAGTGTTGGTATAATCATGTTGCTTGAAGCAACACGGAGAGCACTTGGACCACCGCTTACGGTGGTTGCAATCGTTTTCCTCGGTTACACATTTATGGGGCCTTACGCTCCGGGTTTCCTTGCATGGAAAGGTGCCAGTTTTGGTGCCGTAGCCGATCACCAGTGGCTATCATCTGAAGGCGTCTTTGGTATTGCACTGGGTGTGTCTACTGGCCTTGTTTTCCTTTTCGTTTTGTTTGGCGCTCTGCTCGATAAAGCGGGTGCCGGCAACTATTTCATTAAAGTTGCCTTCTCCTTGATGGGGCATATGCGCGGCGGACCTGCGAAGGCCGCTGTTGTTGCGTCTGGTATGACGGGACTGATTTCCGGCTCATCCATCGCCAATGTGGTGACAACGGGTACATTTACGATCCCGATGATGAAACGTGTGGGCTTTTCTGCTGAGAAAAGTGGCGCAGTTGAAGTGGCGTCTTCGGTGAACGGTCAAATCATGCCACCTGTTATGGGCGCAGCTGCGTTCTTAATGGTCGAATATGTGGACATCAGTTATTTTGAAGTTGTCACACATTCATTTGTTCCGGCGATTATTTCATATATTGCGCTGGTTTATATTGTGCATCTGGAAGCCTTGAAAAATGATATGCATGGCCTTCCGCGTGCCAACGAGCCTAAGCCTTTAAAACAGGGCTTGCTTGCGATGGGTATTACCATTTCCTCCATCTTTATTTTGGCTGGCGGCACATATTATCTATTCTCGTTATTTGAAGCCTTGGGCTCGACGACAAATAGATTGATTGCAATCGCTATTGTTTTTGCTCTTCAAGGTGTCTTCTTCTTTGGCGTGAAAAAACAAGTTAAAGATCCAGGCGTTCTGGCATGGGTAATCTCTTCGGGCGCCATTGTGCTGTGTAATGTGGTTATTGGAGCCTTTGGTATATTCTTTATTGTTGGATTAGTGACAAGCTTGGCAGGATCAACATTCGCCCCTTGGATTTTGGGTGCAATGATCATTGTAGCTTACGTATATTTGGTATCCATATGTGCGAAGGTCCCTGACCTTGTGATGGATGATCCAAACGCACCTATTGACGCGTTACCTGATCCAAAGCCAACTATTTTGGCAGGCCTTCATTTCTTGCTTCCTGTTGGTGTTTTGATTTGGTGTCTGATGGTTGAACGTCTGTCACCAGAACTTTCAGCTTTTTGGGCTGTAGCATTGATGATTTTCATTTTGCTGACCCAACGTCAAATTTTCGCCTTTTTCAGAAAAGAACAACAGCACGGCAAATTGAAGCAAGGCTTCGATGAACTGATTGATGGATTGATCTCAGGTGCTAGAAACATGATCGGCATTGCAATTGCAACGGCTGCCGCTGGTATTATTGTGGGAACGGTCTCGCAAACTGGTGTTGGCTTGGTACTTGCGGAATTGGTTGAGTTCTTAAGTCAGGGTCAGATTATTTTGATGCTGATCTTTACCGCAATCCTAAGTCTTATCCTTGGAATGGGGCTTCCGACAACAGCGAACTACATTGTGGTGTCGTCGCTACTTGCGCCGGTTATTGTTAGTCTCGGTCAGCAAAACGGACTTATTGTTCCGCTTATTGCCGTCCATTTGTTTGTCTTCTACTTTGGGATTATGGCGGATGTAACACCGCCGGTTGGGTTGGCGTCCTTTGCCGCAGCTGCGGTTTCTGGCGGAGATCCAATTCGAACGGGATTTATCGCGTTTTTCTATTCCCTCAGAACAGCAATTCTGCCGTTCCTGTTTATTTTCAACACTGACTTGTTGTTGATTAATGTGACCCCGCTTGAGGGCGTATTCGTGTTCATTGTGGCAACGGCAGCCATGCTGCTATTTACAGCAGGCACGCAAGGATACTTCTTAGCAAAGTCTAAAATTTGGGAATCAGCGTTATTGATCCTGATCGCGTTTACTTTATTCCGGCCGGGTTTCTGGATGGATATGATTGTTCCTCCGTTTGATCATGCGGCACCGTCTAATATTGCGAGTGCCTTGGGTGGCGTGGAAACGGGGGCTGAAGTTCGTCTGATAGTTCTTGGGGAGAACGATGTTGGTGATCCAATAAACATCACTGCAGTTTTGCCAATTAATGCAGACGGCAGCGGAGCTGAGCGCCTCCAGGCGCTTGGTTTGGAAATTTTGATTGAAGGCGAAAACGTAATCATTGATGACGCCGCTTTCGACAGTATTGCCCAAAAAGCAGGATTGGATTTCGATCAAAAAATTCAATCTGTTCTATTACCCTCTAACCAACCTGCGAAAAGCTGGCTTTATTTTCCGGCACTCTTTCTTCTTGGTTTTATTGTCCTGCTTCAGCGTCGGCGTAATGGAACGCCGCTTGCTAAAACAGTTCCAGCGTCTTAAGGGGTATCAAATATGTTTAAACACATTCTTCTAGCTGTGGATCTTGAAGCCAAGGAAACTTGGAAAAAGATGGTACCCGAAGCGGTCTCATATGCATCTAATTCCGGTGCAACCTTACATGTGATGACGGTATTACCTGACTTTGGGATGAGCATCGTTGGATCTTTTTTCCCAAGGGATCATGAAGAAAAAATGCTTCAGGAAATGAATGTTCGACTTCATGATTTTGTGAAGGAGCATATTCCATCGGAAATTAAGGTCCAGCATATCGTCGGGCATGGCACCGCATATGAGGAAATTCTTCGTGTTCAGAAGAAGATCTCCTGTGATCTGATTGTTATCGGTGCCCATAGACCGTCAATGCAGGACTACCTGTTGGGCCCCAACGCTGCCCGGGTTGTCCGGCACGCAGAATGTTCGGTGATGGTTGTGAGAGAGTAATAACTGACCAAGCACAAAAAAAAACGGCCCGTTAATCCGGGCCGTTTTTTTTGTCTGAAAAATTATTTCAGTGTTTCTAGATACGCGATGAGGTTCACGCGTTGTTTCTCTTTTTTGAGGCCTGAAAAACTCATTTTGGTTTTCTTGACGAGTTTCTTTGGTTTCTTCAAGAAAGTATCCAAAGTAGCGGCGTCCCAAGTTAGGCCGGATGCCTTCATAGCTTTGGAGTATTTATAGCCATCTGTCGATGCCGCTGCCCGTCCTACGATACCAAATAAATTTGGTCCAATTTTATTTTTGCCACCTTCAGCAACAGTATGGCAGGCTTTACATTTTTTGAATATTTTTTCGCCTTTTTTCACGTCGCCAGCTGCTGCGGCCATGCTTGAGGAAAGGCAAATTACGGCGGCCGCGCTGATGGCCAAAAGGTTCGCTGTTTTCATGGAGGTCTCCATTTTATTAGGTGATATTACTCAGATGTCGCTTTAATATAGGGTTAGCCGATAAAGTAAAACAAAAGAAAGGCAATCCCAAGGTATATTTAGGCATATATCTAAAGTCATATTTAGCAAATGCACTCAATAAATTTCATCTTGTTAAAGCTGAGTAAGATTAACCGTATCTTAAGATTAATCTCGTTAGATAACAGCATTGACCATTTTAGTTTATTGGAGCCAGAGTGTCTGAAAACGGTTCTTTAAGTCCTGCTGATGTCGAGCGTCTGTTATCAGATCGATCTGCAGAAACGCGGGCGCAAACGGTAAAAAAAATAGCGGGAAATCTCACTGGTCGTCAGTTCAGTGATAAGGAACGTGCGGAAGCTGAGCAAATTTTCCGTTTGCTCGTGTCTGACGCGGAGGTTCTCGTTCGTCAAACTTTAGCCGAGACATTAAAGTCTTTGCCGGAACTGCCGCACGATATTGCGTTTGCTCTTGCAAACGATATCTCCGATGTCGCAGCCCCGATGCTCTCGTATTCTGAGGCGCTGAGTGATGATGATCTTGCGGAGATTATTAATTCCAAGACAGAGGAACATCAAACGGCAATCGCCGGCCGATCTTCTGTTTCTGAAGCTATTTCAGAAAAGTTGGCGGATACAGGAAATGAAGATGTTGTCGCTACCTTAATGGGCAATGACGGCGCACAAATTTCAGAAAAGACATTTGAAAAAGTATTAGACCAGTTTGGCGACAATGAAAAAGTCAATGCGCCTATGGTTAATCGCAGTGCATTGCCACTGACGGTTACTGAACGCTTAGTGACCATGGTCTCTGATAAATTGAGAGATCATTTGGTCAGCCATCACGATATGTCACCCACCACGGCAACGGATCTTATTTTGGAGAGCCGCGAGAAAACCATGATTGGTTTGTTGAAGGGGGGAACCCGCGAGGGAGAACTTGTTCAACTGATCGATCAGCTGCATGAAAATGGTCGTTTGACACCGACTATTATTCTGAGGGCTCTTTGTGTTGGTGATATCGATTTTTTCGAAACAGCATTATCGAAGGGTGCTGGTATTTCGGTTGCCAACGTTCATGTGTTGGTCAGTGATAGTGGTGGCCAAGGTTTGCAGCAACTGTGTAAAAAATTCAATATTCCCAAAGGCCTGGCTGAAATGATGCATGTGGCATTGGGGGTGGTGAAGGAACTGGAATATGATGGAGATCCGGGTGACAGAGAGCGTTTCCGTGATCAAGTCATTCAACGCGTGCTGACACGTTTTGAAGATAGGTTCGATGCAGAAAACGTTGATTATCTTATTTCCAAGATAAGTAACACCGAAGCTGGAGATTCTGCGACGGCTTAATCAACGACCTGCCATACAATTTTGAAAAGATACCGGCTATTCGCCGGTATTTTTTTTGTCTGCCCCTTGTATGATCGCCAGCGTCAAAAGAACTTGGGCCAAAATATATGTAATCCAGATGAGGGGGCTTGCTAACTCAAATGGAAGCAAGAATTTATTAATCGCAATGGTCCC
>JBALWO010000018.1:0-44714 GCA_036960775.1 Pseudomonas marincola | reverse complement strand
CAAAATAATTATACCAATGCCTATCTGCTTAAATCTGGGCAATGGCTCCCAACTCTTGGCCCGCACAAATATAAGAATGTAGATAAGATGTGCGATTAGAAATGAGCCAAGTCCAAACGTAAATAGATCCGAAGATCTAACTGCAAGAAATGCGTCCCCTAAACTCGAAAACAACAGAGCGGCTAAGGCTAGCTTTTTGATCTTAGGATCTTCAACTGCCCAATAGGCGACAAGACCTAACACCACGCAAGTGCTGGATTTTTGCACAATGTTGAATATTGAACCTTCCGGAAACGGTAAAAATAGATAAGTTGCGGCAAATCCTATGGCAAGAAGTATCAAATTTCGATGTTGGGTGGATAAGTTGGTCATTCCTTAACTCGCTATTTTTCGGCGGATACCGATTGCAGCTCCGAGTTGGTTAGGCGAGGGGGTAAGGGAATGGCTTTTTTGTAACGCCTTCAAATTGTCTTGGATATGCTTTGGCATCGGGTGTGCTTTCGGCCCAGAGGTATCGATGTGCAAGATCATTTGTTCTGACGTCGCAGCAAGGAAGCCGAGTTCTTTATGATGCATCTCCAAAAATAAATGGATGCGTTTTTCGTCGCAATCGACCACTCGGAAGGAAATAAGCAGTGCATCGCCCTCTTTGACTTCCTGAAGGTAACTCACATGGGTTTCCAGAACATATACAGTGTTGCCAGAGGCTTTTCTGTATTCAGGTGTAAGCTCGATCTGCTCAAGTAAGACATCCAGCGACTGATCAAAAACCAAGACATAATAGGCCACATTCATGTGTCCATTATGATCAATCCATTCTGGTAACACAGTCATTTCTTTTAGAGTTTGTAGGTTTGTTTTTATCATGATCTAGACAGTAGCCCGTTTTTTTAATCTGTAAATGCTTTAGATGTTTTGTTTTTACGATTATAACTAACAGATAATAAAAGCCGCAACCCAATGTCTATTGATTAGTGTGGCTCACCGCAAAATTGTGAGGAAATCTTATGTCTGTGTCTGCAAACGTCATTGAAAACGCGCGTCTGGAACTTGAAGACCTATTAGGTGAACGTTGTTCAACGGCCCAGTCTGTGCGAGATCAGCATGGCAAAGATGAAAGCTGGCACATTGCCTGTCCACCAGATTTAGTTTGCTTTGCGCAAAACACAACTGAAGTCTCCGAGATCGTCAAGATTTGTGCAAAATACAAAATGCCGGTTATTCCCTTTGGCGGCGGAACGTCTCTTGAGGGGCATATTAACGCGGTTGAAGGCGGTGTCTCCGTCGACCTCAATCAGATGAACGAGATCACTGCGGTTAATCGGGAAGATTTGGATTGCGTGGTGCAACCAGGTGTTCGGCGGAAACAGTTAAACGAGTTTCTTCGGGATACAGGCCTGTTTTTTCCAATTGATCCGGGAGCTGACGCAACTATTGGCGGTATGGCATCAACCCGTGCCTCTGGAACCAATGCTGTGCGCTACGGCACAATGAAGGATAACGTCTTAAGTTTGACAGTTGTCTTGCCAAACGGGGAGATTATTAAAACGGGCGGACGGGCAAAGAAAAGCTCTGCTGGATATGATTTGACCCGCCTATATATCGGATCTGAGGGAACCCTCGGGATCATTACAGAAATTACTCTGAAGCTATATGGTATACCCGAGGCGATTGCAGCCGCAACGGTATCTTTTCCGGATATTGAAAGTGCAATCCAGTCGGTTATTCTGACCATTCAAAGCGGTATTCCAATCGCCCGTATTGAACTGCTTGACGATGTACAGGTAGATGCAATTAATAAATACTCAGGCTTGGATCTCCCAGTACAGGCGACATTATTCCTAGAATTTCATGGCAGCGAAAATAGCGTGCAAGAACAGTCTGAAATGGTTGACGGTATTTGTCAGGATTTTGGCGCAAAAGATTTCAAATGGACAACACAGGCAGAAGATAGAACTCGTTTGTGGCAGGCAAGACATGACGCGGCATATGCTGCAAAGGCACTGCGGGTCGGAGCTTCAATGTGGGCCACAGATGTTTGCGTCCCAATTTCAAGATTGTCTGATTGCATCATGCAGACAAAAGAAGACTTAGACAAAAGCTATTTGATCGCCCCGTTGGTTGGGCATGTTGGGGATGGGAATTTCCATTTGGCTTTTGTGCTGGATATGGATAACCCTGAAGAACTGGCAGAAGCAGAACGACTTAACGGTCGCCTGATTGAACGGGCTCTGTCGATGGACGGAACCTGCACCGGCGAACATGGTGTCGGACTTGGGAAGAAGAAATACTTGAAAAATGAGCTCGGGGAAGGTGCCGTGGGCGTCATGGCCACCCTAAAGGCTGCGCTGGATCCAGATAACATTATGAATCCAGGCAAAATTATTTAGCTGTCCCGGCAAAATGTTAAGGGACGCAATCGGGAACCGTCAGTCCGTCAGGCAGGCGGGTTTCCTTGTTTCCACACGCTCCGATAAATTGCGATTGTTCGAGGTTGTTCACGGTTTCAAAATTCGCACCGGACAGATTTGCCCGCCATAACATGGCATCTTTCATTCGCGCGTTTGAAAAATTCGCATTTGTTAAATTGGCGCGATAAAAGTTTGAGAGAGTGAGATCTGTATCTGAAAAATCGGCACCTTCTAAATCAGCACGTGTTAGCGTTGCATTTTTGAGTTTGGCATTTTTGAAAATGGCATTTTTTGCGATTGAGCGTTTCAAATTTGATTCAGTCATCTGAGCGTTCGAAAAATTCGCATCCGTAAAATCTCCACGCTTCATGTAGGCTTTTCGCAAATCAGCGTCTTTGAAATTACTGTTTGTGGCCACGGAATTTTCAAGATCCGCATCCCGCAGATCCGCGTCGTTAAGTTGGGCTCCGTTTAAGTCGGCTTTTTCCAAATCAGTTTCCCGTAGGAT
This sequence comes from Pseudomonas marincola, assembly GCA_036960775.1. GTDB lineage: Bacteria > Pseudomonadota > Alphaproteobacteria > Sneathiellales > Sneathiellaceae > Sneathiella. The sequence continues at coordinate 41,795 of JBALWO010000018.1, read as the reverse complement.
GGCGCCGGACAAGTTGGCATTCTTGAGAATTGATTTTTCAAGATCAGCGCGCCGGAGGTCAGCACCTGACAGATTTGCACCTGCCAAATTAGTTTCTTTCATCAATGTATCCCGCAGAATAGCATTTTCGAAATTAGCGCCTTTCATAACCTGATACTGAATTTTGACTTGGCGTAAATCGCAAGCTTGGCAACTTCCAGTCTCCTCAAAACGCGCCATGTCTTTTGTATCAAAAGCCATTACGGTTGTTGAAAAGGTTGTCGAAAAAAGGGCCAAAAATATTACTAGCCTCATAGAAGGTGCTCCCAATGATAAAAGCTGTGTGTGCACGTATACCTATATAAATAATGCCGAGTCTCTGAAATACAATCAAGGGCAAGGTTTGACTTCTATTTAGTCTGCTGCCAATATTACACGAAATACGAAGAAAAATGTAATCTCAGCGAAGAAATTTGCTCAATCTCGAAAATATGGAAACATTATGATATCTGCAGTCCTATGGGATTTTGGGGGCGTTTTGACGACAAGCCCGTTTGAGGCATTCAATAGATTTGAAAAAGAACAAGAATTACCGGATAATTTTCTGAGAACTGTAAATTCGACAAATCCTGATCAAAATGCATGGGCACTATTTGAAAGAAGCAAAATAGGAGCGGACGAATTCGATCAGCTGTTTCTGACTGAAAGTACGGCGCTTGGTCATCCTATTGCCGGCGCTGAAGTGATTAAATTATTATCTGGCAACATCCGGCCTAATATGGTTTCGGCTCTCAAAAAAATCGCAAAAACTCATCAATGCGTCTGCCTGACCAATAATGTCCCTGCAGGCAAAGGCCCTGGCATGAGCCGATCGGCAGAGGAGCAAAAAGCTGTTCTGGATGTAATGGGTATTTTTGACCAGGTTATTCAATCCAGCAAAATCGGAATGAGAAAACCGGACCCGCAAATCTATACCTATACTTGCGAAAAAATGGGCGTATCGCCCGATCAAATTTTGTATCTGGATGATCTGGGTGTAAATTTGAAACCAGCAGCAGCCATGGGAATGAAAACCATTAAAGTCCTTTCAGAAGAGCAGGCGCTTCGAGATTTGAGTGCGCACCTAAATCTGAAATTTGATTAACCCCATCGTTAGATCCCTAAGGTAATATAATTATGAACCGTTTTCTTGAACATACAGGGGCAAAATATCCGATCATACAAGCCCCAATGGGTTGGATCGCACGCTCTCAATTGGCGTCAGCTGTGTGTAATGCTGGTGGTGTTGGTATTGTCGAGACGTCTTCTGGTGAGACCGAAAATTGTATCGCAGAAATTAAAAAGATGTCGACGCTAACCGATGCCCCATTTGGTATCAACTTGCCGCTGATGTTTTTACGTGACGAGAATATGGTCAAATTTGTCGCCGAGTCTGGTGTAAAATTTGTAACAACATCTGCAGGTAACCCAGCTAAACTCATCAAAATTCTAAAAGCGCATAACATTATTGTCTATCACGCGGTCCCAACGGTGAAGGCCGCGCTAAAAGCGGTTGAGGCGGGTGTTGATGGTTTGGTGGTAGAAGGCGGAGAAGGTGGTGGCTTTAAAAACCCTGAAGAAGTTTCTTTGCTGGTTCTTTTACAGGCAATTCGCGAGAAAGTTGACGTGCCTATGGTAGCGGCAGGTGGAACTGTGGATGGTCGCGGCATGGCAGCTGCATTTGCTGCAGGCGCGGAAGCCGTCCAAATGGGGACGCGTTTTGTATCGGCCAAAGAAAGCCCGGTTCACGCAAACTTCAAACAAGCGATTATTGATGCCGAAGATGTGGGGACTGTGGTGTTGAATAAAAAATCTAGCCCCTGCATTCGAGCCCTTAAAACAGAAAAAACCAAAGAAGCATATGAAGAAGGCTTGATGCCCAAAGATATGTTTGCACGTATCAAGGAATTATATTTTGGTGGTGATATGGAGGCGAGTGCGGGTCTCGCTGGTCAATCAGCAGCGCTCATCCACGGGGAAAAAGCAGTTGCTGATATCATCTCTGAAACTGTGGAAGAGTTTCACGGTATTTGCGGCAGAATGGGGGCTTTGGCTTCCACCAAAAGTTTTTAATGCCTTAGCTGTGCCCTAGTTAATCTGGGGCACAGTTTCTATTGCTTATGGCGCCGTTTTTGGTTTTTAAGTTCAGTGAGTTTACGGTCTTCCCAGTCGCTTGCAAAATCACCTTTGCCAAAAACACGCATGGCATCAAGCGCCAGGATCAGAAGCATCGGTAGGGTTGGCCATATGAACCAAAGGTACCCCGGCGACGATAAGATATTAATCAAAAACAAAAATAAAATCACTGAGCCGGTCATCAATGCTCTGCGATAAAAATTCGCTTGACGCTTCACTTGTTTCCGAAGCTGGATTTCCTCACTAGCAGTGAAATCCATCTCGCTGTCACTGAATGTAGGAGCGGCGGAAGCTTCTCGATCAGTATCCTGTTGAGGCAAATTAAGTTCGAGAGAATATACGGATATTGCTTCTTCAATATTTTTAACTTTCTTCTCGCCGAGAAAGTTAAAACCCATGGGAAATTTACCCTTCACATGGTCATAAACAGTGCCTGAAATACAAATGCCATCTTGCGGGGCTAAGCTTTCAAGCCGTGCTGCAATATTGACACCATCCCCAAAGATATCGTCGCCTTCAATAATAACGTCCCCAAGGTTTAGTCCTATTCGAAACGATAAAGGCACTTCATTGGTTTGGCTTTGCCGATGTTCTTGCAGTTTGTTTTGAACAGCGACAGAGCAATGGACTGCATTCACAACACTGGTGAAGTCAGCAATAACGGCATCGCCGACCATATTGATCAGGCGACCAGAATGGGTTTCAATTTCCGCGATAATTATTTTGCGAGCCTTTTTTAAAGATTGGAGAGTTCCAACTTCATCCTGTTCCATCAGGCGGCTGTAGCCCGCGACATCCGCACACAGGATTGTTGTTAGTTTTCTCTCCAATTGGGTCGGCATAATTATTCCAAATCGATTAATGATCAGATGTGCTTATAAATTTTTCTTCTAATCCGGTAGAAAAAGCAAGGCCTTCTGCTGTGATCACGATCTCATCTTTCCAGTTTTCCCGCACAAGCCCTTTTCGAGCGAGCACCACCCATACAGCATCGTTTGAAAGTCCACTGGCATCTTTTGAAGCCACTACATAGGCGCCCACATGCATATGGTTTCCATGACCATGGGGTAGGCGAGTAATTTTGACGTCTTCACTATCGTCTACTCGCATAGAGCTATCGGCATCCTTTGCCAGGATTTGTAGCAGCACCAAAGTTTTGCTTTGAAGAGGATTTAATTTTACTTTTTTTTGCTGGGCCAAGAGGAATTACCTTTACTTGAGTTTATCTAGAAATGCAGAGACGGCCTGACCAATTTCATCAGGGCTGTCTTCTTGAATGAAGTGAGTACCTTTAACAGTAACCTCAGTTTGGTTGGGCCAAGTTCTACAAAAATCACGCTGTTTCCCCACAAGAATTGAGCCAGGGTCAGCATTAATGAATAGCTTCGGCACTTGGCTACTTTGGAGCCAAGTTGCATAGCTATCCACATGTGCCGTAACGTCAGCGGGCTCTCCTGCAATGGGAATTTGACGGGGCCAAGTTAAAGTGGGGCGACGATCTTCCCCTGCACGGCGAAATGGTTTTACATAAGCACGGAGTTCAGCATCTTCCAAAGGTCGGATGATAGAGCTTGGTAAAACTCGCTCCACAAAAATATTTTTCTCTAGAACCAATTTTTCGCCGGCATCTGATCGGAAACCTTGGAAGATCCCTATGGCATCTTCTGGCCACTCATCCCAGCTGGCAATCGGGCGGACAATGGCTTCCATATAGGCAATCGCTTTAACGGCGTTTTGATTGTTATTAGCCCAGTCAAAGCCAAGTGCAGATCCCCAGTCGTGGATCACCAAGGTGACATTGTTCTTAACGTCTAGATAATGCAGTAGATCTTTCAGAAATGCGCGGTGTTGGGCGAATGTATATTTATCCGGGCCGCTATCGGGAAGCTTTTCAGAATCTCCCATTCCAATTAGATCTGGCGCAATAAGGCGACCTTTTCCTTCAAGGTGTGGCATAACATTCCGCCACAAATAGCTGCTTGTCGGATTTCCGTGTAGAAATACGATCGGATCCCCTTCACCTTCATCCACATAGGCCATCTTGAGGCCGCGAATGGTTGCGAATTCCTTTTTGTACTTCATGTCGGTTGTCATCTGGGGCTCTTTTCTTATTGAAGACAGTTGTCAGATTTCAAGAAGAGTATACCCGCGAGAAAAGCAGATGAAAAGGAGTGATCCGTTTCTAAAAATAGCTAAGTTTAGAGCGTGTGAAAAATCTAGTCACCGCTGGTGAACGATATTTTATCGCCCGGGTTCGTTTTTTTATAAGACGTGATAACGTCCTGTAGATCTTCAACAGTAATGCGATCCCTTGCTAGGACAGCGAGTAAAATTGGATCAGATAGTAAATCTTCAATTTCTGGTTCTTGGGTGTTAAACCATTTAGTTCCCACAGCTCGGCTCCTTCGCCTTGGATGTTGACGACTGCCCCCGTTGTTAAATTGATTTTGCGTCAGAAATGTGAACAAAAAGTTTCATTTCCGAGACAAGCTCAATTTTTCTACTTTTCTTGTGATACTTGTGAAAAGTAAGAGAAGATCTATATTTTAAGTGCGTGCAGAGGCTAGTCTTCGTTTTCAGTGTTCTGTGATTGGTTGTCTTTTTCTACAATTTTCTTACCTGAAAGATCAGCTTCAGTTTTGTCAGAATGTTGTTTTTCTTTGTTTTTTTCTGATTTATTTCTGCCGAACTTTGTTCTGTTCTCTCCGGCTTTATCACGATCAGTATCGCGTTTTTTTTGCTTGCGGAACTTGTTGAGGTTGACGACATCACCCATAATAACAGATCCCCCTAATAGTGTGTACAGCATCTGATAGAGTAAACACTGTAGCAGCTAATTCAAGTCAGGAAATCAACTGATTTGCGAGCTCGGGGTTTGATATGACTTCATGAAGTGCAAATAACCGAAGGGCACTGGACAAATTACCTGTTCGGGTTTCGTCAATTTCTGTAATTAGCGCGTTGATGCTCATACGGCGGTTTTCAGCTACTTTGCAGAAAATGACCCAAAATTCTTTTTCCAAAGAAATGCTGGTTCGGTGCCCCGCAATACTGACAGAATGTTTAACGATGTCATCAGTCATGCGGGGTTACCAATATGCTTAACGTTTGCGGGCGAAGAAATCGTTGCCTTTATCGTCTGTTACGATGAACGCAGGGAAGTCTTTGATCTCAATTCGCCAAATGGCTTCCATTCCGAGTTCTTCAAATTCTTGGACTTCAACTTTTTTGATGTTGTCTTGCGCTAAGATCGCAGCCGGCCCACCGATGGAGCCAAGATAGAAACCGCCATGTTTGTTGCAAGCATCCACAACTACTCTGCTGCGATTGCCTTTTGCGAGCATGATCATGCTGCCGCCATTTTCCATGAATTGGTCAACATATCCGTCCATGCGGCCAGCTGTTGTTGGACCGAATGACCCAGACGCATATCCTTCAGGGGTTTTTGCCGGTCCCGCATAGTAAATGATGTGATCTTTGAAATATTGCGGAAGTTCTTGTCCCGCTTCCAAGAGTTCCCGCAATTTCCTGTGGGCTAAATCCCGAGCTACAATAATTGTGCCCGACAAGCTTAACCGCGTCCGAATTGGATATTGGGTCAAGGTCTCCAAAATCTCTTTCATCGGACGGTTCAAGTCAATTTTGACAACGTCAGCACCTAAATGTTCTTTTGAAACTGTTGGTAGGAACCGGGCTGGATCTGTCTCTAACTGTTCAAGAAAGACGCCGTCTTTGGTGATTTTACCTTTAACTTGCCGGTCAGCAGAACAAGAGACGCCGATGCCGATTGGTACACTAGCGCCGTGCCGCGGAAGTCGAATAACACGAACGTCATGGCAGAAATATTTGCCGCCAAACTGTGCACCAATACCAATGTTTTGGGAAATCTTGTGAACGGCGTCTTCCATTTCTAGGTCACGGAAAGCACGTCCAAGCTCATTTCCGGATGTGGGCAAATTGTCGTAATATTTAGTTGAGGCGAGCTTAACCGTTTTCATGGTGTCTTCTGCGGATGTACCGCCAATGACAATAGCCAAATGGTACGGTGGGCATGCGGAAGTGCCGAGCTCTGTGATTTTCTCTTCAATGAACGGTACTAAGCGGTCAGGTGTCAATACGCTAGGAACGGCTTGGTGCAAAAACGCCTTATTTGCCGATCCGCCGCCCTTAACAACATATAGAAAGTCATAGCTGTTGCTGTCTGTAGAATAGATATCAATTTGCGCTGGCAGGTTAGTGCCAGTGTTCTGTTCGTCATACATGCTCAAAGGAGCTAGTTGAGAGTAGCGCAAGCTTGTTTCTGTATATGTTTTGAAGACACCTCTGGAAAGGGCCTCTTTATCATTGCCTTCGGTCCAAACATATTGGCCTTTTTTGCCCATGATAATGGCGGTGCCTGTGTCTTGGCAGCTTGGCAGCACCATGCCGGCGGCAACATTGGCGTTCTTTAGAAGTTCAGTCGCAACAAACTTATCGTTATCTGATGCTTCATCGTCTTCAAGTATGTCGGCAACTTGCTGGAGATGTTCAGGGCGCAAGAGATGGGCTGCATCGCGCATTGCTTCAGCCGTCAAAAGTTCTAGCGCTTCGGGCTCTATCTTCAAAATTTCCTTGCCGTCGACTTCAATGGTCGAGACATGCTTATCGGTGAGTTTTCGATAAGGCGTCGTGTCGGGGCCGAGTGAGAAAATATCCTGATATTGGAATTCTGACATTGTTTCGTTCGTCCTGTCAAACCTTGGGAGGAGGCCTCAAAAATGTGCTTCCTGCTTTGGATTAAGTCAGGGAGCGTTGGTGCCTAACCTCGTGAAAGTAAAGGGATTGAAAAATTACTTGTTATTACGAAAAGCATCGAGGGCAATGACTTCACCTGCTTTATGTTCTTCTTTTTTAGCGGGTTTTTCATCATCCGAAGCCTGATCAAACGGTGATATGTCGCCGTCTTCAGTCACAGCAGAGTTTTCGCCACCTTCAATGTTGAACTGCAGGCCAAATTGAACAGATGGATCGGCAAAGGCAGAAATCGCATCAAAGGGGATGACGAGTGTTTCACGCCGATGATTGAAGCTGAGGCCGAGACTAAAGAAATCATCTTCAACAATTAGATCCCAATATTGGTGCTGGAGAACGATTGTCATTTCGTCCTCGTACCGCTCCTTTAAATGGGAGGGTATGGACACATTAGGAGCGTGAGTTTTAAAGGTTACATAGAAATGCTGTTGCCCAGACAAGCCGTGTTTCGCGGCATGATTTATGGAGTCGCGAACAACATTAAGCAATGCACGTTCCACAAGTTGGTTGTAGTTGATTTCGCTGACCATCTCTTTTGTAACACTCCAGCTCGACCGTAAATTGGGTGAGCAAACTAGTTGGGGAGGTTCCCATTGTTTCAAGTGAAGGGGCTTCTGTTGCCAGGTGCCCCTCCGAACCCCGTGTAGTGCAATTAAGCAGCTACGGCAAATGCTTCATTATCGTTTGCATTTGTAGTTTTGACCCCGGTAACGGTGGTATCATGCCGAGCAAAAATGACGTCTTTATTGCGCGCGTCGAACCTATTTCGCCCCCATAGAAATGGTGGAGGCGCCGGGTACCGCCCCCGGGTCCGCAACGTTTATTCCACGAAACGTTTATCGCTATAGTTGGTTGCCCAACACCTTTAATATAGACATTTGTCTGCCATATTGGAAGGGGTGAAATGGTATTAATGTTAGTTTTCGCTCAGGCGCTCATATATGCAGAAAGTATGATTAAATTGATCCCTAGCTGAGGCTTCATTTTTAGCGCTAAAAGTTTGGCTCCAACGGTCGTCATCCAGTGGCTCAAAATAGGTGTCGCCGTCTACGGATGTATGGACACGTGTGATGTAGAAACGTCCGATCTGATCACCGAATAATCGATAAATCTCTCCGCCGCCGATGATCATAATCTCATCTTGGCTCTTACCGGTTGCGTCGGATTCTGCAAGTTTAAGGGCTTCCGATACCGTGTGGGCAATCATTACATTTTCTGCGCTAAAAGACGGATCTCTCGTCAGTACAATATGAGTGCGATTAGGCAGCAAGCCTGGAAGGGACTGAAAGGTTTTCCGGCCCATAATCATGGGCTTGTTCAGGGTATTCTTCTTGAACCATTTCAAGTCATTTGAAAGACGCCAAGGAAGGTCATTTTCAGATCCGATGACATTATTTTCAGAGACAGCCAAAATTCCGCTTACCAACATAGTTGTCTCCCTACACGGCTATAGGAGCTGGAATGCTCGGCAATGCTTGATAATTTTCAAGCTTGAAATCATCGAATTTAAAATCAAAGATATTTCGAACGTCTGGATTAATAGTCATTGTTGGAAGAGCGCCGGATGTGCGAGAGAGTTGGAGATCAGCTTGCTCAACATGATTTGCGTAAAGATGGACATCCCCAAAACTATGGACAAAATCTCCAACCTCTAAGTCACACACTTGCGCCATCATCATTGTGAGGAGCGCATAGGAGGCAATGTTAAAGGGAACGCCTAGAAAAACATCGGCGCTACGCTGGTAGAGTTGGCAAGATAACTTACCATCGGCCACATAAAATTGGAAAAGGCAGTGGCAGGGAGGCAATGCCATATTGTCAACTTCGGAGGGATTCCAAGCTGTTACAATATGACGTCTTGAATTTGGGTTGGCTTTGATCTGAGCAACTAGATTTGAAATTTGATCAATATGTTCGCCATTTGGCGCGGGCCAAGATCGCCACTGATAACCATAAACCGGGCCCAAGTCACCGTTCTCATCCGCCCAATCGTCCCAAATACGAACCCCATTATCTTTGAGGTACTTAATGTTTGTATCTCCTGCAAGAAACCACAGAAGCTCGTGAATAATGGATTTTAAATGCAATCTTTTCGTGGTTAGCATGGGAAACCCTTGCGACAGATCAAATCGAATTTGATGCCCAAACAGGCTGTATGTGCCCGTGCCAGTACGATCGCCTTTGAAGTTTCCTGTTTTTCGGACCGTATTTAGGAGATCCAGATATTGTTGCATCTATACTACTCGCCTACCTTTTATAAAAATCCAACTATCCGTGTTGGTTTGTTATTTCAAAGATAGAATGTTTTAATCATTTTCGCCATAAACTAAAGCTACCTACTCGAAGAAATTTGAAAAAGCAGAAGACTAATGAAGCCAGTCGTGCCCCTAAAACCCAGAGAAATGTCTTGTCTGAAATTAATTCCGCGGAACGCAAGCAGAATAGCCTTCGTTGGAACAGAGGCGGCACATATTGGCACTGCCTTTAGGCGTTTATCTCCAGATTGCCATCAAGAGCGGTTTCCAAATCTAAAACGACTGAAATTACATGTTGCGGATCAAATTGATTTCGATGACGAATACGATGCTGTGGTACTGGCTGGCCAAATATTCAAAGATCAAGATTTGAAAAGCGATTTGGATGCGTTGGGTAGCGTTTTGAGCGAAGATGGTCTGATTATAACAGAAATTCTGAACCCGTTCTTTTTTCTGCGGTTGGAAAAACAGTTGGGCAAGGAGAAATCATTCCCGGTTAGTTTTATCAAAGCGCTGATTACTAAAGCTCGGGCATATTCCCAGGCTCTTAGACGTAATATAACGGACGCGGGCTTTCAGATCGAACGGCTTGCGCGTGATGATGTGGCTGTATTTCCACGGTGGCTGCAGCATCAAAAAGAAGTAACCCCCAGTATGGCCTCTGAGTTTGATCAGTTGTCTTCTGCCATAAAATCATCTCGATTTCTGTTATGCCTTAACACTGATACTGTTCCTCAAATGCGTATTCAAGCCCAAGCCCTGAAGCCGATTGGTGGGGTGAATGATGTCCGGATTGACGAACCTTTGGGCGCATTGTCGAGTATCCCTGGGGTGCTTTGTCACATCCAGCGGGGGCAAAAAATTGTACAAGGGCACAAGGAGCTTCGGAAAATATTTCTGTGGCACAGGCCCGTTCTATCATTTGAAAAATCGCTTGCCCACATTCAAAGCCTTCGCCGTGCTGGGTATCTAATCATTACTGAATTTGACGACCATTATTCACCTTGGCCGAAAATTGAAAAAAATAATTTTCTGTCTTTCGCCGGTGTTCATGCGATCCAAACTACAAATGATGAACTGGCGCATCTATTTTCGAAATTTAACCCTGAAGTTGCCGTTTTCCCAAACCAACTTGATGTTTTCCCAGATAGAGATTTGTCCGAACCATCGCCGGTTTGCTGTATTTTCTTTGGCGCATTGAACAGGCAGGCTGATTGGCGACCAATTATGCCCATGATTAATAAAATGCTGGCGACGGTGAGGGGTAGTTTTCATTTTGATGTGGTCATGGATCAGGAATTTTTTGATGTGTTGGAAACCGACAATAAGGAATTTACACCGCGCTGCTCTTATGAGGAATACAAAGAGCATCTAGTAGCCGCTGATGTATCACTGATGCCCCTGTTGGATACAGGATTTAATCGGACAAAGTCGGATTTGAAATTGGTGGAGGCTGCAGGGTGCGGTGCCGTCCCGCTTGCCAGTTCCCTTGTCTATAAAGCGTCAGACCCCCATGGAGAGTTTGCCGTAATTTGCGAGACTCCAGATCAGTTCATGATTGGTTTGAAAATGTTGATTGAAGAAAAGGATAATAGGCTTGCGAGGCAAATTAAGGGCAGAGAATATGTGAAGAGTTCACGCATGATTTCTCAGCATGTTCAAAGTCGTTACGACTGGCTCCTAGATGTGTCATCAAGACGCGAAGAACTTGATATAGCCCTTGAGAAAAGATTGACGGCTATCGCGCCAAAATAAATTTTAGGCGACAACTTTGTCTTGGAGAAAATGACGACCTTCAGCATCTTCTATTTCAATGACCCAAATATCGCGATCGAAACTGATCTGTTTTTCAATGTAAGTATCCGCGATTTTTTCATCTACCCAATCGGCACCAGTTGCTTGTAACCACTGCCGCCCCCCAGTTTCGAAGTCAGTTGTTGGCGTCAGAACCCTAAAATTACCATTTAACCGGTTAATTTTAATCAATACGGTTCCTGCCGTATCGTCGCCGCGTCTAACTACGAAAACGGGGACGTTCATAAAGCTGCAGGTCCGAATGTGGGCTTTTACCCAAATTTCGGCTTTTAGGCGTGGGAGCATGGTTTTTTCCTACTATCTCAGCTCTTGAACGATTGACCATCCAGCAAGATTTGATCTCTTATACGAAGCAGCCTATTGCGGCGCGGTAAATCATTTTTCTGCTCGCAATAATTGGCATCCAGCTCAAGCTTGTCTATCACCTGATCACCGTATTTATCCATATAATATTTCGCCATGGACGCTTGATTTTGCTGCATGCCATCGGTTCCTCTATTTTAATTGGCTATGGCGAAAGCAATTTTTTTGGTGATCGTTGATCATTCCGACCGCTTGCATAAAGGCATAAACAATTGTCGGACCGACAAACTTAAACCCGCGAGATTTTAAATCTTTGGATATTTGTTTGCTGAGTTCAGTTGCTACAGGCACTTGTTCCTTGCTCTCCCAGTTGTTTTGGAGAACTTCGCCGTCTAAGTAATTCCAGAGGAGTTTCGAGAAACCATCTTCTTTTTCTTCGATTTCCAAAAACAACTGCGCACCTGCAATGGTTCCCATAATCTTAGAGCGGTTTCGAACAATGCCTTTGTCTTGCATAAGCTGTTCGATTTTGGCGTCGTCGTATCTCGCAATCAATTCGGGATTAAACTGATCAAACGCTTGAATAAAATTGTCACGCTTTTTCAGTATCGTTATCCAAGAGAGGCCGGCTTGAAATCCATCAAGGATAAGTTTTTCATAGAGTGCCCGACCGTCATAAATGGGGACGCCCCATTCTTCATCATGATAGGCTTGGTAAAACGGATCATCCCCGCACCATGTGCAGCGATGTATGCCATCAGCGCCTAAGTTCGTAAATTCCGTCATCACTGGCACCCTTCAATGGTTCATGCTTTGTTCTGGTCTACGGTATTTGAACAAATGACACAAGGCTCTTAGTCCGTAAGATCGGGGAGGATGACATAATCTGGCTTGGTGATTGTAATATTTGAAGATGTGGTCAAACTTGACCCATCGCTCGATTTTTCCCAATTTTTTAGGCGAGTGAAAGCAAGGCCATATGGGGCTTGGAAGGCCGCGATGACTGCAATTTCTACATCGTCGAGCGATATACTGTCACCAACTTCAAGATCATCACCCTCATGATGGAAACTAAAGAGACGTTTTTTGATTTTTGCCCGGTATTTTGTCCGCGCAGTCAATTCTTGTCCGACGTAGCAACCTTTCGAAAAGCTGACGCCGTTCAATTCTTCGAAATTAGCCTCAAGCAAAAAGTTCTTCTCTGGAACGATATCTGTTCCGCCTTCGGGCACACCCAGCGATAAGCGGTGGGCCGTATACGCAGAAAACGCCACATCAGCACTGTTTGGAATGAGAGCCTTTAAGCTAGAGCCTTTTCTTGAAACAATTCTGTGACCCAAGGATTTTAGTCTGGGGTCCGCATAAATAATGCCGTCGCTATTCTTGCTCATGCCTCCGAGCTCATTTGGATACTCACTCGGAGCGGATCCAAATGCCGCATATAAATCAAACTCTTCACTGACATCGGTTAGGGTAACGTCAGCACGTAATTTATACATGGTCAGTCGTTTGGTGAGATCAGGAAGCCGGCTTGTTAAGCAATCAAGATAGATGTCATCGCCCCATTTGATCACAAAGAAATCGTGCAAAAACTTCCCCTGCGGTGTCAGTAATGCTGAATAGACAACTTTCTGATTGGCAAGAGTTTCCAGATCATTACTGACGAGATTTTGTAAAAAATCTACGGTATCAGCACCGACAAGGCGCAAGAGTGATCGATTGATCAGGGGAGCTACATTTGTTAGGGGCATTTGTTTCATTTTGCTGAATGTGGTCTAGGTTGAGGCTACCCTATCATTCAGAATAGAAGTTGCAAGTGTTCAAGTCTTGGCAATGGGTCAATAGCAGGTTGAGAATGGGCATCTTTTCACGGAGGCTCGAAAAAATATGCAAGCAGATCTGTACGTTAAAAACGGTACCGCCGTATCCCACCGCGGTACAATGGTTACGGATATCGCCATTAAGGACGAGAAAATTATCACCATCAAATAAAGGCCGGGGAAAAGGCCTAGATCTTTCCCTTGGCAACAAAAAACGGATTATCATGCCCATCTTTGGCATATCCAAGCGGGGCACCATCCAGTGTCTCAACGCGGCCGCCTGCGGCTTCCAAAATGGCTTGTCCTGCGCCGATATCCCATTCCATAGTTCGTCCAAGGCGAGGGTATAAATCAGCCTTACCTTCAGCCACTAAGCATAATTTCAATGATGATCCAGCTGAGATCAAATCGGCCACATTGTATTTCGCAATATAATCATCTGTTTCAGGTGTTCTGTGAGAGCGGCTTGCGACAACTGTCAAACCCTCTTCAGGGGCGCTCCGAACTTGTATTTTGCGGGGCTCAGATTCTGGCTCAACAATCCAAGCGTCCCCGGGACCAGACGCATAATAGGTGGTGTTTTTCGCAGGCACATGGATAACGCCAATGGTCGGTTTGCCATTTTCAATCAGGGCAATATTCACCGTAAATTCGCCGCGCTTATGGACGAATTCTTTTGTGCCATCTAAGGGATCTACCAGCCAAAAAATACCACCCGATAAATCTGGGATGCGTCCCGCGTCAACGCTTTCTTCAGCAAGAACGGGGATGTCTGGAGTTAAAGCCAAAAGCCCTTTCAAGATGATTTCTTCGGCGGCCACATCAGCCTTGGTAACGGGAGAGGAGTCGCCTTTTGTATTGACATCAAAATCGCTGTTATAAACTTCGAGAATGATATCGCCTGCTTCTATGGCAATATCTGTAATGGCTGTCGTAAGTGCTCCGCGATCGAGTGTCATATGCATTTCCTGATGAGGCTGTTTCTTTAGCGAAAGAATAGCTGATTTAGTTATTCTGTCACTCCCTTTATTGCACCACTTTACAATGGGATGTCACCGCGCAATAGTGGCCCATGAAAGAATTTGAAATTACTCCCGATCCAGATGCACCCGGCCTGTCAGAGGTCGCATGCGGTGTTGATCAAAATGGCGATCCTGTTGAATTGCCCGTCGTTGTGGAAAAGCCCCTCACCTTGTTTTTGAACAAACAAGAGGTGGTCACCATGATGACAATTGGCGATTACGCAGAATATTTGGCCATCGGGTATTTGCTCAATCAGAATATGCTGCAGGCGGATGCAGAAATTTCAAGTGTTGATGTTGATGAAGATTTAGGCGTTGTGGTTGTTCGCACGCCAGAAGAGACTGATTTTGAGGATAAATTAAAAAAGAAAACTCAAACTTCAGGCTGTGCCCAAGGTACGGTTTTCGGTGACGTCATGGAGAAGTTCGACGACATAAAACTGGACCCTGATGCAAAAATTAAAACATCATGGATCTATAATTTATCAAAGAAGATCAATAGCTCGCCATCTCTTTATTTAAAGACGGGAGCTATCCACGGATGTGTCCTTTGCGAAGAAGATCGGCCTCTTGTCTACATGGAAGATGTGGGACGCCATAATGCAATTGATAAAATTGCAGGTTTCATGTGGGTAAATAAGATTGGACCAGAGAAGAAAATATTCTATACGACGGGTCGGCTGACTTCAGAGATGGTGATCAAAGCGGTGCAAATGCAAATCCCGATTTTGATCTCCCGAAGTGGATTTACCGCATGGGGTGTCGATCTGGCTTGCAAGGCAGGTTTAACACTCATTGGGCGGGCTAAGGGAAAACGTTTTCAATGTTTATCCGGCGTGGATCGTCTGATATTTGACGCGGACCCAAACAAAATCGAAGATGAAGATAAAAAATTTCAGCGAAAGGCTGCTAGGTAATGAATACCCCTAAATTCCCCTGTATAATTCTCGCTGGCGGCCAATCGAGGCGAATGGGAGATGGTGACAAGTTCCTCAAACAAATCGCAGGAAAATCCTTATTAGATCACATTCTTCACCGGATAGAGCCGCAAGTTAGTGACGTCCTTATTAACAGTAATGCGGCGATCGAAAACGCAAGCTGGCCTGTTGTCCGTGACGCTGTCGATGAAGGGCAGGGGCCACTTGCAGGTATTTTGACAGGATTGGAATATTTCAAGGACAAGGGATGTACCGCGACACATATGTTGAGCATTCCAGCCGATGCACCGTTTATTCCAAGTGATTTAGTGAAAAGGCTGGAAACGGGTTTGACGGCAAGCCCTCACTCTATCGTTATGGCCTATTCGAAAGAACGTGTTCATCCGGTGGTATCGCTTTGGCCTTTGTCGCTTGCGGCTCAAATGCGGGCGGCACTTGTTGGAGAAGATTTACGTAAAATCCTGATTTTTGCGGAGAGATACAGCTTAAATAGCGTACGTTGGACCGATGCCGAAGGGGATCCGTTTTTTAATGTGAATACGCCAGAAGATCTTGAGGCGGCGAGGCTCCGAATGGAAAGCGCGGAAGGTTAGCGGTTTCCGGTCTCGAAGCCTTCTGATGAAAAACCTAGTTCCGACAATCCTATTTCCAGATAATCGCCAAGCTGCGCCATGTTTACGAGATATTCCGGGATGTGATTGGCGCTTAGGTTTTTCGCTTCCTCCATGGCCTCTTCCCATTCATCTAGAGAAAACGTTCCGCGTCCTATCCACGCTAAGACAACTAAATTTTGGCGTTCTTCTTCATTGAATTTGTCGATGACCCGGCGAAGTTCAAGGTACTTATCTTGTGGCGGGGGGGCAAATTCAAGGTCGTCGCTGATCTCGGGAAGTTGCGAAAAGTCGTCGCCGCCAACTTCTACCGTTGCATTTAAAGCAAGAGAGTTGACGATAACATCACAGACTTTTTCAACGGCGATTTGCAACATTTCAATTACCTCAAAGCAAGACGTCCTTCATTGTTCATCAGAAAAACCTAAAATAAAAGGTTGAATAAAACCCTAAGGGCAAATTTCTTTTTTTAAAATTCTCTATATTGGAATACCGAGAAGTGATTTCTTTCGGCTTTCAACACGGCTTCCAAGGAATTGGGAGACCGCTTTGATCCGAGCTAGATCGTGAATATCTTCTGGCGTGTTGAGCCAAAAGGTTCGTTTGACTTCAATCTCTTCAGGTAAAATGCAAATGAGTTCAGGGTGCTCGTCCGCAACAAAGCAATGCATTATGCTGACCCCTGCGCCCGCCAGTGTTGCTTGAAATTGAAAGACAATGCTGGAACTTTTAAGGGTCACATTTGGGTTTGAAACAAACTCACTTAAATACAGCATTTGTGGATCAGGAACCAATTCATCAATGTATGAAATGAAATTATGGTCCTTCAAATCATTCATTGTGTGAATCGGTGTGTGCTTTTCCAAATAACTGCGACTGGCATAAAGTCGCAGTGTGTAATCTGTCAGTTTTTTGGAAACGAGGCGGCCAGAACGGGGGCGCTCCAGTGTTATGGATAAGTCGGCTTCTCGCTTCGATAGACTGACGAAGCGGTCATTTGCCACGAATTCAAGTTCAATTTCAGGATGGAGCTCCTGAAACAGCGGCATGTCTTGTGATAAAAACTGACTTCCAAAGCCTTCTGGCACACCAAGTCTGACGACTCCCGTTAAATTTCGGTTCGCTCCGCCGATGTTATCGAGGATGGTCGCCGAGGCACTTTCCATGGATTCTGCCTGCGTTAGAAGTTGTTCTCCCGCCTGCGTCAGGACATATCCGCGGGTGGTGCTTTCAAATAATTTGGCGTCAAGCTGTTGTTCCAGTGTTGAAATTCGGCGACTGACTGTGGTGTGGTCAACCTTCAGAGCCTTGGCGACTTCCGTCAATCGGCCTTTGCGGCTGAGTTCCAGAAAAAAGCGAATATCATTCCAGTCAAACATCGTTTTGCACCTATGTGTAAAATTGCACACGTATTGTGCAATCTTATCTAATTACTTTGCATTTATACCCATGTAAAGTTACAGCCATTGAATTACATTTCGGGGAGCGAAATAGATGACAACCCAGATTAAACATTTTATCGACGGTAAATACGTTGACGGTACATCCGGTAAATTTAGCCCGGTTTATAACCCAAGTACTGGCGAGCAGTCAGGCAACACACCACTTGCAACTGCTGCAGAAGTGGGCGATGCGATTGCAAGTTCGCAAGCGGCATTCCCAGGCTGGGCTGCGACATCACCAATTACACGTGCCCGCGTTATGTTTAAGTATAAACAGTTGGTTGAAGACAACATTGAAGAGCTTGCTGCCCTTCTTGCAAGTGAGCATGGTAAAGTTCATTCAGATGCCAAAGGCTCTATCATTCGCGGCCTTGAAGTTGTTGAATTTGCCTGTGGCATTCCGCACCTTCTTAAAGGTGAGTTCTCCGACAATGTATCATCTGGTATCGACATGTACTCCATGCGGAAACCTTTGGGCGTTGTCGCCGGTATTACGCCGTTCAACTTCCCAGCCATGGTTCCAATGTGGATGTTTGCCGTTGCTATCGCCTGCGGTAACACATTTGTTCTCAAACCATCTGAAAAAGATCCATCATTGCCGCTGCGTCTTGCAGAATTGATGTTAGAAGCTGGCGCACCAAAAGGCGTTCTGAACGTTATCAATGGTGACAAACTTGCAGTGGACACATTGCTTGACGATACACGCGTTAAAGCTATCAGCTTTGTGGGTTCTACTCCGATTGCACGTTATGTATACGCAAAAGCCGCTGAAGCTGGCAAACGTGTTCAAGCAATGGGCGGCGCTAAAAACCACATGGTTATTATGCCAGATGCGGACATGGAAAAAGCCGCTGATGCCCTTATCGGCGCTGGTTATGGTTCAGCAGGCGAACGTTGCATGGCGATTTCAGTTGCGGTTGCAGTTGGCGATGCCGGTGATCAGCTAGCTGAATTGCTTGCACCTCGCGTGCGGGCCTTGAAAGTTGGACCAAGTGCTGCCGATGGCGACATGGGTCCACTGGTTACAGCTGAACATCTTGCCAAAGTTAAAGGCTATGTTGATCTTGGTATCGAAGAGGGTGCGAACCTTGTTGTTGATGGCCGTGATCTTTCCTTGCAGGGCTATGAAAATGGTTTCTACATGGGCGGTTGCTTGTTTGATAACGTGACAACTGACATGCGCATCTACAAAGAAGAAATCTTCGGCCCTGTTCTGTCTATGGTTCGTGCCAAAGATTTCGGTGAAGCCATCAAGATGGTTGATGATCACGAATTTGGTAACGGAACAACAATCTTTACTCGTAACGGCGATGCAGCTCGTGCCTTCTCTAACAATGTCCAAGTTGGCATGGTTGGCGTGAATGTCCCGATCCCTGTGCCGTTAGCCTTCCACAGCTTTGGTGGTTGGAAAGCGTCTGCATTTGGCGATCACAACCAACATGGTCCAGAAGGCGTTCGCTTCTACACGAAAGTGAAAACAGTAACTTCACGCTGGCCTGATTCAATTAAAGCCGGTGCTGAATTTGTGATGCCAACTCACAAATAATCAATTGAGATTAAACGCCCCGGTTTTCCGGGGCGTTTTTCTTTAACGGAGGAAGAAATGGCTAAAATTGGATTTATCGGTGTTGGCAACATGGGCGGCCCTATGGCCCTCAACCTGCTAAAAGCCGGACATGACGTCAAAGTTTTCGATCTATCTGCAGACGCTGTTCAAATTTGCGTTGATGCGGGTGGTGAAGCTGCATCAACAGCATCTGAAGCTGCCGTAGGCGTAAATATTGTTGTTAGCATGTTACCTAAAGGGGATCATGTTCGCGGCGTCTACCTTGGTGATGCTGGCGCATTGGCTGCTGCAGCTGAGGGAACTTTGTTTATCGATTGTTCCACTATCGATGTTGCCACAGCGCGTGAAGTTGCTGAAGCGGCTGCAACTAAAGGTATGATGATGGTTGACGCCCCGGTCAGCGGCGGTGTTGGCGGTGCTTCTGCTGGAACACTTACCTTCATGGTCGGCGGACCTGCTGGTGCGTTCGAAGCGGCAAAACCTGTCTTAGAAGTTATGGGCAAAAATATCGTTCATACAGGTGCTTCTGGTAATGGGCAGGCGGCAAAAATCTGTAACAATATGATTTTGGGAATCTCTATGATTGCCGTTTCTGAAGCTTTTGTACTTGGTGAAAAACTGGGTCTTGAACATCAGACTTTGTATGATATTGCCTCTACCGCATCCGGTCAGTGTTGGTCCCTTACGAGCTATTGCCCAGTACCTGGGCCCGTTCCAACGTCACCTGCGAACAACGATTATAAACCCGGTTTTTCTGCGCAGAACATGCTCAAAGATCTTAATCTCTCGCAATCTGCGGCAGAGGGTTTTGATGCGGATACGACGCTTGGTAAGGCTGCGACTGAACTTTACGAAAAATATGTATCCGGTGATGGCCAATTGGCCGATTTCTCCGGCATTGTAAATATGATCCGCGAAAGCTGATTTATAATTAGACGTTACGGTCCTTAAATATCGTAGCGTCTTTTCTTTTACTTTCTAACCTTTTCCTATAGTTTTTGGGTCTTGTTTCAATTGCTATCTATAGGATTTTAAAATGGTTAGGCATATCTCCTCAGGATCTACATTCGAAGCCGAAATTGGGTATTCACGCGCTGTCGTGGACGATAACTATGTGTTTGTTTCGGGAACGACGGGTATGGATTACGCGGCCATGACTATGGCCGATGGCGTACTGGCTCAGGCAACTCAATGCTTGCAGAACATTCAGGATGTATTGGAAGAGGCAGGCTCGTCTTTAGATAAGGTTGTTCGCGTTTGTTATTATCTACCTGATCGCAATGATTTCGAAGCCTGTTGGCCTGCGTTGCGCACGGCGTTCGATGTGGCGAAGCCAGCAGCAACTATGATCGAGACACGTTTGATGAATGATGACATGAAAATCGAAATCGAAGTGACCGCCAAACGCTAAGAAATCAGACTTTTAATTAAACTTGGAAGTTTTGAGATTTCGTCGAGCTGCCTAAAACGCGTGTTGTGCACGGGAGCATCCGCGCGTTCTACGGCCCAATCAAAATTGGACGGAATATAAATTCCCCATGCGCCGGCTTCGATCGCTGGTATGATGTCGGATTTGAGAGAGTTTCCAATCATCATACTTCGCGTTGGCCCATCTCCAAATTGATCAAAAATCCGCTGATAGGTTTTCTCGTTCTTATCACTAACGATTTCAATGGCGTCAAAAAAATCACCAAGGCCCGATTGCGCGAGCTTTCGTTCCTGATCGAATAAATCGCCCTTTGTGACCATAACAATTCGGTATTGATCTTTAAGCTCGTGTAGAACCTCTTTCACGTTTGGAAGCAAGGTTGCTGGATGATCTTTCATTTCCCGGCCAGCATTCAGGATCTCTTGTATGACGGAGGCTGGTACTTCGCCGCGCGTGACTTCGATGGCGGTTTCGATCATCGACAGGGTGAAGCCTTTGATGCCGTACCCATAATACTGCAGGTTCTTCCATTCGGTCGCGAGCAGGGATTTATACAAACTCTCTGCAGGGGCATAATCTTTTAGAAAATCCGTAAACCGTTCCTGAGTGAGTACAAAGATATGCTCATTCTCCCAAAGTGTATCGTCTGCGTCAAAGGCGATGGTAGAAAGCGGCATGGGACAGTCCTTCTGGGATGATAATCGAGGGCGACGACCTTAAGCATATAAAAGGTTGGGGCTTAAAATAAAACCATTGCCCTTTTCTTGTTTCTATAACACAAGAGAGGGATGGTTAAAAATCTTTCCGAAAATATGCGGGGGGCCTTTTTTATGGCAACCTGTATGGCGGCATTTGGTATAAATGATGCGCTTATTAAGTCATCGTCTGAGCATTTTACGCTGGTTCAGACAATCTTCATTCGCTCGATCTTTACCAGTGTCTTGTTGTTGATTTTTGCTTGGCGACAGAAGGCATTCCAAGTTGATATCTCGCTACGAGATTGGAAACTTATCGGCTTCAGAATGGTCGGCGAAATTATTGGCGCCTATTTATTCCTCTATTCTATTTTTAATATGCCCCTTGCCAACGCCACGGCCATATTACAATCCATGCCGCTTGCCATAACACTAGGGGCTGCCCTTTTCCTCAAGGAAGATGTTGGATGGCGCAGATATGTGGCGGTGCTTATTGGGTTCTCCGGTGTTTTAATCATTGTCCGCCCGGGGACAGAGGGGTTTAATTCCTTCTCGTTCTTTGCGCTTGGGGCTGTGGTCCTCTTTGTCTGCAGAGATTTAACCACCCGAAAAATCTCGAAAACTATTCCATCGTCCATGGTCTCGTTCGTGACATCTCTTGGGATTATGGTGACGTCTGCTTGCCTTCTACCGTTTATCGAATGGCGCCCTGTAACTGTGGAAAATACATCCATCCTCGTGGCGGCGTCACTTTTCGTGATCGTTGGTTATATTTTGAGTGTGAGCGCCATGCGAACGGGAGACATCGGTTTCGTATCCCCGTTTCGCTACACGATCCTTTTGTGGTCTATTGTACTTGGTATTATCGTCTTTGGTGATATCCCAGATGCATGGACCATCGTTGGCAGTACAGTTGTTGTTGTTACCGGCACGTATACTTTCTACCGGGAACGAAAACGACAGAAAGATGCCGATTTAGTTTTGAAGGAAGAAGCTTCTTAACCGCTCTGCGTATTCAATATGAGTGTTGGCGTTACCCAACGTCTCAAGGGCGGTATCGGCCACGCCTTCTGGAATGACCCTTCCGCGCCGCGCCTTTAGCAGCGCACGGCTAAATTCAAGTGTGTGTTCGGGATGTGGTTGCAACGAGAAGCAGGTGTCTGAATATCTGAGGCCAGCATGTTGGCAGAAATCCGACGTATGTGTTGTTGTACTGCCTTTAGGGCGCTCCATGACTTGGTCCTGATGGAAGGCGAGTAGTCTTGCTTTGTCGCCAGTTTCCAAATCGTTATATTCGTGAACGCCAATCCCCCAGCCTGAGGGATGCTTTTCAACCCGGCCGCCCATGGCCTGTGCCATGATTTGATGGCCAAAACAGATCCCCATCGTTGGAACACCGCTTTCAACCAAGCTACGAATGAAACCTTCCAATGGCTTAATCCAGCTATGCTCCTCATATACGCC
Source organism: Pseudomonas marincola (assembly GCA_036960775.1). Classification (GTDB taxonomy): domain Bacteria; phylum Pseudomonadota; class Alphaproteobacteria; order Sneathiellales; family Sneathiellaceae; genus Sneathiella. The sequence continues at coordinate 19,489 of JBALWO010000018.1, read as the reverse complement.
GTGAACGGAGCCTGTGATAATCCATCCGTCGCAGTCATTTGGTGAAACTGGAATAACGCCGTCCACAACTGGGTATACTTCATAAGAAAATACATCACGGCCCAGAAGATCCATGAACATTTCGGGGTATTCGCCGAATTCTTGGTTAAGGTTTCCGGTAATTCGCCCGGTTTGCAGGACGCCAATTTTCTTCGCTTTTTCGAGTGTCATTTATAAACTTCTACCTAAAACTAAAGCACTTTTTCAACTTGAACAGCACAGTATTTCACTTCTGCAATTTTTCCAAATGGATCAAGTGCGTCGTTTGTAAGAATATTGGCGGCGGCTTCTGCAAAACAAAACGGAATGAACACCATACCTTGCTGAATAGCGCCATCTGCACGAACTTTGATCCGAAGTTTTCCGCGCCGTGAACGGACATCGACAAATTCACCTGAAGAGACTTCTAAATCCTCCATCATCGCAGGAGACATCTGCACCGTTGGCTCGGACTCTACTGCATCCAGAACAGTTGCCCGGCGGGTCATAGAGCCCGTATGCCAATGTTCCAGTAATCGGCCAGTTGTGAGAATAACCGGGTACTCTTTATCTGGAACTTCGTCAGGGGAAATGAGTTCGGCCGGCACAAATTTTCCGCGCCCTGATGCTGTTGGGAAGCTATCGGTAAACAATAGAGCTTGCCCTTTATCGTCCAGGGATTTGCAAGGGTAAGTAATTACGTTCTCTTGCTCCAACCGCTCCCACGTCATGCCTTCAATACTGCTCATAACCTTGGTCATTTCCGTAAAGACTTCGGAGGGGTGCTTGTAGGTCCAATTGAGGTCAAACCGATTGGCAATTTCTTGAATGATCCATAAATCCTGCTTCGCGTCACCTGGAGGTGCGACTGCGGCTCGTCCCATTTGGACTTGCCGATTGGTATTGGTGACAGTCCCATCTTTTTCAGGCCAAGCGGACGCCGGTAAAACAACATCGGCGTAGGCGGCTGTCTCAGTTAGGAAAAGATCTTGGACAACCAAGGTATCCAGCATACAAAGAGCTGCTCTGGCATGGGTCACATTTGGATCTGACATAGCTGGATTTTCGCCCATGATATACATGCCGCGAATATTTCCTTTATGAATATCTTCTGTGATTTCGACGACAGTTAACCCTTTGTTTGGATCAATTGTCGCGCCCCAGAATTCTTCAAATTTTGCCCGAATTTCAGGATCTTCAACAGACTGATAATCAGGTAAGAACATCGGGATCAAAGCAACATCAGATGCGCCTTGCACATTGTTTTGCCCGCGTAGCGGATGCAGGCCGGTTCCGGGCCTGCCGATTTGTCCGGTCATCATCGCAAGGGAGATCAGGCACCGAGAATTATCTGTTCCATGAACATGCTGACTGATCCCCATGCCCCAAAAAATGATACTGGCATTTGCCGTAGCAAATAACCTGGCGACTTCTTTTATCGTCGTCGGATCAATGCCCGTTTTGGGCGCCATAGCTTCTGGTGAGAACCCTTTTAAGTGTTCCTTCAGCGTCTCATAATCTTCAGTGGAGTTTTCTATGTAGGCGAGGTTCGTCAGATTTTCTTCTGCGATGACATGCATTATGGAATTTAGCAGGGCAACGTCAGAGCCCGGTTTTTCTTGCAAATGATAGGTTGCATGGCGTGTCAGATTTTGTTTACGCGGATCAATAATGATCAGTTTTGTGCCCTTCTTCGCAGCATTCTTGAAAAACGTCGCGGCAACGGGGTGATTGACGGCTGGGTTTGCCCCAATGATGATAATGACATCGGCGTTTTCCGCTTCATTGAAGGGCGCCGACACAGCGCCCGACCCAACGGTTTCTAGCAAAGCTGCAACCGACGATGCATGGCAAAGGCGTGTGCAATGATCTACATTATTGGTCTCAAACCCTGTCCGGATGAGTTTTTGAAACAGGTAGGCTTCTTCGTTTGATCCTTTTGCAGATCCAAATCCAGCAAGGCCGTGGGGGCCTTTTTCTGCTTTCACCTTTTTAAGGCCGTTAGCTGCAACCTGTAACGCCTCGTCCCAGGTTGCTTCACGGAAATGGGTGAGCGGGTTTGCAGGGTCGAGGCCGCTGATATCATTTTTGGCGATACCGTCTTTTCGAATGAGAGGTTTGGTCAACCGTTCTGCATTATGGATGTAATCAAATCCAAAACGTCCCTTAACGCATAGTCGTTCTTCGTTGGCCGGGCCGTCTCGCCCATCGACAGAGACAATCTTCTCGTTCGCCACATTATAGGTCAGCTGGCATCCGACACCGCAAAACGGGCATATACTGTCAACTTTTCGGTCAATTTTAGAAGCTGCCATCCATGATTTCTCAAGGAGTGCACCAGTGGGGCAGGCTTGAACGCATTCTCCGCACGCAACGCAGCTGCTGCTGCCCATATCGTCATCAAAATCAAAGATGATCTTTGCTTCGGCTCCTCGACCAGTCATACCAATTACATCATTTACCTGAACTTCACGGCAAGCGCGGACACATAAATCACAATTGATGCAAGCTTCAAGATCTACAGCCATTGCAGGGTGAGAGATATCAGCCGCATAATTTGAGGTTCTTTTGCTAAACCGGCTTGTCGTTTGCCCTAATGAGGTTGCGATGTTCCAAAAATGACTATCAGGATCAGGGCTTTCCTCTTGCGCTGGTTGATCAGAGACTAATAATTCCATCACCATTTTTTGGGCTTTTTCCGCGCGCTCAGATGCAGAATTGACCACCATTCCGTCGGTAGGTTTGCGCATACAACTTGGGGCAAGAACACGCTCGCCTTCAATCTCGACCATGCACGCCCGGCAATTACCGTCGGCTCGGAAACCGGATCGGTCTGAATAACAAAGATGCGGAATTGTTGTTCCTGCTTCTTTTGCAATTTCCCAAATTGATTGACTGCCATCTGTTTGGACTTGTTCGCCGTTCAAAGTGAAGGAAATAGACTCGCTCATGATAATTCCTCCGGGAAATATTTCATTAGTCCTAGCAGCCCGTTCGGCGCGGCCTGACCTAATCCACAAATGGACGCATCCTGCATGACATCACTAAGGTCTTGAAGCAGATCGAGATCCCAATGATCTCCGTTCATAATAGTTACCGCTTTTTCAGTTCCCGATCGGCAAGGTGTGCATTGCCCGCAGCTTTCGTCTTCGAAGAAGCGCATGAGGTTTCGGCCAACCTCTTTAAGGTCATCTTGGTCTGATAACACGATGACCGCAGCCGAGCCGATGAAGCAGCCGTGTTTTTCAAGGGTCCCAAAATCAAGTGGGATATGGGCCATATTTGCAGGTAAAATTCCCCCCGAAGCGCCGCCTGGAAGATAAGCTTTGAATTGATGTCCTTCTTTCATGCCGCCGCCAAACTCATTAATGAGTTCTGATGCTGTAATGCCAGCAGGGGTCAAATAAACACCTGGATTGTTCACATGGCCAGACAAAGAGAAGGTTCTAAAACCGGTTGATCCATTTCTGCCGCCTGTTTTGTACCAATCGGCTCCTTTTTCCAAAATTTCTGGAAGCCAATACAAAGTCTCAATATTATTGATAAGGGTAGGTTTTCCAAACAGTCCAACATGTGCTGGAAAGGGAGGTTTCTGGCGGGGTATAGCCCGTTTTCCTTCCAAGCTTTCCAGCATCGCGCTTTCTTCACCGCAAATATATGCGCCCGCGCCGCGCCGCATTGAAATTTTACGCCCATTGTTCAGTCCTGTTTTTTCAATGGTAGTAATCGCATCGCGCAAAATTGCTGCGGTATCAGGATATTCATCTCGCAGGAAAATAAAGATCTCCTCAGCATCAACAAGTTCCGCTCCGATCAGCATGCCTTCCAAAAATTGAAAGGGGTTGCTGTTCATGTAATATCTGTCTTTGAACGTACCGGGCTCACTTTCATCGGCGTTTACAGCCATATAGCGAGGGCCTGGGACTGATCTCACAGAGGTGATTTTCATGGCATGAGGGAAACCTGCACCGCCGAGGCCGCGGTGACCACTATCTTTAAGTTTGCCGATAAATTCAGGCACTAATTCGGTGTTTTCTTGTAGCCTTTTCAGATGCGAAAAGCCGCCGGATTTACAATACTTATCAAATGGTAGCGCTGTGGTTGATGTCGTGGCTGGCGGGAGCTTTTCGTTTTCAATTCCTGCTAAAACGGTAAGTGTTTGATCCACGGTTGCATGTTCAATATATGTGTCGCCAATGCGGACAACGGGTGCGGTATCGCACCTTCCCATGCAGGCGCCATGGGTGACTTTAACGCCGGAAGAGGCGGCTTCTTTAAGGGCGCTTGTAAGTGCTTCACTGCCGGCAAGGCAGCAAGATAGACTATCGCATACTTTCACGGTTATGGGCGGCGCGGGTGCGTCATCTTCGACCACACTGAAATTGTGATAAAATGTGGCGACCTCATACACTTCTGCCAGTGACAGCCGCATTAAGTCTGCAAGAGCTGCCAAATGGTTTTTCTGCAGATGCCCGAACTTATCCTGCAGAATATGCAAGTTCTCAATAAGCTGATCTCGCTCCAATCCACGTCCATCCAGTAAACCTTCAACGACCGTTCGGGCAGATGGTTCGACTTGTCGGCCGCGGGCATGAAAACGGCCTTTGCCGGATTTTCTGGCCTTGCCTGGAGCCTTTGGTGTTTGGATGAATGAGGTGGAAGAAGTCATATCTACTTACCCTTAGTGGACCGTTCACGAGATTCAACTATCTCTTTTTCGGTTACACGAACTAGTTCAAGTCCGCCAATAATTAGCTGTTTTCCGGCATGTTCGAAATTAACAGTAATGCGGTCGACGACAGCAGATTGGACTTGTCCCAAGCCCCAGTCAGGCTCGCGAGTGTGGCGGACATACTGGCCCGGAGAAAAAAACGTCATCATAATTGGATCACTTGGTTGATTGTTGGGGGTAGAGTGTAGCAAAATGTTTCGTACAGGACAAAAAAAGTTCCTGCGCATCTATAAATGCAACAATGATAGTTTGGAAGACAATGATAGATCTAAAACTTACGGCCTTGATGAGCTCGAAACTTTGTCATGACATTATTGGTCCTGTGGGTGCCGTCAATAACGGTATTGAACTTTTGCAGGATGAAAGTAATGCTGATATGCGCGATCAGGCCGTTGCTTTGATAAGTCAAAGTGCTGGTGAAGCAGCTGCACGCTTACAGTTTTATCGATTGGCTTTCGGCCTTGCAAGCGGCATGGGTGCGGATGTGTCTCTTCGTGATGCGCGAACGTTATGCCGTTCACATATGTCTTTTGGAAAAGTTGAATTGGATTGGCCTGACGACGCTGGGGGTGCTGAGAATATGTCGAAAGATGGCATTAAAGTTCTTTGCAACTTGGCAACCATTTCAGCAAGCGCTTTACCAAGGGGTGGTAAGCTTACAATTTCAGGGAATGTGAGTGAAGATGGGTGGGATTTTGAATTCCACGCCAACGGCCCGCGAGCCGGTTTGCGCGAGGATGTCATGAAGACATTGCTTGAGGGTTATGATGAAGATCAGCTCACGGCTCAAAATGTTGGCGCGCAATACCTAATGGCAATTTGTGCCAATAATAACTTCGACATTTCGATCTCAAAAATGGAAGAAGACCTCACTGTTATTAGCGCTAAGTCGACCTAATTATTCTGCTTCTATGTCTATTAGTGGGAGTGTTTTTTGAGGCAATCCCTTCGTTGTAAATCAATAAGATCATATGCTTTCCTAGTTATACTCGTGTTTTGAATAAAATTTTTACTAACTTTTCAGTTTCTGTTGTTCCTCTCATTAACCGTAACCGCTTGTTAACCTCTTTGGCGCATTCTGTGGCAATTGGATGGCATGAGTTCATTTATTATGTGAGCCTGCAAGTGCGGGGAGAAAGCAACGCCATGGATGATCTGTTAAGTGAGTTTTTAACTGAGACCAACGAGAATATCGGGATTGTTGATGCGGCGCTAGTAGCCCTTGAACAAAACCCAGATGATGGTAGTCAAATTGATAACATTTTCCGCCTTGTTCACACCATTAAGGGAACATGTGGATTTCTAGGATTACCTCGGTTGGAAGCTGTTGCCCATGCCGGTGAAAATGTTCTCGGTAAAATCCGTGATAAAGAATTAGATGTCGATGCGGACGTTGTTACAATTATTTTGGAAGCAATGGACGTCATCAAAGAGCTTCTTGAATCGTTAGAGCAAACAGAATTAGAACCCGATGGCAACGATGCAAATTTGATCGCACGCCTGAATGATGTTGCGTATGGAACGTCTTCCGCCACATCCGGGGATGATTCGAATGCTGTTGGGCTTGCCAACGAAGTCAGTGAAGCTGATTTAGAAGCCGCATTTGCGGCAGCAGACGGACCAGTAGAAGATGCCCCAATTGAGCCAATTATTTCTACGGAAGTAAGGCCTGGTGAAGTCAGTGAGGCCGATCTAGAAGCCGCATTTAACTCAGCCCCTGGACCAGATGATTTTGAAGCGCCAGTTCTGGAAGCGGAACCGGTTGTTGAGGCCGCTGTTGCCACAATACCCAAAGTTGATAAAAAGAAAGCACCTGTAACGGATCAAGCACCAAAAGAAACATCTCTCGCAAATCAGAGTATTCGCGTAAATGTTGAATTGCTTGAAGATCTCATGACTATGGTCAGTGAGTTGGTTTTGACACGTAACCAGTTACTTCAGATGGTTCGAGGAATGGATGACAATGAGTTCACTGTTCCTTTGCAACGCTTGAGCCACGTAACGACTGAGTTACAAGAAGGCTTAATGAAAACCCGCATGCAACCAATCGGAAATGCCTGGTCGAAATTGCCACGTATTATTCGAGACCTGAGTCACGACCTTAACAAGAAAATTGATTTGGTGATGCATGGTGCGGAAACGGAACTTGACCGTCAAGTTCTGGAAATGATTAAAGATCCTCTGACACATATGGTTCGAAACTCAGCCGATCATGGCCTTGAAACTCCTGCTGATCGTTTGGCTGCGGGCAAAAAGGACACTGGCCGGGTTATTCTCGACGCATATCATGAAGGCGGGCATATCATCATTACGATTACGGATGATGGCCGTGGTCTGAACAGCGATAAAATTAAAGCTAAAGTTCTTGAAAATGGTTTGGCAACTGAATCTGAATTGGAGGCCATGGGCACTCAACAAATTCAGAATTTCATTATGCGTCCCGGCTTCTCTACTGCTGAGAAAGTAACGAACGTTTCCGGACGCGGCGTGGGTATGGATGTTGTTCGCTCCAACATTGAGAAAATTGGTGGCACTGTTGAGCTTAAATCTGAAGAAGGTAAGGGTTCAGTCTTTACCATCAAGATCCCGCTCACTTTGGCAATCGTTTCTGCATTGATTGTTGAATGTGCAGGAGAGCGTTTTGCTGTCCCACAAATCAGTGTTGTTGAACTTGTTCGCGCATCAACTGATGGGCGCAGTGACAACACAATCGAATTGATTAATGAAGCGCCAGTCCTCAGACTGCGCGATAGACTTCTGCCACTGATCCACCTTAATGATATTCTGAAACTTGAAACAGCGGCTGACGAAGTTGCTGAGAAAAGTGAAGTTAAAGGGGACGAAGAGTTCATTATCGTAACTCAAGTTGGCGCATATACATTTGGTATCGTTGTCGACCGCGTTTTCGATACTGAAGAAATCGTGGTTAAACCGGTAGCCCCAATCTTACGTCATCTGTCTATCTTCTCTGGAAATACAATTCTTGGTGATGGCAGTGTGATTATGATCCTTGATCCAAATGGTATTGCCGCTCAAACGGGTGAAAATGTTGGCGGTGATCACAGGTTCGAAGAAGAAATGCGAAAAGACACAACTGAAAATGACAAAGTCGCAATGCTGATTTGTCACGCTGGCGGCAAAGAACCAAAAGCGGTGCCGCTTTCTCTAGTCGCACGCCTTGAAGAAGTTGATGTCGACACTATCGAGCGGACAAATGAGCAGATGGTCGTTCAGTATCGGGGCAAGATTATGCCTCTGGTTACCTTGAGCGATGATGCAAAAGTTGCTGAAAAAGGCCGCCAACCTATTCTTGTATTCACGGATAATGATCGGACAATGGGTCTCGTCGTCGATGAGATTGTTGATATTGTAGAAGACCATCTAAACGTTGAAATGGCCTCTAATGTCGATGGCATGATTGGCAGTGCTGTCATTCGGGAAAAAGCCACGGACATAATTGATGTGGGATACTATTTGCAGAAATGCTTTGGTGACTGGTTTAGTACTGGTGAAACAGCTGCGTTTGGGAGCGAAAGTTCTTCGCAGAGAGTACTGTTAGTGGACGATAGTCCGTTCTTCCGGAATATGCTTGTACCACTCTTATCTGTTGCGGGCTATGAAGTCAGTACTGCTGAGAACCCTTCAGAAGCGCTGGAAATGCGGGAAGCGGGCAAAGCATTCGATATAATCGTTAGCGATATTGAAATGCCCGGCATGGATGGTTTCCAATTTGCAGAGGAAGTCCTTAACGACGAACGTTGGGCAGATACACCAATTATTGCTCTTTCCTCTCACACGACACCCCAAGATTTCGACCGTGGGCGTCAGGTTGGCTTCTCCGATTACGTAGCAAAATTTGATCGAGACGCATTAATGAACACATTATCCCAGACTTTGCGTGCCGGTGGAGGTGCTAGATGAGTAATTATGACGTGCAAGAATATGTCACTGTAACAATCGCGAACCAAATGTTTGGTATCCCTGTTTTACAAGTTCATGACGTGCTCGGTAGTATCAATTTAACGACCATTCCTTTGGCACCGCCAGAAGTTGCTGGTGCGCTAAATTTACGAGGACGTATCGTAACTTGTATCGATGTTCGTAAACGCCTGGGCTTACCTGCACGGGATGACACCGGTCAGCGGATGAGCGTTGTCGTGGAACATCATGGCGAGCCCTATGCCCTGTTGATTGATACGGTGGGCGAGGTTTTGAACCTGAAATCTGAACAGCTTGAAATGAACCCAGCGACGCTTGATCCTCGTTGGCGCGAGGTTTCTTCCGGAATTTACCGAACGCAGGATAACCTTCTTGTTATCTTGCAGATCGAACGGTTGCTTGATTTCGCGGGTAACGCAAGCGCAGCTGCATAATAACATTTGAGAACGAGAGATAGCATGGCCTCATGTCTAATTGTAGATGACTCTAAAGTAGTTCGTATGGTTGCCCGGCGGATCTTAGAAGATTTAAAATTCGAAATCCGGGAAGCCGAAGATGGAAAAGGCGCACTGGATAGCTGTCTGAATGAAATGCCAGATGTGATCCTACTCGATTGGAATATGCCGGTGATGAACGGAATTGAATTTCTGCGGGAACTTAGAGCCTCAGAAGGAGGCGACGGACCAGTCGTGGTTTTCTGTACGACTGAAAATGATATGGCGCACATTCGGGAAGCTATTTCTGCAGGTGCAAATGAATATATTATGAAACCATTCGACCGGGCCATAATCGAAGCGAAATTCTCTCAAGTAGGAGTGCTCTAGTGTATCAACTGGGCGATCCGGAGATAAAGAAGGCTAAATCAAGTATGCAAAGTCCGTATCGGGTGATGATTGTTGACGACTCCGCGGTAATAAGAGGTTTTATAGCACGTTGGTTAAAAGAAGAGAGTGACATAGAAGTCGTTTCGTCTGTTAGCAACGGTGTTTATGCCCTTCGCGAGTTTGAAAAAAGTCGCCCTGAAGTCGTTATTCTGGATATTGAAATGCCAGAGATGGATGGAATGACAGCACTTCCCAAACTTATTGCATTGGATCCCAACGTTAAAGTGATTATGGCGTCTACTCTGACTTTGAGAAATGCGGATATCAGTATGAAGGCGTTGGCAAAAGGGGCCGCGGAATATATTCCAAAACCAGAGAGCACACGCAAAGCTGGAGAAAAAGAAACGTTCCAACGAGATCTCGTCTCAAAAATAAAAATACTAGGCGCTAGTCGCAGGCGAGTTTCTGGAGAGAAATCACCTTCTGGGACTAAGGCTTCTGTTGCCGTGCCTACAAAGGCTAGTGGAAATACTACAGGTAACCCTGAAAGCACAGGTTTGTATAGAGGTGCACCCGTTCAATTAAGACAATTCCGTGGTGCATTTTTACCAAAAGTTCTTGCTATTGGCTCATCCACAGGTGGCCCTCAGGCATTATTCTCGTTATTTGAAGGGTTGAAAGGGAAAGTATCTCTTCCAATCTTCATTACGCAACATATGCCTCCAACCTTCACTGCAATTTTGGCTGAACATCTTTCTAAGATTTCTGGAATGAAATGTGCGGAAGGGGTAGACGGTGAAATTGTCCAAAATGATCGGGTTTATTTAGCACCAGGCGATTGGCATATGACAGTCGTTAAGGATGGTGCCGGCGCGAAAATAAGTCTGAACCAAAATCCACCAGAAAACTATTGCCGCCCGGCAGTGGACCCAATGTTGAGAAGCCTTGGTGATGTATATGGAGGTCGTATATTGACCGTCATATTAACCGGCATGGGACATGATGGTAAAAATGGGTGTGAGCAAATCGCTGAATCAGGTGGATATGTAATCGCTCAAGACGAAGAATCAAGTGTTGTTTGGGGGATGCCGGGTGCAGTGGCAACCTCTGGGCTATCAAACGCAGTTTTGCCCTTATTGAGTATACCGGCAGCTGTTGAAAATGCGTTGACAGGGAGACCTTCATGAACAGCCAGGACTTCCAGCTTTTAAGTGGGATCGTGCGAGATCGGTCGGGATTAATCCTGACTGAAGATAAAATTTATTTGTTAGAAAGCCGTTTAGTCCCACTAGCGCGGCAACGTGGACTAAACACGCTTTCAGATCTAGCAAATGAACTACGACGCAGCAATGATGAGAAGCTGAAAGAAGATATCACTGAAGCAATGACAACGAATGAGACGTTTTTCTTTCGTGACAACAAACCGTTCGATATCTTTAAGCAGTCTATTCTTCCGCATCTTTTGGAAACTAGATCTTCTCGCAAAACTTTACGTATTTGGAATGCAGCTTGCTCAACTGGGCAGGAGCCGTACTCCGTTGCCATGTTGCTCAAAGAAGAAGCCGCCAAAATGGCAGGATGGCGCGTTGAAATTTTGGCAACTGATATTTCTAACGAAGTTTTGGAAAAAGCCAAATCGGGTCTCTACTCTCAATTTGAAGTTCAGCGCGGTTTACCAATTCAGCTATTGATTAAATATTTCCAACAAATGGGCGAAATGTGGCAAATCGACAGTTCAATTAGGGCCATGGTCAAGTTCCAAAAAGTCAATTTGCTCGAAAGTTTGGCTATGCTGGGCAGTTTCGATGTCATTTTCTGCCGTAATGTTTTGATCTATTTTGATCATGAAACAAAAGCAAAAGTATTGACACAGATGCATAAAATCTTGGCAAATGATGGCGCGCTTTTCTTAGGCGGCGCGGAAACAGTGCTTGGAATTTGCGATGAATTGAACCCAGTGAATGGGTTGAGGGGTGTGTATACGCCTGCTGCTGGCGGAATACTGTCTCCAGGAAAATAATTTCTGCGGAGTTATAGTAGCTTAAAAATAAAGATAAAAAAAAGCCTGTGTTCTATAAAAGAACACAGGCTTTTTGTTTTGACATGATTCTAATTAACTGGCTTTAGCTTGATTAGATTCGTCAGGGTCCCGCAGTACATACCCACGTCCCCATACTGTTTCAATGTAGTTGTCGCCACTTGTTGCGGACGCTAGTTTTTTGCGCAACTTACAGACGAACACATCAATGATTTTTAGTTCAGGCTCATCCATGCCACCATATAAATGGTTTAAGAACATCTCTTTAGTAAGGGTCGTTCCCTTACGGAGGCTGAGCAGCTCTAACATCCCGTATTCTTTACCTGTTAGATGTAGACGTTGACCGTCCACTTCTACTGATTTTGAATCAAGATTAACAGTGAGCTTACCCGTTGAGATTGTTGATTGAGCGTGGCCTTTCGAACGGCGAACAATGGCGTGAATTCGCGCGATTAGCTCGTCTTTGTTGAAAGGTTTCGTCAAATAATCATCGGCGCCAAAACCCAATCCTTTTACTTTGTCATCAGGTTCAGACATACCCGATAGAATCAAAATAGGTGTTGCGACTTTCGCTGTGCGAAGTTTCTTCAAAACATCATATCCAGACATGTCCGGCAATCCCAGATCAAGTATGATTATGTCGTAATCGTATAGTTTTCCTAAATCCACGCCTTCTTCACCAAGGTCGGTGGAGTATACGTTAAGCCCTTCAGCATTTAGCATCAATTCGATGCCTCTCGCCATAGAGCTATCGTCTTCGATCAATAGTACCCGCATTGAATTGGACCTCCTGTAAGCCGATATTGTTAATATTTTAGCTTAACAAATAGTAAATACCCAAGTTAAAAAATTAACTAAATTAATTCTTTTTCATATCGCGGCCTTTACTAAACCTTAAAAATTGTAGGGCAGAGTGTTTTTCTCTATAATTTTCTGGTCCTATTTGTGTGATTGGAGCTGGTTCTTGTTAAGTGTAATTTCTGAGATTAGTCGAGTTGCTCCTCAACAATTCTATGGGCGTGTTGCGGCCATTCAAGGATTGCTTGTGGAAGTTGGCGGTATTCAGCGTCATTTAAGTATCGGCAGTCGGGTCGATTTGCTCGCACGCGGAGACAAAACGGTCCAATGTGAAGTGGTTGGTTTTCGAAATGACCGCGCACTATTGATGCCTTTTGGATCTCTCGATGGTGTTGGGATGGGGTGTAAAGCTCTAACTGCGGAACAAGATCCTATAATATTTCCAGATCAAAGCTGGCTAGGACGCGTTGTAAACGCCATGGGGGAGCCTGTGGATGGCGGTCCGCCGCTACGTAAGGGAAATCTAGCGGTACCCCTTAAAAACGCAGCGCCGCCCGCGCATTCACGGCAGAGAGTTAGCGGAAAAATCGATTTGGGCGTTCGGGCACTTAATTCCTTTGTGAGTTGCTGTCGTGGCCAGAGGATGGGAATTTTTGCGGGCTCGGGTGTTGGTAAATCAGTATTACTTTCAATGCTTGCCAGAAATACCGCAGCCGATGTTAATATTATTGGCTTAGTTGGTGAACGGGGCCGAGAGGTTCAGGAATTCCTAGAAGATGATTTGGGGCCTGAAGGACTTGCTCGCAGTATCGTTGTCGTCGCAACGTCAGACGAGCCAGCTCTTATGCGCCGGCAAGCAGCGTATCTAACATTAGCTCTCGCCGAGTATTTCCGAGATCTGGAAAATGATGTTTTATGTCTAATGGATAGTGTGACCCGCTTTGCCATGGCCCAAAGGGATGTTGGATTGTCTGGCGGAGAACCTCCGACCAGCAAAGGTTATACACCAACAGTGTTTAGTGAACTCCCTAAGTTATTGGAGCGGGCCGGGCCTGGACCAGGCAAGGGAACAATCACCGGATTATTTACTGTATTAGTTGAGGGTGACGATCATAACGAGCCCATCGCAGACGCCGTGCGCGGAATTCTTGACGGCCATATCGTCATGGAACGCAAAATTGCAGAGCGGGGCCGCTACCCAGCAATTAACGTATTGAAATCTGTATCGCGAACAATGCCTGGCTGTAACAGCGATGAAGAAAATCAAGTGATCATGGTCGCAAAAAAATTGTTATCTACTTATGAAGATATGGCAGAACTCATACGGTTAGGGGCATATCGGCGCGGGACTGATCCGGATGTAGATGCTGCATTGTTTTATTTCCCATTACTTGAGAAATTTTTGTCTCAACAGAAAATTGAAAATACAAGTATGGCAGAGTGCCATGCTGAGCTCACAAGGATCTTGAGTATTGAGCCGACATTCGAAACAAATGATCAGGCGGGGTAGGATGCGTAAACTTGACAAAGGAATAGTGTGATGGCGGGTATGACTACTCTTATTCGTGTCCAGAAATGGAAGTTGGATGAAAAACGCAGAGTGGTTTCCGATATGGAAAATCTACTCGCTAGTTTTTTCTTTCAATTGGAAAAACTAAACACGGAACAAGTTCGCGAGCAAGAAATCGCAACTAAAGATATGGATGTTGGCTTTTTGTATGCCAGTTATGCCGAAGCCGCCAAAATTCGACGGACAAATTTGCTGACAAGTATATCTGACACTGAAAAGCGGATTGAAGCCCAGCGAGAAGAAATGGCAGAAGTATTTCAGGAACTGAAGAAGTATGAAATTTCTGAAGAAACAAGGCTTCGTAGACTAAAAGAAGCGGAAGATAAGCGTCAACAAGAGGAAATGGACGGATTTTCCATTGAAATGCACCGCCGTAAAACACGCTCTTAATTTATGCCTTGAAGAAATCGGGTTGTCCGCCTTCCCATTCTTCCGTGGGGTGAACGGGAAACGGTGTTGATTTCCGGAAAGTCAAATTCCCTTTTAGGCCTGTAATCTCAATATTTTCTCGGAAAATTTCTGACACTTTTGTCTTTAGGTTTTCATCAATATCCCGCTCTGATCTGAAAACCAAATCAAATTGGTGTCGCTTGAACAGGCCGTCTAGTTGGACCGGCCCGGTGCGAGACAAATCCAATTCTATAACAAAGCGAGTTTCGTCATCAGCCTTGTCACCACCGTTTTTATTGTGTTGGCGGTAAAACATGCGAAGTTGGCGAAGAACATCCTGGTTATAAAAAGGGAAAACCATTGTCTTCCATTCTTGCCCGCCGGTTTCAGAATTAACCCGCGCAAGGTTGGCAAATTCATCGCTGAGAGATCTAAATAAGTCACGATGGCCCAGTTTTTCCAGCGATTGTTGGAAATCTTGTCCAAGCCATTTGTTAATACTTCCGCCATTAAGAGCGGTCAGAAAAAATAATAAATTGGCCCCAAGCTGGCTATTGGGTGAGGGAATTCTAGTGTTCAAAAGCGTTGTTGCCAGTAGAGAATTATCAGCAGCGATTATATTCAGGGCTGATCTTAAATTGTCCCACTCTGTCATAATTGGCAGATGAGGTGTTTTAAAGTAACCGCTGGAAATTGAAGCGGGGGTAATCGGGAATTGCTGAATATTGTCAGTGAGTTTGAAATTCACCTGTGAGCCAAGCGCCGGCGGAGATGTTGTCGAATAACGAAGAGTGCCCATTGATGTAGTTTGCACATGGACCTGAGTTTGTTGCCCTAAAGCCAACGATTTGGGGACGCCAGAGTGACTAATAACGATCCCTGTGGACGTTACCTCTTTTGCAGCAGCATTATTGGACACAATTACGGAAACTTTGGCGCCAGCGTTAAGTTGTATGTCGCCTGAAGGCAACGTGATCCGCTGACTTAGAGGGGGATGATCGATGGCTGCCCGAACAACTTCAAGGATGGCACCTTGCGGTGCGTTACTGAGTTGAACGGGAGATGTCTGGGCACCTTTTACAAGATTACCGAAAATTGAGGCTTTAGGCCCCGGGTTCGTTGTATGGGCATAGGCGGCAGTTCCAGAATGTTGGGCCTGTACTTTTGCCGCCGGAGAGTTGCTGCCATTTGTGGACAAGGTTGTCGCAAGGAAAGAGGTGCTGGCAACAGGACCTGATTTGGAAGGTGCTGGGGGCGTTGTTACGGCTGTTACTTTTTGCGGCGTAAGTTGAAACGGGGGAGCATTAGGTTCCGCTGCTGATTTTCCAAACGCCGTCGTTATATTCTGCAAGCCACTTTTCGCATCGCCCGGCTGCAACAAGGGGTTCGCAAGTCCGTAATTATCAGGTTTTTGAGGGGTCGCGTTTAGGATTGGTAGAAGCGTAACCGTCGGCGGTGCCGCGAGTTTTTCACCGTTGATCGCAACAACGCGTGCAATGATTAAGTCACTGGTATTCTCAATCTCCAACATAACATGGCTACCCACGGGAATTGAATTGCCCGATGACATGCGAAAGTTACCGACTTCCGTGTGAAGCATTGTGTCGCCACCTTTGGCACGGGCCGTGACAATTGCCGAATATGTGGCGCCTTCTTTTAATGTAGATGCATTGCTAGACTGGGGAACTTCTGGATTACTCTGCCCTCCGGCAGCTGACGAGGGGCCGACAGGGGTTACCTGTTGTGTGGCAGGCGTTCCTTTGCCCGTATCAACGGGCGGGGTCGGTGAGTTACCAGATGTAGACCGAATTCCGCTCATGTCCCATATCCGCTATCAGACGGACCCTCGAATAATATTTGCGGCGAGTTTCTCTATGTCACCCGCGGCTGGGCTTGTTGGATATCTGCTAAGAAGGGCAGATTGTGATCTAATTGCACCTGCTACACGGTCGTCCTGTTGAATAATGCCCGCCAACGGCGGTTCAAGATTTAAGAAATTTTTACAGGCAGCCAGCAGTTTGTCGTACACTTTTTGCCCATCAGTCTTTGATTTTACCATATTTACGAGAATACGGGTATCTGCATTTTCTTGCTGCTGGCTTGTGACCTTAATAAAGGCGTATGCATCCGTAAGTGAAGTTGGTTCTCCATTGGTGACAACCAGTTTGGGGCCATTGGCAGACGCCAGTGTTCGTACTGCACCGTCAATGCCAGCACCTAGGTCCAATATGATGTAATCATAGGATTCGCCAAGCTTGATAAGATCTTGGTGAACGGCCTTAAGGTGGGTGTTATCTAGCGTTCCCAGCGATCCGGACCCAGATCGCCCTGCAATAATATCAAAACCCCCAGCCTTGAAATCAAAAGCAACTTCGGTGAGTTTCCGCTCGCCCGATACAACTGATGCCAAATCGAACTCAGGCATAATTCCCAGCTGAATATCGACATTGGCGAGACCGACGTCCCCATCAAATAACAGCACCTTTTTTCCGGCATTTGCGAGTGCGTGGGAGAGGCTAATGGCGAGAACGGTTTTACCAACGCCGCCTTTACCGGATGCGATGGTGATTAAATTTTTCCCAGAGCCAGTGGTTGCAGGGTGGGCTGTTGGTCGATCAGTTAGGGGGCTATTTGTATCTGTCATTTTTTTGCCTTATCGAACTCGTTGCTGATGCCCTGCTGGTTTGGATCGCGCAAGAGCAGGCGCGCTAAATTGACCGGGTTTATAATGTGTAATCCTGTTGCCACCGAAGGAGAGACGCTGGCATAGGAAAAACTAAGGTTTGCTTTATCGGCTGCCGTAAAAATGCCGCCGTATCGTCTGGTGGTGTCAAGGCGTGTTACAATTATGCGTTTGGCGCCAACGGCGGCAAATTTCTCTGCTGTGTCACTCATTTCAGCGGCATCGGTCCCCGCAGGTAACACAATTACTGTTTCAGCCTTGCCGGCAACGATCTGTGCCGCAAGATTTTCGATTTCAGTTGTCTCATAGCAGTTGATACCGCCGGTATCGATGAGAATGTGAGATCCATCTTGCAGCTCGGGTTTTGCCAATATAGCGGCCAAATCATTGGCACCATCAGCCACCCACAGTTGTAATTTCAAAATGTCGGTGAACGCTTTTAATTGATCCACAGCGCCCGCACGGCTTTTATCTGTGGTGACAACATGAACTTTTCGTCCCTCCAGTGTCGCGGAGGCCGCCATTTTAGCGATGGTCATTGTTTTGCCAACACCGGGCGGACCGATAAGCATTAAAGGAACATTTTTGCGCGAAAACCTCGGAGAAAAATTAAAATGTTTATCAAGTGACGCCGCAAGCGCCATCGTAATATCATCTGTCTCGACACTTAACGCAGATCTGCAAATCCGTTCAGCCAGTAAAGTTGGAATACCGTGATAAGCCATAGCCTGGACTAAAGTCTCCACTCTTGGTGTGACCTGAAGGGGCGCGTCCTCAGGAGTTTGAGGGATCGCAACTTTCTGCTTGTTTTGATTTTTCTTTATAACTTGCGGAGACGTAGTTTGTTTAGGTTTGGGAGTGCTTTGGGCACCAGCTTCTTGTTTCCAATCGCTATCCCAATCAGATGCCCAGCCATTACTTTTTGGCGGTATTGTAGGCGGCTGCGGATCAGGTCGCTCAATCGCAGCTGTGACTTGTGAACCTCCAGCAGGGAGTTCCTGAGTTGCTAAAATAATAGCCTCATCACCGAGTTCAGTTCTGACTTTATCCATTGCTTCTGACATGCTCGAGCCGGTGAAGGATTTAATGCGCATTTAGATTAGTTCCTACACCTGTGCCAAAGTTTTTAATTTGGCTTTTGGATGGATTTCATTTTGTGACATGACGACAGTTACCGGCCGGAACCGTTCGATGATCGACCGAACATAAGGCCTGATCGCAGGGCTGGTTAGCAGAACGGGATTGTGGCCCTGTTGTGCCAATCTGTCGAAGTTCTCACGAATACTGGCAATGAATTCCTGCAGTAAGCTAGGCGCCATTGAAAGTTGTCTTTCTTCACCTTGGCCAATAATGGCATCGGCAAAATTCTGCTCCCATTGCGGAGATAGAGTAACCAATGGAATGAAGCCATCGGGGGCGGTGTTTGTTGCAGAAATTTGCCGGGCAAGACGGGCTCTAACATGTTCTGTAATCATGCTGATATTTTGTGTATATCCGGTAGCCTCAGAGATGCCTTCAAGAATGGAAGCCAGATCACGGATTGAAATTCTCTCTGTCAGCAGGTTTTGAAGCACTCTTTGAATACCGCTGACTGTGATCATTGATGGGATGACATCGGCCACAAGTTTTTGATGGGCTGGAGGGAGTTCATCAAGCAGTTTTTGTGTTTCAGCATAAGATAAAAGATCGGACATATGATCTTTTAAAATTTCCGTTAAATGTGTGGTGACGACAGTTGCAGGATCGACAACGGTATATCCTCGGAAGGATGCTTCTTCCCGTTGGCCTTCGTCCACCCAAACAGCAGGTAGGCCAAATGTTGGCTCAGTTGTCTCTTCTCCGGGTAAATCAATTGGCAGCCCTTGAGGGTCCATGATCAGAAGTTGGTTGGGTCGTACATCGCCCTCACCAGCTTCCAACTCTTTAACCCGAACTACGTAATTATTAGCCGGTAATTGCATGTTGTCGAGAATTCGAACACTGGGCATAACAAAGCCCATGTCTCCTGCAATTTGTCTGCGAAGGGCTTTAATTTGATCGGTTAGGCGGTAGCCTTCATTGTCATTAATCAGTGACAGAAGCCCATATCCAAGTTCCAAACGAAGGTCGTCGATTGCTAGGGCCGTTGCGATGGGCTCTTCCGCAGGAATAGCCTCTTTTCGATCTTCTACTAATTTTTGTTGGTCAGCCACAACCTGCTGGCCCTTTTGCCGGGACATTGCATAGGCTGCATACCCAGTTCCTCCTCCAAGGAGTAAAAATGGGATCATAGGAATGCCGGGCAACAAGGACAAAGATAGAAGCAAGAAAGAACTAACACCGAGTGCTCTTGGGTAACCACCAAGCTGTCCGATTAGAGCTTTATCGGCTGTGCCGGTGACGCCGCCTCGGGATACGAGCAAACCTGCAGCCACAGAGACGATCAACGCAGGGATTTGGCTGACAAGGCCATCACCAACGGTAAGCAAAGTATAACTCTCGGCTGCTTGGCCAAAGG